>CAYZIS010000017.1:0-55221 GCA_964478545.1 uncultured Thermodesulfobacteriota bacterium
ATAAAATAAGAAGTGACAAAAAGCTTAGAAGAAAAATCAGAAAGGTTGAAAAAAATTGAATGTGTCAAGAATGAAGACCTGACCCCTATGTTTTGCTAATCCGGGGATATCCGAGCTGGCGGCATGGCTATGCCCCAATTCACTCGGCTGGATGCCGACGTGTGCGGTTTTAACCCTTGAGCTGAATAGTGAAAGATGGAAGGATATCCACCAGGGCTGTGGACACATTCTCTCTTATGATTATCCTAAAAAAACCGGTCTGAACTATGTGCGGTAATCCTGTTGGTATGCTGCCCCAAGCTGGGATTTTCTTCAGAAAGCTGAAAATCAGACGGGACGCTGACTTTTAACGGGATCCATGTTCATTAACTGACTGAAACTGACTGATTATCTGCATTCTTTTCCCGGGAAGCGACGTCTGGAATATTGTACTGTTCCAAAGTCGCAAGATAGTGGATCGCCTTTTCCGACTGTTGGGCCATCCTTCTGATATTGCTGAGAATATCAAGATTGTCAACCACCAGCCTGACTGACATGCGTCCTTGTGCCCCGGCTCGAAGCAGGCTGGCTTTCAGTAGTTGATATTCAGCTTCCGTGTCCTGAAGCTGACGGGAACATTCTTCTACACTCAAAGTGGTTTTCTCCACATCAGCCAGTTTCAGCAGCTGTATTACTCGAGTTTTGTAGTGACTGATCCTGGTGGTTAGTACCTCATCATCAAGGGGAGTAATCTTCAATTGGCCGGCTTCCACCATCTCTGCCAGTTCCGCCATTTCGCTGTAATAACGGGAAACCCGCAGCGCATTAGGTAATACCACGTCCAGTTCCTGCGGCAGGTTTTGTCGACTCATCCAGGCACTGAAATCGCCAACAGCCATCACCAGCCGCTCGACGTTTTGTCGTTCCTGCCCGAGGTCTGAATGGGCCGATTTTTTGCTGCTGATGGCATTTTTGGCCATCTGGTAGGTGATATCTCCAATCCGGCTCAATTCCTTTGCCAAAGCATGCATGGCCAAGACCGGAGTGGATGCCAGGGTATGGTCCAGGTAGCGGGGTTTTCCTTCAGTTTCTTCGGTTGTACGAAAGAATTTCCCCAGCCTTCGAACCAACCAGCCGGTCAGGGGCCAGAGCAGGAGAACACCAAGAATATTAAAAATTGTATGAAAAAGGGCAAGGATTTCCGGGGGGTCGGATCTCAGATCCCGGATGAAAAATAGCAGCAGGGGAAGGATCAGCAGCGCCACCATGCCGGTTATCAGGTTGAAGACAATGTGAGCTGCCGCTACCCGCTTAACATTCGGGGTTGCCCCGATCGTTGCCAGCAAATCGGTGGATGTGCTTCCGACATTGGCGCCTATCACCATGGTCGCCGCCGTATCAAGGGGAACAATGCCGCTGGAAAATGAGGTTATTATGATGGCGATGGAAGCGCTTGATGATTGCATGGAAATCGTCATCAGCAGGCCGATGCCCAGATAAAGCAGCAGAGATAAGAAGCCATTGTGGCTGATGGAACTTAGGTTGAAACCGGTGACCACGCCGGCCATACTTTGTTTGAGGACGCTGATGCCGAGGAAGAAAATTCCCAGACCGGCCAGAGCTTTGCCAAAATAGCCGACCGTCTGTTCACGTTGGGCAATGAACATAGCCATTCCGATGCCAATAACCGGCAGGGCCAGGCCCTGTATTTTCAAGTGAAAGCCAATCAGGGCTACCAGCCAGCCGGTCATGGTGGTGCCGATGCTAGTGCCGTAAATTACCGTGATCGCCTGGGTCAGGTTCATGAGCCCGGCATTGACGAAACCAAGGGTGGCAACGGTTACCGCACCGGAAGACTGCACCAGCGAGGTAATCAGTACTCCGGTAAAAATCCCCCTGAGCGGCGTAGCCGTGGAGCGGGAAAGAATATCTCTCAAGGTGTTCCCGGCTGCCAACCTTAAGCCATCGATCATCAGGTTCATGCCCAGCAGGAAAAGGCCAAGGCCGCCAGCCAAGCCGCTGATAAGGGAATAGTTCATGCTGCTTCCTGAAAATATTGGTCCAAACCGGCAGGAATGAATCAAGGGTCAGAAAAACTTTTATCTTGTTGTGTACAATAGCATAACCGTCATTGACCATTTTGGCAACCCCAATACTTCAGTATTGGAATTCCGAACAGGGTTATAAATTATTGACATCTACTGCTCCAGCGATTATGTGATTATTTAAGTAGCAGGGTTACTAGCTGGCGGAAGGCTTTGGTTGATACAATCTGTACAGGAGGGGAAGAAATCAGCTGCCAAAAAGGCAAAAAAAGGTTGAGTTGTTACAGTTGAACGGATACTGCTCCTTTTTGAAGGGCGTGATGCCGCTGGTAAAGGCGGCACCATCAAGCGCTTTACTGCCTTCCTCAATCCTCGAGGTGCCCGGGTCATGGCTCTGGGAAAGCCCAATGAAACCGAACAGACCCAATGGTATTTCCAGCGCTATGTCACCCATTTGCCGTCGGCCGGTGAAATGGTATTTTTTGACCGCAGCTGGTATAATCGGTCCATGGTCGAACCTGTTATGAGATTTTGTACCGATGAGCAGAATAAGCGGTTTTTGAAAGATGTACCGCTTTTTGAAGAAGTGTTGGTCAAGGATGGTATTCGCCTGTTCAAATTTTATTTCTCAGTTTCCCGCGCAGTCCAGAAAAAACGATTCGAGTCCCGCAAAAGTGACCCGCTCAAGCAGTATAAACTGTCACCAGTGGACAACCTGGCCCAGAAATATTGGGATCAATATATGTTGCGCAAGTTTCAGATGCTTTCTGAAACCAACCGGAACCTGGCTCCCTGGACCATTATTCGTTCCAACAACAAGAAAAAAGCCCGCCTCAACTGCATGAAATTTTTTCTCAGCCAGGTAGAATATAAAGACAAGATTGATCCCGAAGAGCTTGAAATCGATTCCGAAATCATCATCTCCGGGATTGATGAACTGAAGTTTATGGAGGACAATCTTATGTCCGCAACTGAGTTACCTGGATAAAGAATTTTGTCCTTCATGCCGGTTGTCGGCATGGACAACCGGCATTTTTGCTAACTTCCTTCCTGCAGGATTGTTCCAGCTGCAAAAATGACGCCCCTTTTTGCCCAGTATGAGCGCCGGTGTTTGATGTTGTTAAAATGCCGAAACGGTCTTGAATCCGTGCTATTATCCTTTGACTTGAAGAAAAATACTTGCTAGTCTAGTCTGAAATCATAGTAGGGTAAATCTTTATGATTATAGTATCTTATCCTAATAATATATTACTGTTCAGTTAGGCTTTTTATCTTTCTAACCAGTGCTTATTTTGGCATTTTTGGCGCTTGACTTGCCGGTTTTTTCAACGGCTCATTTCGCTAAAATTGCCAAACTCGCCCTTGCCATTAAGAAAGTAAGAGGGAAAAAGATTCCATGAACGATCAAAAAGTTAATGCAGCCGGCGCGGCCGGCAATTTTATTCAGGATATTATCGCTGTTGATGTAGCAAATAATAAAAATGACGGGCGGGTCTTGACCCGCTTTCCCCCGGAGCCAAACGGCTATTTGCATATCGGCCACGCGAAATCCATCTGCCTGAATTTTGGCCTGGCGGCCAGGAACGGCGGCCTTTGCAACCTGCGTTTTGACGATACCAATCCCAGTAAAGAAGAAGTGAAATATGTTGAATCAATCAAGGCCGATGTTCGCTGGTTGGGTTTCGATTGGGGGGACCGCCAGTTTTATGCCTCTGATTATTTTGAACAGTTTTACCAGTACGCGGTACAGCTGATCGAACTGGGGAAGGCTTATGTTTGTGATTTGAGTCCTGAACAGATGCGTCAATACCGGGGGACCCTGATCGAACCGGGCCGGGAAAGTCCTTATCGGGACCGTAGCGTGTCGGAAAATATGGATCTTTTTTCCCGCATGCGGGCCGGAGAGTTCCCTGATGGCAGCCGGGTGCTGAGGGCTAAAATCGATATGAGTTCTGGTAACCTGAATATGCGTGACCCGGTTATCTACCGCATCCTCAAGGCCGAACACCACCGCACTGGCAACCGTTGGTGCCTCTATCCCATGTATGATTTTGCCCACTGCCTTTCCGATTCCATCGAGGGTATTACTCATTCCATCTGTACCCTTGAATTCGAAGACCATCGTTCCTTGTATGATTGGGTTCTTGATGAATTGAAGACCCCATGCCATCCCCAGCAGATTGAGTTTGCCCGTCTCAACCTGAGTTATACCATCATGAGCAAGCGCAAACTGCTGCAGCTGGTGGAGCAGGGGCTGGTATCCGGTTGGGATGATCCTAGGATGCCGACCCTGGCCGGTCTGCACCGGCGTGGTTTTACCCCGGAAGCTATCCGTGATTTTTGCGACCGTATAGGGGTGGCAAAAAGGGATTCCACCGTTGACCTGGCCCTGTTGGAATACTGCCTGCGGGAAGATCTGAATCGGAAGGCATTACGGTTGCTGGGGGTTTTGCGGCCGCTGAAAGTAGTGATTGATAATTATCCGGAAGGACAGGTGGAAGAGTTGAAGGCTATCAATAACCCCGAGGACCCGGCGGCGGGAACCAGGATGCTGCCTTTTTCACGGGAGCTTTATATCGAGCGGGACGATTTTATGGAAGAGCCAGTGAAAAAGTTCTTCCGCATGGCCCCCGGCCGGGAAGTCCGGCTCCGCTATGCCTATTACATCACCTGCAACCGGGTGGTGAAGGATGAATATACCGGGGAAATCACCGAAATACATTGTTCTTATGATCCCCTGACCCGTGGTGGTTCATCGCCGGATGGCCGTAAAGTGAAGGGAACATTGCACTGGGTGTCGGCGGCCCATGCCCTGGATGCTGAGGTGCGTTTGTATGATCGCCTGTTTACTGTTCTTGATCCCGGGGCGGCAAAAGATGGCGGCAGTTTTACTGATTTTTTAAATCCGGATTCCCTGGAAATTCTCTCAGGGGCAAAGGTTGAACCGGCCTTGGTGAAGATGGTAACCGACCAGCCTTTCCAGTTTGAACGTCTTGGTTATTTCTGTGTAGACAGCCGGGATTCAACAGCCAGCTCCCTGGTTTTCAACCGGGCAGTGACCCTGCGTGACTCCTGGTCAAAAAAGGTTAGGACGTAGCAGCGTCCATGGTTTTTTGACTTCTTTTCCTTCAATATCTTTCATCATCGGAAGTCTCTGCTGAACTTTCCGTGGCCAACTATGAAGTTTTTTCGTGAGTTCCAATCCTTGCAATCGGTGGCCGGAAATGATAATCACGGGTCATTGTTGTGATCGGATGATTTGTGGATCGGTAATCAGTAGTGGGGATAGTTTGTACATCTGTTCCCATTTAGGTACTTTATCGGATTTTTTGCCAGTTGTTGAAGAGGGGAATGAAGGATGAACCAGGAAGTACGTTTACGTTTTGCCCCCAGTCCCACGGGCTATCTGCATATTGGCGGCGCCCGGACCGCCATTTATAACTGGCTGTACGCCCGGAAAATGGGCGGAAAGCTGATCCTCAGGATTGAAGATACCGATGCCGAGCGTTCAACCGAGGAATCCATCCAGGGAATTCTCGATGGTCTGAGCTGGTTGGGGGTGACTTGGGATGAAGGACCTTATTTCCAGTCCCAGTTTGGTGAAGAACACCGGGCCGCGGCTCAGAAGCTACTGGAAAGTGGAAAAGCCTATAAATGTTTCTGTACCCGGGAAGAGCTGGAACAGAAACGGGAAATTGCCCGGCAGCAGAAGCTTGATTTCAGCTATGACGGTACCTGCAGGGACTTGACTCCGGAGGAGGTGGCGTCCAAGGAGGTGTCCGGGCTGCCGTACACGATTCGTTTGAAGGTGCCCGAAGGTAATGGGGCGGTGGTTTTTGAAGACCTGGTCTATGGCCGCATCGAAAAAAAATATGATGATATTGAGGATTTTGTCATTTGTCGTTCAAACGGCCAGCCGTTATACCTGCTTTCCAACGCCGTTGATGACGCCAGGGATCGCATCAGCCATGTTCTCCGCGGCCAGGATGGTCTGGCCAACACTCCGAAACAGATTCTTATTTACCAGGCGCTGGATTTGCTTGTTCCTCAATTTGTCCATATGTCCCTGACCCTTGATCCCAAGCGGGCAAAAATTTCCAAGCGCAGCCACGGCGAGCTGGTGGCGGTTCATTTCTACCGGGAACATGGTTTTCTGCCCTGGGCGCTGGTGAATTTCCTGGTACTGCTGGGTTGGTCAAATCATGAATCCCGGGAGTTTTTCACCCGGGATGAACTGATTGAAGCCTTTGATCTGAAAGGGATAAAACGGGCCAATTCCATTTTCAACGTCCAGAAGAACGATCCCAAGTTTATTACCGATCCCAAAGCGATCAGTATGAATGCCCATTACCTGCGGGAAATGCCGGTTGAAGAGCTGGAACCCTATGTGGTTGCGGAGCTGGAAAAGGCCGGCATCTGGCAGCCCGAATTTGGGGCTGAACGGCATGATTGGTTTTTTCAGACCATTGATCTTATCCGCAGCCGCTATCATTTCCTGACTGATTTTGCCACCCTGGGGCGACCTTATTTTGCCGATGATTTTGAGCTTGAGGAAAAAGCCCTGAAGAAGAATCTACTGAAACATCCAGATTTAAAAGACTGGCTGCCTTTGCTGGCTGATCGGTTTGTCTCCCTGACGGATTTTTCGGCAGCTGAAACGGAACGGGTGGTTCGCGAAGTGATCGAAGAGTTGGACGTCAAGCCTGGCATTCTGATTAACGGGATGCGGACTGCGGTTACCGGTCAGCTCAAAGGGGCCGGGATGTTTGAAATCCTGGAGATTATTGGTCAGCAGCGGGTGGTGGATCGGTTGCGCCAGTCGGTTGCGGTCTTTAGCTGAAATCAGGTAGGTTATTTCTTCCTTACAGTATAAAAACCCCGCCATTTGAGCGGGGTTTTTCATGATGGAAGGGAAATATTCGGGACGCCGGATTCAAATTACTGGATGATCAATTAATCATCTGCGGTTATTTCCTCGGCTTCTGTTTTGCTTTTTTTGGCTTCGGCTGCCAGGGTAAAGCCAAAATCCAGCGCTTCCTCATTGATTTTTTCGGTGCCTTTCGGGACCCGGGCCATGACCGCCGCTTTGATGGCTTTTTTACTGACGATGCCGGTGGTTCCCACCAAGACGCCGAGGGCGACAATATTGCTGAACAGCTCTTTGCCGAATTTTTCCCGGGTGCGGGCGGAAATGGGAATGGTGATCGCCCGGCTGGTGGGTACCTGGGTGACATAGGTGGTATCGGCAATGAAGGTGCCGTCCATGGTCAGGTCATAGAGGTATTGGTCACAGGCTTTTTGGGACATGGCCAGCAATATGTTAACCCAGGTGGCCTTCGGGTAATAAATGGGGCCATCGGAAATGATAATTTCCGCCTTGCTGGCTCCACCTCGGGCTTCGGGGCCGTATGATTGACTTTGGACCACGTTTTTACGGTCATAAATGGCGGCTTCTGCCAAAATGATGCCGGCGGTAATAAGTCCTTGGCCACCGCTGCCGGCCAGGCGAATTTCTGTTCTTGCTTGTGTCATGATGCTTCTCCTCCGCTGACCTGTTCCTGAGCCTCACGAATTATTTCATTATACAAATCACAATATTCCGGTAGATCTCTCTCCACCAGCACTCCGGTGATGATTTTTCCGGCCAGTTCTTCTGCCGTCATTTTTTCCGCTTTCTTTTTGTGGATGGCTGATTCTTTTTGCCATTTAAGCATTTCCGTAGCTCCGCCAACCTTGTTCAGCCGACCATAAAGGGTTGGACAGTGGGTGACCACTTCAACTACGGCAAAACCATGATGGCGAATGGCCTTTTTTATCAGGTCTTGCAGTTGCATGACATGATAGGTTGTGGTCCGGGCGACAAACGAGGCTCCGGCCGCCTCCGCCAAAGCTGAAATATTAAAAGGATTTTCTATGTTTCCTGCCCGGCAGGTGGAGCCCTTGGCGCCATGTGGGGTGGTGGGGCTGTACTGGCCGCCAGTCATACCGTAAATATAGTTATTGAAAATGATTGCGGTCATGTCAATATTGCGGCGGCAGGCGTGAATAAAATGATTACCGCCAATGGCGGTGGAATCGCCATCTCCCATGGCCACAATCACTTGGAGTTTTTCATTGGCCAGTTTTAAACCGGTGGCAAAAGCCAACGCCCGCCCATGGGTGGTATGTAGAGTGTTGAAATCTACATAGACCGGCGCCCGGCCGGAGCAGCCGATACCGGAGACAAAAGCGATGTCATCCTTCGCCAGGCCAATGCTGTCAATTGCTCGCAGCATACCGTTGAGAATGATGCCGTTGCCACAGCCGGGACACCAGATATGGGGAAATTTCTTGTCATGGCGGCAGTATTTTTTGACTAACTCAGCATTACTGATCATCGTGCAAGTCCCTTCATGGATTTGATGATTTCATCCGGACTGATAATTTCACCATTTATTTTGTTGATTTTTTCCACTACCGCCCGCCCGGCGTTAACCCTGACCACCTCCCGGTAGATCTGGCCCATGTTCAGTTCCGGCACCAGGATGGTTTTGAGCTGGGGAAGGAAATGTTCCAGGGCAAAGCGGGGGAAAGGCCAGAGGGTGCCCAACTTGATCAGTCCTACCTTGATGCCATCAGCCCGCAGCTGTTCAATGGCTGACCGGGCTGAAAGGACCATGCAACCATAGGCAACAATAGCGTGCTGGGCATCCTTCATATGAATGTAATCAACCAGGCAGATTTCCTTGAACCCCCGCTCAATCTTTTTGAAAAGACCGAGGATGTTTTCCCGGGCTTCCCGGGGTTTGCTGGTGGGAAATCCTTTGACATCATGGACCAAGCCGGTGACATGATAGCGATAGCCTTCCCCGAAGCTGGCCATGGGTGAAACTCCCATGGAGCTGCGTTCGTAAGGAATATACCATTCGGGTGGCATATTGGGTTTGATCCGGTTGACGGTTTCGACCATCGACCAGGGTGGCAGTTCAACCCGGGCCCGCATGTGGCCGATTACTTCGTCCATCAGCAGGATAACCGGGTTCCGGTATTTCTCAGAAAGGTTAACGGCTTTAACCGCGTAGTGAAATGTTTCTTCCACCGAGCTGGGGCAGAGGACAATAATGGGATGATCCCCATGGGTTCCCCAGCGGGCCTGCATCACATCTCCCTGGGAAGGGCTGGTGGGCAGGCCGGTTGAAGGACCGCCCCGCATCACATTAACGATGACAAGGGGTGTTTCGGTCAGACAGGCATAGCCAAGATTTTCCTGCATCAGGGAGAATCCCGGCCCCGAAGTGGCGGTCAGGGCTTTGGCACCACCCAGGGAGGCGCCGATAATGGCAGCGATACTGGCGATTTCATCTTCCATCTGGATGAATTTGCCACCCAGTTCCGGTAGCCGGATGGAGAGGATTTCGGCAATTTCAGTAGAAGGAGTAATGGGATAACCGGCAAAAAAACGAACCCCGGCAGCCATGGCCCCCTCGGCTGCCGCTTCGTTTCCCTGCATTAAACGGTAGGGTGATTTTTTGCTCATGCGTTCCCTCCTTTGCCCGCATTACCTGTTGTTTTAGGTGGTTCGGTAACCGTAATGGCAAAATCCGGGCAGCGGAGTTCACACATGTGGCAGGCAATACATTTTTCCGGGTATTTGGCAAAAACCCGACGGTTTTCATCCATAGCCAACACCTGCTGGGGACAAAAAGCAACACAGATGCCACATTGTTTGCACCAGTCGGTGAAAACGGTGATTTTTGGCAGCGGCTTTTCAGCGGCTCTTATTTCCTGGTTTCCGGATGTCGAGGCCGGTTCAGTCTGTTTTTCCATTGTGGGGTCCTTGGCTAAGTTGAAAATGAAAATTAGTCAGTACTGTCCGGTATGCTTTTTGCGTCGTGTTCAATATCGGCAATCGGTGCTGTTTCAAGCGCGACATCGTGAGATGCCGTTGCTTTTCCCGGCGATTGGAGCGTGAAAGTTGCCATGTTTGAGCCCTACAGGGCGAGTTTGGCAACTTTAGCGTAATGAGCCGTTGGAAAAGCAGGCGATCGAGCGCCAAAAAGCGCTGAAATCAGCTCCGGTTGATAGTATGCAACTTTCTAGCCGGACACTGCTGAAAATTAGTAAACTTATGAGGATATTTGTTGATAAGTGTAAATATTCGGCTAACTGCTAAAAGTACCAACTATGATGCAATAGTAGAAAAAAACAAACGTTTATTTGCGTTTTGGTTTACCCAATTATTTTTTCTCACGGAGGTACAGAGATCACAAAGATGTGAAAAAAGGTTTTCTTTTCTCCATGCTCGGTTTATTGTTGTCAAGTTTGATTTTTATTGTTAACCGAATGTTTGCCGATATATCAAATTGACCGTCTACTATGGAGAATATGTGATGTCAACAGAAAAAAACTGCCGGATGAAAAAAATTCTTCCAAGCTGTTGTCAGCCCGGGATTTTAGTGAAAATAAACAGGCTTTTTCTGGCCTTGATAGTTCTGGTGCTGGTGCCGGCTGGTTCCGGAATGGCTGCTGCCGACTCCGGATTATCCCCGATGCTTAAAGTCGGTGTGATTGTCTATGGCGCCCCGTTTTTAAAATCTGCTGACGGTTTTCGTGACGGCTTGACGGCGGCTGGTTACCGGGAAGGCGTGGACGTGGAATACAGCGTCCATAATATCAATAAACACCGGGAGAGTATTCCGGTGCTGGTGCGAGAGTTTATGCGGCAGAAATATGATCTGATTCTGGCAGTAACCACGCCGGTAGCCCAGGAGGTCAAAAAAGCTACTGAGGGCTAAAAAATTCCGGTCTTGTTTACCACCGTTTCCAGTCCCCTTGAGTTGCATATCGTCGCTTTATTGAAAAAATCCGGCGAAAATATTTCCGGGGTCAGTCATATATCTTTTCCCCTGATGATGAAAAGACTGCTGTTGTTCGCGGAAGCATTTCCTCGTCTCAGGCGAGTGGCGGTTTTTCATAATCCTGAGGAAAAATTTCTTGAAGGTCATATTGATCAGTTTTTTAAAGTGGCTTCCACCGATACCAGGACAGAGATTGTTGATATTCAGGTACGCGATGCCATGGAGATGAAAACTGCCTGCGAGCGGCTCTCCAGGACTGAAGTTGATGGTATTTTCATGGTGCCGGACCCTCTGCCCATGGCCTTGTTCGGAGATCTGCTAGCCTGCTCCCGCCGGGAAAAACTGTCCCTGATGGTAATTGATAACGTGCTGCTGGCCAAAGGCGGGGTCATGGGCTACAGCCCTGATGTCTATGATGTTGGCTTCCAGGCGGCCGGGATGGCTGTCAATATTTTTCATGGAGTAAAAGTTGGTAGTCTGCCGGTGCAAAATCCTGATACAATCAAGCTGATGGTGTCATTGAAGGAGGTTAAAAAGCTTGGTCTGAGCATTACCCGGGATATTTTACGGCGGGCCGATGAGGTGATCTGGTGAAGATCAGTCTGTTCAGTAAACTGTTAATCGGTTTTTTGCTGGTGGCCATGATTCCTTTGGGATTTGGGATGTTTTCGTTTTCACAGGTGGTTTTGAAGTCTCAACACTTGAGAGTACAGGAACTTGGCAAGGCCAGGCTGGAGATGGCGGAGAATATAATTGCTGAAAGGGTTGGTTCGATCGATCGTGATCTTCGCTTTCTGGTTCAACGGCTTGAGGGGCAGATTACTGACCGGCGTTTTTTGCATTACCCCTATGAGAAAAATAAAGAAATCTTGAAAATTTTGGTGGCTGATACTGATGACTGGGTCAAGGCATCCTTGTTCCGCTATGGTTATATTGCTGATGGAATCCAGGTTCCTCACTGGGAGATCGGTGGAGATCACCTGGTTTTATTCACAACTTGGAACCAGGAACCACAATTGCAAATCATTTATCCCTTACAAGATCCGTTGACCAGTGAGAACCTTGGAACCTTGCGGGCTGAAATCAGTTTGAAGAATCTTTTTATCGATCTTGTTGATTACAATCGTTCCGGTAACAGCGGACAACTTTACATAGTGGCTGAAACCGGGAAAAATTGTTTCTCATCCTGATATTAATCTGGTGCTGACAGCAAAAAATGTTGCCAGACTGCCGGTGGTTGCCGCGATTATGAAGGGTAAAACCTTTGCTTTTGCCGAATACCAGGACTTCGATGGCCAGTCGATGGTGGGCATGGCCCGGAAAATTTCCAGCATCCCGCTGCTGGTAGTGGATGAAATTCCCCGGGAGCAGGCCTATTTTCTGCTTCATAAGTTGAGGAGAAATTTTTTGTTTGCCTTTGCCACGGCTTTGCTGTTGGTGCTCCTGACTGGCTGGATGATTGCCTGTTCCATTACCCGACCTATGGACAGGTTGACTGCCGGAACCAAGCGGATTGCCGATGGCGATCTGGATTTTTCCCCGGCGGACTTTCCCCATGATGAAGTGGACACTCTTGCTGATTATTTCAACCGGATGGTGATGGCATTGAAAGATTACCGGGTCCGATGTCAGCAGGCCGAGAAACTGTTGAGTGAAAGTGAATAACGCTATCGGACCATAGCTGATTTTGCCTATGATATGGAATGTTGGCGGGATCCTTCGGGGAAATTCCTTTTCGTCTCGCCCTCATGTGAAGAATTGACCGGCTATCCGCCGGACGAGTTTATGGCCGATGACCACTTGATGCGTAAGCTGGTGATTCCTGAGGATCGTCATATTTATATCGGTCATCGGCACGAAATATCTGTAGACGGTCGTTTCCAGCCGATAGAATTTCGCATTCTCCGAAAGGATGGTGAAATACGCTGGTTTGAACATATCTGTCGACCGGTAATGGGTGAAAATGGTGAAAGTCTGGGAATCCGGGGCAGTAACCGCGATATTACCGCCCGTAAATTAACTGAGGATATACTGGCGGCTGAGCGGGAACGACTGGCAGTAACTCTGCACAGTATCGGCGATGGGGTGATTACCGTTGATACCCATGGTCGGGTGCTCATGATCAACCGGGAGGTGGAGAGAATGATCGGCTGGGATCATGAACAGGCAGCTGGTTGTCTACTTGATGAAATTTTTACGATCATTGACGAAAATACTCGGGGAACAAGGACGAATCCGGTGGGCCAGGTGCTGGCTTCCAACTGGCCAACGGTACAATTCTGGTTGCCCGTGATGGAACTGAGCGGGTGATTGGTGACAGTGCGGCGCCCATTATTGACCAGCAGGGTGAGATCATCGGGGTGGTGCTGGTTTTTCGCGATTTGACCGAAAAAAAGCGGCTGCAGGAGCAGTTGCTGAAAGCGGATAAGATGGAATCCATCGGCCTGTTGGCCGGTGGGATTGCCCATGATTTTAACAATCTGCTCCAGGGAATCGGTGGCAACCTGGCTCTGGCCCGGATTGGAGGTTTGTTGCCGACTGAGGTTGAACATAAACTTGAAGAGGCGGAAAAAGCAGTCCAGCGGGCTGCCGGTCTTACCCGGCAGTTGTTGACCTTTTCCCGGGGCGGGGATCCAGTTACCAAAAAGGTGGTATTGCCTGAACTGATCAGGGAATCGGTAGATTTTGCCCTGCACGGTTCTACTGTCAGGCCTGTCTATCATTTTGTCGCTGATCTGCATCCTGCAGTCATTGATGCCGGCCAGATCAGTCAGGTCATCCATAATCTGGTGATCAATGCCGATCAGGCTATGCCTGACGGTGGTGAAATTGAGATTGTTGCTGAAAATGCCAGGGTGGAAGATGAAAGAGCAGTGGGAACTCTGCCGGTTGGTGATTATGTGAAAGTTTCAGTCCGTGATCAGGGGGCCGGAATTCCCCGGAAAATTATGGAGCATATTTTTGATCTCTATTTCAGTACCAAGCATGAAGGACGGGGGTTGGGACTGGCATCCTGCTATTCGATTATCAAAAATCATAATGGTTTGCTTACGGTTTTTTCAAGGCCGGGGGAAGGTGCGATTTTTATATTTTACCTGCCAGCATCTACTGGTGACAGCTGCATCGTGGATCATGATAATGAGGTGCCGATTAGTCTTGAAAAAGGATCAGCAAAAATTTTGGTGATGGATGATGATGTGGTCATCCAGGAAATTCTCGGAGAGATGCTGGAATCTGCCGGCTATACGGCAGAGATTGTCTCTGATGGGCAGCAGGCTGTTGAAGCTTACCGGAAGGCCATGGAGGAATACCAACCCTTTGCCGTGGTGATTGCTGATTTAACCGTCCCCGGAGGTATGGGCGGGAAGGAAATGGCTGCTGAATTGCTTGAAATTGATCCGGCAGTCAGGGTCATTGTTTCCAGCGGCTATTCCAGCGACCCGGTGATGGCCAACTTCACCGATTACGGTTTTAAAGCAGTGATTGCCAAACCGTATAAGATGGAAGAGTTGACGACGACCTTGCAGCAGGTGCTACAGGGTTAAGCACTTTTAACTGAGGTTTTATGCCAAAAGATCAAAAAATGAATGCAACCAGAGCACGAAAGGCACGAAGAAAAGCAATTTTTTTAGTTCCTTCGTGTTTTTCGCGTGCTTCGTGGTCGTTACATATTCAAAGTATTTTCATCTGAAATCTTTTTTGGTTCCGGTTACGATGGTTTAGTCACTTACCAATAAAGATTACGCAAAATGGTCAAAATAATTATTTAACCATGAAGTACCAGAGCATGAAGAATTTCTAAGGCGGGCTAACACCCGCAACCCAAAAGAAATTTTCCAGGATGTTCCGGCATGGCTCTCACTCATTCTCGCCGGCTGTCCATGGCCGGCTCCGAGGCGTCCACCGCGAATCACCGTCCTGGTGATTCGTTCGGCGGCCAAACTCGCTGCGAGCCAAGCCGGAACATCCTGAAATGCATTCCCGGCAATGCCAGGTAAAAAGTAGAATTTTCTTGTTTTTTGTGACAGCAATTCAAGAGTAAGTTATTAACTGAACTTCACGTTATGCCGGGTTTGGTGTTTTACAGAATGTGCGGTGTAAACTGTATCAGGGGCTGCATTCCCTGGTGAAAAACCTCGATGCTGTGGCCGTCTGCCGGAATCTGCAGGTGAGGCCAAAGCAGATAAAAAATGTAGATGACCATGGCCATCCCGACAAAAAACTCGAAAAAGAAACTGGCCAGGGCTCCGATTACTGCACCAACGCCGGCTTTGAAACTTTCCCTCTCACTTTTCAAGGCAAAAGCCATCTCACAGCAGAAAGCTCCGGCAAACGCCCCCAGAAGGGAACCGCCGGGCAAGGGGATGAACAACAGCCCGAGAAAAAAACCGATGATGGCTCCCATCACTCCATAACGGCTGGCTCCCATCTTTTTGGCTCCGAAACTGGTTAGCAGGTACTGTCCTCCAATGCCGACCAAGGTAAACAGGAAAAGAACCACCAGAGCTTTGATGCCGAGGATGGCAAAGCTAGTGATGGCGGCGTAGACCAGGGCGCCGATAAAAATCAGGCCGGTGCCCGGAAAAGCGGGTAGCAAGGTGCCGATCAGGCCGATGAAGGCCAGGAAAATCAACAGGGCAAAGGCCATTTCTATTTTCCTTGTGCCTTTTTCGGTTGATAGGTGCAGTAGGGCTCTTCAGCCATATAGTTGCCGGTAATTTCAAAGGCCCGGGCCCGGCAGCCGCCGCAGACACGTTTATATTCACAGATGCCACATTTTCCTTCCAGGGCATCGAAATCTCTCAACCGGGTAAATACCTCAGACTTTTCCCATATTTCCTTGAAATTGGTCTTCCTGATATCTCCGGAAAAGGCTTCCAGGTAACCGCAGGGCTGGACTTCACCGATATGGGAGACAAAGCAGAAACCGATGCCTCCCAGGCAGCCGCGGGTGACGGCATCAAGGCCATGGGTTTTAAAGGTGACCTTTTTTCCTTCAGCTTTGGAGCGCTGGCGCAAAATTCGGTAATAATGGGGGGCACAGGTGGCTTTCAGCTGTAGGGGAACCTTGTCCCGCTGGTCGTAGAACCAGTTAAGGATGCGTTCATACTCTTCGGGGGGAATTTCCTGTTCTGCCAGTGCCTTGCCCCGCCCGGTGGGGACCAGGAGGAAAATGTGATGGGCGACGGCACCCAGGGAAACTGCCAAGTCAAGGATTGCCGGAATTTCGTCCAGGTTTATCTTGGTGATGGTGGTGTTGATCTGGTATTCCAGCCCGGCTTTTTTAGCAATTTCCATGGCTTTCAGTGAGGCATCGAAGGCGCCTGTCACTCTGCGAAAATTATCATGGCTGGTGGCGTTGGCACCGTCAATGCTGACGCTCATCCGCTGAATGCCGCTGTCAAGCATTTTTTGGATACTGGTTTCATCCACCAGGGTGCCATTGGTGGCCATCACCATTCTTAATCCTAACTTGGTGCCATAGGCGGCCAGCTCATAGATGTCCGGGCGCATCAGGGGCTCGCCGCCGGTAAGGATGATCACCGGTTTGCTGAAAGATGCCACCGTATCAAGAAATTCCAAGGCCTCTTTGGTACTGAGTTCCCCTTCATATGGGCCTTTTCCCGCTGACGCCCGGCAGTGAATACATGATAAATTGCAGCTGCGGGTGGTTTCCCAGGCAATCAGCCGCAGTTCCGGAACATCTGAATGACTGTGTTTTTTCATGGTTGTCATAGGCTCCTGTATTGTGAGTCGTTATAACGATAACGGTTATTATTGATATATACTCCTATCATTTTCCTCCCTTTTTTGCAAACTCATTCGACAATGAGTGGAACCTTATGCGGCTTGCTTTTTTGACTGAATTTGGGTAGCTTGGGGCAAGAGAGAGAACTCATGGTGATGCTAGGAGGCTGTCCGAAAATGTCCTTTTCCCCCAACTCTTCGTTATGCTCAAAAAATTATCCTCAGAATATCAATCATATGCCTGCGGCAATTTTTTTTCACACGCCTCGATTTGAGAAAAAATTTCTATTCTCGGACAGCCTCCTAGTGGATATTTCAGGGTGAGTAACTGGACGGCAATGGTGTTGGCGGCGGGCTATGGCACCCGTCTGCGACCGCTGACGGATGAAATTCCAAAACCGCTGATTCCGGTGGCCAATGAGTCGCTTTTATCCTTGGTGCTGCGGCATCTGTTTCGTTGGGAACCGGAGCGGGTGGTGGTGAACGGGCACCATCGCAGTCAGCAGCTCCATGACTTCCTGCAGTCTTCCCCCCGGGCTGAAAACCTCTCATTTATTCATGAAAAAAATATTCTGGGAACCGGCGGTGGTATCAGGAACGCGGTATCACAACTGGATGGAGAGTTTTTCATGACCATCAATAGTGATGTTTTGACTGACCTGCCTTTAGACCTGACTATGGATTTTCACCGGCAGCAGGATGTGCTGGCGACCATGGTTTTCCATGATTATCCCCGTTTTAATTCAGTGCAGGTAAAAGGACAACGGGTTGTTTCCTTTAATCAGAAATATACCTCTTCAGAAAAAACACAACTGCTTGCCTATACCGGTATCCAGGTTTGTTCCCCCTGGTTGTTGGATATCCTTCGTGGCACTACCGGCTTTCTTTCCATTATTGATCTGTATGAACAGCTGCTGCGGGAAGAAAGGGAGCAGATTGCCGCTTACATTATGCCTGCCGGTCAGTATTACTGGCGTGATCTGGGGAGCATCAGCGATTATCTCGCCATTCATCAGGACCTGCAAAGGCCAGAGCTGGCACGCGTACTCTTGGGGCATGAGTTGGATTTTCCCCTGGTAGCTCCGGGAGCCGAGGTCGTTGGAGCCGAGTTGTCGGGGGCAACGGTAGTTGCTCCCCGGTGTAAACTGGTGGCTGGCAGCAGGGTGGAAAATTCCATTCTCTGGCCAGGGGTTGTTGTTGGCGAAAACTGCCACCTGCAGCGCAGTATTATCGGAGAAAATGTGAAAATTCCGCCAGAAAGCATATTGATTGATCAGGTATTAGTGAAGGAACATCCGGAAGTTATAAATTGACTTTTTCCCGCGGTTAGGGTAGGGCTTTTTACCGTTTTATTGCTACTCAACTTTCTGACTTCTGTTACCAGGATACATTATCAGGATGTTCGGGCTTGGCTCATAGTCGTGTCTGCCCAGTCTGCCGGCGGGCACGGCGACAGGCAGGCGGCATTGGGCGCCGAACGAATCACCACGATGGTGATTCGAGGCGAACACCACGGAGCTGCACACGATGTGCAGCGAGAATGAGCGAGAGCTATGTTGGAACATCCTTTAATAAAATTTTTTCCAGTACTGTCCGGTATGCTTTTTGCGCTGTGTTCAATATCGGCAACCGGTGCTGTTTCAAGTGCGACATCGTGAGGGTAGCCCGTTGCTTTTCCCGGCGATTGGAGCGTGAAAGTTGCCATGTTTGAGCCCTACAGGGCGAGTTTGGCAACTTTAGCGTAATGAGCCGCTGGAAAAGCAGGCAATCGAGCGCCAAAAAGCGCTGAAATCAGCTCCGGTTGACAGTATGCAACTTTCTAACCGGACACTGCTGAATTTTTTCAGTTGTTTTTCCATAATTCAGAAAGTTGAGATTGCTAATTATTTCTGTTTTATGAAGTTGTGCCGGCCAGTTGTCCCCGGCAGGAAAGAAAGAGATTTGCCCATGTCAGGAAAAGGTACAACGTATAAAGATGCCGGTGTTGATGTTGAGGCCGGGAATCAGTTTGTTAAAAAAATCAGCCCTATTGTCAAAGCAACATACAGGCCTGAAGTATTGAATGATCTGGGCGGGTTTGGCGCCCTGTTTTCTATTCGTAAAGATAAATATGAGAACCCGGTGCTGGTCTCATCAACGGATGGAGTTGGAACAAAACTTACTATTGCTTTTCTGCTGGATAAGCATGATACTATTGGTATTGATCTGGTGGCCATGGTGGTCAACGATATTATTGTCCAGGGGGCGGAGCCGCTTTTCTTTCTGGATTACATGGCTATGGGGAAGCTCTATCCTGAGCAGGCGGCTGATATTGTCGCCGGGATTGCCCGGGGCTGTCAGGAGGCCGGCTGCTCTTTGGTAGGTGGAGAAACTGCTGAGATGCCTGGTTTTTATTCCGAGAGGGAATATGAGCTGGCTGGTTTTGGCGTTGGGATTGTGGAAAAAGATGAAGTGATTGACGGCTCCATTGTGACAGTTGGTGATCGCATTATTGGTCTGGCTTCTTCCGGTTTGCACAGCAACGGTTATTCTCTGGCCAGGAAAGTACTTCTTGGCGATCAGGCCTATCGAATTGATTCCCAGATTGATGAGCTGGGTTGCAGCCTTGGTGAAGAACTGCTCAGACCAACCCGGATTTACGTCAAGCCCATTGCTAACCTGATTCGTGATTTTACCATCAAGGGTATTGCCCATATTACTGGAGGCGGCCTGCGTGAAAATATCGTCCGGGTATTACCTAACCGCTGCCAGGCGATTATTGAAACCAGTGCCTGGGAACGGCCGCCTATTTTTTCCCTGATCGGTCGTTTGGGTGGGGTGAGTGAAACGGAAATGCTGACTGCCTTCAATTGTGGTATTGGCATGGCGATCATTGTACCGGCGGTTGAAGTGGAAGAGCAGATGTCCAGGTTGCAGGCTATGGGGGAGGCCTGTTATCTTATCGGTGAAATCACAAAAAGAGAGGCAGATGAAACGGGAATCGCTTTTCGTTGATTGCCTTTTGCTGAGGATTTGTTTATGACCAGAATCGGCGTATTGATTTCTGGCAGTGGCAGTAACCTGCAGGCACTTATTGATGCAGTGGAACGGGCTGAAATCAATGGGAAAATCGTTCTGGTCATCAGTAACGATTCCGAAGCTTTCGGTTTGGTAAGAGCGGCCAATTGCCAGATTTCCACTGCCGTTTTTTCCCATACTGATTATGTGACCCGGGAAGAATATGACCGGGCGCTGGTGGCTATCCTGAAGGATACCGGGGTTGAACTGGTTTGCCTGGCGGGATTTATGCGGGTGATCACCCCGGTTTTTATTGAGGCGTTTCCTGGGCGGATTATTAATATCCATCCGGCACTGCTGCCGGTTTTTCCCGGAACTCACGGCCAGGGTCAGGCCTTTTCCTATGGAACCAGGGTAGCTGGCTGCACGGTGCACTTTGTTGATGACCAGGTGGATCATGGGCCGATTATTATCCAGGCGGTGGTTCCGGTGCTGGTGGATGATGATGAAGATGTCCTCTCAGCCCGCATACTTCGCTGTGAACATAAAATATATCCCGAAGCTGTTCGCCTTTTCTGTGCCGGCCAGCTGTGTATTGAAGGGCGAAAAGTGAAAATCCTTGAACAAAAAAAAGTATCCAGCCTCAATGAAGAATGCCTGATCAATCCCCCGTTATCCTGAGTATCCAGGGAGTTGCTGATGTCTGAGCCTGTTTTATCCCCGATGATTGCCGATCTTTTGACTCCTGACCGTTATTCTACTTCCCCCGTGGACATCGAGCTGCTCCAAACCCATATTTCCTGGGTGATTATTGCCGGTCAGCAGGTCTACAAAATTAAGAAACTGGTTGATTTTGGTTTTATTGATTATTCCACCCTGGAAAAGCGGCATCATTACTGCCTGGAGGAGCTGCGTCTGAACCGTCGTCTGAGCCGTGATGTCTACTTGCAGGTGGAGCCTATCGTAAAACGGGACGACGGTTTCTATTATGGCGAGCCGGGGCAGGTGGTGGATTACGCAGTGGTGATGCGCAAACTTCCCGAAGAACGGATGATGAAAAATCTATTAGCGGAAGGGTTGTTGCAACCGGTTCATCTCCAGCGGCTGGCGGAAATGCTGGCGGAGTTCTACCGTCAGGCAGCGGTCATTGATGATGGCAGTTTTGGTACTCTGGAGACAGTTTCCTTCAATATCCGGGAAAATTTTGAGCAGACGGAGAAATATCTGGGGAAAAGTCTTTCCGAAAATGATTATCGCCGCATCATTGACTTCAATGAACAGTTTTTCCAGGATCATGAAGACCTTTTTGCCCGGCGGGTGGCTGCCGGCATGATCAAGGAATGCCATGGCGATCTACACATGGAGCATATCTGTTTTGTCAATGATCACATCGATATCTATGACTGCATTGAGTTTAATGATCGTTTCCGGCTCATTGACGTGGCGGCCGATGTGGCTTTTCTGGCCATGGATCTGGATTACCATGACCGCTATGATCTTTCGGCTTATTTTCTCCGGGAATTTGGCCGTTTTTACCAGGATGAAGGGGGGCAGGAGTTATTGCCTCTTTATAAGTGTTACCGGGCCTATGTGCGGGGAAAAGTAATCAGTTTTCTTTTGGATGATCCATCCTTGGGTGAGGCGGAACGGGAGACTGCCGCCCGGCGGGCCCGGCGCTATTTTCAGCTTTCCACCGTTTATACCTACCGGTTGCCAACATCATTGATTTTGGTTTCAGGAATCAGCGGCAGTGGCAAAAGCTACCTTGCCGGCGGCTTGGCGGCCATGTCCGGTTTTTCCTGGCTGCGCTCAGATCAGCTGCGCAAGGAACTTATAGGGATGGATGTTTCTGAACATCGTCCGGATGATTTTGAAAGCGGCCTCTACAACCCTGAAATGACCCGGCAGACCTATGAAGAGCTGGTTCGACAGGCGGACCCTGTCCTGGCTGCCGGTGGTGGGGTGATTATCGATGCTACCTGCCTGAAATCTTGGCAGCGCCAGTTGTTTTATGATCTGGCAGCCAAATGCAAGCTGCCAGTGTATGTGGTTTCCTGTGAAGCTCCCTGGGAGGTGATAGCAAAATGGCTGCGGCAGCGGGAAGGTGAGGAGGACAATATTTCCGATGCCGACCTGAAGATAGCCCGACAGCAGTTGGCAGGTCGGGAATTGCCAAGCCCTGAGGAAGAAACGCAGGGTTATTGGATTCACCATGACAGTAATGTTGATTTGTTGAACCAGCTCTATTCCCTGATGCCCCGGTTGTCCTGACCGGCTATTTTCTGAAATATTTGTAGATATTTGAACTTGGAACGGGAATGGCACCTGTTTTTCGTCTGGTTCCTGGTTGTATCCAATTTGTGGGTGTCAACATGAAATATGCCCCTAACATGCATTATCGTCGTTCCATCCGTTTACGGGGATATGATTATTCACAGACCGGGGCGTATTTTGTAACCATTTGTACCCAGAACCGAGAGTGTTTATTCGAGGAAATTGTTGATGGTGAAATGGCGTTGGGTGATGCGGGGCGGATGGTAGAAAAATGGTATTGTGCATTGGAAAACAAATTTTCCGATATTTGCTGTGATGAATATATTGTCATGCCAAACCATTTTCATTGTATCGTGGTCAATGTAGGGGCAGACCAGTGTGTCTGCCCTGATGATGGACAATTATACAGGATTGCACCTACCGTGATGGGCGAACACAACACAATGGGCGAACACATGGGTTCGCCCCTACGGACGGTTGTGCAATGGTTTAAAACCATGACAATCAACGAATATATACGTGGCGTTAAACAAAATGGATGGCTACGTTTTGACGGCAAATTATGGCAACGAAATTATTACGATCACATCATCCGCAATGAAAATGAATTGAACCGTATTCGCTAGTATATTATTGATAATCTCGCCAAGTGGAAACTGGATCGGGAAAATCCACATCATGATCTGCAGGTGATGTGAGCGATTTTTTTATGCATAAGCCGCAGGGGTCCGGTTTCCGGTAGTTGGCGGTTTCAAATTTAATCCCGGGATAACCAGTGGGATGGCAGCGGCGATGGTCTCAACCCCGCTGAAGGTTATTTCTTTTTTCACATCTTCCGGAATGTCCCGCAGATTTTTCAGGTTTTCCTCCGGCATGATAATGTGGGTGATGCCGGCCCGATGGGCGGCCAGCACCTTTTCCTTGATTCCTCCAACCGCCAGAACCCGTCCTGATAGGGTGATCTCCCCGGTAATGGCAACCTTGTGATTGGCCTGCCGGTTGCTGAACAGCGACAGGAGAGCCAGAAAAATGGTCATTCCTGCCGAGGGGCCGTCCTTGGGAATTGCGCCTGCCGGAACATGAATATGGATGTCCTGGCTGGAAAATATTTCAGTGTCCAGGTCCAAGGATCCTGATAAACTGCGAAGATAGCTCAGGGCCGTGATGGCCGATTCCTTCATCACATCTCCCAGGGAGCCGGTCAGGGTCAGTTTGGGATTCTTACTATCCATTCTTGCGGCCTCAATGAAGATGATATCTCCACCGGTGGGGGTCCAGGCCATGCCGGTAGCCACCCCAATCTGGTCATGGACAGCGGCCAGTTCCCGGTGAAATTTTCGGGGACCAAGAAACCTTTCCAGGTCCCGCCCGGTTACCGCTCGATTCGGTTCTTGATTGCCGGCTTTTTCCCGGGCCAGCTTTCGCAGAATCTGGCCAATAGTTTTTTCCAGGTTCCTGACCCCGGCCTCCCGGGTGTAGTCACTGATTATCTTATCCATGGCTTCATCGGTGAACATGATACGTTCAGTGGCGAGTCCATTGTTTTCCAGCTGTCGGGGTACCAGGTAGCGAAAGGCGATTGGTTTCTTTTCCGCTTCGCTATAGCCGGGAATTTGGATGATTTCCATCCGGTCTTTCAGGGGGTCGGGGATGGGATCCAGCTGGTTAGCGGTGGTAATGAACATGACTTTACTGAGATCAAAGGGAACGTTGAGGTAATGGTCGGTAAAGGTATTGTTTTGTTCCGGGTCCATGACTTCCAGCAGGGCAGAGGCCGGGTCGCCGCGAAAATCACGTCCAAGTTTATCCACTTCATCAAGCATGAAAACCGGGTTCCGGTTTTTGCACCTTTTCAGTTCCTGGATAATCCTGCCGGGCATGGCACCGATATAGGTTCGGCGATGACCGCGAACTTCCGCTTCATCATGCATGCCGCCTAAAGATAAACGGATGAATGATCGCCCCGTAGCCCGGGCGATGGATTTTCCCAGGGAGGTTTTTCCAACCCCCGGTGGCCCCACAAGGCAGAGAATCGGTCCTTTCATCTCTTTTTTCAGCTTGCAGACGGCCAGGTATTCGAGGATGCGATCCTTGATTTTTTCCAGACCGTAATGATCTTGATTGAGTATCTGTTCGGCGTGTTCCAGGTCAAGATTATCCCTGCTTTCCCGGGTCCAGGGCATTTCCGCCAGGCATTCAAGGTAGGTCAGGGTGCTGTGGTAATCAGGAGATGCCGGATTCATCCTGTTCAGTCGGTTCAGCTCTTTCAGGGCGATGTCGCTGGTGGCCTCATTCATGCCTGATTCTTTGATTGCCTGGCGTAGTTTTTCCAGGTCATCTTCATCTTCACCCAGTTCATGTTGGATAGCTCTCATCTGTTGTCGCAGGAGCTGCTCTTTCTGGTTTTTACTTATCCCCTTTTGAACTTTGGCCCCAATTTTCTGTCCCAGGTGCAACTGCTGTCGGGCGGCAGTTAAAAGCTGATGGACAAATTTGAGCCGGTCCAGGGGGTCAATAAGCGATAAAACTTTTTGCTGGCTGGAGAAATCAGGATGCAGATAAATGGTGACAACATCCGCCAGCTTGGCAGGATTGTCCACCTTATCCAGCAAAGTCAAAGCGGTTTCCGGTAGGGGTTTGCCGGCGGCAAAACAGGATTTCAATTGAGCCAGGCAGCTGGCCTTGAGCATGTGCAATGCGGTATTGTCGGAGTCTACAAACTCTCTGAGAGGATTAATGAGCGCGATCATGGGTCGCTGGTTATGAAGTAGCCGGAGAAAGGAAATTCTCGCAAGCCCTTCAATGGTAAATTCTGCTTCCCCGGGCTTGGATACCCTGACTATCGTTATCCGGCAGGCGGTGCCCACCGGATATATGTCTTCCAGGGTGAGTGATTCCCGGTTGGTGGATCGCAGGTTGCAGATACCGACAAACTCCTGCTTTTCATATATTTCAGTAAGTAGGCTGATATCCTGCTGATCTTTTACGGTAATGTTGATGAGCATGTGGGGAAAAATGACAGTTTTGTTCAGTCCGAACAGGGACAGACGGTCAGGGAGTTGGATGATTTGCATGATTTTCTTTCCCGTTTCTGTTATGGCTACCTTGAAAAATGGTTTTTTGTTCGATTACTGCGTTAGGTTCAGATTATAATCCAAGGCGGGCCAACGCCCGCAGCCCCAAAGAAATTTACCAGGATGTTCCGGCAATGCCAGGCAAAAAGTAGAATTTTCTTGTTTTTCTGGAATTCCGATATAAGGAAACTGTTATAATCTGCTCAATCTTGGTTACTTCTGGTGCGACATCGTGAGATGACGTTGCTTTTTCCGGCAAATGGAGCGTTAAAATTGCCATGTTTGAGTCGAAAGGGCGAGTTTGGTAATTTTAGCGCAATGAGCCGCTGAAAAAGCAGTCAATCGAGCGCCAAAAGCACCAGAAGCAATCCAAGTTGAGATAAAATCATGATCTTATATCGGAATTCCAGTTGTTTTTTTATTATCGTTGAAAATATACTATCTGGACCATATTTGTCAATTATTGTTTTTGCTGTAAACTGTTTTTGGAGTCAATCAAGGTGAAAAAAGCTGAGATATTGCTGGTTAATCCCTGGATTACTGATTTCGCCGCCTATGATCTGTGGGCCAAACCCTTGGGACTTCTCTATCTTGGAGATATTCTGCGGCGTCTGGACGGGGTTGATGTTCGATTGCTTGATTGCCTGGATTTGGCTTTGTTGCCGGAGTCGTTGCGGCAGAAAGTGAAGCGGCGGTGTTATGGAACCGGGCATTATTTTCAACAAGTGATTGATCCACCGGTGGCCATCCGGGATGTCCCCCGACGTTATAAACGTTATGGTCTGCCGGAGGAAGTTTTCCGGGCTCATTTGGAAAAGTTGTCGGTGCCGGACGTCGTGGTGATGACCTCAAGGATGACCTACTGGTATCCTGGAGTGCAGCGGGCAATCCGGGTGATCAGAGAGGTTTTTCCGGCTACCGTGATCATTCTCGGGGGGATCTATGCGACTTTGTGTGCCGATCATGCCCGCCTTTACGCTGGTGCGGACCATGTGGTTACCGGTGCTGATCCGGGAGAGTTGTGCCGGATGCTCAAAAAACTTGATATTATTTCCATGGTTCCTGCCCCCCGGGAGCTTGATCTCTTCAACGCTTCACCGGCTTGGGATTTGTACCGGGAACATGATTTTCTGGTGCTTTTGACCAGCCTCGGCTGCCCCTATCGCTGTCCTTACTGCGCCTCGTCCCGGCTCTATCCCGGCTACCGGCGCCGGCCGCCGGAGCAGGTGTTTGCCGAGCTGGAATTCTGGTTGTCACGCTATCCTCAAGTGGGGGACATTGCTTTTTATGATGACGCCCTGCTACTACAGGCGGAATCCAGCCTGGTTCCCTTTCTCAAAAGAGTGATAAACTATTTTCCTTCTCTTCGTTTTCATACTCCCAACGGTCTGCATGTAAATGCCATCACGCCGGAGCTGGCCCGGATGATGAAAGCCGCTGGTTTTACCACCATCAGGCTCAGCCTGGAAACCACCAGTGAGATGTTACAGGAACAGTGGGGTGGCAAAACGGTTAAAAAACGTTTTGAGCAGACCATTGCCGATTTGATGGCAGCGGGATATCCTCCGGAACAGCTGGATGTCTATCTGCTGGTGGGAGTTCCGGGTCAGAGCTGGCAGCAGGTGAAAGAAGATGTGGAGTTTGTTAAATCCTTGGGATTGCATCCCCGGTTGACCGAGTATTCACCTCTACCAGGTACCGCCCTGTGGCCGGCTGCCTGTGAGTCCACGAATGTTGATCTGCCCGGCGAGCCTTTGTTTCATAATAATACCCTGGTTTCCTGTGGTGGCTCCGATTTTTCTCCGGATCGTTTGAACCAGCTGAAACATTTGGCTCGTTCCTGAGGTTTTTTTGTCTCAGGTAGCAGTTGTTGGGCCTGGTGTAAGGCTGATTACTACCACCAGGCCGGACGGCTGGCGGTTGCGGGCCGAAACCTGTCCCTGGCAGGCATCGATGCAGGTTTTGACAATGGCCAGTCCCAGGCCTGTGCCGCCGTGAGCTCGATTGCGGTCGGGTTCGAGCCGGAAGAAAGGTTCAAATATCCGTTCCAGATATGCTGGTGGTATCCCGGGACCCGTATCGGCTACCTCCAGAATGACTGTTTCGGCTGAAATGGTGGCGGAAATTTCCACTGGACCCGGTTTGCCACCATAACGGACGGCATTTCTGATCACATTGGTCAGTGCCCGAACCAGCAGGTCTGGGTTGGCCTTGACGCTGATGTTTTTATCGATATTGACATGGATATGGTTGTGGTCGATTTTTTCCCGGTCCATTGCCCGCTTCACAACCTCTGCCAGATTCATCTGCTCCAGGATAATTGCTTCCGGTCGCAGCTCGGCCCGGGAGAAGGTCAATATCTCACCAACCAGTTCCGAAATGTTTTCTGCTTCCTCTTGCACATCCCGGAAACCTTGAAGCTGACTTTCGTTGATTTTCATTTCCAGCACCCCGAGTCCCATTGTAAGCCGGGACAGCGGCGAGCAAAGTTCATGGGCAACATCACTGAGAAAACGCTTCTGTCCCTGGATAAAGCTATCCAACCGGGCTGCCATGCTGTTGATGGAGCGTCCCAGACGGCCGATTTCATCGGCCCTCTGTTCTTTCAGTTGAATCCGGAAATGTCCCCGGGCAATTTCTTCGGTTGCTTGGGTGATGGTTTTGAGCGGCCTGGTGAGATGACGGACCATGGGCCACCACCAGAGCAGGGAAAAAGCGACGACCACTAAAGCCGCGATAATCCAGGGCATGGGATTGGGGTAGAGCCCGGAAGCAAAGAGAGAATCGGTGACCGCCAGTAGCATAGCCGGGACAAAACCATTACCCGCCCGATTCATGATCGGAACCGGCAGGCCGAGCCAGTAACGGCTGGGATGATGCGTGTGAACTCGCATAAAACGCTGGGGAGGCGGTCCCCTTTGTGGATTTTTGTGAGTTTTGCCGCGGCCCCGATAATGGTTTGAATCTGACTGGGGTTGGGAGTGTCGCGGTCCCTGCCGGTTTTCGAAATCATACTGACGCCAATTCTTAAGTTTCTCTTTGACTTCTGGTGGCAGCACAACCTTTTCCCCGGCGAGGGGGAAACCCTTGGGGGCAAAAAGGAAGAGTTTGACTTTGAATGCCTGTCCGTATCGATCAAGCAATCCATCCCACTCTTCCCGTGGAGCACGGGTCAACTCATGGCGGATCAGGTAGCGCAAAGAGGCGGTTTCTCTTTCCGGTTTAAGACGCAATAGCGAATCTGGGGGCACATAGAACTGTATCTGGAAAAAGATACCCAGAATCAGACCCAGGAGTAGCAGATTCAAAAAAAACCAGGTCAAAAACTTGACAAAAATGGACTTCCACCAAAACATAATCAGTTCTCCTGCCCAGGCACAAACATATAACCGGAGCTTCTTACGGTTTTAATGTAGCGTGGTTCCTTGGGGTTGTCCTGTAATTTTCGCCGCAGGGATGAGATGTGGACATCGATGGAACGGTCAAAAACATTATAATCACGGCCGCTGACCAGGTCGAGGAGGCGATCACGGGAGAGAACCCGACCACGATTTTTCCCCAGAGAGGTGAGTAAATCAAGCTCGATAGCGGTCAGATTCAGGATCTCATCCCCCCTGGTAACCGTCCTGGCTGCCGGATTAATTTCCAGGTCGGCTATGATCAGGAAATCACTTTCACCTTTTTTATCAACAGCCTTGTTTTTCTCCCTGGTTGCAACCGTTCTCCTGGTAACGGCCCGTAACCGGGCCAGAAGCTCTCGGGAGGAGAAGGTTTTAGGTAGATAATCATCTGCCCCCATTTCCAGCCCGACGATGCGATCAGTCTCATCACCACGGGCCATGAACATCAGAATTGGGACTTTGGATTTCTCCCGCAGCCGTCGCAAAACTTCAAAGCCATCCATGCCCGGCAGCATGACGTCAAGAAGTATGGCGCTGAAACTTTCCTCCAGTGCCCGTTGCAAACCTTCAGGGCCGCTATAGGCGGCTTGAACTTCAAATCCCATGGGCTCAAGGTATTCCCGCACCAGGCGACACAGTTTCTCATCATCATCAATAATGAGTATTTTCATCATGGTTTCCATTATGGGTAAACTGTTTTATAGATGAGCGGATTTTTTCCATCAGATTGTAATAGTTACCATCAGTACTGTCCGGTATGCTTTTTACGTCGTGTTCAATGTCGGCAACCGGTGCTGTTTCAAGCGCGACATCGTGAGATGACGTTGCTTTTCCCGGCGATTGGAGCGTGAAAGTTGCCATGTTTGAGCCCTACAGGGCGAGTTTGGCAACTTTAGCATAATGAGCCTCTGGAAAAGCAGGCAATCGAGCGCCAAAAAGCGCTGAAATCAGCTCCGGTTGACAGTATGTAACTTTCTAACCGGACACTGCTGAGCTACCATAAAAATACCGGACATCAGTGATAAAATAAACAATTTTTACAATTCCTTTACAAAAAAACGGCTTGCCAACATAAAATATTTACAATGCTGCCCTATATTACCTCTTAAGCAAGGCAAATCAAACAACAATCAATCTAAGAAAGGAGAAACACGATGGAAAAAATCATGAAACAGGAAAAAGGAAAGATGTTAACTCTCTTGGTTGCGTTGGTCGTAGCCGCCGTTATGGTGCTGCCATCTACCGGATTCAGCAGGGGACCTGGTGACGGTTCATGCTTTCATGACGGTTTTGCCCAAAGGGCCGGAGAAATCAGGGGTGCTTTGAACTTGGATAAAAACCAGAATGATCTCTGGGAGACCATGAAACAGTCGATGCAAAAGTTTCGCGACCTGGCTCTGCAGGAAGGTGACCAGCTGGATGCTGGTGCCAGACGTCGGTTTATGGCTCGCAACCATCTGATCCTGAGGGCGGAACTGGCGGCTGAAAATCCTGATTTCGAATCTGTGGGGAAAAAATTGAAAGCTGAATACCCGGGAAAATTACATGAAGCGTTTAATGAAACCGTTGATGCCAGGGTCGCGTTCTTTGCCAGCCTCACTCTCGAGCAGCGCGATGCCATGCTGAAAATGGAAGGCCGAGGCCGTCACCATGGACAAAAGCCGCGCAGAGGAATGCCTGGTAAATAGTGTTTTCTCATCGCTGATTTCGTGATTTGGTTTTGAATAAAAAAATCTAAAGGCCGTTTTTCCAACAGGGAAAACGGCCTTTGTAGAATTCATAACCAGGGAGTTCCGGCGGTGAAAAACAACAGACGTTCCTGAAAAATTTATTTTTAAATTGTTGATGCCTTGCGGTCAGTTTGCTACCATCAAGGCCAGGGGTATTAATTTGTCCCCCTGTGCGATGGAGTGAAAATTCTCTTTGCCGACTATCCGGAAATGGAGGGGTACAACCTGGATTGCTTATTTCCAGTGTCCTGGGATCCAGCGACCGTGAGGACCGCGATGCCTCGGGACCCAAACCTTATTTGGGTGGCGGGGTTTGGGCGGAATTACCTCGATATGTTTAGAGTGACCCGGAATCCAGACTCCGGTATGGTTGAAATGACCTGCTACCCATACCGTGCCTTTGGCTGATGAACCGGTGTAGTTCCAATGTCCTGGAATCCAGCGACCGGTCGTTCTCCTGTGCCTTGGTACCCAGACTGCTTCCCTGCCCGGTGTGGCGATGGTTATCCAATGGCCGGGAACCCAGGCTCTGTCATTGTTGAAATGACCCTTGATCCAGGCCTTTTCCTTGATGCCGGGGCCGGTGTAGTTCCAATGTCCGGGGATGAGGATGCCGGCCATGTTCTGGTGTGGTGCCACCCAGACAAATAGTTTTCCCGGTTTGGGAGGTTTGGAGTAGGCTGCGGGACAGATGCCAAGGGCCATGGCGATAAGTATAACAATAAATATTGGTTTGCGTGAGTTCATGATTATTCCTCCCTGTAGGGTTTGCCCAAAGAAGTTTATTTCTCTATTTTTATTTCTACTCTCCTGTTTTTGTTCCGTCCTTGGGGATTGTCTGATCCATCTGGTTTTGTATTAGACTCTACAGGTCTTGACTCCCCATACCCTTTGGTCAAAAACTTTACCTGATTGAGGTCTCCCTTTTCCAAAAGCCATACCTTAACGGAATCAGCCCTTTTTTGGGAAAGCTTCAGGTTATATGAATCTGACCCCTTCGAGTCTGTATGTCCTTCGATGAGCACATTTTCCTTCTTCAGCTCCTTAATTATTTTTGCAATCTTGTGGAGGGTTTTCTCTGCCTCAGGCCTGATCTTCCATTTATCAAAATTAAATAAAACATCTCCTGAAAGGGAAATCTGAATCTCCGTGCCTACCATTTTTGCATGTAAGTCTTTAAGAGCTTCTTCAACCTTGATGGCTTTGCCGGATATTTCTATTGGTCCAAGACCAATAATATCAGCGGTTTTATAGTCTATTGGAATAGCTCCTCTATCCTTGCCAAGCTGTTTAACGGCCTCCTCCGCGGCCATAACTGTCTTTTCATCATCCGGGCTCGGATAAAGGCTGGTGGCAATGACAAAATTGTTCAAATATCCAAAGAATAGCATGGTTAAAAAGATCATCCTTATTGTCGATGTCATGGTAATCTCCCGTTTATCTTTTTATTTCAATCTCTTCAAATGGAAGGATACCCGGGATAATGATATCAATAGTATCGCTTGTTTCCGGTGGAGCAGGAAATTTAATCCATATAATTGTTTGTGCACCGGAATCTATGTATCGTTCGACTTTACCGCCATTACTGCCACGGTCTTGTGGTCCGGCAATATATTTTCCTTCTGAGTCTTTTAACGCGAAGTATTTTTTCTTATTTTTAATATCTGTGTAATAGACGGATTTGTATGTGCATTCCATCTTATTGCTTTTAGAAGCAATATTTTTTAGTTTAATTTTGACGGTGAGTACTTCTCTTCTCACTTTGGCGCCAATCAGTGAGGCTTCAAAGTTACCATCAGATGAAGGCTGCGTTTGTATGGCCTCTTGCGCATATCCCGGAAGTGAAAACAACGACCCAATTACCAAAGCCATAATTATTGCTAAAGATATCCTTTTCATTTCCTTTTTCCTCCTGTTTTTTAATTGTTTTCCAGCATCCGCTTATGCAGATGCCATTTCTGCTATAAAAGTTTCACGTTTTTTCTGAATGTGTTGTTGTTTTCCACGATATTTACCTCAGGAAAAGTTTTTTCCGCAGAAAATGTTCTATTTCCATGTACCATATCGGCAATGATGGCCAAAAAGATGAATGGAAATATCTGGATAAAAACATTTTAATTTCCATGATGCATATGCTACCATCATTGTGTGTTTTCAGCCTGTGGTAAAAAAGGGAGAATATGGTTTATGAATCCCGTAGTAATTATTTTTCCTGCCTTTGTGTTGTTTGTTTTGATTGCCTGGGCCGTGGGGACCTATAATAAATTTGTCAAGTATCGAAACCGGATTGAAGAGGCATGGAGCGGCATTGATGTGGCCTTGAAGCAGCGGGCTAACATGATTCCTAATCTGGTGCGGGTCATTGAGGGTTATGGTGCCCATGAGGCAAAGATTTTTCAGGAGAAAACCAAGGTTTTGGGGGAAGTAAATGGTGGCCAGCATGAGCGCCTGGCGGAGGAAAGTCTGATTTCCAAATCTCTCGGGGGGTTATTGGCTCTGGCGGAGGCTTATCCAGAGCTGAAATCCAGTGAAAACTTTCTTGATCTGCAAAACAACCTGGATGAAATCGAGCGGGAGGTACAGAAAACCCGGAATCGCTATAATGCTTTTATCGGTCGTTACAACGTCTTGGTAGAGTCTTTTCCGGCGAATTTTATTGCCCGAAAATTCGGTTTTCAAAAACGGAATTACCTGGCCTTGGAACTTGCCACCCAGCGCGAGATGCCGGAAGTAAAGTTTGTGGATAGCAATAATGACTGATGATCTGTGTTTGACTAAGAGTGGCGCGATTAGCTACCATGATTATGGCTTTATGGGGAAGCTCTCAAAACCTTACAGCCTGGGTGAATTGTAGAAATTATTGGAAAAACTCATTGCTGTTCGGTAAGCTTGTTACGTTCATTTTCAATCCTTTGGTACTCATGTCTTGCCATTCGCCGGTATATCTGAATTTCTCCGGGAAACCCCTGTCCCGAGACCAGGGAAATAACCTTCTGCAGGTCCTGTTCCGAAAAAGCAATGCACATGCCGCAATCTGAACTTATCTCCCTTGGCACCGGAACCAGATCGATGGTCATTCCGGCCTCTTTGAGCAGCTCCTCTGCTTTCATGACGTAATGGATGGAGTTGAAAAGCAGATAAGTATGCAGGTTCATGGTTTTCAATTTTATGCGGGGTTGTGGACGGCCATTTTCCCAATGGCCTTGATGACGGTTTCCATTTCCCGGTCAGTGTTGAAATAGCCTGGTGCCAGGCGGACGGTTCCCTGGGGAAAAGTGCCAATGGTCTTATGGGCCAAGGGAGCGCAATGAAGGCCAACCCGGACCATGATTTTATGGTGCCGATCCAGGTTGAAGGCAATTTCCGCCGGGGTCAGTTTGTTCAGGGTGAAGGAGATGATCGGCAGGCGGTCATGATCTGCAGCCGGGCCATAGAGCCTGAGGCCGGCTATGGCTGACAGGCCCTGCCAGAGCTTTCTCGCCAGTTCCCGCTCACGGTGATGGATTTCGCTTGCCGTTGTCTGGTTGATAAAGGTCAGCGCGGCGCCAAGGCCGGCCAGACCGATGGTATTCAGGGTGCCGCTTTCGTAATAATCTGGTAGAAATTCCGGTTGATATTCAGCTTCTGAACGGCTACCGGTTCCTCCCCGGATCAGGGGTGTCGGCATTATTCCTTCCTGCAGAACCATTCCTCCCGTTCCCTGTGGTCCCAGCAGGCTTTTGTGGCCGGTAAAACAGAAGACATCACAAGCCAATGTAGTGAGGTTGATGGGAATGGCGCCGGCGGTTTGAGCTCCATCAACAATGACCGTTATGCCTTCATCCTTCAAAAGGGAAATGACCCGGGCCAGCGGGAAGATGCTGCCGGTGACATTGGAGCCGTGGTTCAACACCGCCAGTTGGAATGAATGTTGCCGGAGACGGCGCTGTAGCTGATCAATGTCGGGTTCCCCGGCCGTAGACGCCGGGATAATCTCAAGGGTGATGCGGCCCTCCTGTTCCAGGTAGCGCAGGGGACGAATAACTGAATTATGTTCCATGGCTGTGGTTAAAACCCGGTCTCCGGGCTGCACCAGGCCGAATATTGCCAGGTTCAGGGCTTCGGTAACGTTTTTGGTGAAAATTATCCGGCTGGAATCATTGACATGAAAGAGCCTGGCGGCCTGTTCGCGGGCCTGGAAGACCAGGCGGCCGGCGTCAGCGGCCAGCCGATGGCTGGAACGGCCGGGACTGGCACCAATGGTGGTGGCATAGTGGGCTATTGCCGCCAGCACTTCAGGGGGTTTGGGAAATGAGGTGGCGGCATTGTCCAGATAAATCATGGAACGACCACCCGGTCGGCTTCCAGCAACAGGGAAGCGATTTCAAACATGTTGGACATCTGACCCACTTCAAGTTTATCCTTCAGGTGGTAAAAATCCAGGCAGGTTCCGCAGGAAAAAATGCCGGTGCCTTCACGTTCGAGGGTCCTGATGGTTTCAATTTCTTCCGATCCGCTGGTGGTTAAATAAACGCCACTGTTGACGAAAATCAATTGCCGCGGACGGATACTACATTCCAGCAGGGTTTTTAAAAAGGCTTTCATCAGGATTTTCCCCAGTTTCTCATCTCCTTTTCCCATGTACTGGTCGTTAATATAGACCAGCAGTTTACTGTACTCAGCTGATGTTGAAACTGGTGTAGTATCGGACTGCGTGCCGGGAATCTCACAGGTAAACTCCTTAATAATCTCCAGCTGAATGGTGTTGGAATCATCGTCATTGCGCTTGACAATGCAGCCCTGGCTGCTGGCAAACCGGCTCACATTGACCGCTGAAGGCTCCGCATCCAAGAGAACGTTGATTATTCCTTTGTCCAGTTGATCAAGGGCTTTTTTGGTTTCTATGACCGGTTGGGGGCAGGCTTTCCCACGGACATCCAGATTAATATGATGATTTTTCATAATGGAACCCTGTTCATTGTATTTTTATATCCGAGCGTTTGCTGCGATCCAAGCATGAAAGCCAAATTTAAGTTAAGATTATACGGCAAAAGCTATTAATGCAAATAGAATATGGCAATTCAACCGGGTATTGTTATCGGCATAGTCAATGATTCTGTTGGAGTAATGGAAATCAGCCTTGCCCTTTTGGCTCAGACAGGCCAATTTCTGGACTCCATTCGCCGGAAAAAATAATGGGCTACTCTCACGATGTCGCGCCTGGAGTAAGTTCAGTTGACAAAATATAAGTCCTTATATCGGAATTCCAGTATAGCCCTGATTTTATTGACTTGTGGCGGAAATACTGTTATATGGCTGCATATGTCAGACTGAGGAAGTGTCTCCGTCACTGGTGGGCGGCCTGGACTTCAAATCCAGTGTTTCTGGCTAGTACCCAGAAGGGTGGGTTCGATTCCCATACACTTCCGCCAATTTTCTGTCCAGCCGGTATGTGGCTTATTTGCTGATAGGAGTAGTGCTCATGTTTGGTATTGGTATGCCTGAGTTAATTATTATCCTGGTTATTATCCTGATAATTTTCGGGACTGGAAAGCTGCCGGAAATTGGCGGCGCCCTGGGGAAAGGGATCCGTAATTTTAAAAAGGCATCAAATGAAAAGCCGGAAGAAATTGATGTTACTCCGGAACCTGATGAGAGTGGACCCGAAGCTCAAAAAAAATCTGATTCTTCCAACGGGTAGTGATTGTTGTCGGTGTACCTTGGTTTCGGAGCCAATCTCAATGATCGTTACGGGCAGATAAAAAAGGCCTTGGTGCTGATTAACGCCCTTCCGGAAACAAAAATTACCAAGCTGTCATCTCTTTATGAAACTGCCCCGGTAGGCTATACGGAGCAGGGAAGTTTTTTCAATGGTGCCTGTGAGCTTGAAACAACCCTGCCCCCGTTGGAGCTGCTGAAGGATTTGCTCACTATTGAAGATTCTCTAGGTCGGGTCAGGACTGTTCGCTGGGGTCCCAGGACCATTGATCTTGACATTCTCTTCTATAATAATCTTATCCTGCATCAACATAATCTGATTATTCCCCATCCGGCCATTGCCGAGAGGGGTTTTGTCCTTTATCCCCTTGCTGAGATTGCGCCGCATTTTATCCATCCGGAAAAAGGATGTGATATTGCCATGTTGCTGGAAAAATACCAGGAAAATGGTGGTGAGAAGGAATATCCGGTTGCCGATATTGAACACGACGCAAAAAGTATACCGGACAGTACTGATCCGGAAATAAAAAATTGTGGATGAGCTCTTGGCGATCAGGTTACAACTGGTGGCATAAAAACTAACACTTAAAGAAAAATGGTATTCAGGAGGAAAGTGATGGAATTTTTTATTGATACGGCAAACCTTGAGGAAATCAGACAGGCCAGTGAGTATGGATTGGTTGATGGAGTGACCACCAATCCCAGCCTGGTGGCCAAAGAAGGTGGCGATTTCATTAAAATGATTAAGGATATAAGCAGTCTGGTTTCCGGTCCCATAAGTGCGGAAGTCATATCTCTTGAAGCCGAAGGGATGATTGAAGAAGCCGTAAAACTGGCCGGCCTGGGCGACAATATTGTCGTTAAAATACCAATGACTGTAGAGGGGTTAAAGGCGGTGAAGGTTCTTGCCGACAAGGGAATAAAGACCAATGTGACCTTGATTTTTTCACCTTTGCAGGCCCTGCTGGCGGCTAAAGCCGGAGCCTCATATGTCAGCCCATTTGTTGGACGGTTGGATGATATTGCCACCGATGGAATGGATCTGGTTCAAAGAATTGCCCTGATATTTGATAATTACGGCTACCAAACCAAAATTATTGTTGCCAGTATTCGCCATCCGCAGCATGTCCTGGCAGCAGCGGAAATAGGGGCTGATGTGGCAACCATTCCGTTTAAAGTTATGATGCAGCTGGCTAAACACCCACTTACTGATATCGGCATTGAGCGATTTATGGCTGATTGGAAGCAGTCAGAAAAATCCAAGTGATTGGGATGGATTTTTTTCATAGGATGAGGGTGAAAATAATGCAGCATCTACTGGTAATCTTGATGTGTGGCTGCCTGTGCTTCTGCGTATCCTGTAAGATGCCTTTGGATGAACGTCCTGAGGTACAAAACTTGCAAAATAAAGTTTCCACCCTGGAACAGCAGTTACAGGATCACGGGGTGAAGCAGAAGAAGCTGGAAACCCAATTGCAGGATTTGCAGTTGAAAGTTGATGGTATTCGTGATCTGGCGTTAAAGAACAGTCAGCATCTGGTTCTCTCAGCTGCCGAATCAGTTGAAAAAAAGCGGAAAGTAACGTCCTCTGCTGTAACTCCGGCCAAAAAAAAAGCGGCCGGACGGAAGTCAAATACATCTCCTGCAGATAAGGTAATGATGACCTATCAGCAGGCTTTTAGGTATTATAAAAATGGCAACTTTGAAAAATCCATTGATTTGTTCCATGCTTTTATCCGGGCTTACCCGAAACATGAGATGGTTAGTAATGCCCGCTACTGGCTGGGAGAGGACTACTATTCACTGTCGGAATTTGCCCAGGCCATTACTGAATTCAAACGCGTTCTGGCTGATTATCCCAAAAGTGAGAAAGTACCTGGCAGTCTGCTGAAAGTCGGCATGTCATATCAGGCCATTGGTTTTGATGGGAAAGCTAAGGAATTTTATCAAAAGTTGGCTGAACAGTTCCCAGACAGTAATAGTGCGGCAATTGCCAAGGATAAAATTAAAGGATTATAGATTGATATGTTGTTGTGGTAAAAAAAATTGCTGGTGAAAATGTTGATTATTCTCAAATCTTGCCACGGTAAATTGGGAGAAAACTGCTTGACATCCCTGAAGGAATAACTTATAAACGACATCCTCTTGTTGACTTGGATTTAATAGTATATCACTGATTGTATAAGGAGAGCGACTTTCATGTATGCCGTGGTTAAAACTGGCGGAAAGCAATATCGGGTAACTCCCGGACAGGTTGTCCAGGTGGAAAAACTCGATGGCAATGCCGGCGATGCAGTGGAATTTTTTGAGGTTCTTGCCATCGTCAAGGAAGGTGAACTTGTGGTTGGTAATCCTTGTATTGAGAATGCCAAGGTTGCCGGTGAAATAGTGACGCAAAAACGCCATAAGAAAATTTTGGTGTTTAAATCAAAACGACGTAAAGGTTACAGGAAGATGCGTGGTCATCGACAGTTTGTAACTGATGTGAAAATCGGAGAGATTACGGCGTAGAAGTGCTCACTTGGCAGCTGTTCAGCTATCAGTAGTTGCCAGTTGAAAGCTGAATCGCAAGATCTCTTTTTTGAGAGATAGAGGAGAGAAAAAATGGCTCATAAAAAAGGTGGTGGCAGCACCAGTAATGGTCGTGACAGCGTCAGTAAACGATTGGGTGTCAAACGCTTTTCCGGACAGGAAGTTCCGGCAGGCTGTATCCTGGTGCGCCAGCGCGGTACCAGGATTCATGCGGGTAATAATGTTGGCCGTGGCGGGGATGATACTTTGTTTGCCCTGACTGATGGGGTGGTCAAATATGAGCGTCTGGATAAAAAGAGGAAGAAGGTCAGTGTGTATCCAGCGGCGGTTCCAGCGTAGATTCGTTGCTTTAGTGCAGGAGCATAAACAAGGTGAGCCCTTTTATGGGGCTCATTTTTTTTTGGGGTAACATTATGAGATTTATCGACGAGGCAACGATTGAAGTTCATGCCGGTGATGGCGGCAACGGTTGTGTCAGCTTCCGGCGGGAGAAATTTGTGCCAAAAGGCGGCCCCGATGGTGGCAATGGTGGTAAGGGTGGAGATGTTTTGCTGGTCGGTGACTCACAGAAAAACACCCTGCTTGATCTGCTCCATCAGCGGACTTTTCGAGTGAAAAAAGGTGGCAATGGTGCCGGAAAACGCAAAGATGGTGCTGCCTCTCCAACCCTGGAAATTGCCGTTCCTCTGGGAACGGAAGTTTGGGAGTTGACCGATGATGAACGGTTGTTTGTCGGCGAAGTCCTGACGGATGGGCAGGAATTGCTGTTGGTGGCCGGTGGGCGGGGGGGGAAAGGTAATGCCCATTTTGCTTCTTCCACCATGCGTGTTCCTCGTTTTGCCCAGCCGGGCGAGGCGGGGGGGATAAAAAAACTGCGTTTGGTTTTGAAGGTTATTGCCCAGGTTGGCTTGGTGGGGTTGCCCAATGCCGGGAAGTCTACACTTATTTCGGTCCTTTCGGCAGCCAAGCCAAAAGTTGCCGGTTATCCTTTTACCACCCTGAACCCCAATCTGGGAATTATGGCCGGCAGAGATTATGCGCGTCTGATCATTGCTGATATTCCCGGGTTAATTGAGAATGCCCATCAGGGTAGTGGTCTGGGGATCAGATTCCTTAAGCATGTGGAACGAACAGAGGTTATCGTCCTGCTTGTTTCGGTGAAAAATCGTGATGATGAAACATTGCTGTTCCATGATTATCAGACAGTGATGGGGGAGTTGAATGCCTATAATCCCCAGTTAATAAAGCGGGTTAAACTGGTTCTCCTGTCGCAGACAGACACCCTCCCGGCTGAGCGGGTTAAGGAATTGTTGACAGTTCTATCTCCAGAAATAGCAGAACCGGGGGAGCGGCTGCTGATGGCTGTATCCTCGACTTCAGGGGCAGGCATTGAGGATTTGAAAGGGACTTTGGAGAATTTGGTCAACAGTGCTACATCATGATTGGTTGGACATCTAAAGAGCATTCAATTTTTATATTTAACCGCGATCTCCTGGTGCGACTTCACCAGCATCTGCTCCAGTTCATGCTTAACCTTGGCGGTAAAAAGCGCATTTTTGATTCTGGTTTCAACTTCGGGTGCCAGTGATTCCCGGGTTTGGCCGGCTTGCGGATCATTGCGTTTGAGAACCATGATTAAATGGTTGCCAAATCTGGTATGAATAATGTTGCTCATTTGGTTGACTGGCAGTTTTCCAAAGGCAATGGCTTCAATCTTCGGCAGTAACTGTCCTTTTTTGAAATTTCCCAGTTTTCCTCCGCTGTTGGCTGCCGGTCCGGTGGAAAATTCCCGGGCCAGAGAGGCAAAAGATTCTCCTTTTGCCAGTCGTTTTCTTATCTTTGCAACCGTCTGCTTCATTTTATCTTTTTCAGCCTCAGTTTTGGCTTCAGGAAGCAGAATCTGGGCAAGAACGATTTGCGCGTCATTTTCTGGTAATAAACTATTTTCCCTGGCATAGCTCAGTATCTCTGCATCGGACAAGATAATGTGTGGTTTGATTTCCTGGTTGATAAGCTTGGTGCGCAGGAGATCTCTGGTAAGTTTGATCCGGTAACTTTCTAAAGACATTCCCTGATGTTCCAATGCTTTTTTAAGTTCCTCATCGTTCATTTTATTTTGTTCCATGACCCGTTTAATCGTCAGATCAATTTCTTTCTCCGTGACCTCGATTCCTTTTTTCTTGGCCAGGTGTGCTAAAAGCAGGTCATCAACCAGTTTGTTCAGCTGTTTTTGTTTTGCTTTATTTTGGGCTTCCTGCGAAAGCTGGGAAAATTGCTGTTGTCCATATTCCAGATGAACCGCTTGTAGTAAATCTCTGGTAGTGATGATCTGGCTGCCAACAACAGCCAACAGTTGGTTGACCACCTGGGCTCTGGATGTCTGAATATGAGTGCTGATGGTGAGGAAAACTAAAATGAGTATAATCTTTAAGTAAAAATATACTGATTTATTTTTCATTGACTGCCTCTAAATAGGGTGCCGGAATGGTAACCTGATATCTTACCCGGGCTTCAGCCAGCCATTGGCTGAAATGGTTTCTAAGCTTTAGGGCGTAAAGCTCATCCTTGACCTTATTTTCCACTTCTGAAAAAGTTTCAAAGCCCGCTGGTAGTAGATGGTCTAGCCTCATAAGGTGGTAGCCGTAGGGGCTATGGATGGCCGGGCTTATCTGATCGGGCTTCAACTGGGGAATGATTTTAGCGATTTCAGGCAAAAAATCATGGAGTTGCATGACCGGTAAATGCCCTCCTTGGGAAGCCTCCTCACCCAGCGAGTATTTTTTTGCTGCTTCTTCCATGCTTAACTGCTGCTTCTCAATTTTTTCTTTGAGTTCCCAGGCAAGATGTTCGTCAGCAACCAGAATCTGGGTTGTCTCATATCGTTTGTGCACCAGATAGTTTTTCTTATGCTTCCGGTAGTATTCCAATGTTTCCTGTCTGGATGGATAGCTTACCTTCCGGCCCAGGTCAATCATCGTTTTACGAATAAGTTGTTCCAGGTTGTCTTCCTTGACAGCCAACCCCCTTTTTCGTCCTTCCATCACAATCAGGGTTTCATCGATAAGCTGGTCAAGAATAAATTGTTTAAGTTCTGCCGGGGTAACGTTTTCCTGTGGGGCGGCATGGGAGAAATCAGCCTTGTATTTCTGAATTCTTTCTTCCAGCTGTTTTTTTGTTATCTGCTGTTCGCCGACGGTGGCTATGATCTCCTGGCCCCGCTTTTCACAGGCCGAGTTTAGCGATATCCCCAAGAGCAGTAAAAAAAAGCAGGAATGATAACAAAAAGACCGGATGACTGTTTCTGATTTCAGCTGAGTTAGTTTATGGAACACAGTATGTAACCATCATGTGGTTTTATGGACTGGAAAAAGTAGCGGCACCTTTTACGATGCCGCAGTCAGAACAATGCCGGGAAAAGTACAAGGGATTTCCGGCGAATAACCTCCATCCAGGTTGTTAGTAACTTACTCCTGAATTCCTGTCACTCTTTTCAGTACCCCCTTGAGGGGTATAAAAAACAAGAAATTGTCGAGAATATATTCAGGATGTTCGGGCTTGGCTCAAAGCGGGTTTGGCCGCCGAACGAATCACCAGGACGGTGATTCGAGGCGGACGCCTCGGAGCCGGCCATGGATGGTCGGCGAGAATGAGCGAGAGCCATGCCGGAACATCTAGGTACATTGATTTGGGTTGCGGGCGTTAGCCCGCGTTAGTTGTTATTTTTTGCTGTCAAGTAATTCCGGGTAGGTTTTGACTTTTACCTGTTTTTTAAGCCCATCAACATAATCCTTGAAGTACTGGTTCTTGCGCTCCGCCCGGATTTTATCGCCCAGCTTAGTTTTAACTTCATCAAAGGTCTGTTGCCGCCCTTCTTTTATTTCATCGACGCGGATAATGTGGGAGCCGAACTTGGTTTTGACTACCTGACTTATTTCTTTTGGTTTCAGGGAAAAGGCCACATCGGAAAATTCCTTGACCATTTTTTCCCGGCTGAAGAATCCCAAGTCTCCACCCCTGGTCTTGCTTGGGCCGGTTGAAAATTCCTTGGCCAGAGTCGCAAAGTCTTCTCCTTTAAGGAGCTTTTGGCGTACTTCTTCTGCCTGTTTCTGGTCTTTCAGCAGGATGTGGCGGGCTTTGACCTGTTTCGGCTGCTGGAATTCCTTGAGGTTCTTATCATAATAGGATTTAAGCTCAGCATCGCTGATATCCTTGATTTTACGACTGATTTCCTGGTCCAACAAAGCGGCAACCACTATTTTTTTTCTGAATGCTTCAATCTGTTTCTTGACTATCGGGTTGTCCAGCATCTTTTGCCGCATCCCTTCCTGATAGATGATAGTGCGGGTTACCAGGGTGTCAAGAAATTCTTTCTGCATGGCCGGGTCAGCCGCCATTTGCCGGTACTGTGGCGGCAGGCTGTTTATTTCCTCTTTGAAATCAGCCATGGTAATCTTTTGACTGCCGATGGTGGCCAGGATTGTTGTGGCATCGTCTCCAGCCCAGAGGAAAGATGGAATCATAAAAAGCATGATGCATAATGATGCTAGGGATAATTTGATCGTTTTTGGATATTTTACGCTTCGATTCTGCATTGAATATACTCCTCATAATTAGGTTACATGGTTTTTATTTCAGCTGCTATTATTTCCAGTTATAGAGGAAAAGGGAGGCTATCAGGTTAAAAGATTTTTTGCAATAGGTTTTGAGCCCAGGGGAACAGGTCTTCGGGGTCAATTGACTGACGGATAATGAGGCCGTTATTGGGAGTGAGTTGATAATTTCCCGGTTCTGTTTGGATCAATGACATGATCTTATTAATATCCGGTTTTGATTCAGGGCTGAAATGAATGGCAACCCGGTTTTTTGCTACTTCAAAAAAATGGATATGATATTCCATCAGGAGAATTTTTAATTTCCTGAGGTTGAATAACTCCTGTGTTTCTCCGGGCAGGGAGCCAAAACGGTCCATCAGCTCATCTTCCAGTTCATACAGGGACTGGTAATCAGAGCAGGTGGAAACTCGCTTGTAAGTTTGGAGCCTTAGTGAAATATCGGTGATATAGTTTGTGGGAATGTAAGCTGGCAGGTTTATTTTCAGCTCAGGCTCAACCTGCCTTTTGACTGGTTCTCCCCGGCGCTCCGCCACGGCTTCGGAAAGTAAATCCTGATACAGTTCATAACCGATGGCGCTGATGTGTCCCGATTGACTTTTTCCCAGCAGATTACCAGCTCCCCTTATTTCCAGATCCTGCATGGCAATGCGAAAGCCGGCTCCTAGGTCGCTGGCTTCGGCAAGGGCGCTCAATCGTCGGCGGGCATCATTAGGTAATTGGTCTAGAGCCGGAACCAGCAGATAGGTATAGGCCTTTTTCTGAGACCGGCCAACCCGGCCACGAAGCTGATAGAGTTGAGCCAGACCGAATTTATGTGCTTTATTGATAATCATGGTGTTGACATTGGGTATGTCGAGTCCGGATTCAATGATGGTGGTACATAAAAGCAGGTCAAATTCATGGCTGGCAAAAGCCATCATCACTTTTTCCAGAGCGGCGGCTTTCATTTGTCCATGAGCGATTTCGAGTTTTATCTCGGGAAGCAGGTGACGAAGGTGGGCGGCCATGGCCTCAATGGTTTTGACCGCATTATGAACAAAAAATATCTGTCCTCCCCGACCGATTTCCTTGGCTACGGCTTCTTTAATGATACTTTCATCATAGGCTGCTATATAAGTTCGTACTGCCAGTCGGTCACGAGGTGCGGTAGTGATGGTACTCATGGTTCTCATGCCGGACAATGACATCTGTAAGGTTCTTGGTATAGGAGTGGCGCTCATGGCCAGGACATCAATGTGCTGCTTGAGGGAGGTGATCTTTTCTTTATGGCGGACGCCGAATTTGTGTTCCTCATCCAGAACCAGTAGCCCCAGATCTTTGAAGCGGACATCCAGCTGTAAGAGACGATGGGTGCCAATGATGACATCGACTGTTCCTCGGCTAAGCCTTTCAATGATTTCACGTTGTTCGCGAGGAGTTTTAAATCGGCTTAACATTTCTACCACGATAGGATAGGGAGCGAATCGCTGGCAAAAAGTACTATAGTGCTGCTGGGCCAGAATAGTGGTGGGGACCAGGATAGCTGCCTGCTTGCCGCTGGTGACTGCCATGAAAACCGCCCGAATAGCCACCTCGGTCTTGCCGTAACCTACATCACCACAAATCAGGCGATCCATGGGTCGATCGGCTTGCATGTCATGGATAACATCAGAAATGGCCTGTCCCTGATCTAAGGTTTCCTCATAGGCAAAACTGGCTTCAAATTCCTCGAAAATGGAATCCGGGTTTGGATAGGCATAGCCATGTTCAACTTGACGGCTGGCATAAAGATCAATTAATTCCACCAGGAAATCATCAATGGCTTTTCTGGCCTTGATTTTTACCCGGTCCCACTGGCTGCTTCCCAGTTTAGTAAGCTTTGGTGGTTGTTCACTGCTGCCATGATAGGTATGGATCAGGTTGAAACGATCAACCGGGACATAGATCAGGTCACCGCCCTGGTATTCCAGAATCAGGTAATCATTAGTGATCCCTTCTACCTCCAGTGTTTGTAAGCCTTTATAAATGCCGATGCCATGATCAAAATGAGTAATATAACTGCCGGGTTTCAGAGTGGTAAAATCATCAAAGAAAGCTTTTTGCTCCTGTGCCGGTCGGGCTTTGGTGCGAACAACCTTTTTAGTCCCGAAAATATCCGTTTCAGTGAGAATAATGATTCGTTCATCGAAGAGTCTGGTCCCTTGGCTTAAAGGTACCTGAAGGAGAAAGATGCCTCCAGAGTCGGGCATCTGTTTGAAAATGGCAAGAGGACAGGTTCCGGTGCTGAAAGGAAGATGGTACTCAGTAAACAGGTGCTTGATTCGTTCGATACCGGACGGGCTTTTGCAGCAGTAAACAATCTGTTGTTTTTGTTTGAGCCAGCCGCGAAGAATTCCTGCCGCCGGAGCGAACAGGCCTTCCTGTTGCTGCGTTACCACCCTTAAAATTGCATCTCGTAGATCACGATTTGACTGGCTGTTACACTCCAGTGTTTTTCCGTTTTCCAAATCATCCTGAAAATTCCGGTGAACAATAAGTTGCCCTCTGGTGGGGAAAATTTCTTCCAGATCCTTGATATCTTTAAGGTATTGTGTTGGTGGAAAGCCGAATTTATGCCGTTCTCTGGTTTTGTCATAGGCATCAACCAGGAGGCTATGCAAGGTGGAGATTTTTTCGTTCAGTTGTGGCGGATTGATAAAAATAGGTGTTGCCTTCTTGAGATAACTTCCAAGGTCATGCCAGGTGGGATGTATTGCCGGCAGCAGGCTGTCAATACCGGGAAAACTGGGGTTTTGATCCAGCTTCTTATAGATGGTTGTTATGTCAATATGTGGATCATTAAGGGAAATGAATTGTCCTTTCAGCCTTTCCTTTATCATCTGACGTTTTGCTGGCAACAGGATTTCATGGGCCGGGGCGATGATCAGTGATTCCAGCTCTTCCGACTGGCTTTTTTGGGATGCTGGATCAAATGGCCTGATTGATTCAATTTCATCACCAAAGAAATCAAGCCTTAGGGGGAGGTCTGAAAGTGGTGAAAAAATATCAAATATACTTCCCCGGATACTGAAATCACCTGGTTCATCTACTGTTGGAACCCGTATATAACCAAGCTCATAGAGTTTTTTAGCAAGTTGTTCACGATTAATGGTGTCCCCCCAGTTGAGGGAGAAAAAACGCGCGTAAAATGAGGCCGGATCTATCATCCGGTCTATCAATGCGGTGATGGAGGTGAAGAGAATATAATTGTTTTCCTGCCTGATTTGGTGGAGAGCCTTGATGCGATCCTGCTCGACACTGATCAGAGGCAGTACTTGTTGATATGGCAGTCGTTGCAGTGGCGGAAAATTTATAATTGGGTGCTGTGGTGACCTGAAACCCATGATCTTCTGATAGCCGGCAACATCGCGGCTGAGCTCAAGGCTATGCTGGTATTCTTCGGTGATAATGATCAGGGGTTTGTCAACGTGACCAGCCAGTAAAGCAAAAAACAGCGCTGGAGCAGACCCTCTCAGACCGGATATGTCAATGCGCTGTCGGGAATTTACTTGTTCTGCTACGGTAGTTAGCTGATGGGAAAATGGCATTGGAGTGTTTTAGTGACAGCTGAAAGTCAGGATTGCTTCTTCGACCCGTTTTATATCAACCCTGGTATTCCAGCAGGGGCCATTGGGACGTTGATTAAGAATGCCGTAGACCGGCAAAGGGTAGGTATCATGGATGCCGCTGGTCAAATCCCGTTCGCAGGCTACGGCAATGATCAGCCTTGGGCGATAATCTTTCACAATCTTACGGGCCAGAGTGCCGCCGGTGGCTACCGCAATCTTTGTTCCATATTTGTGGGCTAATTCCAGCAAATCCTTAATGTTGCATAAGCCGCATTGTTTGCAGTTTTCGATATTATTGGTTATTTTCTGCTGGCAATCAGCCAGCTGTAGGCAATGTGGCAGGAGCAGCAGAATCTTTTCCGGTGGCAGGTGAAGATGCCGGGACAGGATGAGCTGGTTGTTGATTTCAATGAAGGACTTTTTGATGCTCTCCCGGGAAACGCCGAATAGACGGCCGATGACAATCATCATTGGTAGAAAAACCTTGATCATCAGGCCTCTAAGTTTGCGGCCGAAAGGTAGTTCTTTCCCCAGGGACACCGTCAGGACCAGCAGAATCATGATGGTGCTGAAGACTACAAAAAAAATCCCAACCAGTATCTGGGCCATGAGTGGTAAGACTGGATTGAGCTGTCGGAGCCCAACCGTTCCAACCCAGCCGAGGATATTGACTATCACCAGCACTATAATAAAGGTCAGAATCAGCAGCCCAAGAAAAAGGCGTTTTTTAGAAGGGAATTCTGTTTCAGAGGTCATGGTGATAAAACTTTTTCCTGGGAGTTAAATTGTTCTCCGGTGGTTACATGATTGCCCCGGAGAAAATCACTGGCATTTTGGGGCCGCCGACCTTCTGGTTGAACTCTGGTAATCTGAATAAATCCACTGCCACAGGCGGTGTAAAGCTGATGGCCATGTATCCAGATGGCTCCAGAAGTTAGTGGTTCAAGCGGATTCTTTGTCGTCAATGTCGCCATGAGGATCTTTAGTCGTTTTCCCCGCCAGAAAGTATACGTGCCTGGCCAGGGATTTAACGCCCGTATCCGCCGTTCAAGCTCATGGGCATCCTGGTTCCAGTTCAGCAGGCCGTCATGTTTATGAAGTTTTGGGGCGTAAGATGCTTTATCATTTTCCTGAGGGATAGGTTTGAGCAAACCGGCCTGCCACTTTTTCAGGGTTTCCCAGGCCAGTTCAGCTCCTAGGTTTTGCAGCTTTTCCGTCAGCTGGGTGCTGGTTTCGGATGCCTTGATTTCGCTTTTTCTCTGGAGCAGAATATCGCCGCAGTCAATTTCGTCAGCCAGCAACTGGGTCGTAACCCCGGTAACTTCATCCCCCTGGAGCAGACTCCAGATAATGGGTGCCGGCCCTCGGTAGGCCGGGAGCAGTGAAGGATGTAAGTTGATGGATGACTGGCGGGGAAGGGTAATCAGGGAATGAGGAATTAACTGGCCGTAATCAATGACTACCAGGAAATCGGCAGCGAATTTGGAACATATTTCCATATCTGCCTGGCTTCCAAGCTTCTCTGGGGTGATGACAGATAAGCCCAGTTCCAAGGCCCTCAGTTTGATCGGGGTGGGGTGGTATTGGCGACCGCGACCTCGACGGCGATCCGGTTGGCTGACAACCAGCAGGTTTTCTGCCGGTAGATTGGCCGCCATGATCTCCAGAGAAGGGAGAGCGAAGGTGCCGGAGGCAGCCAGAATGACTTTCATGGCTGCTGCATTTTTCTTTTTTTTAGTTTACGCAGATAAATATCCCGCTTCAAAGAACTGATGCGATCGATGAAGAGAATGCCGTTCAAGTGGTCAATCTCATGCTGCAGGACGATGGCGAAAAGTCCCTCGGCAGTAAATTCGATTTCTTTTTCATCCAGTGTTACCCCCCTGACCAGAACTTCGGCATAGCGAGGAACTTCTGCGGTAAACTCAGGAACACTGAGACAGCCTTCATCGATGGCATTATGTCCTTCCCCGCTGACGATGACTGGATTGATCAGGGTGATGAGATTGACTTTCTCCGCTTTGCCCGGGTCCGCAACAATCAGTCGTTGGGAAACGCCAATCTGGGGTGCGGCCAGGCCGATGCCGGAAGCGGTGTACATGGTTTCCACCATGTCGGCTGCCAATGTATGGATCTGTCCATCGATGTTGGCAATCTCATCAGCTTTCCGGGCCAGAACCTGCTCTGGGTAGACACAAATTTTATGGAATGACATTTTTCAAGGTAGCCTTTATGTTCCCGGCCAGGACCGGTTTAGTAGAAAAAAGATAAGGAGTAAAAAATCCTTATCTGATCGTAGGTTAATATAATAAGTGAAGAGCCTAAATGTCAATGGTATTTTGTCCCAGCAGTGTCCGGTGAAAGTTGCATACTGTCAATCGGAGCTGGTTTCAGCGCTTTTTGGCGCTCGATTGTCTGCTTCTCCAGCGGCTCATTACGCTAAAGTTGCCAAACTCGCCCTGTAGGGCTCAAACATGGCAACTTTCACGCTCCAATCGCCGGGAAAAGCAACGTCATCTCACGATGTCGCGCTTGAAACAGCACCGGTTGCCGACATTGAACACGACGCAAAAAGCATACCGGACAGTTCTGATTTTGCCCATTGGTCCTTGACAGGAGGTCGATATTTTTTGTATTTACCCCATAACGAAGATGATGGAGTTTTTACGAAACCATCACCATTGACATATTTTCAAGAATGATTATCTTGTTGATGTTTGCCAGGCAGGGAATTTCCCCTGTTAAAGCTTTTTTTACTCAAAATTACTAATAAGGAGCAGCATGATGACAAAAGAAACCCGTAAATTTGAAACTGAAATTCAGAAACTATTGGATTTAATGATTAATTCTCTTTACTCACACAAGGAAATTTTCTTGCGTGAGTTGATTTCCAATGCCTCTGATGCCCTCGATACCTTGCGTTTTAAAGCCCAGACAGACCAGAATCTGTTGGAAGGTGACAATGATTTTAGAATCAGGATAGATGTTGATTCCGATGCCAGGACTATCTCTGTATCGGATAATGGCATCGGCATGACCCGTGATGAGGTGATTGAACATATTGGTACCATTGCCAAGTCAGGTACCTCTAAATTTATTGAGGCAATAGCGGCTAAGGATAGCAATGAACTGGTACCGGAGTTGATTGGGCAGTTCGGAGTGGGATTTTATTCCAGTTTCATGGTGGCCGAGCGGGTGGTGCTGACTACCAGAACTGCCGGAAGCAAGGAAGCTACCCTCTGGGAATCTGTCGGTGATGGCAGCTATACCATCGAAGATGGTGAGCGGGAAAATCGGGGAACCACAGTCACACTTTACCTGCGCAAGGCAGAAGGTGCAGACCAGGATTTTACCAAAGAGTGGGAAATTCGTTCAACCATCAAGAAATATTCTGATTTTGTTACCTATCCTATATTCATGGATATTGAACGGGAGGAAGTGCCGACGGACAAGGATGGCAAACCCATTGAAGGTGCCGAACCGGTGAAGAAAGTAACTGAGGAAACCCTCAATTCAATGAAGCCCATATGGAACAAGCGTAAGAGTGAAGTGACGGAAGATGAATATAAAGAGTTTTATCGTTATTTGAGCCACGATTGGACCGATCCTTTGGAAACTATCCACCTCAATGCCGAAGGCAAAACTGAATACAATGCTCTGATGTATATTCCTTCCCAGGCGGGAATGGATCTTTTCATGCCGGAGAAAAAATCGGGGATGCAGCTCTATGTTAAGCGGATTTTTATCATGGATAACTGCGAAGAGCTGATGCCCCCTTACCTTCGTTTTATCAAAGGAGTGGTGGATTCCGCCGATCTTTCCCTGAATATATCCCGGGAAATTCTCCAGCACGACCGGTTGATGACCATGATCAGGAAAAATCTGGTCAAAAAGGTGCTGGGGAATCTTAAGGAAATGCTGGAAAAAGATCGGGAAAAGTATCTTAAATTCTGGCAGGCTTTTGGGTTGGTACTCAAAGAGGGGATTCATTATGATTTTGAAAATCAGGAAGCTCTGAAGGATCTGCTGTTGTTTGCCAGTACCAGGGGCAATGAGTTGACGACCCTCAAAGAGTATTGTTCCAGGATGCCTGAGGATCAGAAAGAAATTTATTATATTACCGGCAGCAGCCGGGAGATGTTGACCAACTCACCACATCTGGAAGCGCTTAAAACCAAGGGTTATGAAGTCCTGCTGATGACTGACCCAGTGGATGAATGGGTGCTGCAGGGCTTGACGGCCTACGATGAAAAACCATTGAAATCTGTCGCTAAAGGGGAGGTCTCCCTGCTCAATGAAGAAGAGAAAAAAGAAGTAGAAGAGAAATTGAAGGCTGATGAGGAACAGTACGCTTCCTTGTTGACTTTTCTGAAAAACACGCTGCGGGAAAAGGTAAAGGATGCCAAGTTGTCTTCCCGTTTAACAGACAGTGCCGTCTGCCTGGTGGCTGATGAACATGATATGAGCGCCAGTATGGAGCGCCTGCTGCGAGCTGCGGGGCAGGACGTTCCGGAGACTAAGCGAATCCTGGAACTCAATCCCCAACATGAGCTGGTGAAGGTCATGTTTGACCTGTATAAAGAGAATCCCAGCGATCCAAGGTTGGAGGAATACAGTGAATTGCTCCTGGACCAGGCGCTGCTCACGGAAGGATCTCCCATTGCCGATCCGGTCAAATTCAGCAAACTGGTGGCGAAATTAATGGTCAAGGCAGTGGGGAAATAAATTTCGATATCCGAAAATTAACGTCTCATACTGCTTGGTGGGGAGCACAGTGGTTTGTCATGAAATAACGTGGCTGCGGAGTCTTTGAGAGAGCAAAAAAAGGTTGTTAGCTACAGATCCACACGGACAACGAACTGGCGAAAAAGCAAAGTCAAAATTGTCTCGATTGGGGTCAATGTTTGATTACCGGCGGCAAGAAATTAGCTTGAAATATCAGAATCCAGAGCCGCCGGTTGTCAAGCTTTGACCCTGTCGGAGAGGGCGAAGCAAAATTCGACAGTTTTCATGGTAAATTAACTGCCAAAAATAGCAACCTGAATGGTTACTTTTTTAAGCAAGTGTTATGTTGTTTGGGGAAAAATTCCACGGGCCGGGTTTTGACGGGTGCTCCAGGGCATGTTCCAGCAGTCTCAGGTATTTTCGCCGTGATATTTCCCGGGCGCCAAAGCGGGACAGGTGCTTAGTTTGGAACTGGCAGTCGATGAAATGGAAGTTCCAGTCGATCAGTTTTTGCACCATGACTGCCAGGGCGGTTTTCGAAGCATTGCTGGCCCGGGTAAACATGGATTCACCGAAAAAACAGCGACCCAGTGAAACGCCGTAGAGCCCGCCCACCAGCTGATTATCTTGCCAGGTTTCGATGGAATGAGCAAAACCGCCCAGATGTAGCTGGATATAGGCCGTCTGCATCTCAGGTGTAATCCAGGTGCCCTTTTCATGCTCGCGGGTGATGGTGGCGCAGGCCTCTATGACTTGGGCGAAGTTAGTGTCAGCCCGGACGGTAAACATTTGCTGGCGGACAGTTCGTTCGAGGCGTCGGGGGCAGTGGAACTCTGATGGAATTAGGATGGTGCGAGGATCAGGGGACCACCAGAGGAGAGGGTCTCCGGGAGAATACCAGGGAAAGATGCCGCGGGCGTAAGCCTGGAGCAGCCGTTCAGTGCTTAAATCTCCACCGATGGCCAGCAGACCGGTAGGTTCAGCCAGGTTAGGTGGAGGAAAGGTCAGGCTATTATTGAGCTGATAAACCGGCACTTGGTTATGATCGCATGTATCGTGTTGTCTGGCAGCCACTTGGTCGATAATGGCTGGCTGGCTCTCTGATTAAAATTTTGCTGAATGCTGACAGCTGGGAGCTGATTGTTGAGCATATTTTTCCATCAAGTATCCGGGAATGAAAAGGCCAGCCTGCTGCCATTAATTTTTACCCGGGCCCTGCCGCCGTCCTTTAACTTACCGAAAAGTATTTCTTCCGCCAAGGGATCTTTAATGGTGTTCTGGATCAGCCGATCAAGGGGACGGGCGCCGAACTTCGGGTCGTAACCTTTTCTGGCCAGCCAGACTTTGGCTTTGTCGGTGATGGAAAAATCAATGTTTTTCCTGGTAAGAAAATGGTCTAACCTGGCGAGAAATTTATCTACTACCCTGATCATGATATCCTGGTCTAACGGCTGAAAGAAGATTGTTTCATCCAGCCGATTACGAAACTCCGGGGCGAATAATTTTTCCAGCGCCTTCCTGCCTTTATCCGTCACATCTTGAGAAAGTTCTCCAAAGCCGATAGAATTGCCAACCATTTCCCTGGCGCCGGCGTTACTGGTCATGATCAGGATAGTATGGCGAAAATCAGCTTTTTGACCATTGTTATCGGTGAGCGTTGCGTAATCCATGATCTGCAGGAGAATGTTAAAAATATCCGGGTGTGCTTTTTCAATTTCATCCAATAAAATGATGCTGTGAGGATGTTTGCGTACCTGCTCGGTCAGCTGGCCTCCCTGGTCAAAGCCAACATAGCCTGGAGGGGCACCAATCAGCCGGGCCACTGCATGTTTTTCCATATATTCGCTCATGTCAAAACGAATAAATTTGATGCCCAGGAGAGAGGCCATCTGGCGGCTGACTTCCGTTTTCCCCACTCCGGTAGGTCCGGTAAATAGAAAACAGCCCAGCGGTCGATCCGGGTTGTTGAGGCCGGCCTGGGATCTTTTCAGCGCTTTGGATAAAGCTGAAATTGCCTGGTCCTGGCCAAAAATAACCCTTTTCAGGTTGTTTTCCAGGCTAACCAGGTTTTCCGCTGATTTACTGGTTGTTTTTTGCACAGGGACCCTGGCAATCAGGGAAACAACCCGTTCAATATCAGTAGGAGTGATGCGTTTGCGTCGCCGATTTTCCGGCAGGAGCTGAACTGCGGCTGCGGCTTCATCGATGACATCGATGGCTTTGTCTGGCAGGTAGCGATCATTCAGATAGTGGCTGGTCAGCTCAGCTGCCGCCCGCAGGGCTGCCTTTGTATAGGATATGTTATGGTGTTCTTCGTAGCGTTGGCGCAGGCCCTGAAGAATTTTAACGGTTTCTTCGATGCTGGGCTCCGGCAGCTGAATTTTTTGAAAGCGCCGGGACAGCGCCCGGTCTTTGCTGAAATTCAGTTTATATTCTTCGTGGGTGGTTGCTCCGATGCAGCGAAGATTGCCGCTGGCTAAAAAGGGCTTGAGAATATTTGAGGCATCCATAGAACCGCCACTGGTGGCACCGGCGCCGACAATAGTGTGAATTTCATCAATAAACAGGATAGCCTTCTTTTTCTGCTGTAATTCCCTGATAACCCCCTTAAGCCGTTCTTCAAATTGTCCCCGGAATTTGGTTCCGGCCAGCAAGGCTCCCAGGTCAAGGGTGAACATTTCGAAATCCTGCAGGATATCAGGCACCTTGCCGCTGAAAATACGTAAAGCCAAGCCTTCAGCCATGGCAGTTTTTCCCACTCCGGGTTCCCCCACATAAAGGGGATTATTCTTCTGCCGGCGGCATAATACCTGTAGGGTTCGTTGCATTTCCTGCTGTCGGCCAATCAGCGGGTCAATTTGACCTCCTGCCGCCTGCTCCAGCAGGTCGAGAGTGAACTTTTCGAGAAAACTGTCTTCTTCCTGTTTCTTTTTCTTTTTCCTGTCACTGTCCGGTTGATTTTCTCTGCCCGGCAGTACCTCGCCGTCTTTTTTGATTCCGTGAGCTAGATAATTGATGACTACCAATCGGGTAATGTCCTGCTGGCGGAGGAAATAGCAGGCATGGGATTCTTCCTCTTCAAATATCGCCGCCAGCATATCGCCAATTCCCGCTTCCTCTTTTTCGGCGGCCTGGACGTGGAGGATGGTGCGTTGAATCAACCGCTGAAAAGCCAGGGTTTCAACCGGTGCCTGTGGTTTATCGGCCGGCAGGGATGTCATCTTGGTATTGAAATAGATTTCCAGCTGCCGTTTTAAAATTTCTGGACTTCCACCGCAATTGCGAATTATTTCAGTGCCATAGTCATTATGTAGCAGGGCGTAGAGCAGGTGCTCAACGCAGAGGTATTCATGGGCTCGGTTTCGGGCTTCGCGAAAGGCTGCAAGAATCGTATATTCAAGATCTTTACTAATCATTTTTGTCAAACCTTTTGCATGCTGCAGAGCAGGGGGAAACCGTGGTTGCGGGCCAGTTTAGTGACCGTGGCGACCTTGGTCTCGGCAATGCTATGGGGGTATTCACCGCAATTGCCGATCCCCTGGCGATGCACCAACAGCATGATCCGGGTGGCCTCGGACGGGTTTTTATGGAAGATATTTTCCAGAATATCAAGAACAAAATCCATGGTGGTATAGTCATCATTATGGAGTAAAACCCGATAGAACGGCGGTTCCTGGAGCTGTTGTCGCTCTGTTGTCTGACTCTGCTCGTCAAAATGGTGATCCCGAGTGCTCATTATGCTATCCGCCGCGCTGGTGATTTTTTGAATGGAGAATTATTTCAACTATAAAATACACATCATTTACTGAAAAATCAAGATTATCCGCAATTTTGTTCAGACCTGATGATGGTTTGACCGGCTTTGGGTTTCATGCTAAACAGTTCTATTATTGGCTAGGAGGCTGTCCGAGAATAGAAATTTTTTCTGGCTCCTCGCTGTTTTGAGTGGATAAATGTTGTTTCTCATTTGGCAAGCTGATAT
>CAYZIS010000018.1:0-53590 GCA_964478545.1 uncultured Thermodesulfobacteriota bacterium
CACGTACGGTTCTGTGAGAAGCTTGGGGGGAGGTTCCCCTTGCTTACTCGACCGAATCAGTTCAGTGGACATCGTTCCGCCGCCACTGACTTCAACCGTTATGTTTTGTGGATAGGAGGGAAAGATGAGTAAAACCCCATTAATGGAAGCATGTATATACTGCGAAACAGAGAAGGCAAAAGACTTAATTGAGGGTGGTGCCGATTTGCATGTAAAATGCAAAGATGGATTAACAACACTAATGTATGCATCAGGTAATGGTGCTGAAGAAATCGTTAAACTATTGATAGATCAAGGTGTAGATGTGAATGTAAAAAGTAATCCTTATGAGGATACAGCTTTATTATATGCTGCCTCTAATGGCTACAAAAATATCGTAGAATTATTGTTAAAGGCTAATGCAAATCCGAACATTCAAAATATAGATGGTGAGTCACCTATGTCACAAGCTGAATATAATGGTCACACGGAAGTTGTAGATTTGTTGAGCTATTATTAGAAAAAAATGATCCCCGCCGCAAGCGGTAGTTTATTTTAACCCAAGTTACACAATAGAATTGAATAGCTAAAAATTTAAAATATAACGAATAAGGTTAGATTGGGCAGATAATTGGCAAAATGAAGATATTTGGAGTTGACATTTCGGAAGCATCGGTTGCTGAAGCCGGGAAAAGGGTGGTGTCGGCAGCCTTAAAAAATCTGACGATCCTGGAGATATAGCATTGAAGAACAGGATTAAGGCCATATTCAAAGAGCAGCGGCGCCAATATGGTTCCCGTCGCATTTACTTGTCCACTATAGATTTATATGGGTGTATATAACATTAAACGGAGTAGAAATCCATGGTTTATCAATACGATTTTCTGGTTATCGGCAGTGGCATTGCCGGACTGTTTTATGCTCTACAGGTGGTTCCTTATGGGTCAGTGGCAGTCATCACCAAGAAAAAAAAGAAAGATTCCAACACTAATCTGGCCCAGGGCGGTATCGCTGCCGTAACTGACCTCAATGATACCTATGCTTCACATATTGCTGATACCCTGAAGGCCGGGGCCGGGTTGTGCCATTATGATGCGGTTGAAACCGTGGTGCATGAAGGGCCCCAGAGAATCAAGGATCTGATTGAAATGGGGGTCAAGTTCACCGAATCCGCAGATGCTGCGTCCGGAAAATCCTATGATCTTACCCGGGAAGGTGGCCATTCCAAAAGGCGCATTCTGCATGCGGCTGACTGGACCGGCAGAGAGGTTGAAAAAGCGTTGATTAACAGCTGCCAGAAAAATGATCAGATCACTTTTTTTGAAGATATGGCAGCTATTGATCTGCTGATTCCCAGTCGGTATTTAGGTACGGCAATCCAGGATGATGTGTGCTGGGGGGCTTATGCCCTGGAGTGTGCTAATGGAAAAGTGCATACTTTTCTGGCCCGGCAGACGCTGGTGGCCACGGGAGGGGTCGGCAAGGTGTATCTGTTTACCACCAATCCCGATATTGCTACGGGGGACGGAGTGGCCATGGCCTGCCGCGGTGGGGCAAAGATTGCCAATATGGAGTTTATTCAATTTCATCCGACCTGCCTGTATCACCCGCTGGCTAAGAACTTTCTGATTTCTGAATCCGTTCGTGGTGAAGGTGGACTTTTGAGACGTCGGGATGGCCAAAGGTTCATGGACCGTTATGATCCGGCGATGGAACTTGCTCCCCGGGACATTGTCGCCCGGGCTATCGACAGCGAAATGAAAGCCACGGGGGATGATTTTGTCTTCCTTGATATTACTCATCTCGAAGCGGACTATATTAAAGAACGTTTTCCTCATATTTATTCCACCTGTCTAGGCTTCGGCATCGATATTACCAGTGAGCCCATACCGGTGGTGCCGGCGGCCCATTATCTTTGTGGCGGTATTGTGGTTGATCGGGATGGCCATAGTTCACTACCAAGAATGTATGCTTGTGGTGAGGTATCCTGTACCGGTTTGCACGGCGCAAATCGTCTGGCCAGTAATTCGCTGCTGGAGGGAGTAGTTTATTCCTGCCGGGCGGCAAAAGCTGCAATCGCAGTGTTGAAAGCTGATCGGGAAAAAATTCCTGATTTTCCTGAGTGGATATATACCCATCTTAGAGATGAACCGGATGAAAATGTTATTATTTCACACAACTGGGATGAAATCCGTCGATTGATGTGGAATTATGTGGGGATTGTCCGGTCACGGAAGCGGCTGCTGCGGGCTAAGCATCGTATTGACATGTTGCAGAATGAAATACGTCAATTTTACTGGGATCATGTACTCTCAAGCAATTTGTTGGAATTACGGAATATTGCCGTGGTTGCCGACCTGATTATCTCCTCGGCCATGTACCGCAAGGAAAGCCGTGGCCTGCATTATAATATTGACTATCCTCACCGTGATGATCATTTCTGGCTGGTTGATTCAGTTCAGCAGGGTGGCCAGTGTTTCAGCGTACCGTTTTCTCTGCCACCAGCCTGATCACTTCTTTTTTGTAAGAGTATTTCCCCCCGGCAGACTGGCGCCAGCCGTTCATGTTCATGAAAGTGAACCAGGGTCAGGCCTGCTTCCCTGGCAAGATTATCCAAGTCTTCGGGGCATAGTGCCCCGGCCACATTCCAGGTCCAGTTGATGATATCATCGGTAAATCCAGCCGGCAGTTCCTCCACCAGCAGCAGATCATTGATTAGTACATGACCATTCGGCTGCAGAATGGCTGAAACTTGCTGCAGAAATGCTGCTTTATCATAGATGACATTGAAGGAGCCGTTCAGGTTAATGCAATCAAAGTGAAGGCTGGAGAAAGGAAGCGCGGTCAGATCGGCTGAGAGAAGCTGGAGGTGATTGGCTGGTAAAGATGAAATAAAGCGGCTGCCGATGGACAGAAGTTCCCGGCTGAAATCCACTCCGATAATCAGCCGCTGTTGGTGATTTTGGCCCGCAGCTATGACGCCGATATCAAGACAGCTGCCACAACCCAGGTCCAGGATGCTTTCCGGGTGCAGATCCCTGATAATCGGCAATGGGTTGCCGCAGGGAAAGGCGGATTCCATGATATATTCCGGCAGGAGATCCAGGTCAGATTGTTGGTATCCAAGGTCTGTCAGTAGTTTACTGCCCCGGTTAAGCTGTACCTGGCTTAGCAGACCCCCGGGTTTTCGGGCTGCCGCATCATACATCTGGCGAATGGTATGTTTTAATTCAGTACTGAAATCCATGCTAAAATCTTGTGGTTGATCGATGGCTGTGCTATATCCCCATGGTAATATAGTTAGCGGTTCATTCAAGGATATCTGCCATCGGATTATAACCTGAAACATATTACTGTGTCAGTTATTATATGATTTTGCCTTCTCCAAAACAAGCATTAATTTCCTGTACTCTTTCCGAGATTGACTTTCTCGATCGAAGTTTCCCCTTTTCCTACGGGTCCCTGCCCGAAAATCTTTCTACCTCGATTCGTCACGTGGGTATCCTGACGCCACCCCTGTTGATGACCGGTCCCCGTGGCTATGTTATTGTCTGTGGTCGTCGCCGGCTTGAAGCTGCCAGGAAGGTCTTTGGAGAAAAACATGAAATAAACGCTTTCCTTGTGGCTGAAGATGAGCAGACAGGGCATTTATTTGCCCTGGCATTTTGGGATAATCTTGCCCAGCGTTCCTTTAATCTGGTGGAAAAGGCTGATATTCTCGTATGCCTGGAAGCCTTGTTTGAGAAAGCAGAAATGCAAAGTGAATTTCTCCCGGCATTGGAAATCCCGGCAAAAAACAGATTTATTGAGCGTTATCGTGCGATTAGTGGTTTACCCGAATCATCCAGGTCTCTTCTGGCACAGGGAAAGATGGATGGGGAAACCGTTGACCTGTTGAAATCCTGGCAACCTGATGAGATAGAACAGCTCATTGACCTGCTTGACGGGATGTCTTTTAATCGTAACAAGTTGAAGGAAATCGTCAAATTGTTTGATGATCTGGCTGGAAGGGATCGTAAAACCCCGGCTGAAATTTTCAGTCTGATCAGGGAACACTATCCCGATTGTCTTGAATCTGCTGCCGCTTTGCGCCGTCAACTTGATAACTGGATGTTTCCGTTTCTGTCCGAGGCTGAAAATCGGTTTCAGGAGTTGTGCCGATCCCTGCAGCTGGCTGAAAATCTGCGCTTGATTCCTCCTCCCTCATTTGAGGGCAATGCCTATACCCTACAGATCAGCTTCCGTAATTTCAACCAGTGGCAGGCTGCCTGTGATCAGGTTGCAGCTATTGAAGCAGAGAAAATCCATGAGCTTTTCTCCCGTTAAGCCACTCTTTCAACCGGAACAGGTACTGGTGGAACAGGATGCTTTTCACTACCCCTATACCCATGAGATTTTAAAGCGTTTACCCAATATACCGGTTGTCACCATCGAACGGCCAAATCAAAGTACTTTTCTGCAACTTCAGTACAATCCGGTGAAAACCCTGCTGCTCATGGTGCATCGGGGGAAATTTTTTAAACCCTGCCCGGGAACAGCTGAAAGTTATCGTTGCTGTCTCTATAAAATACTGCACCTGGCATTGGGCTGTTCCATCGGTTGTCGTTACTGTGTCCTTCAGGGCTATTTGAATAATCCTTTTATTACCCAGTTTGTTAATCTGGAGGATGCTTTTCGGGAACTGGACGAGGTTATTGATGGCGCGCCGGAGGGTTTCTTTCGTATCGGCACCGGCGAGTTTACCGACAGCCTCTTTATGGATTCTTTGACGGGATTATCACCAAAATTGGTAACCTATTTTGCTGGGAAAAAAAATGCGGTGCTTGAATTGAAAACCAAAAGTATCGCCATTGATAATCTGCTGCACTATGACGGTCCCATCGGGGAGACAATTGTTTCCTGGAGCCTGAATGCCCGGACGGTGGTTGACCGGGAAGAGGGAAGGGCTCCAGCCCTGGAAGAACGCTTAAAGGCTGCCTCCCGCTGTCGTGCTCGGGGATACCGTATCGGCCTGCATTTTGATCCCTTGATTTTCTTTCCGGGTTGGGAGGAGGAATATGCTGCTACGGTCAGGATGATTTTTGATTTTCTCAAGCCCGATGATATTATCTGGATTTCCATCGGTAGCTTCCGTTTTATGCCGCCGATGAAGGAGATGATTAAAGAAAATCATCCTGGCAGCCGGATTATCTATCAGGAGTTTATCCGGGGTCTGGATGGGAAAATGCGCTATTTTTCTGCGATCCGCCGAAAAATGTATCAGCATCTGCTGGCGGAAATGAGGCGTTATGCCCCGGAAGTTTTCGTCTATTTCTGTATGGAGCACGATAGCATGTGGGATGATGTTTTTGGCTATGCCCCAAAAGATAATCAAGAATTGTCACACTGGCTGGATCAATGCTGCTACCGTTATCAGGAGTTAACAGCTGATAGCACAAGGTAAGAGGAATGAAAACATGATAGGTATCATAACCGCTTTTCGCCATGAATTGGCCCCCTTGCTGGAAGGAAATGCATGGCAAACTGAAAAAGTCGGCGGACGGCTGTTTTATCACCGTCAACTTTCTTCCGGATCTGAAATAGTTGCCACCTCTTCTGGCTTGGGAAAAGTAATGGCTTCGGCGACAACCCAACTAATGATTAGCAGCTTTACCCCCCGGTTGCTGATTAATTTTGGTTCCTGTGGCGGGGTTTCCCCCCGGCTAAAAGTCGGTGATGCGGTCCTGGCATCTTCCGTGATCGAGTATGATTTTAACAGTCTTGATAAAGAATCCCCCCATCTTAGCTGTGATTCATCTTGGATCGGGTTGTTGGCGGACAAATTTCCCCAGTTGCAGATTGGCCTTCTGGCGTCGGCGGATCAGAACGCTGACACACCGGAAAAAAGGGCCTGGATTCATGATCAGCTCCAGGCGTTGGTTGCTGATTGGGAAGGGGCAGCGGTGGTCAGGGTTGCCCATCGTAACCGGCTGCCTGCCCTGGTACTGCGTGGGGTGACTGATGTTGGTGCTGATGAATTGAACAGTGAATATGCTGCCCATGCCGCCAAGGTTCTTGCTGAGATGTCAGTGCTGTTGAAAAATATTATTACAACTATTGATGGGCAGCTAAGAAAAAACAGTGAGTGATCACACTAATATGGTCAGAGAAATATTATTATCTCAATTTTCTGACTTGCATTGTCAGGAATACATTGTAAGATGTTTGAGCTTGGCTCATAGCCGTGTCTGCCCAGCCTGCCGGCAGGCACGGCGACAGGCAGGCGGTTTTGGCCGGCGAGAATGAGCGCGAGCCATGCCGGAACAGCACTTGTAAATTTCTTTCAGTCGTGTCCGCCGACAGGCAGGGCTGTTTTTAGAATAATTCAGAAAGTTGAGTTATTGTGCTCAAACGATTGACGCCACCACAACTTATTGTTGTCAGTTTTGCTGCTATTATTCTGCTTGGCAGCCTGTTGCTGGTCCAGCCAATGGCAGTTAACGGACAGCCATTGAAATATATTGATGCATTGTTTACCTCGGCGTCTGCCGTGTGCGTTACCGGCTTGGTGGTGGTTGATACTGGAACTCGTTTCACCCTTGCCGGCCAGTGGATTATCCTGGCCTTGATTCAGCTTGGCGGTTTGGGGATTATGACCTTCTCCGTTGTTTTCATCCTTTTGTTGGGGAGGAAGCTGGCATTTCGTGAGAAAATATTGATTTCCGATACTTTTTCCCATTTACCGGTTGACAATATTGCCTCCCTGGTGAAACAGATATTTTTTTTTACCTTTGCCATTGAAGGAATAGGGGCTCTGCTGCTTTTTTGCCATTGGATGCCTGAGTATCCCTGGCCACACGCTTTCTATCTGGCTATTTTTCATGCCATATCGGCATTTTGTAATGCCGGTTTTTCCCCCTTTCACGATAGTCTCATTGGCTACAGGAGTGATGTCCTGGTTAATGTGACCATTATGATGTTGATTATAGCCGGTGGTCTCGGATTTTTGGTTATTATGGAACTTCGATACTATCTTATTCACAGAATGAACCGGGGACGGATGTTTCTCTCTTTGCATACTAAGCTGGTTCTTACCGTTACCCTGCTGTTGATTTTTGGCGGCATGGGATTGATTTACTGTACAGAGCAGTTTCATACCTTGAGACAGGTTCCGGTGGGTGAAGGCCTGCTGGCAGCCGTTTTTCAGTCGGTAACCGCCCGGACGGCTGGTTTTAATACCCTGGATATCGGTTCTTTTGGTAATTCTACTCTCCTGATAATTATCTGCCTGATGTTTATCGGTGCGTCTCCCGGTTCTTGTGGTGGTGGAGTTAAGACTACGGCTCTGGGAGTCTTCGCCATGATGATGTGGTCGCGGATGTCCGGCAGAGAACATGTGAGTCTTTATGGACGGACCCTTCCGCGTAACACTATCTTTAATGCTTTCAGTATCATTACTACGGCTGGCCTGATTCTGGTTTTATTTCTGCTGATCTTATCTATTTCAGAAGCTTCCGCACCGATACCCCTGGCGGCTGAACGTGGTCGTTTCCTTAATCTTTTTTTTGAGGAAGTATCAGCATTTGCCACCGTTGGATTGTCAACGGGTATTACGTCCAGTTTGTCAGGTTTTGGTAAGTTTATGATGGTTATGCTGATGTTTATTGGTCGGGTTGGTCCTCTGACAGCGGTATTGTTTTTTACCCGCCAGCGATCAAAAGGGAACTTCCAGTATGCCGAGGAGCAGGTGATGATCGGCTAGAAGGCTGTCCGAAAAAGATGGAGGAGTTACTATGAGACTTTTTGTGGTTATCGGGATTGGTAATTTTGGTTACTACACGGCTCAGCATCTTTATGAACTGGGTAGCGAAGTAATGGTTATAGACCGTAATAAGGAGCGGATTCAGAGTATTAAGGACCAGGTATCCAGGGCGGTGGTTGCCGATGCTACCGATCGTGATGTTTTGGAACGCTTGGGAGTTCCAGATGTTGATGTAGCAGTGGTCAGTGCTGGTGACCGCTTGGATACCAGCATTTTGATTACTTTGTATCTGAAGGAAATGGGGGTTAAAGAGGTGGTGGTCAAGGCAGTAACCGTAGATCATGGAAAGATATTGGAAAAAATCGGCGCCAGCAGTGTGATTTTCCCTGAACGAGATTCTGGTGTCCGCCTGGCAAACAGCCTTAGCTCATCCAATGTTATTGAGCACCTTCCCCTTAGTGAAGGTTACAGTATCCTGGAAATAGCAGCGTCGGCAAAACTGGTGGGTAAAACCTTGAAGGAACTGCGTTTAAGGAATCGTTTCGGGATCCAGGTCATTGCCATTAAAGAATTGATCCCGGACCGGATGCATATGCCCCCTGACCCTGATTTTGTGATTAAAGACAGTGATATTTTGATTGTTGTCGGTCTGGATGAAAGCCTTGAATCACTGAAAAAATTTTCACTGTCATAGACAGTCAGCCCATTTCTGTTTTTTTAAAATATTGGTAACTTACTCTTGAATTTCTGTCACTCTTTTCAGTACCCCCTTGAGGGGTATAAAAAACAAGAAAATTTTACTTTTTGCCTGGCATTGCCAAGAATACATTTCAGGATGTTCGGGCTTGGCTCGCAGCCGTGTCTGCCGACAGGCAGGCCATGGATGGCCGGCGAGAATGAGTGAGAGCCATGCTGGAACATTCCGGTAAATTTCTTTTGGGTTGCGGGCGTTAGCCCGCATTAGCAATTTTTGGAGGAAATATGCAGTTCGTTGATTTGCCAGTCCAATATAAAGAATACCAGAATGAGATAGACGAGGCCATGTCCGCTGTGCTGACATCGTCTCGTTTTATCAATGGTCCGGAAGTGAAAAAACTGGAAGAAGCACTGGCCGGTTTTGTGGGTATTCCCCATGCAATTGCTTGCGCATCCGGTACTGATGCTTTGATGCTGGCCCTGATGGCGCTGGGAATTGGTGCTGGTGATGAAGTGATCACCACACCATTCACTTTTATTGCTACGGCAGAGACCATTGCCCTGGTGGGGGCGAAACCGGTTTTTGTGGATATTGAACCGGATACCTACAATCTCGATCCACAGTTGCTTGAGAGGGCTGTCAGCGCAAAAACCAAGGCTATTGTCAGTGTTGATATCTTTGGATTGCCGGCAAACTATGAAGCAATACAGGCCATTGCTGACCATCATGATGTTTTTCTGATAGAAGATGCGGCCCAGTCACTGGGGGCTGAACTTGACGGGAGAAAGTGCGGTTCTTTTGGAACTCTGGCGACTACTTCGTTCTTCCCGGCTAAACCACTGGGGTGTTATGGTGACGGGGGGATGATCTTTGCTGCTGATGAAAATCTGGCTGATCGTTTGCGGATTTTGCGGAATCACGGTCAGCATCGACGGTATCACCATAGTATGTTGGGGATGAACAGTCGTTTTGATACCCTGCAGGCCGCTGTCCTGCTGGCAAAGCTGCCCCATTTTTCAGCTGAAATTGACCGGCGGCGGCAGATTGCCGCCAGCTACTCTGAAAGTTTTGCCCAATTTTTCCAGGTGCCGGTGGAAAAGCCTGGATATTTTTCGGTTTACGCCCAGTATTCATTGCGTTCTGACAGGCGGTCGCAGGTCATTGAAATGCTGAATGAAACTGGGATCCCGACGGCAATCCATTATCCCGTTCCCCTGCATTTGCAGGAAGTTTTCTCTGAGCTTGGTTACCAGTCTGGCGATTTGCCTGTTGCCGAGCAGGTATGCGAAGAGATCTTTTCGATACCAGTCCATCCATTTCTCTCGGATGAAGATAGGGAGAAGATAATTTCTGCCGCAATCAATGCTTTGTAAAGGCGAAGCTTTTGCGGTGCCATTGGTTTTTCAGCTTTTTAGTCACGTAGCAATAAATTTTTACGCAAAAAGATCAAAATATTTTTTCATACAGAGAACACCAAGATTACAGGGGGGAATGTGAATGATCTTTTCTTTGTGGACTCTCTGAGCTCTGTGAGAATATGAAATTTATAGAACCTATTAGGTTCCGGCTACGCCGGTTTAGGAAGTGTCAAAAATGCAGAAAATGAATTTTACCGATGCCAATGTTATACGAGTAATTTTCGGTGAACAAGGTGAAAACCTCAAGGTGCTGGAAGAAAAGGCCGGGGTGGAGATCAATAGTCGGGGAACTGAGATCATGGTTCATGGAGATGACTACCAGGTGAAATTGGTGGTGAACCTTTTGCAGGAGCTTTATGCCCTGGTCCTGGATGGATATCCCCTTTATCCCACCGATATTGATTTTGCCTACCGGATTAAGGCTGGTAATTCTAATGCCGATCTGAAAAGTATCTTTCTGGATAAAGTCTGTATTCGGCATAAAGGCAGTAAACGGCGACCTATAACTCCAAAAAGCATTGGTCAGAAACGATATATCGATGCCATGAGAAACGATGATATTGTTTTCGGGATTGGTCCTGCAGGTACAGGTAAAACCTATCTGGCCATGGCCATGGCTATAGCTGCTCTGACAAGTAAAGAAGTGGATCGGATTGTACTGGTTCGGCCGGCTGTTGAAGCTGGAGAACGTCTTGGTTTTCTTCCCGGTGACCTGATGGAAAAAGTTAATCCCTATTTAAGGCCTTTGTATGATGCTCTGCACGATATCCTTGGTTTTGAGAAGGTGAGCGGATTGCAGGATAAAGGGGTAATCGAAGTGGCTCCCCTGGCGTTTATGCGGGGAAGGACGCTGAATGATTCTTTTGTTATTCTTGATGAAGCCCAGAACAGTTCGGCTGAACAGATGAAAATGTTTCTGACCCGTTTGGGTTTTGGCTCCAAAGCGGTGGTGACCGGCGATATTACCCAGATAGATCTTCCCAGTGAGCGGGAATCTGGTCTGGTCAAAGTACAGGGAATTCTCAAAGGTGTGGAGGGAATCAGTTTCTGTTATTTATCCCAGGTTGATGTGGTCCGACATCCCCTGGTACAGAAAATTATTGTTGCCTACGCGAAGGCTGAAGCTAAAAATTGATGGCTTCGTAAAAACCACATCTTTTTCGTTAGGCTGCAACCTTCGTCATTATAACGTATTCGTTAGTACGCCTCATGACTCAGGTTTTGCCTGCCTCGAATATGAAGCTTTTACTGTGCCATCAGTTTTGAGATTTTTTATCAAAGCATCAAAATATTGAACCTCCCAATATCGCTGTTTATGGCATTCAGTTAAACCACCATGATTAGGGAATAATAACTTTTTTTTCTTAACGGTAAATGGTATGGGTGTGAGCATTGTTGATGAACAGGATCGTCATTCATTTGACCTGCAGTATCTAGCTGCTGCCGTAAACCAGGTCTTGGAATTGCTTGAAGTAGGTGACTTGATCCTGGAAATTACCATTGTTGATGATGTGAGGATCAGCCAATTCAATTACAAGTATTTTGGCCGGGATCAGCCGACTAACGTCATTTCATTCCCCCAGGACCAGGATCATGGGCTTTTGGGTGATGTGGTAATTTCCACTGAAACTGTTGTTCGGGAAACGGCTGCTCAGGGCTATACCGTTGAAGAGGGTTTGCTCTATTACACTATACACGCAATATTGCATTTGTTGAAATATGAGCATGTCGGGGTATCAAAGGAAGTTGCCGATGAAATGTACCGGAAACAGGAAGAGTTATTCGAACAGGTTCTTAGCTTTAGTTTATAGGGGATGAGTGGTGGCCAGAGTAGAAAAAAGTATTCAGGAAATAAATGCCCGGATTAAAAAGGGTGAAGCGGTGGTGGTTACGGCTGAGGAGATGATTGGTATTACGGCCGAACATGGAGTTCAGGAAGCCGCCCGGCGGGTTGACGTTGTAACTACTGGGACTTTCAGTCCCATGTGTTCCTCAGGGGCCTTTTTAAACTTTGGGCATACAAAACCTAAAATCAGAGCCAGCAAAGTCTGGATCAACAATGTTCCTGCTTATGGTGGAGTTGCGGCTGTTGATGTCTACCTGGGGGCAACGGAACCTTGTGTGGAAGATCCGCTTAACAAAATTTATCCTGGTGAATTCCGCTATGGTGGCGGTCATGTCATCCATGATCTGCTGGCCGGGAAAAAAGTCCATCTCTATATGGAAGGGTATGGTACCAGCTGTTATCCCAATAAAGTGGTGGAAAAGGAAATGTCATTGAAGGAAATGCCCAATGCCATTCTTTGTAATCCCCGTAATGCTTATCAAAACTATAACTGTGGAATAAACCTTTCAGAAAAAACAATTTATACCTATATGGGAGTTCTCCGTCCCCGGGGTGGAAACGTAACTTATTGCAGTGCCGGCCAACTGAGTCCTTTACTGAATGATCCCTATTATCAGACTATTGGTCTGGGAACCAAAATCTTTCTAGGGGGTGGTATTGGTTATGTGACTTGGTATGGAACTCAGCATAATCCGACGGTTCCCCGGGGAGAAAATGGGGTGGTTAAAGGTGGAGCTGGAACCTTGTTTGTTATGGGAGATTTGAAACAGATGCTCCCTGAATGGCTGGTGGGGGTCAGTATGCTGGGTTATGGCTGCAGCCTGGTGGTTGGCATCGGAATTCCCATTCCTATCATCAATGAGGAAATGGCTCGTTTTACCGCAGTCAGTGACGATGATATTTATGCTCCGGTGGTAGATTATAGCTATGAATATCCCATGGCAACCGGGAAAATTGAGCAGGAAGTTTCCTATGGTGATTTGAAACGGGGTACGGTAATTATTGATGGTCGTGAAACGCCGTCAAGTCCGTTGTCCAGTTATTCCAAGGCCAAAGAAATTGCTGAAATCCTTAAAGGTTGGATTCAAAAGGGTGATTTTACGTTGGGGGAATCCCAGATGAAATTACCAGGTTATGAATTGTTACATGGTGATAAGTGAAGATGATTCCAGTGTTTAAGCCCGCGAATGCTTTCAGAGTATTTTTTTGTATCTGCTGTCTTGCTCTCCTGAGCCTGACTTTTACCTCCGGGTTGAAATCCGACCAGGCAGGTGAGGGCCTGAATCTGCCGGAAGTGGTGGTAGTAGGGCAGGACAGCGTGAAACTGAAAGGCTTTCGTGATTTTAGCCTGATGCCATTGATTGCCCCGGGAACCAAGCTGGAACCGGTAAATGATGTTCTGACCCTTGAAGAAAATAATACCACCTCGGCCCCAAAATGGACGACGCCTGAAATCCAATCACCAGGATGTGCTTATCGCAATGCGGTTACTGCTTATGTGGCTCGGGGGATTACCGGGGCAGCAGGTTATTACCGCAGTGGAAAACAGCAATACCTTGAAGGGGCATTTCATGAAGCCAAGTATTATTTTTCCACTGGTTTGGAAAAGTATCCGGACAGCCCTTTTGTATCCTCATCCTCTTATTGGTTGGGGGAAATAGCTTTTCATGACCAACAAATGAAACAGGCCCATGCGTACTTTGCCCGGGTTACCGCCGACCTCGGTTGCCAATACTTAGGGTATGCCTATTATTCTCTGGGTTGGCTGAAGCACCAGACGGGAAAATATGAACTGGCGGCGAATAGTTTTACCGCTATTGCTACCCTGGATGATTTTAGGGGTTTGCAGCCGACGGCACTGTTCTGGCGCGGGGAATCATTATTGCGGGCAAAAAAGTTTGAACAAAGTGAGGCGGTATTACAAGATTTGCTGCAAAAATATCCGACTTCTCCTTATATTTCTCAAGCCAGGTACCTGCTGGCTTCCATGGTCATCAATCGGCAGGATTATCAAACAGCTTTGGACTATCTGAACGCGCTTTTAGCCGCTCATGCCGACCTTCAGACCACTGATATTCTGGTGCGTCAATCCCTGCTGGCCGCCGGTTGGTGTCACTATTACCTGCATCAACATCCACAGGCAATAAATCGGTTTCAGCCTCTGCTGCTTCCTGATGCTTCGGAAGATACCCGGTCCCTGGCCTTTTTGGGATATGGTTTATCTTTGATACGGAATGATCAGGCTCAGGTAGCCTTGGATTCTGTTGGCAGACAGCCGGATACTATCAGACAGGATCGGGTGTCAGCGGTCGTTCTCAGGGAAATTATTGCCTGGGATGATGCTCATGAGAAAACCTCTGATGCTATCATGGCTTCCCATCTGCTGCTGGAAGAATCCCCGGAAAAATTTCTCATGGCCGATGACTTCCGTCAGCTTTCATGGCGCTATGAAAAGAAGGGTTCCTTCGAATCCGCTCTTGAAGTGATTCAACGTGGGGTGAGAGTTGTTCTTGACAATGGCGATTCAGTGACTTCATTGCTGATAGAGAAGGCGCGTATTCTACAGCTTCTCAACCGCGTTAACGAAGCTGAAAAGATTCTTAATGATGTATTAAATCAACCGGAACAGATATCCGGGAAGCAGGGAAATCAGTGTCGTTTGCTATTGGCCCGGGGATATAATGCCACGGGTTCCTATGTGTCTGCTTTAACAATTCTTGATGCTATTTCGGTGAATTCTCAACAGCCTGAATCTGTACTTGCCGCCTATGAGAGAGGCTGGGCTCGGATGGGTTTGGAAGTCTATGAAAAGGCTTTGTCAGAATTTGATTTTTTTCTATTGCACCAGAAGCTTGTGGCCAAGCTGGTAGATCCCAAAAACATTCAGAATGCCATGATCAACAAAGGTGAATGCCTTTTTAATCTTCGTTGTGATGAAGTGGCGGCAATTACTTTCAGCGAATTTATTCAGTATTTTCCTGCCAGTCCATTTGTTGACCGGGCCCGATATTATCTTGCCTGGATTGATCTGCGCCAGGGAAAACATCAGCTGGCTTTGGACAAATTATCAGCTATCCTGAAAGATTATCCTGACACCGAGCTTCAGGATGCCATTTATTATCAACGTGGCCAGGCTTATTTTTCCATGGGACATTTCACCGAGGCCATCGGGGAATATGAATTTCTCATTGATCATTATCCCGAGTCGTCCTACGCTGGTAGATCATTGTTGAAAATTGGTGAAAGCTATTTTAACACTCAAGATTATTTACGGGCCAAGCTGGTTTATTTGCGGGCCGCCCAGACATATCCGGATACCTCAATAGAAGAACGGTCCCGCTATGGTCTGCTTATGCTGGCCTATAAACAGCGACATGATGATTATCTGCAAACAGAGGTGGAGGTATTTATTGAAAAGTTTCCCCAGTCCACCTATCTTTCACCCCTGGTTCTGATGGTTGCTGACATTTACCGGCAGCATCAGCAATGGGATGAGTTGCAGACCCTGTTGTCAATTGTTATATCCGGGCAATATCCTGACGAGGTGAAAATGGATGCCCTTTACCAGATGATTTCTCTTGCCAGGGAGAAAAAGGAAGAGCGACAGTTGATTAACTGGTGTCGAAGAATGGTAAAACAGTTCCCCGGAGGGAAATATCAATGTGATTGCAACCTGATATTCGCTCAACAGGCATTTAAGCAGGAGGACTACGGGAAAATCTTGGATCTGCTGGATGACAGCCTGACCGTTTGCAGTGATAAACATCTGCAACGGCAGTCATTGTTGCTTAAGGCCAGGGCAAATGAAAAGATTAATCAGTTGGGAGTGGCGGAAAATATTTATAAAAAAATTATATCGCAGGAGTATCAGGATTCTATAACTTTCCTGGCTCTTGATGCCCTGGGGGTTCTCAAAGAACGGTTGCATCAATATGAACAGGCGGAGTTTTTTTACCAGCAGGCTGCCAGAAATCCCAATCTTGAGTTGGCGGCTGTCGGCCAATACAAACGGGCGGTGGTGTTGCAAAAAGCCGGAAAAAAATCGGATGCAATCAAACAATATTTTCGCCTGCCATATTTGTTTCCCAAACAGGAAAGCTGGATTATTAAAGCACTGAACATGGTGGCTGAACTTTATGAACAGGATCATAAAACTGCAGCCGCTGAAAAAACCTATCAAAAGCTGCTGCAGTATCATCTTTCCGATCAACAACGGGAAAAGGTGAAAAAAAGTCTTGCAGGCTTGGAAAAAGAAGGTTAGAATTTGGTGTTTTAGTACCTGGAGAATAAAAAGAATACTATTTAGGAGGTTTGTCAATGTATCAGTTTGTTATTAAAGGTGGGGTATTGATGTATCCCATTCTGTTCTGTTCTGTTCTTTCAGTGGCAATTCTCTTGGAACGTATGTGGTCTTTGCGTCGTAGCAAGGTTATTCCTAATGCCTTTATTATTGAGATAAGTGATCTGATCAGATTGCGCAAACTTGATGAATCTAAGACATTGTGTAAATTGAATGACAGCCCCATTGCTCGTATTTTGATGGTTGGGTTGAAGAATTATGGTCAAAGACGTGAATTGATCAAGGACGCCATTGAAGAGGTAGGTCGGATAGAAGCTGCCTCCCTGGAAAAATTTCTCACCACCCTGGGGACCATTGCCGGCATTGCGCCACTTCTGGGATTGCTGGGGACGGTCATGGGGATGATCAAAGCTTTTACGGTTATTTCCCATGCGGGAATTGGCAATCCGCAAATGCTTGCCGGTGGTATTTCAGAAGCCTTGATTACCACGGCAGCTGGGCTGACAGTGGCTATTCCTTCCTTTGTTTTTTACAAATACCTGCGTTCACGGGTTGATAAAATGATTTTGAAGATGGAAGCCATATGTATTGACATCCTGGATCTTTTCAAGGAACAAGAGGACTGATATGCGTTTTCAAACCCGCAATCGCGATGATGTGCAGTTGGATATCACCCCCTTGGTGGATGTGGTATTTCTTCTGTTGATTTTCTTTATGCTTTCGACCACTTTGTCTATTAATCCCGGGATAAAGGTAGATTTGCCCAAAGCTTCAGCCGAACAGGTCAAAAGAAAAAAAACCACAGTAAGGGTTGCCATCGAGGCTTCTGGCCGCATTTATGCCGACGGGAAGAAGATAAGTCTGCAAAAACTGGATGGTATTTTTTCAAGATTGGCGAAAAAGGATCCTGATACGTTGGTTATTATAGAGGCTGATAAAAAAGTCTATCATGGCGTGGTTGTCAAAGTAATGGATGCCGCAAAGACATCTGGACTGAATAAGTTAGCTATCGCTACGGAGCCTAAGAGGAAATAGCGTCAATGCCCGTTTCTTCCCGTATGTTGAGTTTTTTTATTCTTTCCATCCTTATTCATACATTGCTTATTGTAGCATTGCCTGATGTCTCCCGTTTTTTTGATATTAATCTGCTAAAGATGCAGCTGCTGCCTGAAACAGAGGTGGAAGTTACGCTGATGCGACCGGTCCGCAAACCTTTGTCGTTACCTGCCGCAAAAAGTGCTATAGACAAAGAATCGGGAGATGAAAAAAAGATTTCAACCCTAATTGAAAACCGAATTGCCAAAATTTTTGCTCTTGGGGATATGCCGGTTCCAGCACCTGAAAATGTTGATCTTCCTGCCACCGTATCCATTTCTCCGGATACGGTCAGGGTGGTTGAAATGACTCCACTGCCAAGTGATAAAGAGCCGGAATTGATTGCAGATATCGCCACACTGCGACCGGGAATTATGGCAGGGACTCAGGTACTTGGTTCCCTGCCGGCAGATTATGTTGGGAAAAAACAGGTTGTCAGTGAACAGCAATTAATCAGTAGTATTCAACGGACATTGAAGAAAGAGCAAAGCCTGGCTGAGGTGAGAAATCGTTTGATGGGTCTTGAAGGGCCGATTGCCGAATCAAGGACTGTTGTCTTCCAGCCAGGGATTCCTCAGGTTTCACTGAATCAGGCAACTGATGTCAAACTGAAGTTTTGGGTTCGTCCTGATGGAACGGTGGGAAGGGTTGAACCGGTTATGATTGGTGATTTATCACTTGTTAAAACCGCGGAAATATATATGAAAGCCTGGAGATTTAATACCCTTTCTCCCGATGTTCCACAAATTGAACAATGGGGGACAATTACAATCCGGTTTACCTTGCAAAAATAAACAGATATATTCATCTGTTACCTAAGCTGAGTCATTAGCGGTTAGCCATTAGCATTTAGCTTTTAAAAATCAGGGCTTTACGTTGATTAGTAACAACACCCAACGGGTGAGGATCTGTAAGAATTAAACATCTTGTAATTACTAAACTAATAGCTAACTGCTAAAAGCTAATCGCTTAATTTAGGTGTTATAATGGTGATGAGGCAACCTGATGGAGACTAAAAAATTACTCGTTCCAGTTATCCTGGTCATGTTTGTTGGTCTTTTTATCGGTTTTACCATCTTTGGCGATAATGGGGTTTTGCATTTGCTGGGGATGAACCAGGAAATTAACCGGATAGAAAATAATATCAGGACACTCAATGCTGAAAATGAAAAACTGAAACATGTTGCTTTATTGCTGCAGCACAATGAGCGCTATCAGGAGCTGGTGTCCCGGCAGGAACTGGGAATGGTGCGGAAGAACGAAAAGATATTTATTTTTAAATAGATTTTATCTGGGGAAAGAGTTTCCATAAGTTCAACGTCTTGAAGACTCATGCAAAAAACCTTGACATATTGTTTCCGGGTAAGCTACAGTTTTTCCTCAAGAGGTCTTTCCCCCCAGTTGAAATATGGGGGGTTTTTTATGGATAGGATCAATTGTGAGTATTGAAACAAAAGCGATGTGTGCGGTGTGCGCATGGCGGGAGAATTGTAAGAAGAAATTTAAGGTTTCTGCCGGTGAAGCCCATTGCCCTGATTTTACCCGGGATGTGCAAATAAAGACTGATAATGAACAAAAACCTACCAGTAACGGTGAATTAAAATCATGAGAGAACGTTTGACCAAGTATGTTTCCAGAGCTGTTGAACAGGTATTTGAAGGACGTGAATGTGCAAAGGAATTGATGCCATTGGTTGTTCTGGAACAGCCAAAGGAGAAAAAATTTGGCGACTTTGCCACGAATATAGCAATGCAGCTGGCAGGCATTCTGAATAGTAATCCTCGTGAAATAGCCGGTGAGATCAAGCTCAATCTTTTAGATATGCCGGATATTGATCAGGTAAGCATCGCTGGACCAGGATTTATCAATTTGAAGTTATCACAGGAATGTTGGCAAAAACGTCTGAGTGCCATGTGTCTTCTTGGTAAAAGGTTTGGTGATCTTGATTACGGAGCTGGGAAGCGGGTAATGGTCGAATTTGTCAGTGCAAATCCCACCGGACCACTTCATATTGGTCATGGACGGGGGGCGGCAGTAGGTGATTCCCTGGCCCGGATATTACGAAAAGCCGGCTATACGACCATAACTGAGTACTATATAAATGATGCTGGCAATCAGATGGATACCCTTGGCCGATCTTTGTTATGGCGATATCGTGAGCTATTGGGTGAATCATTGGGTGACTATCCTGAAACTTTTTACCAGGGAGATTACCTGATTGAACTGGCGAGAGAACTTATAAGCGAACAAGGTGATACACTTTCAACTCCCAACTCTGAAGATGCCGTGGGCAAATTTACCGAATATGCAAGCCAGGTAATTTTGAATGGTATTCGTGATGATTTGGCCAGGTTTGGGATTCTTTTTGATAATTGGACCAGTGAAAAGTATCTTTTTCAGGATGGTAAGGTCGATGAGGTTATTCATGAGTTGCAGCATCGCGGGATGGTTTATGAACAGGACCAGGCACTATGGTTTGCCTCCAGTCGGATGGGTGATGAAAAGGACAGGGTTGTTGTTCGAAGTAATGGGGTGAAAACTTATTTTGCCTCTGATATTGCCTATCATAAGGATAAACATGATCGCGGTTTTGATCTGATGATTGATGTCTGGGGAGCGGATCATCATGGGTATGTACCCCGAATCAGGGCAGCCCTGAAATCCCTGGGCATTGATGATTCCAGTTTTTCCGTAGTGTTGGTGCAATTGGTCAGTTTGCTCCGCGATGGGCAACCGGTAGCCATGTCAACTCGTGCAGGGCAGTTTGTTACCTTGCGAGAGGTTGTTAATGAAGTGGGAAAAGATGCCGCCCGTTTCTTTTTTCTCATGCGACGTCCTGACAGCCACCTGGATTTTGATCTGGAACTGGCTAAATCTCAGAGCAATGAGAACCCGGTGTATTATGTCCAGTATGCCCATGCGCGTATCTGTAGTATTTTGCGAAAATCCAGTGAATCCGGGATCCAGGTTCCCCAGATAGACCATGTTGATTTATCATCGCTGACATCCAGTGAAGAGATAGAAATGATCAAAAAAATGGATGCATTTCCTGATATTGTTGAAACTGCGGCTCGTTATCTGGAACCCCATAGGATTAGTTATTTTGTCTCTGATCTGGCGGCCATGTTTCATTCATATTATAATAAAAACCGGGTTATTTCTGATGATCCTGGTCTGACCGATGCACGATTGGTTTTAATGGTTGCCTTGCGGCAGGTTTTTCAAATGGGATTTGACCTGCTGGGTATTGAAGCCCCCACATCCATGTAGCATTGGATAATTCGGGAGGTTATTTCGGATATAGTGCTTTAAAAACTGAACACCATTGAATATGGGACAATAACATATGAATACTTTACGCAATTTTGTGGTAATATTTTTTCTGGGTATCGTGGTTTTTTTTGCCGGACTGATGGTTGGCAAAAGCATGAGAGGTCATGCTGAAAATCCAGCACTCAAGACTGCGGATACGATAGTTGCTATTCCAAATCAGGTGGTGCCGGTTGCTCCGCAAAATCAAGAGTCTAACCCCAAAAAAATGCATAAACCGGCAGTCAATGAATCATTGCCACTGCCATTACCGGTTGTCTCTCCCGAAAGGAATAGTGCCGCGGCAGAAAAGCATAATGGATTATCAGCTAATGAGACGGCAAAACCTAATGAGGAGATAAAGTATACTTTTTATGAATCATTGACCAATAAGAAAGGTAAAACCATCCCTTTGAATGATACGCCGCCGCTGGTGAAAAAAGCGGCAAAGCCGGCGAATAAAGAAAAATTGGTAACAGAGGTTAAGCAAACTGAAAAAGCTGAGACCACGGATGTAAAAGGACTGGTTTTGCAAGTTGCTTCCTATCCACAGGAAGGGAAGGCCCGTTTGTTTCGGAATGCATTGATGCAGGAAGGGTATGGCAAGGTCGTGGTAGTTGCCGCAAAAATTCCCGGGAAAGGTACCTGGTACCGGGTACGGATCGTTAATATTAAAGATAAACAGACTGCAAAGTTACTGCAGGAAAGACTGCGGAAGCAGAAATCCATCCAGAGTTTTATTGCTAAATAGTGCCCATCCGGAAACATCCATTTCCTGGTGGAAACTGATTAATATCCAATCGGAAGTCCATGTTGCTTGATAAATGCTTTCAGCTAATATGTCTGTCTTAATGAACAGATTGTAAGGGTTAAAAAAAATATTTTGATTGAATTTTCTCAGGATCACATAAGAAATTTTTCCATCATTGCTCATATCGATCACGGTAAGTCGACCTTGGCAGATCGCTTGCTGGAGATGACCGGAGCCTTAACTTCGCGGGAGATGAAAAATCAGGTTCTGGATACTATGGATCTGGAACGAGAGCGCGGTATAACAATTAAAGCGCAAACTGTTCGGCTTACATACCGGGCTAAAGACGGTATTGACTATATTCTGAACTTGATTGATACCCCTGGGCATGTTGATTTCTCCTATGAAGTATCCCGAAGTCTGGCCGCAACCGAGGGGGCTCTTTTAGTGGTTGATGTGGCTCAAGGGGTTGAAGCACAGACACTGGCTAATGTTTATCTGGCTATTGATGCTAATCTGGAGATTATCCCTGTATTAAATAAGGTCGATTTGCCGGGAGCAGAACCGGAGCGGGTAATTCACCAGATTGAGGAGATAATAGGCCTACCGGCCGACGATGCCGTCCTCGTCAGTGCTAAAACCGGATTTGGTGTCGATGAATTGTTGGAGAGAATTATCAGTTCTATTCCTGCCCCGGGAGGATCGCGTTCAGCACCATTGAAAGCCATGATTTTCGATTCCTGGTTTGATCCATACCAGGGAATTATAGCTCTGATCAGAATATATGAAGGAACAATTAAGCCGGGAATGAAAATTCAAATGATTTCATCTGGAAAAGAATTCGAAGTACTGAAAGTTGGAGTTCGTACGCCGGATGATTTATTGGTTGAAAGCATGTCAGCCGGTGAAGTGGGATTTCTTATAGCCGGAATCAAGGATGTTGCTGATTGTAAGATCGGCGATACCATTACCATTGCAACCAATCCCGACCCGCAGCCCCTGCCGGGATTTAAAGAAATCAAACCGATGGTTTTCAGCGGCTTATATCCTGCAGACTCGGTTCAGTATGAAGGGCTCAGGGACGCGCTGGCCAAGTTGCGCCTGAATGACGCCTCTTTTTTTTACCAGCCTGAAACCTCCGTGGCCCTTGGATTCGGTTTTCGCTGTGGTTTCCTTGGGCTGCTGCATATGGAAATTATCCAGGAACGTTTGGAACGGGAGTATGATCTTGATCTTATCTCAACCGCACCGACGGTTATTTACCGGATTAACTGCACTGACGGAGGTATTGTAGAGATTGATAATCCAAGTAAAATGCCGTCTACTCAGGATATTGCTTTTATTGAAGAACCCATAGTTCGGGCGTCCATACTGGTGCCAAATGAATATATTGGCAATATCATGAAATTATGCGAAGATAAGCGCGGTAGCCAGCAGGAAATTAAATATATTGATGAAACCAGGGCGATGATCATCTATGATCTGCCGTTCAATGAAATTGTCCTTGACTTCTATGATAAGTTAAAGTCATTGTCCCGTGGTTATGCCTCTCTGGATTATGAAACAGCGGGGTATCGGCCGGCTAAGCTGGTAAAACTTGACATCCTGATTAACGGGGAACTGGTTGATGCACTGTCAATGATTCTTCATGAATCCTGCAGTTATGATCGGGGGCATGATCTGGCTGTGAAAATGAAGAAATTGATTCCCCGGCAAATGTTTGAGGTTGCTATCCAGGCAGTCATTGGCACCAAGGTTATTGCCAGGACTACGGTTAAAGCATTGCGGAAAAATGTAACCGCTAAATGTTATGGTGGCGATATAACCAGAAAGCGGAAATTGTTGGAGAAACAGAAGGCTGGGAAAAAACGGATGAAGAGGGTGGGTAAGGTTGAACTGCCCCAAGAGGCATTTCTGGCCATCTTAAATATTGATTCATGATTATTTGATTATGCCTGACTTTATATTGAACTGGAAAGGTAGAAATAAAGATTACTATGACTGCTAAGCGAAAAATTAGTATTGTTCGGGAATATGCGGAATCAATTATTATTGCCATTATTATCGCCCTGTTTATCCGGGCCTTTATTGTTCAGGCATTTAAAATTCCTTCCGGTTCCATGGAGCCAACTCTGTTGATTGGCGATCATCTCCTGGTTAATAAGTTCAAGTATGGTCTTCATATTCCCTTTACGGAAATAAAAGTTTTAGATTTCCATAAACCACAACGTGGCGATATCATTGTTTTTACCTATCCGGTTGATCAGTCTAAGGATTTTATCAAGCGAGCCATCGGCCTGCCGGGTGATACCATAGAAATTAAGAAAAAGAAGATTTACATCAATAAAAAGTTATTTACTGCTTCCTATGGGACTTATAGTGACCCAGATACGGTTACCCAAGTACCACGAGATAACTTTGGCCCTGTCGTGGTTCCTGAAAACCATGTTTTTGTTATGGGTGATAACCGTGATCGAAGTTATGACAGCCGGTTCTGGGGATTTGTCGATTATGGTAAGATAAAAGGTAAAGCCTGGATTATTTACTGGTCATGGAACTCTGAGGCAAAAAAACTGACTCGGAAGGTGAGGGTCGGGAGATTTGCACATCTGATTCGTTGATTTCTGGCAGCAGAGAACGGCCTGTAAAGGGAGAAAAATTATGGCAAAATTAAAGGTATCTTTTGCAGTTGATGGGCAGCGTTTGATTGTCCGGCCGGAAGGTCTTATTAATGTCATGGTCCGTGATGATTTTTATGACCAGATTATTCAGCAGATTTCTACCTCCGGGATCAATAATCTGGTGATAGATCTTTCCAAGGTATCCGGCCTTGATTCATCTGCCTTGGGAGCAATTTTCTCTCTCTATAAACATTTAGTGCAGGATGAGGGGAGTTTGTGTCTGGTACAACCATCTAAATCAGTTGCCTACTTGATTAGCCTTACCCACCTTGAAAAGGTGATTCCGGTCAAAGAAAATCTGGCTGAATTGCCGGCCATAGACTTTTGAACAATATATGACCTGAATTGAGCAGTTAGCTTTTAGCCGTTAGCTGTTAGCGTTTCACACTGCTTTCGGCAGCGATTTATCATAAAATAACTTGACTATGGTAAATGTGGTATTCAAACACTGAGGTGGCCGAAAAAGGCAAGTCAATGATTCCAAACGCTTAGCGTTAAGTTCCTTTGAAGTTCAATAATTACAGCATTTTTACTATTGCAAACTGTCACCTGTTAGGTTTTATTGCTAATGAACGTAATGCCTTGATTTTTTAAAGCTAAACGCTGATAGCTAAAAGCTAAAAGTTAATTGCTTAACTTATAAGTATCGTGAGAAGTTTTCTATGAATGATAGTAAACTTATTTTGGATGAACGTGGAATGGCCATGGTGCTTTCCAAAATGGCCTACGAGATCCTGGAGCGTAATACTGTTCATGAAGATCTTGTGCTTGTGGGAATCAGGACCAGGGGAGTATTCCTGGCTCAGCGTCTGCAGGTTTTGTTGAACCAGATAGCTCAATTGGATGTTCCATTGGGTATCCTTGATATTACTCTTTATCGTGATGATTTATCCCATGGTACTCATCATCCGGTTTTGCAAAAAACTGAAATATCATTTTCCCTTGATGATAAAATAGTTATCTTGGTGGATGATGTCCTTTACACTGGTAGAACGGTTCGTGCAGCTATGGATGGGTTGATGGACTTTGGTCGTCCTCAATCTATACAACTGCTGGTACTGGTGGATCGTGGACATCGGGAATTGCCGATTATGTCTGATTATGTGGGAAAACATGTTCCTTCATCTCCAGATCATCAGGTGAAGGTGCGAATGCGTGAAGGGGATAAACAAGATTCTGTAACGGTGAGCTATTCAGCCCGCCGGCAAGTGGATTGAGCCATATGAAAAAAAGGATTTTCCCCTGGAAAGACTTACTGGCTATTAGAGGGTTGCATGAGGATGATATAACCCTGATTCTGGATACCGCGGAATCTTTTAAAGAAATTTCCCGTCGACCGATAAAAAAAGTTCCGACACTGCGTGGCCAGACAATTATCAACCTGTTTTATGAGCCTAGTACCCGGACCAGGAGTTCTTTTGAAATAGCAGCAAAAAGGCTCAGTGCTGATACGATAAATATCTCTGCATCGACCAGCAGTGTAGTAAAGGGGGAAACACTGCTGGATACGGTAAAAAACCTGCAGGCAATGGCACCTGATATTATTGTCATCCGGCATGGCTGTGTAGGTGCTCCACACCTGATTGCCGGCCAGGTTGATGCCCGGGTGGTGAATGCCGGGGATGGTGCCAATGAGCATCCCAGCCAGGCCTTGCTGGACCTCTTAACTATCCGAGAACATAAAAAGGTTTTTGCGGGATTGCGGGTAGCGATAATAGGTGATATCGTCCACAGCCGCGTGGCCCGTTCTAATATGCATGCATTGAGCATTTTTGGTGCTGAAGTCAGGGTTTGCAGTCCACCGACCATGTTGCCGTTGAATATGAATGGCTTTCCCGGGGTGAAAGTTTGTGCAAGTCCGGAGGAGGCCATTGAAGGGGTGGATGTTATCATGATGCTTCGGATACAGCTGGAGCGTCAGGATCATACCCTGTTTCCCTCAGTGAATGAATATGCCAGGCGTTATGGCCTGAATCGTAGCCGGGTAGGTCTGGCCAGTAATGATGTTATTATCATGCATCCCGGCCCTATGAATCGCGGGGTGGAAATTTCCTCAGAGGTGGCCGACGGAAAACATTCGGTTATTCTTGATCAGGTTGAAAACGGCGTTGCCGTTCGAATGGCGGTTTTATATCTTTTGGGAGATAAATCAGAATGAAGCGGATATTGCTGCGGGGCGGTCGGGTAATAGATCCCGAAAATAAACGTGATCAAAAACTTGATGTTCTGATTGCCAACGGCACTATCGCCGAGATTGGCCAAAAACTGCAACTGGATGAAAGTGCCGGAAAGGTTATCCAGGCGGAAGGATTATGGGTTATGCCTGGCGCCATTGATATGCATACCCATCTGCGTGAGCCGGGGCAGGAATACAAGGAAACAATTTTAAGTGGGGCTCAGGCTGCGGCAGCTGGTGGTTTTACCAGTATTGCCTGTATGGCCAATACCAGCCCCGTGAATGATTGTGCCGCGGTAACCCGTTTTATCAGCGAAAAGTCTCAGCTGGCTCCGGTTAATGTCTTTCCCATCGGGGCGGTAACCATTGGTATGCAGGGTAAGCAGATGGTTGAAATGGCAGAAATGGCTACGGCGGGTGCAATAGCCTTTTCTGAAGATGGAAAAACTGTCGAAGATTCCAATCTCTATCGTCATGCGATGGAATATGCCGGCAGCCTTAATCGCATCATTATTTGCCATTGTCAGGACAATTATCTTTTTGCAGATGGTGTTATCCATGAAGGGGAAATTTCTTCAACTTATGGATTTCCCGGCATCCCTTCACTGGCTGAGGAAATTGATATAGCCCGTTGCATCCTGCTGGCTGAATTCCTCGAGCTTCCAATTCATATTGCCCATATCAGTACCCGAGGTGCCGTATCGCTGGTTGCCCGGGCCAAAGAACGAGGGGTAAAGGTTACGGCAGAGGTGACGCCGCATCACTTTTCCCTGGACCACCGGGCGGTGGCTGATCTTTACTATCGTGATGAAGTGGAATATGCCATGAAAAGGCAATTTTCATGTTTTAATCCTAATACTAAAATGAGTCCGCCTCTGCGTGAACCTGAAGATGTTATAGCGATAAAAGAAGCTCTGGCTGCTGGAATTATTGATGTTATTGCTTCGGATCATGCACCCCATGAGCAGACGGAGAAAGAGGTGGAATACCAGTATGCTCCGTTTGGTATTGTTGGATTGGAAACGACCATTCCTTTAACCATGAATTTGGTGCGCGAAGGGGTTCTGACCCCAGTGAAAATGGTTGAACGGCTCAGTGTTGCTCCGGCAAAAATTCTTGGTTTATCAAGAAAAGGCAGTCTGGAAGTTGGCATGGATGCGGATGTGACGATTATTGATCCGGAAGTCCAATGGGTTATCAATAAAGATAATTTCCGTTCCAAAAGTTCCAATACTCCCTTTGATGGTTGGCGAGTTCAAGGGAAAGCCTTGACGACCATTGTGGGCGGGGAAATTATCTTTGCTGCCGATGGACAGGTATGACCGGCAGTAGCCTTGTTATAAGCGAATTGTAACTATTCAGTACCTCTTTCCAAACTGTCTCTGACCCCGTCAGAGAAAGCGAAGCAAAGTTTGGTAGTTTTCACGCTAAATTAACTGCCAAAACTGCTACCTGAATAGTTACTAAAAAAATTTAAATCAACCGTTGTAACTATTCGGTTAACAATGAAAATAACCTGCCTGCCGGCACGGCTCTCACAGAGCCACCAAGACACAGAGAAAAATAAACTTTTTTTCCGCATCTTTGTGCCTCCATACCTCCGTGAGAAAAAACAATTATCTCTTTGCGGTTAAAAAAGGTTTGGGTTGCAGGCGTTCAGCCCGCCTTGGTTTGATGATTACAGGACGTGTTCCTGGAATAATGGAATATTAATGGCATTTGCAAAAAACAAAGCAATTCTGCTGCTGGAGGACGGGACTGCATTTACCGGCCGCTCAATTGGCGCTGCGGGAGAAGCTATCGGGGAAGTGGTCTTTAATACCAGTCTGACGGGTTATCAGGAGGTATTGACTGATCCTTCCTATCGGGGACAGATGGTAACCATGACCTATCCCCATATCGGTAATTACGGTATTAACGAAGAAGATGTTGAGTCGAAAAAACTTTTCTTATCCGGTTATATTGTAAAAGAATATTGCCATACACCCAGTAACTGGAGGAGCAGAAAATCGTTGGGTAGTTATCTCGAAGATGCTGGTGTGGTTGGAATTGAAGGTATTGATACCCGTTTTCTGACCCGTCATATCCGCCTGGCTGGTGCCATGCCGGGGATTATATCCACGACGGACTTTGATGTATCCAGTTTGTCAGATAAACTTTGTCATTGGCCGGGGATTGAAGGGGTAAACCTGGTGGATGGGGTGACATCGCCTTCCGCTTATGAATGGTATCAGGGAGACTGGGATATTGCCGCCGGGTATGAGGAAAAACATAATGCCGGCGGTTTTCACGTGGTTGCTTATGATTACGGGATCAAATACAATATCCTTCGGTTGCTGGTGGCCGCCGGATGCAAAGTAACCGTTGTCCCGGCAGCAACAACGGCACAGGAAGTAATTGCCTTGAATCCTGACGGTGTCTTTCTTTCCAATGGTCCCGGCGACCCGGCTGCTTTGATGGAATATGTTAAACAGATCAGGTTATTGATTGGTAGAAAACCCATGTTTGGCATCTGTCTGGGACACCAGATTATCGGCCTGGCTTTGGGTGGAAGCACCTATAAGTTGAAATTTGGTCACCATGGCAGTAACCAGCCGGTTATGGATCTGGCCACCGGTAAAGTTGAGATTACTTCGCAGAACCATGGGTTTTGTGTTGATATTGATTCCCTGGGTGATGAGGTGGAAGTAACCCATATTAATCTGAATGATCGGACGGTTGAGGGCTTGAAACATCGTCGTTATCCGCTCTTTTCTATTCAGTATCACCCCGAAAGTTCTCCTGGGCCCCATGATTCAGCCTATTTATTTAAACGCTTCATCCAATTGATGGCGGCGAATAAATAATGGCGAGAATGGGCGGGAGTCATGCCGGGGCATCACCAAAAACACCCGCTTACTTTCTGGATGTATGGCTGCTCAAGCGGACTGAAAGAATTTCGCTGAGATTATGAGGTTGGAAGTTGGGCGGTTGCTTTTTTGAGCTGAAAGTTGCCATCTTCTAATACCAGGTAGGAGTAATCAGTTATCCAGTCTCCCAGGTGATAAACCGGATATTTCTGATCGTTCAGGACAACCTGATTCTGGGCCGGATGATGATAATGGGCGATAATTGCCACATCATGACCGGCCCGAAATATATCTGCAAGCTTGTTGGTTAGCTTTTCCGGTATATGACTGGCGTTTTGAGATTGATTGCGGCTGATTTTTGAAAGCCACTGGGCAATCTTGTAGGTGAAGTCGGGGGGTATCAGGCTGATAAGGCGGCAGATGAAGGGACTTTTGATAAATCCTGCCCATTGTCGGTACCATTGTTGACTATCATCCAGTAAGTCTCCATGGGCCAGGTAAAGATGTTGGCCGGACAGGTAAACGGATAATTCACTGGGGTTACTGTGGACATGTAAATGGGTACGGAAAAATGGACCCAGGCTGATTTCATGGTTCCCTTCGATAAAGTAGAGTTTTATTCCCCGTTGAACCAGTGCTTCAAGGGTCGCGAGGATGGGAACATATACTGAAAATACTACCTCACGGTACCCGAACCAGAAGTCAAAAAAATCACCAAGGATAAAGAGATTGTCTACATCTTCAGGCAGGTTTTGCAGAAAACTATTCAGCCTCCGATAATTTTCATCGGTTGGATATTTCAAATGAGCATCGGCAAGAAAGATTGATTTCATCAGCATACATTTTCTGCAGGCGATGACTGCTTATAGTTTATGTTCTTCATATGAGCTATGCTAATAAAACAAAAAACGCATTAAGGCAATATCGAAATTTTTACCAGAATTTATTTATTTTCATAAAGGACTGATTTAGTGTCCAAACGTACTGATTTAAAAAAAATTATGTTGATTGGCTCCGGGCCGATCATTATTGGCCAGGCCTGTGAGTTTGATTACTCCGGGACCCAGGCATGCAAGGCGCTCAAGGAAGAGGGGTATGAAGTAGTATTGGTTAACAGCAACCCGGCAACCATCATGACTGATCCGGAATTTGCTCACCGTACCTACATAGAACCCATTACCGCCGCAACAGTAGCCAAAATAATAGCAGCGGAGCGACCTGATGCCCTGTTGTCTACTGTAGGTGGGCAGACAGCCCTGAATGTCGGGGTTGAACTGGCTGAAAACGGAACCCTGGCCAGATATAATGTAGAGCTGATCGGGGCAAGTCTGGAAGCAATTAAAAAGGCTGAAGATCGCCAGCTGTTTAAGGAGGCGATGCTGAAGATTGGCCTGGCTTTGCCCAAGAGCGGGCATGCACACTCCATGGCTGATGCCTGGGAGATCATCGGTGAAATCGGTTTTCCGGCCATCCTCCGGCCATTCTTTACCTTGGGGGGAACGGGTGGAAATATAGCCTATAATGTTGCCGATTATGAACGTTACGTAAAATGGGGTCTTAATTTAAGTCCCACCCATGAAATACTTATCGAAGAGTCTATTGTTGGCTGGAAGGAATATGAGCTTGAGGTAATGCGTGACCATCACGATAATGTGGTCATTATCTGTTCCATTGAAAACATCGATGCCATGGGTATTCATACCGGTGATAGTATTACTGTTGCTCCGGCCCAAACGCTGACCGATAAAGAATATCAGCTGATGAGAGACGCGGCTATTCGGGTTATCAGGGAAATCGGGGTGGATACGGGAGGTTCAAATGTCCAGTTCGCGGTAAACCCTGATGATGGTCGCCTGATTATTATCGAAATGAATCCCCGGGTGTCACGCAGTTCGGCACTGGCTTCCAAGGCTACCGGTTTCCCCATTGCCAAAATTGCCGCCAAACTGGCAGTCGGTTATACTCTCGATGAAATTCCCAATGATATAACCAAAGAAACTCCGGCTTCATTCGAGCCTACCATTGATTATGTTGTAACCAAAATTCCCCGATTTACTTTTGAAAAGTTTCCCGGCTCGGATGCTACCTTGACCACTCAGATGAAGTCCGTTGGCGAAGTAATGGCTATCGGTAGAACGATGAAAGAGTCACTGCAGAAGGCTATGCGGTCATTGGAGATTGATTCTTATGGTTTTGATGAGCAGCTGCCAGCCGAAGCTTATGATAATCCTGCTGATGACATACTTGCTCTGGTGGAGGAAAAACTGCGGGTTCCCGGTGCTGATCGGCTCTGGTATATCGGCGATGCCCTGCGCCTGGGATTCTCCATTGAAAGAGTGGTGGATTTAACCGGCATCGATCCCTGGTTTGTTCATCATATCAAAGAAATTATTGATTTTGAGGCACAGATTAAAGCTGGAGGCCTGGCAGCTCTGGATATTGAAGTGCTCAAACAGGCCAAGGAAATGGGTTTTGCCGACCAGCGGCTGGCGAAACTTCTGACTGTCAACGAACAGGATATTTCCGATTTACGGCATAAAAATGATATAGTGCCGGTTTACAAACGTGTTGATACCTGTGCCGCCGAGTTTGAAGCCTTTACTCCCTATTTCTACTCAACTTATGAGCAGGAGGATGAATCTTTTCCCACTGAACAGCGTAAAGTCATGATCCTGGGTGGTGGCCCTAATCGCATTGGTCAGGGGATAGAGTTTGACTACTGCTGTGTTCACTGTTCCTTTGCCCTGCAGCGTGAAGGCTTTGAAACCATAATGGTTAATTGCAACCCGGAAACGGTCAGTACTGACTATGATACCTCTGACCGGCTTTATTTTGAACCACTGACTCATGAAGATGTCATGCAGATTGTTGAAACGGAGAAACCGTTCGGGGTGATTGTCCAGTTTGGTGGCCAGACACCCCTTAAACTGGCTGCATCACTGGAACAGGCTGGGGTTCCTATCCTTGGAACTTCACCGGACAGCATCGATCGGGCGGAAGATCGGCAGCGATTTAAAGAATTGTTGGATATGTTGGGGCTCAGGCAGCCTGAAAACGGAACGGCAGTCTCCGTTGATGATGCGACTCGGATTGCCGATACCATTGGTTATCCGGTGCTGGTTCGACCTTCCTATGTTCTTGGTGGCCGGGGGATGGAAATTGTTTATGATCAGAACAATTTACAGCGGTATATGCGTGAAGCGGTCAAGGTGTCTTTTGACCATCCGGTGCTGGTCGATAAATTTCTTCATGATGCCGTGGAAGTGGATGTTGACGCGGTTTGCGATGGTCAGACGGTTATTATCGGTGGGATCATGGAGCATATTGAACGGGCCGGGGTTCATTCCGGTGATTCGGCCTGTTCCCTTCCTCCTTATACCTTGGATGATGATATTATCCAGGAAATCGCCCGCCAAACCCGGGCAATGGTCCTTGAGCTGCAGGTTTGTGGTCTGATGAATGTCCAGTTTGCCGTCCAGGGTAAAAATATTTTCATTCTGGAAGTCAATCCCCGGGCTTCCCGGACAGTGCCATTTGTCAGCAAGGCCGTTGGGTTACCCTTGGCCGATCTGGCGGTTCAGGTCATGGTGGGGAAAACCCTGGTGGAAATGGGGGTGAAAGAAAGATTGCAGCCTCCGTGGGTATCGGTCAAGGAAGCAGTATTTCCTTTTCTTAAATTTCCCGGGGTGGATACCATGCTGGGTCCCGAGATGAAATCAACCGGTGAAGTCATGGGGATTGATGAACAGTTTCCGGCCGCTTTTGCCAAGGCTCAGGAAGCTGCCGGTGCTCCTTTACCCATGAATGGCTGCGCTTTTTTAAGTGTACATGAAAAAAGTGGAATTGAACAGGTTGCCAGGGATCTGCTGGCCAGTGGGTATACCCTTAAGGCAACTGCCGGTACCTCGGCCTATCTTGACCTCCATGGCTTGCATAATATCTTGATAAAAAAGAAAAAGGAAGGTCGTCCCAATGTCTTGGATTCACTGGTTAATGGCGAAATCGATCTGGTTATCAATACTCCTGGTGACAGTCGCTCCCGGGAAGATTCTCTTTATATCCGGCGAACAACTCTTGACCGGGGGGTTGCCTACTTTACAACTATGTCCGGAGCCCGGGCCGCGGCCCAGGCGATAAAGGTTATGTATGATAGTGAATTAACGATTAAAGCCCTGCAGGATTATCATTGAATACTGTAGCAGAGTCCATAATTTCCACCTTGGAGAAGATATATGAATCAAAGTGAAAAAGTCCCGATGACTGAATATGGTTATATTAAATTGAAGGCAGAGCTGCATCGGTTGAAAACATTTACCCGCCATGAAGTTATTCATGCTATTGCCGAGGCACGAGCCCATGGTGACTTAAGTGAAAATGCCGAATATGATGCAGCCAAAGAAAAACAGGCTTTTGTTGAAGGGCGTATTAATATGCTGGAAGATCACCTGGGACGGGCGGAAGTTATTGATCCGGCAAAGATAGCCGGGACGGACCGGGTGGTGTTCGGGGTTACTGTCTGCCTGTCTGATGAAGAAACCGGAGCAGAAATCAGTTATCAGCTGGTGGGCGAAGATGAGGCGGATATCGATCATGGTAAAATTTCCATCTCAGCTCCCATTGCCAGAGCACTGATAGGAAAACAGCCGGATGATGAAGTGCAGGTCAATACCCCCGGGGGAATGAAGACCTTTACTGTTATGGATATAATCGTTGAATGATGTTTTCCTGTGCCGGCTAAACTGCAAAAGTTGAAACTAACCATTGCCTATGATGGAAGTGCCTATCATGGCTGGCAGATACAGCCAAATGGTATAACCGTCCAGGAAACATTGCAGCAGGCGTTGGTAACCATGACTGGTGAATCGTTGACGGTTTACGGTTCTGGACGCACTGACGCCGGGGTCCATGCTTGGGGTCAGGTAGCCCATATCAAGACGGTTACGGCCATTCCCTTAACCGGTTTGTGGCGTGGCCTGAATGCCCTGTTGCCTGATGATATTGTTATCCGCTCTCTTGAAGTTGTGGCTGCAGATTTTCATGCCCGTAAATCTGCTAGAGCCAAAACCTACCTTTACCGCATTGATAATGGCCTGCAGCCGAATCCACTGACCCGGCTTTATTCCTGGCACATACGAAAACCGCTGGATGTTTCCGCCATATCAAAGGCTGCTGCTCTTTTGCAGGGAACTCATGATTTTCTCTCGTTCAAGGCCGCGGATGGTGAAACCAAAACCTCAGTGCGTACCATCAATAATATCCGGGTCTGGAAGCGTGGCCGTTATCTGTTTATTATGATCAAGGCCAATGGCTTTTTGAAAAACATGGTCAGAATTATTGTCGGTACCCTGATGGGAATCGGTGCCGGCAAAAGTGATTGGCAATCCCTGGCAGCTATCCTTGCTGTCAAGGACCGAAGGATGGCAGGAATTACCGCCCCAGCTAAAGGGTTGATACTGAGAACAGTCTATTATCCTTCTGTTTAGCAGATGTCTCCTCTTAATATCCTATCCAGAAAATCATTTTTTACTTCGCCGACGATCAAGCTCACTTGCCGCAATGGAGACTCTGTGATTGCAACAATCACAGGAAACACCAAAATTCGCAATAACCAACACCCTCGCACCCCTTGCAGTCAATGTGCAGTGCCTATGGCATCAACCCAGGTTTTTAACTCCAGTGGAAAGTAATCGTAGGAAAAATTATGTGCTGAGTAAGCGCGGTAAACCCACGGGACTGTCCTGGCAAGAAGTTCATAGTTTCCGATGCTGAACACTGTTGCCATGAATGCAGCATGATGACTATGGTTGTCATACATTATTTTCAGTGGATTATTGCCGATCAATTTGGTGATGGAAGGATTTGAAGTCAGTGTGTCGTTTACATATCTTTTCAAGACCGGAATCTTTTCCTGGTAGATGGTCGTTGCCTTTAAAGGAACCAGCGGGAGCCCCTTTGCTTCTTTGATTATTTCATCAAGTTCTAGATACATAGCTCATCACCCAATTCTCAATTTTTTCCTACTCAGTCAATTCCAACCAGAAACATCGCTGGCTGGCAGCAGCATTATTGGATATAGAACCCCGTCTGAACAAACTGATAGGTTATCGCCATTTACCATCATTACGAAAAGCCATTATGAAAGATTTAAATCTTAACCATATCATTCAGGAAAGCGAACAAGCGGCATAATGCGGATGAGGTTGGAGGGAAATTTCAACTAAGAATGGGATTGACTCCAAATTATTATAATATATTATGGAAAGGAGGGGATGGAACAAACCTGCACTGTCTTTGTGCTGGCCTTAATAATCAGCGGCAAAGTCATGGCCGCGGAAGATACCTGTTTCCCGGTGAAACGGAAACAGGCGCTGCTCCCAAGGAACCTATCCAATACACCGCATTGTCTGTTTCTCAACAGGAACTAACGGAAGAGAAAAAACGTCTGTCACCGGTGGCCATGGTTAGAAGGAAAAGGTCAACCCGGCCCCCTCTATGTCCATCAGGAAAGGCGGTGCTTTCTGGATAATAATGCGCTCATCGCGTAGATCCTCAGGGGCAATGCCTTTGTTTTCCAGAGCCAACTCGCACAATACTATTTCCCCACCCAAATCCAGGATGGTATTAAACAGTTCGACCGGATTGGGCAGACCTTTCGGTTGGCCGAGTTTTTCCAGCTCACCCTTGAGTACCCATTTGGATCCGGCAGGACTGATGAAAATGTGGAGCTCATAGTCTACTGCGAGTCCTGAGGATGCAAAAACCAACGTCGGCATGATATTTTCCGGAGTATCGCCATTGCAAACGATGACCATCTTTTGGCTACTATTTTGTTCTGACATGACATCTCCCCCTGTAATAAGTGAATCAGATTAAGTGATTAAAAAAGTAAATATTCGGCTTGGCAAGGACAACATAGACAAGCTACCTTAAGAGAAGAATAATTAAAGGAAACAATCGAAGAGCAGAAAGCTGAAATTCACGATTTAAAGAAACGGCTCTTTGTGCCCTATCATCCATCTTCGACATCAGAAGCGGAAATGGGTTTTAGCGCGTGAAAATACAGAGCCACCGTGCGGTAAAAGGCATGAGCGAACTTGGTAAAGGGCGCCAGTATAACCAACTCCATCGCTACCGCTATGTGAAATATGGATATCCAATTGATCCATATTGGTTCTTCCGGCAAATAGAGAGAAATTTCCAACCCAAAACCACTTACCCCGGAGAGCCAGAGCAAAATCAAAAAGGCCCAATCAGACAAAGTCGAATGGTTGGTAGACTCATTGGTTTTACGGATCCGTCTAGTCAGCGCTATCGTGGTTCCATAGAGCAGAAGTAAACCGGCAATCGTACCCAGCAGACGTACCGGGTACCAGATGGGAACTGAGCTTCCCAGGGATTTGATCCCAGCGATATTGAAAACCAGGTCTATTAAGGATGCGGCCATCAATCCCAGGAATCCCCACATGATTGAGGCGTGAACGAACCACTTTTGCAAATACCATGGCTGGGGTTTGGTATAGCTTTCGCAATCACCGCGGTAACGTTTCTGGCCTAAGGCCTCGATTCCGACAGCCTCCCATAAGGCACCCAGCCAGTTCAAACGAACTTCTTTCGGGAACTTATTGACTTTGCTGATTTGCGCCACCATCGTCACGGTACCCCATAACCCTCCCAGAACAATGAGAATGATAAAGATGGCCAGATGGGCTGCCTCAGGGGTAATAAAATCAATCGAGCTCAGGGCATCCCCGGCCATCGGGCCGTGGGTTGTGTACATAAACCAGCCAAATAAAACCGCCAGCAAGGTCAGAAGAAAGATACTGAACCCCGGGGAGGTGTAAAGCAATTTCGCCAGGCCTGTCCGGTCGTAATGGGCGATGGCGTAGCGCCGGGCAGTGGCCATATATTCGCCAGGATCAGCCTGCCGAGGACAGGTTTCCGTACATTCACCACAGTTGTAGCACATCCAGAGTTCTTTGCTGCTTAATAACGGTTGCTGTAAACCAAGTTGGGCGAAACGGATCATGCGTCGGGGGAAGCTTTCGTTATCCGTAGTGAGTGGGCAAACCGCCGTACAGTTCCCGCAATTAAAGCAGGACTCGATATTTACCTTACCGTATTTTTTCATCTCAAGTAGTAAATTTGGATTCGCGCGGACACTCATTATTTTGTCTCCTTGGTCAGGCCATACAGGTAATATTCGTAGTTTTCATCTAACTCTGTTTCGACTACCTTGCCGTACTTTTTCATTACAGATATGTGCCACAAAACCTGGTGGGCCGGAAAACCGGTCGCCTCGGCCAATCGTGGGATCGTTTGAGGCTCAGTCTCCAACGCCTGCCGTAAGACCTTACGGATTCCATGTTGTTTTTTAAGCATTGCCCGGGCGATCTTAACCCGCTCCTGGTGTTGTTCGCGCAGATTTGTAAGCATTTCACTTCGTTTTTTAGCTGCTGTTTGGTCTTTGGTCGTCATGCCACCCCCCCCTCCAAGCCCGGAATTTCAGCGGTAATAGCATCCACCATGGCTTCGTATTCATCCAATCGCCAACCCAGGACATCTATCGCCCGATGGCGGCAGGCGCTGACGCACGCGCCACAGCCGTTACAGTTGGCCGGCGTTACCACCGCTCGCTGGTAGCTACTGCCGTCTTTCAAGAAGGTCTCCAGCTGAACCGCGTCCTCTTGCGGGCAGATCCGTACACAATCACCGCTCCCCTGGCAACGTTCAACATCAACCCGCGCCACATAGGGCTCCATTTCAACCTGTCCGCTACCCAGCAATACCACCACTTTGGAAGCAGCGGCTCCGGCGGCGGCGCAACTTTCCTGAATATTCATCGGTCCCTGGGCGGTTCCAGCCAAAACGACCCCGACCACAGCGGTTTCTACCGGACGTAACTTGGGATGAACTTCGAGCAGGAAACGATCATTTCCCGGCGTGATGTTAAACATGCCGCTCAAATCATCTACCGGGTTGGGCATCATCCCGACAGCTAAAACGATCAAATCAACCGGCAACTCAATTTCCTCTCCCCAAGTTAGCTGATCTTTCACTTTGACCAACATGGAATAGTAAGAACCCTTTTCGGCCTGATACACCTCGGGAATATCTTCGACAAAATAACGCAGGAATGTGGTCCCGTTTTTGCTGGCGAGCGTGTAGTAATTTTCATGTCCGCGACCATAGGTGCGGATATCCGAGTAGACATCGTAGATGTGAGCCTCCGGGAACCGTTCATGGATTAGATTGGCCGCGTTTAATGTGGCCGTGCAACACACCCGTGAACAGTAGTTGTTGACTTGTCCATCCGGCTGGGGTTGATGCACACCATCCACCTGGCGACTGCCAACGCAATGAATCATGGCCAGACTGCGCACAGAACGACCATTCCATTCCAGCCTGCCGCCGGTAGGTCCATCGGCCGCCAGCAGACGTTCCAACTGAGGCAGGGTAATTACTTCAGGAAATTTACCGTAGCCCATTTCACCGGCGAAGGGTTCGTAGGGCCGGAAACCGGTTGCCATCACTACCGCCCCCACATTAATATTAAACTCAATCGGAGTGTCGTCCAGACTGATACCATTGTCAGGGCTGAACTCCAGGCATTTCTCACAATGGGTACAATGTTTCCAATCCACCACCGGGCCGGCGGGACAGCAACCCAGGTAAGGCCGATAGATAGCTTTGCGGGTCTTGAGGCCGTAATTAAATTCGTCCGAGACCTCCACCGGGCAGGCCGCTATCGCCTGTTCCAAAGCGTCAAAATCAGCCTTAACACCTCGTGGTTGCTGGCGGATTCGGACCTGAAAATTACCCACGTAGCCTTTTGCTTCCACCACCTCGGCGCCGGTATTGATGGTGATGCCAGATTCAGCCTGAACCTGTTCAAGCAGGCGTTGTAACAAGGTTCGGGCGGTTTCACCGGTGGGAAATACATCTCCCCATTGGGCTACATGTCCACCCAGGAAATGGCTTTTTTCCACTAAGGTTACCTTCAATCCCGACCGGGCGATATCCAGCGCGGTCCGCAATCCGGCCACCCCACCGCCAATGACGAGGGCACGTTTTTCAGCTTGCAGCCGTACCGGCTCCAGTGGTTCCATCTTACGGGCTTTGGCAATCCCGGCCGCCATCAAGCGGATGGCTTTTTCGGTGGCCTCTTCCGGATGGTTATAATGTACCCAACTATCCTGTTCACGCAAGCCGACGTGATAATAAAGATAAGGATTTAACCCCGCGCGCTCGACTGTCTGCCGGAAAGTCTGCTCGTGCAGGAAGATAGAGCAGGCACCGATAACCACCCGGTTGATGCCCTTTTCTTTAATGTCATCGGTAATCAGCTTCTGCCCCGGATCGGAACACATGAACATATCGCTATGAGAGGTTACCACGTTAGGCATCTTAGCCAACACCTCGGCAACCTGTTCGCAATTCACCACGTCGCCGATATTACCACCGCAATTGCAGACATATACACCAATGCGGGGTTCGTCCTCGGGTGACTGGTCCGGCGCGAACGCAGGTTCTTTCTCAGCCAGATTGGATTTATCAGATAGCTTAGGCATTGACCATACTCCTCTATTATTAGCCGACGATGGGCGCGGCGGTCGACCCGTTGTAAGTATGCATGTAGGCAGAGGCTTCAGCTGCGGCGGCTCCGGCGGTCATGATACTGTCTACAATATCCATGGGGCCGGTTGCCGTTCCGGCGGCGAAAATACCCTTCTGGGGGGTCGCCGTGGGGGCTACGTTATAATCCGGAATCTGGACAAAGCCATCCTCGGCAGCCGGCACGCCATAGATGGGCTGGGCATCGTAACCGGGCAGCATCCCCACCGAGAGTACCACTAAGTCGTGTTTGTTCTCGGTTACCCGGGAGTTCTGGTCGATCAACTCAACCCGGATGATAGGATTCTGGTCCTCGTCTTCGACAATCCGCCCCACCTTGCCTTTGACGAACTCAATCCCCATAGCCTTGGCGTTCTGGTAGAACTGTTCGTAACCCTTACCAAAGGTGCGGATATCCATGTAATAGATGGTGATGTCTGCCAGAGGCAGGGCACCGGAGATCAGCATGGCCTGTTTGACCGCGTACATGCAACAAACGCGCGAACAGTAGGGCACACCTAAAGTTTCATCACGAGAGCCCGCGCATTGAACATAGGCAATAGAATCGGGCAATTTGCCATCCGAGGGACGCAATACCCGCCCATAAGGACCGGTGGGTGCCAGCAGACGCTCCATCATCATACCATCGATAACGTTACGCAAATTTCCGGCCCCATACTCTTTTTTGGCATCATAGGGGGTTAGTTCAAAACCGGTTGCCAGAACGATGGTTCTGGCTTCGATCCGGAGGGTCTGAGGGGTCTGGGTAAAGTCGATACAACCGGCGGGACAGGCTTTGATACATTTACCACAAAAGATGCAGTAGTCAATATTTATCATCGCCTTTTGGGGAACCGCAGTCGCGAACGGAACATGGATAACCCGATGTCCGGTCCGGCCGAACTCATTCTCCTCGTCTGGTATATCAAGAGGACAAACAAGTTCGCAGGAACGGCAGCCGGTGCAATCATCTTCGAACACGTAACGGGGTTTCTGCGTGACTTGGGCGATAAAACCACCGTCATCGCGGGTGACCGACTGCACCTCGCAATAGGTTAACAGTTGAATTTTCTCGTGATGAGCCACCGCCGCCATTTTGGGGGTGGTAATACAGCTGCAACAGTCGAGGGTGGGAAACACCTTGCTCAGTCCGATCATCTTACCCCCGATACTGGGAGCCCGCTCGACCAAGGCAACCTGATAGCCTTGATCAGCCAAATCCAGAGAGGCTTGCATCCCGGCGATACCGCCACCAACGACCAGGGTGTCTACGTGAATTTCGTTAGATCTCATTTTCACATTCCTTTTTCCCTGATTTATACTGGTTGAGCCTCAGCGAGTGGCAGGGGACGCGGTACCTTCCCGATTTCATCCAGTAATTGATTCATTTTATTGATTTCTTCAATAAATGGACGGACACACACGGTGCAGATAGCCGCCAACCGCAATCGGTTGAGTTCCAGCTTACGCTCCTTCATCAACTCATAGGTTTTGTTGATTATCTTCGCGGTCAGTTCCGGAACTCCCTTGTAAGGACAATCGGTCCCACTGAACATGACGATAATACCATCGAAGCCGTGTTCAAAGGCCCGCATGTAAAAACTTTCCGGAAACATGGCCGCGCTCATGACCGGCAGGATGTAGGTGTTAGGAGGGTATTCCGAGTGTTCCTGGCCAACGGAATCCGCCCCCCGATACCCGCCGGACAGGGTCGCCAGAATCAGAATCTTAGGTCTGCCATTTTTCGTACTCTTCGTCATTGTTAGATCCCCTTCCACCATTGAGCGTGTTCCCAACACCGCAAAACGCGATGTTCCGTTTTGCACCATCAACATCCCACGTCATGGTCGCGCAGATCCGCGAGAATGTTATCAACGATAAAACATGTCTCTTCGTTGAGGTTCCGTTGGCTATTAATTAATTTACAACAAGAGGCTGCCTTGAAAAGACAGCCTCTTGCCTTCCGTTATTTCTGACGTCGGATAAAAAGCCGGTCATAGGCACCCTCATCAACGAAGCCCATAAATTCATTACCGGTTTTTTTGCACCAGCGGACCAAAGTATCCCGGGTGTCTTGTGAGCCAGCCCAGATTTCTAATACTTCGCCGGTTTTAACACCGCCAATACTTTTCTTGGCCTCCAGTAATGGGCCGGGACAGGCGCAGGTTCGGGCGTCAACGGTTTTAGCGGCTTTAACGTTTGCGAGATCTTCTGTTGTAGTTGTCATGAGATTTCTCCTTGGTTGAAATGTAGTTGTCGGATGGCCTCTTCTAATTTGTTACGAAATAAATCAATATCTATATATAAGGATTATATTTAATATACTTCATGTTGTCTGTCAAGAGGTAAATAATGAAGCAGAGATGGGAATGACTCTTATCAAAACGATTTTGTTGGTAATAACCCGGATGACTTCCAGGCGTGCTGACGGGATTTCAATGATATCGCCACTGGTTGGAATATTTCCCAGCCGGGAGAGAATAAATCCGGCCAGATGAAGATAGTTGCCTTCTTCTGGAACTTCCAGAAAAGGAATATCCTGATTAAGCCGTCTGATGGGGATATCCGCCCTGACCAGGTAAGAGCCATCTTTTAAAGAAATGATTTCCGCCTGGGAGCCGACATCTACTTCATCGTTCATTTCTCCAATGATTTCTTCAACAACATCTTCCATGGTCACCAGTCCTTCCATGCCACCATATTCATCAACAACGATTGCCAGGTGCTTTTTCCCCAGACGAAAAGTTTCCAGCAAACTGTCAAGAGGCATTATCTCAGGAACAAAGTGTGCCGGCCGGATAATCTGCTTCAGGGAAAAAGTTTTCCCAAACTTGTGGGTAAGCAGGTCCTTAATATGCATGATGCCGATGACATCCTCCCGGTTTTTACCATAGACGGGGTAGCGGGAAAACCCGACCTTTCGGATAAGGGACAGGATTTTGGTATGGGGGGTATGCAGCTGGATCATGGCTACTTCCTGTCTGGGAACCATGATTTCCTTAACCGTGGTTTTCTCTATTTCCAGAATGTTACTTATCATCAGGGACTCACTTTGATTTAAGAGTCCTTTTTCCCGACCTGTATGGACGAAGGATTTTATCTCATCATCAAAATGAGGTTCAGGGTACATGTCTTGAGAAGGTAAAAGTGTTCTGATTATTAAATGGCTGATTAATGAAGTAAGCCGGTTAATAGGTTTGAGTATTCGGATAAGTATGGACAGGGGTTTGGCAACTTTTAAGGCCAGGATATCTGTTCGGGCGGCGGCATAGGTTTTGGGGGTGATTTCGGCGAAAATCAGCAGCACAACTGTGACTGTCAGGGTAGAAATCAAAACTCCTTTGTTACCAAAATAATAAACGCAGAGATAGGTGGCAATAGATGATGCTGCAACGTTAACAAAATTGTTGCAGATCAGGACGGTAGCGATAAAATTATGGGGATACCGCAAAATATTTTTTAAGTGCTGAGCCTGATCACTGTATTTTTTACTGTAGTAACGCAGCCGGTGAGGTGGGAATGCCAACAAAGCTGTTTCAGTTCCTGAGAAAAAAGCGGAAAGGATAATCAACAGGATGAAAATGGCTAAGAGTAATAGGACTGTCCAGTGTTCTATGATCAAGGTATTATTCGCTTTACAAAGTTGAGATTATCTTTTAAATCTTACAGACAAATGTTTGTAGCGGACAACTCTGTAAAAAAGTTGTTGAGGCATTATTTAGAGCTGATAACCAGAATCATCCATGGATAACCACGGATCACTGAAAGCTGGTAAGCTTTACCCTCAACGTTAATTATAGAGGAATCAGTATGCATATGTCAAATTGTGTTGATGAAAATCATGTTATTTCCGGTGATGATCAAAGATGAAAGTTAAAGAGCTGACGATTCAGGGATTCAAATCCTTTGTGCATCGAACCAGGATCCCTTTGCATAAAGGAATTACTGTGGTGGTGGGGCCGAATGGTTGTGGTAAAAGTAATATCCTTGATGCTCTTCGCTGGGCAATGGGGGAGCAACGACCACTACAGCTGCGGGGAAAGGCGATGGGGGACATGATTTTTAATGGAACCCAACGTTTGAAACCAGCCGGGATGGCAGAGGTTAATCTTACCATGATCGGTGATGGGGTGCCTTTGCCGGAGCCATATCAGCAGTATAGTGAGGTGATGATCTCCCGGCGCATGTATCGTCAGGGAGATACGGAATACTATTTGAGCAAAGTTCCCTGCCGTTTAAAAGATATTACCGCTTTGTTTCGTGATACGGGCATCGGAGCCAAGGGCTATGCGTTCATTGAACAAGGGCAGATTTCACATATTATTACTGCTAAACCAACCGATATCAGAGCGATGTTTGAAGAGGCTGCCGGGGTTTCAGGCTTTCAGGCTCAGCGTCTGGAAAGTTATCGTAAGATCAGGGAGAGTGAAGAGAACCTGGATCGTTTGAATGATATTATCAACGAGGTGGCCAAAAATCTGAAAAATCTGCAAAAACAAGCGCGCCAGGCAAAGAAATTCTGCCGGTTGCAGGATCAGGAAAAAGAACTGGATCAACAGCTGAACGGCTATCGTTATCTGCAGGTGGAAAAACAGCTGGCACCCACACGAGAATCCTTACGGTCATGGCAGCTGCAAGTGGATGAGAAAGAGCAGCAAAGGGCTGACTTGGCAACGGAACTTGACCAACTAATTGCCAGGGGACAATCATTGCAAAAAATGGTAGATAAGGGGCGGGAAGAAGTTAGTGGGAACCGGGAAAAAACTTTGGCCACCAAATCCAGGATTGAATTGCTGCATCAGGAACAGGAAATTTTAACCCGGCAACTGAAGGAAGGGCGCAGCCGTCAGCAGGGCCTGGTGCGGGCTCTGGAAGCTCTGGCAAAAAACTGGCAGGAGCAAAATCGGCAACTGAAAGCCCAAAATCAACGCTGGCAGTCCCAAAATAACGAATGTCAATCCCTGGAAGAAAGCTACGTTGAAAAAAAAGCAATAGTTTCCCGGATGTTTAAAGAACAGACGGAATATCGTGAAGAAGTTTTTCAACTCATGAGTGAAGAAAGCCGGGTTAAAAACGACTTGCATCTTCACAGTGAGAAGCTTGAACGCCTTCGGCAGCAAAAGGAAGGTCTGAGCAACGACGGGCATCAATTGCGTCATCAACTCAACGAACTTGAACAGGCCATGCTTAAGGGGAAAGCAGCCTTAGCTGAACAGTTGTCTTTGCAGCGACAGTTGGAATTGGAAAAAGAAAGTTTGTCTACGAAGGTTTCTCAGCTGCAGAAAAAAATGGAGGATGCCGACCAGCGTCGGCAAACTGTTTTTAATCATCTGACCGACTGTGAGCGTAAATGGCATCAACTGCATACCAAGGTATCCGAAGGCTTTGGTTTTACCAGCGGGATGAAGCAGGCCTTGCAGGAGGAGTCTCGAAATTTGCTGCATTCCTTCTGGGATGTGTTTGAACAGGTTCCTCCTGCCTGGGAACAGCCGTTAGAACTTTTTATTCGCCAGCTTTGTGAAGGTCTGGTGCTTGCGGATCATACCGTCGTCCCTGATTTCATCAGCCGTCAACGTCATCGGGACAGGGTAGCGGTACTGCATGCCCGGCAAAAATCAGCAGAAGAAGAATCTTTTGTGAGTCTTCCTGATGGAGTGAAATCCTTGGCCGATCTGGTGTTGGTTAAGGCTGAATTCAGACAGGTGGTTCAGCCTTTATTGAATCGTACCTATGTGGTTACTGAGGAGGATCAGGTGGCATCCTTGTTGGATATGATGCCAAAAGATTCTTATCTGTTGACGAAAAATGGAGAAATTTATGCCGGTTCCGGCTGGTTCTGGGTTGGAAATATCAATCGGGCGGATAGCGGTGAACTTTTGTCATTGCGGCGGGAATTGGCTGAAGCGGAAAGTGAAAGGGGAAAAACTCGGGAGCAGCTATCGGTTAATGATCGTGAACTTGAATCATTGCAGGCTCAACTGCTGGAGGCAAAAGAACAGCAGGGAAAATGTGTCTTGCAGCTGGAACCTGTTCTGGAAGCCATTCGTCAAAGTAATCGCTTCCAGGAAGATAACCAGCATGAATATGATCGTTTATCCAAAGTGCTGCAACGCGCTGACAATGGTGAAAAACAGCTTCTTGAAGTCCAGGATACTTTGACCGCATCCATAGGGGAAGCCGAAGAGAAAATTGCGGCGATTGTTGTTTTGAGAAGCGAAAAAGAAAAGGAACTGGCAGAGTTAGTTGCCCGCTATGGCGTGGCTGAAGAAGAGATGGTTGCAGCTCAGGAACTTTTGTCAGAAAAGAAAATCTCTCTGGCCGCCATCGGAGCAAAGAGGGACCAGCTCAAACGGGATATCCTGAGAATTGCCAATGATGAGGAACGCCTTAAACGGCAGGTTGAGCGAATTGAACAGCAGCTTAGCGAAAACCAGCAGACATTGTCTGTATCAGTTGAGCGCTCAGAAGAACTTCAGCTGCTGATTGAAAAACTGATAAAAGATGCTTTGGAGTATGAAAAGCGCCTGGCAGAACTGTTGCGGGAGAAAGAAGCAGTTGGAAAATTGAGCCATGAACGTCAGGAAGAGGTGCGTGATGCTGATAAACAGCTCTCTGGGTGGCGGCCTCTACTGGTGGAGAAACAATTGGAACTGCAAAACTTTGAAAATCGCCGTAAATATATACTGGATAATTTTTTTCAGCAATATGGTATCTCTCTGGTAAATTACCTTGATGACAACCCATTTCACGACGATGAATCTTTCAATGAGTCAGAAATAGTGGCAAAACTGGAGAAAATTCATCACTGGGTTGCCAATTTCGGTCAGGTAAACCTTCTGGCCCTGGAAGAAGCAGACGAGGTGCAAAACCGCTATGATTTTCTTAAAGAACAGGAAGCTGATTTGCTCTCTTCCATTCAATCGGTGAAAGAGGCCATTGCAAAGATGGAAAAAACATCAAGAGAGAGATTTCTTGGTACCTTTTTTCAGGTGAATGATCATTTCTCGCAGTTATTCAGTGAACTGTTTAATGGGGGCAGGGCTTCTTTGCGATTGACCGACGAAGACAACCTTTGGGAATCCGGGGTCGAAATTGCGGCAGCACCGCCCGGGAAGCGGCTGCAAAACTTGCGTTTATTTTCCGGCGGGGAGAAAGCTCTGATTGCAGTTTCGCTGATTTTTGCCTTTTTTAAAGTTAATCCGGTGCCATTTTGTGTCTTGGATGAGGTTGATGCCCCGCTGGATGATGCCAATATTGACCGTTTCAACCAACTGGTAAAAAAGTTTTCTGTCCACAGTCAGTTTCTGATTATTACCCATAATCGCCGGACCATGAGCATCGGCGATTATCTTTATGGGATTACCATGGAGGAAGATGGGGTTTCCAAAACCTTATCGGTACAACTGGTTGATTATCCCGATCGTCCGGATCCGCTGGTTGTTGCTATTGCAGAATGATAACAGAAAGCATTTAATTGACGGAGGGCTGTAAAGCGCATGGGTGATAAGAATAAAAAAGGTTTGATCGGCAGGTTTTTTTCCCGGAAGGATAAAGCGGAAGAATTGCCGGAAAAACCGCTAGAATCAGTCGATAAACAGTTGGGCATTGAGGAAAACGTAGCGGAAGCAGGTGAGGATAAGGCTGATTATTCTACTGTTGATCAGGAATCTCCGGTAGTTAATGGTGCCGATAGAGAAACTGCTGCTTTGGATGAGGACAGTCAACAGGTTGATGAAGCAGCTGGTTTGTTCAGCCGGCTGAAAAAAGGTTTGAGCAAAACCCGCCAGCGCTTTGTCGGTACTCTGGATGGACTGTTCTATGGTAAAAAAGAGATTGATGAAGAATTCCTGGAACAGTTGGAGGAGATTCTGCTGACCTCTGATCTGGGAGTGCAAACCAGTTACCGGCTGTTTGCCGAAGTCGAGGAACGAGTCAGTCATCAGGCGTTGGAAGATCCAAAGCAGTTACGACTTTTTTTACAGCAGGAAATTCAAAAGATTCTCCAGTGTGCGGAACAGCCCTGGGAAATCAATCATAAGCCCTATGTCATCATGGCTGTGGGGGTTAATGGAGTTGGTAAAACCACTACCATTGGTAAACTGGCGGCAATTTTTGCGGCCCAGGGAAAAGAGGTGCTGTTGGGAGCTGCAGATACCTTTCGGGCTGCGGCTATTGAACAGCTGGAGGTTTGGGCTGAACGGGCCAAGGTTCCCATAATCCGGCAAAAAATGGGGGCAGATCCGGCCGCCGTTTGTTTTGATACAGTGCAATCAGCAGTGAGCAGAGGGGCTGATGTGGCTATTATTGATACAGCTGGCCGTTTACACACCAAGGTTAACTTGATGGATGAACTGAAGAAAATGAAACGGGTGATTGGGAAAGCACTTCCCGGTGCACCCCATGAGATTTTACTGGTGCTCGATGCTAATACCGGACAGAATGCCATCAACCAGGCCAGAGTGTTTCATGAAGCTCTGGGGATCAATGGGTTGGTAATGACCAAACTGGATGGAACTGCCAAGGGGGGAGTTATAGTTGGAGTATGCGATGAATTAAAATTACCGGTTCGTTATATTGGTATTGGCGAACAGCTTGATGACCTCAGACCATTTAAGGCAGCTGATTTTGTCAATGCTCTTTTTGACCGGGTTTAATGTCTTGATGGCCAGAATATTCACATTGAAAAATATGGTGGGCAACAGATTTATTGGGAATGAATGATTTAGGGTTGCTGTATTTATGAGCCAGGAAACAGAACTTGACGATCTTGACCTTGATAAACTCTTGGATGATGAAGATTTTCTCGAGGATTTTGATTTCGAAGAGCCTGTGGTCGATTCCGGTCTTCAGGTTGGTGAAGAGATGTCTTCGGGGGATGAGCCTTCCGGGACCGCTGTTTCTCCGGCAGTTGAATCGGTAGTTCCTCCGGGTGATTCAGCAATTGTTGATGATACCAAACCAGCACTAGCCCGACCTTTTCTGAAAAAAATGTTATTTCCCGTTTCCATTGTTCTGGCTGTTCTGCTGCTGATTCTACAGGTATATGCCGCCAGAGAAATATTTTTCCCAAAACTTCACATTAGCTCTATGATGAAAAAAGTTGTCATTGCCGAAGTCATTACTCATAATCTGGCTGAAAATATCGATAAAATACCCGAAGTGGAATCTCCTCAAGCAGATATTATTACCTTTGACTTTCATTATCCGCTCTATTCCTTGGTGGGTTTGAAGATTCTTGGAGTGGATGTTCAACTGGTTTTCCCGCCACAGAATCCTTCACCTCTGGCAACTGAGCAAATTGAGCAGCTGAAAAAGGCGATGCACGATTCTCTTGATCAGGCAGTTGGTGGTCGGATGCTGGAAGAGTTGGGGAAATATGATGATTTTTTTACTGAATTCCTTCAAGAGTCTCTTGCGACGACCTTGAAACAATGGCATCTGCCACCGGCTACCATCAGGCTTGAAGGCTTGATGGTCCATTGAAATAATGATGAATTCTTCGGAACCGTTGCTTTCCATCCTTCGCGGATATCCCTCCCTGCTACTTGCCTACTCGGGCGGAATTGACAGTACCTTACTTTTAGAGCTTTTGAAAATAGATGATAATATTCGGTTCCAGGCGGTTTTTGTGGAACATCCCGCGTTAACGGGCAATGAACGGGATGTTGCCAGGGCTGAAATTGAAGCCGTCCAGGGACAAGTAATATCTGTGTCCCTGGATGAAATGCAACCTGTATGGGGAGAAGCCCGGTCAAAACGATGTTATTATTGTAAAAAATTTATATTTTCACAACTTCTTAACCTGGCTGAAAAAATGAAATTGGCCGTTGTTATTGATGGAAGTCATGCTGAGGATGATCCGGGTTGTCGTCCTGGAATGCGGGTTCTCAATGAACTTGGGATAAAGAGTCCCCTGCGGGAAGCGGGGTGGAATAAAAGGCTGATTCGAGAGCAGGCTAAGATAATGGGGGTAAAATCCTGGGACCGGCCAGCCCGGGCTTGCCTGGCTACCGGTATTGAGGGGCTGGTTACCCAAGGTAAACTAGAACAGGTTGACAGGGTGGAAACGTTTTTTCAGCAGTATGCTGTTGCCCCGGTGCGAGTTCGACTTGAAGAAGATCGCCTGGGTATTGGAACGTTGGCTTGCCATGGTGAAAAAATTGAGGAATTGTTGGTAACTCCTGTATTCCAACAATTGCTGGATTCTTTAGGCATGACACTGGTGGATGTTTACCCACTTTCTGGTGGGGCAATACGTTGAACCGGCCAGTAAAGAATCAATAAAAACTACGGTACCTTACGATGGCGCACCTGAAACAGTCTTGGTTAAACAATAACTTAACTTTCTGAGTTGCATTGCCAGGGATAAATTACAGGATGTTCGGGCTTGGCTCATAGCCGTGTCTGCCGACAGGCAGGCGGTTTTGGCCGCCGGACGAATCACCTGGATGGTGATTCGCGGCGGACGCTTCGGAAGCCGGTCATGGACGGCCGGCGAGAATGAGTGAGAGCCATGCCGGAACATCCTTGGAAATTTCCTTCAGCCGTGTCCGCCGACAGGCAGGGCTGTTTTTAGCGCAAGTCAGAAAGTTGAGACAATAATTATATTGCCGTAAGATGTGTACTGGACAGTAGTGAAAGGAAATGAAAATGGATGAAAAATATTTACGCCAGCTCTTGGACTGTTATCAGCAGGGAGGTTTGGATACCGATCAGGTGCTGGATGTTTTGAAGGATCTTCCTTATCGTGATGTGGGAGTGGCCCATCTGGATACGCATCGTAGTTTACGGAATAAAATTGGCGAGGTTGTTTTTGCTGAGGGTAAAACTGTTGAGCAACTGACCACCATTATTCAGCATATGTTGGAACTTCCGGGAAATATTCTTATAACCCGTCTGTCAGCGATAAAAGCAGATTCATTATTAAAACATTTTCCTCAATTTGAATATGATAAAGAGGGGGAATGCCTGATGATCAAAAGGCATAAAATCGAGCCATCCGGCCGGGGGATTGTTTTGATCATTACCGCCGGGACCTCGGATCTGCGGGTTGCCCGCGAAGCGGCAATAACCCTTGAATTTATGGGACAAACTCCTGAGTTGTTGGTGGATGTTGGGGTTGCCGGCTTGCATCGTTTACTGGCTTATCGGGATAAGTTGGATGCGGCTGCGGTTATTATTGTCATTGCCGGAATGGAAGGAGCATTACCAAGTGTGGTTGCCGGTCTGGTGGATAAACCGGTGATTGCCGTGCCTACCAGCGTTGGTTATGGGGCTGCTTTTGGAGGTATCAGCGCGTTACTGGGGATGCTGAATTCCTGCGCCGGCGGTATCGGGGTGGTAAATATTGATAATGGTTATGGAGCTGCCTACCTGGCTGGATTGATCAATTGGCAGCTGTAGACTATCCTTAAAAATGGCCTTTTTGCCCGATTACTGCGTTAGGATCATATTATAATCCTCAAAATAGTACATTTATTCCTGCGGTTATAATGTTCGTCTGCCTTGTACTCTGACAAAAATTCTCATTTTTCAAGATAGCCTGTAATAGCTGGCTTTAACTGGTTTCCTCACGCAAATATTCCAGCAGGTCTATAAGACTGGTGATAATTTTATCATGGGCGTGGGGCAATTCGACGGTAAGCGGCCCCTGGTATTTCAAGTGTTTTAGCAAATAGAGAAACCGGGTGAGTGGCAAAAGCCCACGGCCGGGAAATAAATGTTCACGGCCATGGCCGTAATTACTGAAGTGAATATTACGAATTCTGCCGGTCTGGTAAAACTGCTTAAAGCTACTGAGAAAATTTGGATTATGGGATCTGAGATGGGTTGTATCGAAGGTCATGTAGAGATTATGTTCTTCGATAAACCTGGTCATCTTTTCTGTCTTTCGCAGAAGATTAGGGTTGAAGCGGATCCTATCATCGACATAGGGCATATTTTCAATGGTAACAATAGTACTATTGTTTTGTGCCAGACTCTGGAAGTCTTCCACCTTAAAATGGTTAACGGGCGGTGGGTTCGGGGGACGATCCTTTCCTTTTCAAATCCGCACTTGTGTGATATAAATAAGGTGAGTGGTATTATGAATCTTCTCAAGGAGTAGAGAGATGGAAGGAGTAAGAGTTCTTGTAGTCGACGATGAAGCGGTGATCAGGAAAGGGCTCTGCCGCGTCATGGAGAGCAGGGGCTACCAGGTGGAGGCATCTGAAAGCGGTTTTGGGGCCATAGAAAAGCTCCAGAAAGCACCGTTTAACATCGTCATCACGGATCTTAAAATGCCGGGAATGGATGGCATCGAGGTCCTGAAGGCCATCAAAATCCTGCAGCCGGATGTGCCGGTCATCATCATCACCGGGTATTCCACCGTGGATACCGCCGTGGATGCGATGAAAAATGGGGCTTTTGATTATGTTTCCAAACCTTTTATACCCGAGCAGATAATCGAGATGGTCGAAAAGGTGCTTGAACAGCGAACCGTTCAGATGCAGCGTGACCATCCAGCGGTTGGACCCAGCCAGACCGGTTTCGAGATCTTTGTCGGTGAGAGCGAAGCGATGCAGAGGGTATATAGCAGAATCAAGCAGGTCGCTCCCACTGACAGTACGGTTCTTATTACCGGTCAGAGCGGAACGGGGAAAGAACTGGTTGCCAGGGCCATTCATCAAAACAGCATGCGCCGCGATAAGTCCTTTGTCGCAGTTGATTGCACATCTCTGGTGGAGAACCTTCTGGAAAGTGAGTTGTTCGGCCATGTCAAGGGCTCCTTCACCGGGGCGGTACAGACCAAGATGGGCCTGTTCAAGGTCGCTGACGGAGGAACTCTTTTCCTGGATGAGATTTCCAACATCAGTCTGGCCATCCAAGGTAAACTATTGCGGGTCCTTCAGGAGTTTAAAATAACCCCCATCGGGGGGACCAAACCCATCCCTATTGACATCCGTCTCATAACCGCCACCAACAGAGATCTGAATGATCTGGTCAACGAAGGGCTTTTCCGACAGGACCTCTTCTTCAGGCTGAACATCATCCCTGTTCACCTGCCTTACCTGATTGATCGAGAAGGGGATCTTCCCCTTCTTATCGGGCATTTCCTGAAAAAATTCTCCGAGGAGATCGGCAAGGACATCCATGGAATGTCACCGGCCGCCATATCCATCCTGGAGCGGCATCCTTTTACCGGAAACGTCAGGGAACTGGAAAATATTATCGAAAGAGCGGTCGTGCTTACCCACAACAAGCTCATCCAACCCGAGGACCTGGAGATTCAGTCCACCACCAACGGTGGTCCTCCTGAAATTATTACGGAGCCCGTTCCCCAGAGCGCGGAGAGCCTGAAGGAGGCCAAGAGACAGGTCAGGGAAAAAGCGGTCGGGCCGGTTGAACGCGCATTTCTTCTCCAGGCTCTTGAGCGAAACGACTGGAACGTTACCCGGGCGGCCAGGGATGTCGGAATGTTGAGGTCCAATTTTCAGGCATTGTTGAGAAAACAGGGTATTTCCGTGAGAGATCATTCTATCTCAACAGTCCAAAGTTTAAAGCGGTCGTGCCGCCAAAGGCAGGGCATCAACCGTGTGCTTTCTACTCTTTGACATAATTATTCGATAAATCGCGCTATTCTTGAAACAGCCAAAATTATGGTAGTACTCCTCTTGGATAACGGACCTTACAACTTTTTCTGAAGGTATTGTTGAAGTTACTGTCCGTAGCCATCCCAGATATTTCCCCCAAATCGTTTGATGAAAGTTCAAAGAGACGATTTGAAGAATACCGGTGGCAATGCAACCAAAATTCATGAAAGCCTCGATGGCATTGGCTGTCTGTCGGATTAATCGCTGGGAACGCTGATCATCAACCAAAGATAGATCGCTTACATTGCGCTTACCGATTCGCGGCCAGACGCTGGTCCAAAACCGATAGGAAAAGACGCCCATCAGGTGTTTTAGCATCTTGAAACTGACTTCAATCTTAAAAGGGTAACTGTAGGCTCGTATGATATCAGACGCCGGGATATACAAAACAGTTTTTTTTACCCAGCCGGCCAGGATTCCGATCACTCCGTGATGGTGACCGTAAATATATCACTACAGCGACACATAAAAGCATAGACAAAGCTTATTTTATTTGCTATACCCCA
>CAYZIS010000019.1:0-50981 GCA_964478545.1 uncultured Thermodesulfobacteriota bacterium
AAAAGCAGCTTGCTTTGGCCACAAAGTTAGGGGTTCAAATGTCGCTGTAGTGATATGGGGTTTTACCAGAGTTATCCGACTCTTGATGGAGTTTTTTGACACCCGGCATCTTCCCGGCTTCCTTGCTGATCATGATACCCCTCCCTTCCCGAGTAATATATGTTTTTAAAGCAAAGGTATTCGGAGCGGTTCTGATAAACGTTTTACCAGCTTTTACCTTTTTCAAAATAGCCGAAACAATGGAGTCACGATCCAGTTGCACATCATAAATCTGTTTGGCCAGTTGGACGATTTCGGTAACATGCAAGGGTTTACTGGCGTCGTTGAGTACGTTACGGGTAATTTCAATTTTAGACGTACGTTTTCTAAGCTTTGTTCGATATCCTTTTTTACCTCGGTTTCGGGATAACTCCCGGCTGATGGTTGATTTGTGACAACCAATTACCGTGGCACTTACGAGTTGAATTCAAGTCTTTTTAAAAAAGGGTTACAGGCAATTATAATTTAATGTTTGTGTACGTATTTTCATCTAAATACGTAACACAATTTAACATAATAGTTCATTGAGAACTTTGGACTCTCAAGATTCTGAGTAGTAGGAATCTTCCCCTGGAGTTCGAACCAGGGGTGAGGAGGAAACGGGCATGCGTCTGAAACTGATCGTTCAGATCTCGCTGATTACGGGAATCGTCCTCTTGCTCACCTCGGCCCTCTTCGGTTATTTTAATATATCCACCATCAGGGACGCCTTCTTCCGGAGTGCTGTATCAGACCTTGACCATCTGAGCGAAACCATCTTCAGAGCCGTATTCCATCAGATGCTGAAAAATGACAGGAATCAGATACAGGTTACAATCGGGGAGATGGGTAAACAAAAGGGGATCGAGCATATCAGAATCCTCAACAGGGAGGGGATGATGGCCTTCTCCACCCGAGGGACCGAAATCGGCACCACTCTTGACAAGGAACGGGCGCCGGCGTGTATGGTTTGCCATAATGATGAAATGACCTTGGGTGATGAAGTGACCCTGGAGGATCCCTCTTCCCTGGCCCAAAGCAAAATCTTCATTGACGGTTACGGCAAAAAGGTTCTCGGCATGACCAGACCCATATACAACGAGAAGACATGCTGGACGGGTGAATGCCATGCCCACTCCAGGGATACGCGTGTTCTGGGCCTTCTAGACATTACCATTTCCGCCGACCCCATGCTGTCGATGATCAGCAATTATCGCAACAATACCCTCATTCAGATCCTTTGCCTGATTCTCTCCATTTCACTCTGCCTGGTCCTGCTCACCAAGAGTCTGGTCATCCAACCGGTTCATGCGCTGCTGGAACACATCCGGGCTGTCAGAAAGGGAAACTGGCGCTTTATCAAATCAATACCGGCGGGGGAAGAATTGGGGGAACTCGCTGAGGCGTTCAACGACATGACCGGCAAGCTGAAAAAAAACCAGGCGGAACGGGATGAGTGGGTTGCTACGCTGGAGACCCGGGTGGAGGAGCGCACGCGCGAGGTAAAGGAGATGCAGTCCGTTCTGTGCCGTTCGGAAAAGCTCGCGTCCCTCGGAGAACTCGTCGTGGGGATTGCCCATGAGCTCAATAATCCACTTACGGGGATTATGATCCACACCTCTCTCATTTCCAGGGATCCACGTCTGGATGATGGTCTGGCGGAGGATTGCCAAACTATTATTCATGAGGCAACGCGCTGCTCCAAAATCGTCAAGGAACTGCTGGACTTTGCCAGGGTTTCTGATTCGCAAAAGTCAATGCAGCCGATCAACAAAGTCATTGACCAAACTATCGCCCTGATCGAACACAATGCCGATTTCAAAGACACCAAGATAATCAAGAAGTATGATCCTGACCTTCCGGAAATATTGATGGACGCTTCTCAGATTGAGCAGGTTCTCATTAACATGATGATCAACGCAAGCCAAGCGATGCCACAGGGGGGGGGGCTGGTCATAAAGACGGGGGTGAGCGCATCAAGGGACCATATCACCATCCAGATCGAGGATACCGGCTACGGCATCTCGGAAGAAAACATAGAGAAACTTTTCGATCCCTTTTTCAGCACCAAGGGACACAAGGGCACTGGCCTGGGCCTTTCGGTCTCCTACGGAATTATCCAGTCCCATGGCGGTGAGATCAAGGTTGACAGCAAGCCGGGAAGTGGCACGGCTTTTACCATTATTCTACCCATATGAGATATCAGACCTCTTGCTTTGATGGACTTGCAAAAAAAAGTCCATCACTTTTCTAACAACTTTCCCAACAACGGAGGATCTTCTTTTCCTTTCCTATGGTCTCACTACAGACGGACCAGATCCGATAACTCTCAAGGCCGAGAATTGTCAGACCGGCGATGAACACCTGCCAGAAATTCTCCCGAAGCAGGCCGATATAATAATAGAACAGATAAAATGCCGAAAGATACCCGATGTGCGACCAACCCCGAAAGCGAAGGGATCCGGTGTTCATACGAACCAAGATGACTTTGTCTTTGTTTCCGCCGCAAAAACATTCAAAACCCTCACTTAGTCTGCATAAGGCTCAGGTTCCCGAGCCCATGTCCTAAGACCTACATCATGGTGTAAGGTTGAACTGACGACAGTATCGGCAAGCATGGTCTCCTGCCGTACCACGCTCCTCATAAAACCCTCTTTAATGGAGGAATACAGGATGAGGCTGCAGACGATGATAAAACCAGTCAGGGAAAACGCCACCGGGACGATTGCTTTGGAAGCAAAGCGGTTAAACATATCCGACTTTCCTTTCCGACCTTCCGACAACGGGTCCCCCCCCGGGGGGGGGCGCCGCTCGTGCGGCCGAAGAGCGGTGGCCACGACTGGATCGCCCGGCTTGTCAGGCGGCGGCTTTGGGCTTTTCCGCGGAGTGATCATCATGCGCGTCCGGCTCGATATCTTCCCAGCCCGTCCAGCTGAGCTTGAAGTGCGCGAGAGGTGTGTGCCCCAACGTCGCCAGGTAAACATGTACGAACAAGAAGGCACAGAAGGAGCACGCCAGCAACCAGTGCACCGCAATCAGGATCTTGAGGCCACCGACGGCCAGGACAAGGTTACGCAATGGTTCCACGTTCATCATGAAGATACCGGTAATGATCACCAGGGGTGTCAGGATGAGCATGACCGCCATATACGCCGACTTCTGCAGGGGGTTGAACTTGTTCTCCGGCGTCTGGTGGTGCGGATTTGGCTTGCTCCCCAGAAAGAAGTAGAAGAAGTAGTAGAGGGCTTGGGGTATCAGGCCTTTTTTGATATCTCCAACCGTCGGCACGTAAAGCTTGATCAGGTTTTTAGCCACAAATGCGTAGTACACAAACCATAGGGCAAGTGATAAAGCAACAACGATGCCGGCGGTATTATGAACCCGTACCGCGGCCTTGAGATTGCCGAACACATGGACAAATTCAGGGAAGCGGATTTCAGCGCCGGTGACGCACAAAGTAACGATCCCGAAGGCGTGGAGCCAGTGCCAGATTCTGATCGGTGTGGGGGTCAGATAGATTTTCTCCTTTACGCTCATTTTACTTCTCCTTCTTTCGATTCTTCATGGTTAACAAGCGAAGCGACCCATGTCCGATGGGCATCAGAAGACCGGCCAATGCGATGATGATTCCGATGACGCTTAGCGTTTTGTCGCGAGGCGCACCCATCATATAGAGATCGGGTGTGCCGTAGAGCGCGTCCAGTACCGCCCCCCGTTCAACCTTTAGCCGCGAGTAAGCGCCCTGTCCGTCCGGGAAGGCGACGAAACTTGCCTGCATGGCAGAGGGTCCGGAGGCATGGCAGAAGGTACAGTCCCAGCGGTTATCCATTGTCTTGTAGGTGTGGCTCACATCCTCCGGAATCATCATGCCTTTGAGTCTCAATCCCTTTTTGCGGGATGAAGTGTTGAACTTCTTAAGTTCCGCCAGGCTGATGCTCCCGTCCGCGTCCGCGTCGATCAGATGTTCCACCTTTTGGGAGGAGGCGATGGCGGTGAGATCCTCGAAGGTGGCCAGTTGTACCTTGTCTGCGCCGGCCTTCTTCTTCTCGACCTTTTCGATATAGAAGGTGATCACGTAGTTCTTCGAGCCGGTGTGACAGGTTATGCAGGGAAGCGCCTCAATGTGCAATTGGGCCTGAGGGAGCCACACACTGTGGGTTCCGGAAACCTCCTTTGGATCGTGGCACCCGATACACATCCGATTCATCTCGAAACCGGAAACTGCCTCTATCGACTTCACCTGGTGAGGGTTGTGGCAGTCCGTGCAGTCGGTGTTGTCCGCGTGGACACAGGCCGCATACTCCTCGGCCACACTATCGTGGCAGTCCTTGCAGACCGCCCGCGAGGGCCGGACGCCATCGTCGGGGTGACCGTCGGTTACCGACGTGTGGCACGCGAGGCACCCCTCTTCGGAGTGGGACGTGCGGTCATACAGAACCGGGTCGATGTAGAGATAGCGCCCCCCATCCTCGATGATGGAGGTATCCGAGTGACAGTTGGCGCAGTCTTGCACGTCCATGCCCCATGCCCCGGCAGCGGTAAGAAGCAGGCATCCCACAACCCACCCGGTACATATTCTTTTCGTAATTTGCATCATGATCTCTCCTTTCCAACATAAAAATGACGACAGACATTCGACAGGCTATCCGGTGAGCATCCAAGCGCACACCCTCCGATCCCTTTATTAGCGACCCTCGGACTTGCTGTGGGCGGTAGCCTAGTGGCGTTCTCCAGTAAGCAAAGCCGTGATCAGCTGCGCCACAATGATCAGGGCACAGGCACCCAGAAACACCCAGACGAAGATCCCACTGTTGTCATAACGCGCCCCATCGGCTGCCCACACATTCGTCGTTGTGATCAACAGAGCGGTTACAATCCCGTATCCAACTTTTAAATGTTTCATGATAGTCTCCTTTCGTTATACACGATGCAGAATGATGTAATTGAAAATTCAGTTATCTGATTACCCATGGAAGATCTTCTTTTCGGTAATTAACCTTATTCGGTGTGGATTTGGCCACTGGGGCCTCTTTTCTTTGCTCCTCCTCATCACCAAGGCCACTGACGCTTTGATGATGAACCCCGGACATCCAGGAGATTCGACTGGAGGCAACCATCCTCTGCTCCACCGACCTCATCAACGTCTTGATGAACCGCATGATCAGCATAAGAACCGGGACCAGCTGAGATACAACGATTAGCGCGAAGACCCCGATAAAGACGTTGGTGAGAATCCCGCTCTTGTAAACCACCTCAGGGTTCGCGGCAAATGCCGGACTGTGATAGCCTCCAGAACCAAAAAGATTGTTGAGATAGCCGTTTTCATGCAATCATCTGGACACCTTCTCACTAAATTGGTGTCCAATAAAACTCCATACCAGTGGATATCCCCGGGACATCTCCCGGTTGGAGCTTTCCGGTATGACCTTTTCGGGATATCCTTTTGTCCGTCGAGCTATGAAAGGCACAGCCAACCACCTGCCTGATCTCCTCCCCGTCATCGCCATTTACAGGCTTTAAGGCATGGTAGAAGATCCCCTCTTGACGAAATCTGCGGATAAGGGAGGGGCAATCCTCATTTGATATGAGGATAATGGACACGTTCCGATTGCACTTCTTTAGGAGGGGGATTATTTCCATTGCCGATAACCCATCGAACTCACTTCCCAACAGGATGACACTGGCCTCTCTTTTCAGGACATTACGAAGAACGACATCCACGGAATCCGCCTCGATAACACTGTACTCGCTCCGGCTGAAAAACCCGACAATCCGTCTGCGAGTCTCCTCATCCTTGTCAGCTATTAGAAGAAGCTTCATAATTCATCCCCTTTTCCAGAAAATATCGTGATAGTCCACCCAATCAGGAATTGTTGGCTTTTACACTGTTCGCAACTTTCTCAAGGTTCTCCACCTTCCCAAAAATGGCCGACATCATGGATCCAAACATCATCACGGCGGGGATAAACCGGAAGGTAATGATAAGAGCCCCAAATCCGATAAAAATCCAGCCGATGAGGCCTATTCCGCACCTTCGGCACCGCTCGCGGCAAAAACCGAATTCGCATGCAGGATGGCAATCAGTGCGGCGATACGTAATGTGTTTTTCACTGTTCTACCTTCTTGAATTTCTAAAAGATTTCCGTGTCTCTGGTTGTATCCAGAGACATAGTTAAGCATAAAACGTGCCAATGGGAGGATGAATCCATCTGGTTGCATAACCTATTGGATTTACAAGTTTTTATGTAATAACCAGGGAAAAGATACTTCACTTTATTTCATCAGGATGTATATTTTTTTTGTACATTGTAACTGCTGATATGGATCACCTGGAGATACTGAATATCCTAACCCTTTGATAATTAAAGGCTTATTCGATATTTTTTGGGTGTATATGAAAAAAGCGCCCCTCACCCCCTCTAGTTCGTAAGATTCCCGAGTTCAAAGTTTCTACAATGCGGATAAAACGGCTATAGATGATGACTGATATTCCTGTTCCCTGACCAACTTTAAGTTGCTTCCTTGAATTTCCTCTTATATTGATTTCTTTCCTTTTTCATTGAACACCTCTTTGAAGATGATAAAGCACTCTTTGGGAATGTGTCCACTTTTTCTACTCCACCTCAGAATAAATCTGGTTTAAAAAAACGGCAGTTTCCAAACTTCGGCCATATTTGGCAAACCATGAACTGGATGGGAGATAAATCCAATGATAGCAGGTAGTTGAAATTTTATTTTATGGAAGATAATGGGATTGTGTTTGACATTCGCTGCAGTAATCATTATAGATGTGACGTTGGTTAATGTGGTGTGCAATGGTCGATCTACACCAGTCAGGAAATCGTGTTTTGGGAGGTTGACGGATGTTTGGTATAGGTTTACCTGAGTTGTTAATGATCTTGGTGGTTGCTCTGCTGGTTATCGGTCCCAAGAAACTGCCGGATTTGGCGAAAACTTTGGGTAAAGGATTGGCGGAATTCAGAAAAGCAACCGATGATTTGAAGGATATTGTCTATAAACAGGAACCTGCAAATGAGGTGAAAACGGAACAAACAGCCAAACAGCGACAAATAGCCAAGTTGCCGTCGTCTTCCAGTATTGATGAAACAGTGAAGGTTGAAGAGAATCCAGATGAGTACGGATCAGCAAAAACCTCTGAATGATCAGGAGATGACCCTGACTGCACATCTGGAGGAGCTTCGTCGGCGACTCATCGTTTGTGCCGTGGCAGTCGGTCTTGCTTTTTGTGCGACCTATTACTTCTCTAAGGAACTTTTTCGACTCTTGATGGCTCCCTTGTTGGCGGTTATGCCGTCTGAACAGGGCCTGATTTTTACCGGATTGCCGGAAGCTTTCTTTACTTACTTGAAAGTTGCTTTAGTCGCGGCAATCTTTGCTTCTTCACCGGTTATTTTATATGAAATCTGGAGGTTTATTGCTCCTGGACTTTTTTCCAGTGAAAAAAAATATATATTTCCTTTTGTGTTTCTATCTACAATTTTTTTTGTTGGTGGCGCGTTGTTTGGCTATTATGTTGTTTTCCCTTTCGGTTTTTCTTTTTTCGTCGGTTTTGCCACCGACTTTATTCGGCCCATGCCATCGGTAAAGGAATATTTTTCTTTTGCCACCAGAATGCTTTTTGCCTTTGGCGTGGTCTTTGAATTACCTGTTTTTACCATGTTTTTGTCCCGTATCGGCCTGGTCAATCACAAGATGTTGAGCCGGCAGCGTAAATATGCTTTTCTCGCTGTTTTTGTGGTTTCAGCGGTTTTAACGCCTCCTGATGTAATGAGCCAGCTCATGATGGCGGGTCCCTTGTTAATACTGTATGAAATCAGTATTGTTATTGCCCGCATATTTGGTAAAAAACAAACAGATGAAAAGCCAGAGAGTAAATTGGCTGATCAAGGTGATGATAAGGAGAAAACGACATGAGGAAGTTACGGTCTTATTATTATACATTGTTTCTGCTTTTTAGCAGCATGGCTATACTCAGTGCCTGTTTGCCTATAGCTGATGATTTGCGGTTTAATGTTCAAATGGAATCCCTTGACGGCCTGAAACAGGGTGATCGGGTATACTTTAAAGATTACCCTGTTGGAAAGATTGAGTCCATACGTGTTTCTAAAGATGGCTCTTTTATTGTTAAGGTATGTATTCAAGATGCTCAGCGGGCGGCTGCTTTAAAAAACCATCTTTTTATTCTTGACGATGATCCCGAGTTGTCCGGCAAGAAAGCCATTATGATTAAAAAGGGAGAAAAACCTTCAACTGTTCCCATACATGAAGGGGAAACGGTAACCGGTTTTACCAGCCTGTCTTATTATCTGCAGAAAAACCGGGAGACGATCAGGGAAACAACAGAGGAAATTGGTCAAACATTTGACCAATTTATCCAGGAGCTCAAGAAACTTCCCCATTCGGAACAGTATCAGGAAATGAAAAAAAGCCTGCAGGAATCTTTGGAAGAACTTCTGAAAGAAGGGGAGGGATACAAAGAAAAGCTCCAGCAGGAAATTCTACCTGAATTACAGAAACAACTGGAGGAATTCAAACAGAAATTCCAGTCGGAAAAGCCGGAAACGGTTCCTGAAAAACCGGAGACTCAACCGGAACGGCGCAATTTGTAAGCGATAGATAGAAAATATTCAGAGGTTAAACAAGTATGGCAGTTTTAGTAAGACTGTATGATGATCTGCCAAAAGAACGGCTGCTTCAGCAAATTGTTGAGCAACTTCATGCCGGTAGTTTGGCTGTAGTGCCCACCGATACCAATTATGCAGCTGTATGCTCCATTGATGCCAAGCGGGGAATTCAGCATCTCTATTCCCTGAAAGCCGGTAAAAAACAACAGCAATTTACCCTGTTCTGTGCTGATTTAACCGATATCAGTCGTTATGCAGTGGTAGACAATCAAGCTTACCGTTTAATGAAAAGTCTCATTCCCGGACCGTATACCTTCATTCTCTCGGCATCCCGACAGGTTCCTAAAATGGTCATGAACCGGCGTCGGACTGTAGGGATCCGGGTGCCTGACCGACCAGCCTGCCAGGCATTAATTACCCGGTTAGGGACGGCATTGCTGGGGGTTAGTGCTCGGGATGAACATGGGAAGGTTATTGGGAACCCGGATGGCTTAAGCCGTCAATATCATCACTTGGTTGATTATTTTTTTGATGCCGGAGAAATTGATTCAGAATCATCGACAATTATTGATCTGACCCAATCCCCACCGGAAGTAGTTAGGGAGGGTAAAGGGAAGATTGACTATTAATGCCTGAATTAAGCTATTAGCTTTTAGCAGTTAGCTATTAGTCTAATGATTACATTATGTTGACTATTGCAAACTTTCACGCAAAATAGTCAAAATATTTTTTTACCACGAAGTTTGCTATATTACCGGCCTTACCTGTTGTTTTAGCTGTCCATGGTTGGTAATAGCCGCAGCTTTATCAATAAAAAGTTCTGGAATCCAGGATCGAAGATGGAGCCTTTAAGATAGTTTTTTTGACAGAGTTTTTTATTGACTGGATGTAAATGATTTTGATAGACTTGGTAGAATTTCGGATTGCTTTTCTGAATGATGTTGAAATCCTGTGGTAATAAGGCTTTGAAGCTGGTACCCATCGGGGGAGTGTAAGCTCATGAAACATATGGTGAAAATTGTTTTACTGGTTGTTATTGGAGTCCTGGTTTTTCTGGGCATAAATGTTGTCGTTTATTTTTCTCCTGAGGTTAAAGCCCATCAAAGGGGCGTGCTGGTGAATCTTTATGGGAAACATAAAGGGGTGCAGGCTGAAGAAGTATTGCCGGGGAAATACCTTTGGTTTTTATCAGGGTTTGATCCTTTGACCCAGAGGATGCTTATTGTTGATATTGCTGAATCAAATTTGGAACTGGTTAATAGAGGGGCAGTTGAGGGGAAAATAGATGGTGAAATGAGTAATGTCACCCTTGAAACTAGGGACAGTGAAATTATTCATGCCGATATCAGTATTTGGTACCGGGTTTTGCCTGAGCAGGCGGATGTTTTTGTGGCAGCGGTAGCACCTGATGATATCCTCAGCCTGATAAGCAATACAGCCCGTTCAATTATTCGTAATAAATCCGGTTATTTTGAGGTTGAGGATATTTTTAGTGGTCAGGTGAAGGAACAGATTATTGACTTGTCAAAAAAAGGCATGAATGAAGAACTGAATAAGCGGGGTATGGAGGTAGTCTCCATTGAGTTTAAAAAATTGGTGTTCAGTGATGAAATTGTTGCTAAATTGACCGAGAAAACCTTGTCGGCAAAAGATATTGAAATTAACAAGAACAAAACTTTGGCAGCCATTGAAACGGCCAAAAAAATAGAGGAGGAAGCCAAGGGGATTAAACTGGCCAAGATTCAGAAAGCCGAAGCTGATAAGCGTAGCACCGTTCTGGCCTCGGAAGCCCAAATGGTGAAAGCCAGAAATAAGATGGAATCTGATAAAATGCAGGCCACTGGTATCCTGGCCATCGGTAAGGCTGAGGCTGAATCCAAAGCATTGGAACTGAATGCGTATGGTGGTGATGGTGGAGATCGCTATATGCGGATTAAAATTGCTGAAGCCCTGGGTGAGGGCATGTCAAATTGGGAAATTATTCCTGAAAATATGAATATAACCGCAATTGCTGAAAATTTTAATAAGGCTATTAATATTGGTCTGCCTGGCAATTATAACAACAGTTCAAAACTAAAAAAATAATTATACTTTCAAATTATGACGCAGTTCGTTTCTAGTTTGTTATTATTTCTTTATTTCTTTATCATCGAGGTCAAGTTCCAGATCGAAAATCTGATCCTCTTCAGTTAGCTCTATGACTTTTTTATGGTCATAGTTTTCAAGGTTATCACCGGTATCCCCAGATATCTCGACATCAAGCTCGGGCATTTCTTCCTCTATACCAAAATCCTCCTGGATTTGCAGATCTTCAAGCTGTTTATCACTGGGATTGAAACCGGTTATGATTTCCTGGCTTTCTACTGCCTCTGGTTCATCAAACTCGATGCTATCTGCCTCATTAGTATTTAAATCCTCAGCTTGCAGGTTTTCCATGGTACCCAACCCTTCCAGGGGCGGTAAGCTATCTGTCGTGCTAGTGACGGCAATTAATTCATCTTCTTCCCGCTTCCTGCCATCTTTAAGGGAGGCTTCTTGATTGCTCAAATCCTCGACTTTTTCTTCATTGATCGCTGAATCTTCCACCATGCTTTCTGCTTCTTGATCAAGCGTTTCCTCAATATTCATGGTCGGTTTGCTTAACTGCAAGTTGAGTCGCTTCTTAACCTCATCCAGAAGTTGTCCGCACTTTTTGCATTCAGTCAGATAATCAAAGCTGGTATAGTTACATTTTGGACATTTCATGGCTGACCCCATTAAGGTAAATGTTAAGAAAATACAGGCTACCTTGAAAAATGGCTTTTTTGCCCGATTACCGCGTTAGGCTCAAATTATAATCCTCAAAATATGAAAAATATTCCTGCGGTTATAATTTCTCGCCTGCCTTGTACTCAAATAAAAATTCTAATTTTTCAAGACAGCCTACAGCGGGAAAAGGCGAGCCTTTTCTTATTGCAGCAAGGTGTTCTCACTGGCTGTTCGTCATTTTCCCGGAATTTCTTAAGGGTTTTTTGTGGTCCGCAGAATAAATTGTCTGGTTTTATCAATTCCGGGTTAAGTGGCGGTATTTGATCCGATGCGGTTGGTTGGCTTTGGCGCCGAGGCGGTTTTTGCGGTCAGTATCGTATTCGGAATAGTTGCCGTCAAACCAGACTATCTGGCTGTCACCTTCAAAGGCGAGAATGTGAGTTGCAATACGGTCCAGAAACCAGCGATCATGGCTGATAACGACCGCGCAGCCGGCAAAATTTTCTAAAGCCTCTTCCAGAGCCCGCAGGGTGTTGACATCGAGATCATTGGTCGGTTCGTCAAGGAGAATGACATTGGCTCCTTCCTTGAGCATCCGGGCCAGATGGACCCGGTTGCGCTGGCCGCCCGACATCTGGCCGACCTTTTTCTGCTGTTCGGAGCCGGAAAAGTTAAAACGGGCGACATAGGCGCGGGAATTGACCTCGCGATCGCCGAGTTTGAGACTGTCCTGACCGGCGGAAATTGTTTCCCAGATGGTATCTTCCGGGTTCAGGGCATCGCGGTTCTGGTCGACATAAGCCAGTTTGACGCTTTCGCCGAGGCGAATAGTTCCGGCATCAGGTTTTTCCTGGCCGGTGATGAGCTTGAAAAGGGTGGTTTTGCCGGCCCCGTTGGGCCCGATAACCCCGACAATACCGCCCGGCGGCAGGGCAAAACTTAAATTTTCAAACAGCAGTTGATTATCAAATCCTTTACTCAATTTTTCCGCTTCAATGACCACTTTGCCAAGTCGTGGACCGGGCGGAATGTAAATTTCAAGGTTCCGAATCTGTTCCTTTCCTCCATTTCCGAGCAGATCTTCGTATGATTTGATCCGGGCCTTGGCCTTGGCATGTCGTCCTTTCGGGGTCATGTGAATCCACTCGAGTTCGTGTTGCAAGGTTTTGCGCCGTTTTGATTCTTCTTTTTCCTCCTGGGCCAACCGTTTTTCTTTTTGTTCCAGCCAGGAAGAGTAATTGCCTTTCCAGGGAATGCCATACCCCCGGTCGAGCTCCAAAATCCAGCCCGCCACATTATCGAGAAAATAACGGTCATGAGTAACTGCGATAACCGTGCCTTCATAACGCTGTAGATGCTGTTCGAGCCAGGCTACGGTTTCGGCATCAAGATGGTTGGTTGGTTCATCAAGCAAGAGGATGTCAGGTTTTTTGAGCAGCAGGCGGCAGAGGGCGACGCGCCGTTTCTCACCGCCGGAAAGGATTTCAACAACTGTTTCCGCCGGCGGGCAGCGCAGAGCATCCATGGCCATTTCAAGCCGGGCGTCAAGATCCCAGGCATCGAGATTATCGAGTTTTTCCTGGACTTCACTTTGCCGGGTAATCAGTTTGTCCATCTCGTCATCTGACATCGGTTCAGCAAATTTTTCATTAATCCGGTTGAATTCTGCCAACAGGTCAACGGTTTTCTGAACTCCCTGTTCAACCACCTGACGAACTGTCAGCTCATCGTCGAGTTTAGGTTCCTGTTCCAGCAGACCGACCGTCAGGCCGGGAGCAATCGTGGTTTCACCGTTAAACTCCTTTTCAACTCCGGCCAGAATGCGCAGGAGGGTAGATTTGCCGGAACCGTTCAGGCCAAGGACGCCGATCTTGGCACCGTAAAAATATGAAAGGCTGATATCTTTCAAAACCGGTTTGTTATCGTACTGTTTGCTGACTCGCATCATCGAATAGATGATCTTATCAGGGACATAGCTCATGGAAGTTCTCCTGTCGTATTGATTTTTCAGTTCTGACGATGTTTCTTGATCTGTTTCAAGGCTTCGATGATCTTGCTGGCTTCTTTTTTATTTAATCCCTCTATATCGGGTTTCCGGTAATATTTCATTAGAAAATTATGGCAATGGGGTGGGTTCCAGTGCAACTCTGCAAACAGGTGCTGAATGAAAAGTTTCTGCCTCAGGGTGAGGCCCTGGGGATTAATGCGATAATAACCGCTGCGGGCAAAAAACCGCATCAGGCGGCGAAAGCCGGCTTCATCCAGATCTTTGGCCGATTGGACGCCGGCTGCCGTATGCAGGATATTCCGGTACTCCTCATCGGAGAGTTCCAGTTCCCGTTTGACAATATGGATGACGGCCAGTTTTTTATGATCAATCATGTTGACAGCTCCCCTGTAGATTGATTATGCTTTGATAAAGGGCAGTTGTCAACCAATCCTTTGAAAGACCGCTAAAAATGGAAAAAATTATCACCACCGAAAAAAAACCGATCATGCTCTGGCTGGATGATATCGAGCAGGGGGCTTTTGCCCAGGTTCAAAACCTGGCTAATTTGCCTTTTATCTTCAAGCATGTAGCCGTCATGCCCGATGCCCATCTCGGCTATGGTATGCCGATTGGCGGGGTCATGGCTTCGCCTGATATGGTAATTCCCAATGCTGTCGGGGTTGATATCGGCTGTGGCATGTGTGCCGTTAAAACCTCTCTGATTACCATCGCCACTGACCGCCTGCGCAAAGTTATCGGCGAAATTCGCCGGAACATACCAGTTGGCTTCAAACATCACCAGAGGAGACAGGACCCGGTTCTGATGCCGAAGCCGGTCGGCTATTTCCAGCAAGATCTGCCGGTCGTCTCGCGGGAATATGAAAATGCCTTGACCCAGCTCGGTACCCTGGGCGGTGGTAACCATTTCATCGAAATTCAAAAAGGCAACGATGGTTTTATCTGGGTTATGGTCCATTCGGGCAGTCGCAATATCGGTTTCAAAGTTGCCAACTATTACAACCGATTGGCAATCGATCTGAACAGACGCTGGGGCTCAAAAATTCCCAAACAGTGGCAGCTTGCCTTTCTGCCTATTGACAGCGAGCCTGGGCGGAAATATATCAGTGAAATGCGCTACTGTATTGATTTTGCTTATGCTAACCGCAAACTCATGATGGAACGTATTCAGGCGGCTCTGCAAATGTATGCAGCACCGGTATCTTTTGGTCCGTTGATCAATATTGCCCATAACTATGCCGTTATGGAGAGCCATTTTAATAAGAATGTCATGGTCCATCGCAAGGGCGCGACCCGGGCCCAGGACGGCGAAATTGGTATTATTCCCGGCTCCCAGGGGATGCCGAGCTATATTGTTCGCGGTAAAGGTAATCCGGAGAGTTTTTCCTCGTGTTCCCATGGGGCCGGACGCCGAATGGGCCGTAAGCAGGCCCAGCGCCAGCTTGATCTCGAAGGGGAGCAGAAACGCCTTGATGACCAGAACATTCTCCACTCCATTCGCAGCCGCAGAGACCTCGACGAAGCGGCCGGAGCCTATAAAGATATCGATAAAGTGATCGACAACCAGCTCGATCTGGTTGAAGTACTGGTCGAGTTAAAGCCCCTGGCCGTTATCAAAGGATGAAGGTTTTGTGAAAACTTCTCTCATCTATCGTTGTCCTGTCCGATAATACTTTGTAAGAGAGGTGGAATGGTTTATTGATGCTTGACTCCATAGAGGAAGATCATGGCCAAGAGCCAAAACAACCCTGAATATAGCAGGGTCAAGCTTCTGAGGCCGGTCCTCTGCGAAAATAAGAGACGGGAAATATCATGCTCTTTTTCAGCTCTTGCGGCTGGTTTTGGCAATGAAGATGGAAAGCTGCTGAACTACCTTTTTGCTTTTGCATCCCGGACAGACAACTTCTCCCTTGTCATGCTCGGCCATACTCATGATCACTGTAAACTTCTTGTTGCAGTCCTCGCAACGATATTCATAGGTTGGCATTGCATATTCCTCCTTTTTGATTTTTCCTCTTAATAATTCTAGTTGCAGAAGTAATAGCTTTGGCAAAATTAATTTTCATCACTACATTTTGGTGGTATTTTTACGATATTGACTTTTCTCATAATTTGGTTAGTCTTTTGTAAAAGTTGTCATATCAATTATATATGGGGAATTTATGCCATGGCTAGCATTGTTGAACTGAGACAACACAAACGTTATTGCCGTGAATGGTGCCTATGCGGTCCTGAGCCCCAGCGGGTTGACCCAAGGGCAGATTATCGATGTAGGAATGTGATGTTTGTCATTCTACCATTTTGCACCTGGTTGGCGGCCGACGGAAGTTTCGACCCTGGATATTTACCTGGTTACTGATGGCTTCGGTGTGAAGCGGATACCATGTAAAAATATTTCTGATCTCATTATCCGGGACAAATCCCGCGATTACCCGATGGTTGTCCGTCGGCGCGAGATTCAATTTGACATCCTGACCAGAGAAAAACAAAACCAGCTGGAGCAACTCATTGCCCATCATACCCGGCAAGAACGTGAACAGCGTAGCGAACAATCACCTACACAACAATAAATTTACCGATGATCACTATTACGAACTATCCTGTAGCAAGCTACTGGGTATCAAAGCATTATTTTCACTTTACTCACGGCAAGCTGTGGGAAATTAGACCCAAAAATGATTAAAAAATTCCCCCCCTACCCATCTACCCAAAACCATCTATTCCTCATGGAACACTGGTTCTCCCATTTCAGAAAATGAGAATGTTTTAAATGCCCTTGTACCTTCATAGTCCAGAATCCTTAAATCATCGGTTTCATAAAGATCCTGCACAACAAGATCATAATGCCCGCCATATCTTTTCTTTACTTCTTCCAGAGGAACCTCATAGGCAATAAATTTTGTGACCCCTTTTGCCTTAAACTTTTCCACTAAAGAATCATCTGTAATTTCGGCATGAGAAGTTAAAAATATCATCGCTCCACTTCCTGTTAACATCAATCCAGCCTTCATGATCCACCTCCTTATGTTGATTGTTATCTTTTAAAATATCCTTTATGGCAGTTATATGAAAAATTATCCCTGAAATTTCAGATATTCATATCTGGCTGATGTTGAGTTGATAGCTGGTAGATTTTTTTCGGGGAATGAAATTTAAAAGGACCAGCATGGCGATCCCCCTCTATTAATCAAAGATAAAGTCACCTATATAACAAAGCTAAATACATTTTTATCAGATGTCAAGAAAAATGGGAATTTACTGCCGTCATCCTCTCGGTAAGCATTTTCTACAGAGATGCCTGTTGAGGAGGAGGGTCTGGAAGTCGGGCTTACATCATCAACTGGCCAGCCTTCATCAATGCCATAGCACTGAAGGTTCGGCCCCAGAAATTGGCCTTTTCATCGGCCGGATAACGATGAAAGTTCTGGATCCAGTGATAATCAGGGTTAATATAAAGATCCCGGAAAACCGTTGTCCATGCTTGGCCGCTTTCTCCATCTTCCTTCCCATTCCTGCATTATTTTCAGTGCTTCCTGATCGGAAACATCATGCCAGTTTCTATAAACCTGGGCTACTGCATAAAAAGGCCTGGGCACCTCCAGGATGATGATTTCTTCAACTTTTTTCTGAATTTCGTACGCCACCCTTTCACCGGCAACAGGTGCTGCAACTATAATTTTTTCAGCCTTTGCAGCCCTGCACAGCTTAATAGCTGACTGCATCGTCGAACCCATGGCAATGCCATCATCCATCAGGATCACAGTTCTCTGTCTGAGATCTGGTAATGGCCGGTTATTTCTCAATACTTTAATTCTTCTTTTGACTTCTTTTTTTTGATCTTCAATTATTTGATCGATCATTTTCGGGCGAATTCCCAAGGCAGCATTTTGATTGATAAAAATACTTCCATCTTCGGCGATTGCCCCGAATCCCGACTCGGGATTGTCCGGATAAGGTAACTTCCTTGATATCAGAAGAGAAAAGTCAGCATCAAGATGGATTGCAACCTGATAGCCTATTTCAATACCACCTTTTGGAATGGCCAAGACAAGCACATTATTGTTTTTGTATTGTTCCAATGCTGTAGCCAGTTTCCGACCGGCATCTTTTCTATCTTCAAACACAACGCTCTCCCCCGCTGAAACTGTCACGGATCTGCCACTAAAGTTTTGCTTCTTTTTCTAGATCAATAACAATTTTTTCAACATCTTAAAGCCTGACCACGACACTACTGTGCCGTCAATATTGCACAACTTGGGTCAAGGTCTTTTAAAAATGCTTTGTAAGAAGTTCTATCAGGCAGCAATGAATGAATATCTTTTTCCTGGCCGTGTAATTATGTGGAGAAGCGAGGGGCTGCTATTTCAACTCTGGTTTCTCCCTGATTTTGGAACACTGATAACAAAACCTGGTTGTGGGCAATCTTTTTAGCCTGTCGGGAGAAATCATCTTGCCACAGTTATCGCAGATTCCATAGGTGCCTTCATCGATTTTGTAGATAGCCAAATCAATCTCTTTAATTTCCTGCCTTTCAAAATCATCAAGTTGCTCAAAAAGAGAGCTTAAGTCTGCTTTTTGCGCTTCCTCCTCACTTTCTATCTCTCGCTCTGCAAGGGTTTGCCAATTAGCTTCCAATCCCTGCAATCTACGGAGAATTTCCCGGCGTCTTTGTAGCAGCGCCGTCCTCAATGTCAGAATATCTGTTTTGTTCATGATTGTTTCTCCATTATGATGTTTTTAGGGAAAAATCCTTTTAACATAAAGCTATCCAGGCGATAATCTTAACATAGGTAGACAGGCATTTCCTTTCTGTTTGGAAGCGCTCACCAATTGCTTTCATTTAAATTTTCATTGTAGGTGGCCATTGCTACTCTCCTAGTTGCTGATCAAGAAACACCTACGGTATCAGATCTTAACCACAGAATCATCGCTGCCATGCTGATTGGGAACATAGGTATCTGCCTCCCAATCATTCTCCCAGCGGTTACTATTCAACAGGTAACGAAAACGATATGATTGACCTGCCGGCAGAGAAACAGTGGTGCTGAAACAGCCGTTTTTGAGGCATTTCATCGGGTGTGCCTTAGTATCCCAATTATTAAAATCACCGCAGAGGGCGGCCATTTTGGTATTGTCTTCAGCCGGCAGTTTAAATGTAACCCGGCAGACCTTTCCAGTTTTCGTGTAGTTTTTTTTAAGCATTCCAAATTTCTCTCAATGCCTGCATCGGGCAGGTATACATTTGAACACCTTATCTCCTATCATTGATGCACTCGTAAAAAGTCAAAATTCACAAAATTGACCACCATATACAGGTAAACTGGCACATCAAACCACTACATGCTGTGGTCAAAAATCCAGATCTGGACTTTTTACGAAACCATCATCATTAGTATCCACTTTTTCCCTATCCCTCATTTTCAGTTTACCACTGACAGGAACCTTTAATAATGCCCTTGCCAATAATTGGTGAACCGTCATACTTAAACAGGATTGCTCCTCCTTCTGAAGATCGGGAAATCTTCTTCCTACTGACAACTGACTCGGCTTTCATGGTCTGGATATGGGCGGATTTTTCGGTTTCAGCAGGATTTATGTGGGTTGCATTATATTTTGCATCAGTGGACATGATCTATTCCTTTCTTTGGTCATTTTTAAGTTGACTCCACAGTTTTAAAATGGTGGTTTTGTAAAAAGCCTACAAAGTATCCATCCGTATCGATTCTTTTGCTATTGCCTTTTATATTTGCTGGTGATGTGCCGGCAATAGCGGCAACACTGGCCATAAGGTGTAAACAACGCGATGAAATCCAACAGATAAACAATGTTTTACCGTTCCAGTGAATTGGCCCACAACCCATGGATATTACAATATGCCAGGGCGTGGAAGGACTTAAAGTCTTCAATCTGATTGATCTGAAAACGGACATTCGGATTGGAATAAACCGGGGTGCAGGCAGTACGACCGATATTGATGACCTGATCGTTCTCTTTTTTTATCCCATAAAGCTCAATCCAGGCAATGTGATGCTCAACAGTATTGGGATGGGGCGTTTCATGTCCCACTACCACACGTATGATGTTACTATTCTCCTTCCACCCTTTATCAATTTCCAGGTGCGGAATGTGCTTTTCTTTTCCCTCGTCTATTTCCGTCTTGATAATTTCTGAAAACTGCATGTGTTTCTCCTTTTTGTTTTTTATGGTATATCATTGACAAGCATTTAATCCCGCTACCTTTCATGGCGGTTTGCTGAAAGAAGAATGTGCATCCCTTCCGCCATTAGTGAACAGTGAAACTTCCTGTGGCAAGCCATGGAACATTTTGCAAAGAGTATAGATAAATATATTAACCTATTTTACCTTGATGTCAAATTAACGACCCATAGTACAAGGCTTTTTTTCGGAGGTTTCCATATCTTTACCAACCGCTCCAATAGCCGATCAGCCCAACCATCAAGCCAACGGAAAAGTTAATTCCTTTGATCCGTAAAAAGTCCAAGCGGGATTCCGCCAGCAGGGGCAGCATGCCATGTCCGTCTTGAACGATCGAACTGGCAACGAGGACACTGAAGGGGATGGCCCCTTTCGTAAACAGGGTGAGAAAAATCAAGTGAGGGCCGGATTCCGGGATCAGTCCTACGAGACAGGCGATTACCAGCATGATCAACCGGTTCCCCTGCATCCACCCTGCAAGGTGAAAATGATCCACCAGCAGGTGCATGAGCAGCAGAGCTCCGAAAGTCCACAAAAACACCCGAGGTACGTGAACCTTCGCCACGTGTTCCCAGAGGTGCTTCTCCAGGAAATGATCCGGTACGGTGGCAACGATAAACAGTCCTACCCCAGAGGTCAAAAGCAGGGTTGCTTTGACCCAGTTCCAAGTTGGGGGTCCCAGTTGGCCACTGAGCAGACCGAAGGTGAACAGCATCAAGGTAAAAGATAGCACGCCTCGGGCAAGGGTGCAATGTTGCCAGTTTTCCATTATGTGCCGCCGGGGAAAGCAGTGACAAACCTCCTTTTCGTGAAGATTGAATTCATGGTCGGCAGTAGCCCATTGAGCTTCTTTTTTGCTGAACAGTACGTCAGTCAAAACTCCGGCCACAATGCCCACCAGCAATAAGATGAAAAAAATAAAAACGGCGGTCCCGGGAATCATGGAGAGCATGACAAAGGACTCGTCACCGCTGGTGGCGATCATGGCCGCTACCACCGCCCCCAATGAGACCACCCGGTGTGAATAGAGAGATACAACCGCAAAAGTCCCCAGGCAGCCTGGGGTGGCTCCCAGAAAAGAGGCAAGCAAGTACTGTTTCCAGCGACTGCCACGCAGCCTCTGCTGCCACACCCCTGCGGTAAACACATTCAGGTATTCAATCACCAGCATCATCACAAAAACGAAGCCCGTGATCATGAGGGCATGGGTGAGGCTTTCGCGAAAAAACTCGATCATATCTTTATACAGTGCATATTGTTAACTGGACAAACTTGATCCTATCCGGCATACTAATCATTATTTCATAATCCATTGACACAATAATAATAAAAACTAACATACTCTCCCTTGATGTCAAATGAACCATGTCAGAAAGGTTTTATTGCAAAAAATATTTCATAATAACGGTTGGACATTTCCGGTGACGTGGCCGGTTTTTTTATTGATTGAAAATTGTCAGTAATCTTGCTATTCCACTGGTTTACAAAGAATTGGAGGTAGCCATGATTGATGAAAAGAGAGTGAGGGAAGTTCTTAAAAGCGTTCTGGACCCGGAGTTGAACAAAAATCTCATTGAGTTGGGAATGATAAAGAATATCAGGATAGAGGGCGGGAAAGTCAAACTCAGTCTGGCACTCACAACCTTAAAATGCCCTCGAAAGGGCAGCATGGTAGGTGCCATTAAGCAGGTTCTGGAAAAACTTCCGGAAGTTTCCTCGGTAGAGGTTCAATTAACTGTCCTGAGCGCTGAAGAACGAAAGTGCCTGTTTCCAAAACACCCTCTCATGGGAATCGAAAAAGTGAGTTATACCCTGGCTGTTGCCAGTGGAAAAGGAGGAGTGGGAAAGACCACTATAGCGGTAAATGTGGCCCTGGCTTTGGCAAAATTGGGGTATAAAGTCGGGCTGTTGGATGCTGATGTCTATGGACCCAGTATTCCGCTCATGCTGGGGCTATCCAGCAAAGCAGAGATGGAAGAGGGGATGCTCATTCCCGCAGAAAAATTCGGTCTCAAGATCATGTCATTCGGCATGCTGCTGGCTGAAGGGAAACCAGCTATCTGGCGGGGTCCGCTTGTTTCAAGGGCGATAACCCAGCTACTGGGTGACGTCATGTGGGGTGAACTTGATTATCTTGTTGTTGATCTTCCTCCGGGAACCGGGGATCCCTCCATTACTATCGCCCAGGCATTACCAAAAATGCAGGCCCTGATGGTAACCACGCCGCAGGAAGTAGCGCTTGCCGATGTAAGGCGGGCTATTGGCCTTTTTACAAAACATAAAAGGCAGGTCCTGGGAGTAATAGAGAACATGTCCTATTTTCAATGCACTCACTCCCCGGAGCACATCGATATCTTTGGACACGGGGGAGGAGAAAAGCTCAGCCGGGAAACGGGACTGCCATTACTGGGCGCCATCCCTATTGATCTGGAAATCAGTCAGGGAGGTGACAAAGGAATCCCTTTGATGATTTCTTCTCCGACTTCCGACACGGCCCACATCTTTCAGAATATTGCCATGCAGATAGTCAAGGAAACAAAAAACAGAAAAGACCAATGACCATCGAAATACTAGTCACGGAGATTGCTGGAAGCCAGGCGGACAGAGCTTTACCAGGAAATGCCGGTTTGCTTTCACCCTGACGCACTGTTTTGAGATTGTCCGGGTTACCCAGCCCATATCGCTCAGCAGGTTCTGGATAAAATCCTTATTCCCGCGTCATTCTGGTTCCGCACTCGGGACAATTCCTCTCATAACACGATTGCCCAACGACATGGGGAAGCTTATGACCGCATTGTGGGCAAACGCACTGTCCTCCCGGTCCGGCGGCCTGTGGGCCGCCCATCTGTCCTTTTCCTCGCTGGCCGCCTTGCGGCGGTCCCAGTCCATCACCTCTAGGCATGATCATCCTCCTTCATTAGTTTATGTTTGACAGCGTCTGAGAAAGTACTTGCATTAGCATCATTAGATTTATTTTTGTGTTTATGGAGCGATTATCCTGGATGTCCGGGCTTGGCTCAAAGCAGTTTTGGGTGTCTGGCGAATCACCCGGATGGTGATTCGCGGCGGACGCCTCGGAGCCGGCCATGTCTGCCGACAGGCAGGCCAGGAACGGCCTGTGAGAATGAGCGGGAGCCTGTTTGCAGCACAGTTTTTGGACAATAACTAGCATATTACAAACAACCTTATTTTGATCCGATTGTTTCCAATCATCATGGCAGAGCCAAAACAATTTGATTCCTGTGGCTTGCCACGGGGGATTTCACTCTCTATTCCAGCATGAGCTCCTGTATTTGGCGGTTCTCGCTATCAGCGATGGCCTTGTGAATCTCCCCCCAGAGTTTTTGCAAGTGCAGGAGATCCTGGAAGCCGTTACGAGGGCTTTTTTCAGTCTCCATCGCCAGGCTTACGTTTTTCAGGCATTCCTTGGCGTCTTCGTGAGCTCCATCAGCCAGGTAGTCGATGGCTAAAAACGTTGTGGTTCGCACGAACCGATCCATCAGATCGTCGCCGAGGAAGGCAGCGGGATAGGGGCCAAGCTGGTCTATATTTACCCTGACCATGTTGGGCCTAGGTTCTTGTTCAACGAGCTTCCTTTTCTCGTAGATGAAACGGACGATGTCTTGTCGCAGGCGTAACCAGTCGGAATTGGTCTTTGGGGGTGGATCGTGGACGATGGAGAGCTTTTGGTGCATGTAAAAATTGTAGCCGAACATTCGCGCGTTTATCAGGTAGTCGATATCTTCGCCACGCGGCACGCGCCGGTCGAATGGAATGGTACGATACAGGTTTTTGGTTATGGCCATGCAGCCGCCGAAGACCATCGGAGTTTCGATAAGGTCACCGGCAATCTCCTGCTCCAGAAGCTTTTGGTAGGTGGCGTTAATGGTGGTGCTTTTTGGCCAAAAGGCCGACCAGAGCTTGCCGGATTCGGGGACTTGCCAAGTAAAATCCAGGTTCATATAGTAGCCTGCCAGCCCGTCGACGACATTTCCGTTCACGCGAGTTCCCAACGTCCGCACGATTTTTCCCAGGTAGTCGGGGTCGGTAATATACTCGTCGTCGTCAATCATGATGATGCGCTCAGCGTCGAGTAGGGACCCAAGAATCACCATGGTGTTTCGGACGTTGGAGTAGCCTTTAACTTCCATGAACTGTGTGGCCTGGGCCGGCAGTTTTCTCAGAATATCCCGACATAGTTCGATGCGGTCATCGGTAAAAAGGTAAACTTTGCCGGGCAGTCGATCACGCATTCCGCAAACGAGCTTCCTCACGCAATGGGCCATCTCTTTCTGGATCTCCGGGGTGGAGGCGCTGCCAACGATGAGAACGTCGAAGCAGTACCCCTTAATCCGTTCGAGGCTGGCGAGGCAACGAGTGAGGGTGCCCTCGGAATTGAGATTTGTTGGGTGGTCGTAAATCACCTCCTCATTTTCGCCATAGTCTGGTTTAATTCCTGCGGGGGAGGACGGAGCCCAGTAGGTGGGTATGACGATCAGGTTCTCACATTCGGATTGCTTCATGATTATCTACCATGCAGTGCAAGGTTTGCAATTGTGTGGACAGCTCAGATAATATCAAGGTCGCTGGGAAGTCCATGGTGGAACTTGATGAAAATTTCACATACAACTTTTTTAGCACTCTGTTCCGTGAATAGTCAAGAAGAAGAAAAGGTGTTGTTCTGAAATCTCAATATAATGATGAAACAAAAAACTGGTCTAAATTGAATTAAATATAATGGATGCTTGTTAATAAAACAAGGTTTTTCTGCCATCTGGAATCGGTCTGGAAATTAAAAATGGTGCCGGCCTGTGTCGGGATCTAATCTATGAATCTCTCAACTTTGACGAAGTCGTCAAAGTTGAGGTAAGGTATTGGACAATGGCAATAGCGGCAATAGTAGCGGTTTCAAGGCGTAAAATGGTGGAGCCGAGGCTTATTGTCCGGCAGTCGTATCCGGTTAAAAATTCGATTTCTTCCGGGGAAAATCCGCCTTCCGGACCAATAATCATGAGTACTTTCCGGGCATGGGCCAGGGCCGCAGCCTGGGTTGAAATTCCTTCGGTCGCTGGTCCATGGAAGAGCAGCTTCACAATATTTTTTCCGGTTGGCAAGTTCAAGGATGTTAGGGGGATAGGATGTTTGATTTCAGGCAGATATGGATTGCCGCACTGTTTGATTGCTTCAAGGGCTGTTTTCTGCCATTGGATAAGCTTACGTTCTTTATCCCGGCTTGCCGGCAGTTGTTTGACTGAATAGCGGGTCTCCAGCGGGATAATCTTCCTGATACCCAGCTCGACCGCCTTTTGGATGATGAAAATAAATTTTTTCCCCTTGGGGAGGGCCAGGGCCAGGGTGATTGAAGGGGAGTTTTGCTGGCAGTGGCGGTGGGTTTCTACTTCAGCCTGAAATGAATTGTTTGCGGTATCGATGGCAATTATTCTGCCTGTATACTTGCCGCCCTGACCGTCAAGAAAATGAATCAGGTCTCCTGTTTTTTTTCGCAGCACGGTGATGAAATGGCGGTATTCATCCCGATTGAAACTGGCTGTGGTGCCTGATATTCGCCTGGTAAAGCTGAAATTGGCCATGGCTCAATGAATTATGGTGTAGTTTGCAGAGAAAAATTGTCGTTCAGGGAGGCAAAGAGATCGTATTCATGTACCTGATTGATTCTTCCGATGGCCATTTCACCTGGCTGGGCGAAACCCTCGGTGACATAGGTAATTCCATCAATATCAGGGGCTTGAAAAGCTGTTCTCGCCTGGAGTAGAAATTCAGACTCGAGGCTTTCGCCTTCCATCAATAGAGGTATATTTTTACCGATATATGTCTGCAGGTGTTGGCTGGTAATCTGACGCTGGCAATCCATGATGGCCCGGCATCGCTCCTCTTTTACCGATTCTTCAACTTGGTTTTCCAGTATGGCGGCTTTAGTGCCGGTTTCCGGCCAATAGGGAAAACAGCCAAGATAGGTGAAATATCCTTCGCCGATAAAATCCAACAGGAGTTGAAAGTCGTGGTCTGTCTCACCCGGAAAACCGACAATCACCGTGCTTCTCAGGTGAATATTTCGTTTCAGTGAGCCTAATTTATCAATGGTTTCTCTGATGGCTTGTGAGTGGTCATGGCGGTTCATGCGTTTCAGAACCGGGTCACTGATATGCTGGATAGGCAGGTCGAGATAGGGGCAGATCTTTGTTTGTTCCCCCAGCAGATTTATGAGTTCATTACTGATCTTCCCCGGATATGCATATAAAAGGCGAATCCACTCCAGCCCATCAATCTCATTCAACTGTTCCAGTAACCGGACAAGGTCAGGCCGGCCCGGAAGCTTCTGCCCGTAAGCAGTTATGTCCTGGGCGATTATATTCAGTTCTTTGACTCCGGCATCAGCAAGCTCTGAAGCTTTGCGAGCCAGTTCGGCCAGGGGGAAACTTACCTGTTTTCCCTTGAGTTGTGGAATGATGCAGTAGCTGCAGTGGTTGTCACATCCTTCGGCAATTTTGAGGTAAGCGGTATGGGGCTGACTGGTGGTTTGCGGCAGAACGCAGGTATTCTGGTAGTCTGGGGGGGATACATGAAGCCTGGCCGGTGATTTGCCGTGGAGAAGTTTTAGTAAAAGTTTTGGAAGTTCCAGAAAGGCCGAGGTCCCGAGAGCCAAATCAATTTCCGGAATTTGTTTAAGCAATTCCTGGCCATAGCGCTGGGGCAGACAACCCATAACGGCCAGGTAGCGGCAAGTTCCAGCTTGTTTATATTCGGCTATTTCCAAGATCGCATCCAGCGATTCTTCCACTGCCGGCTGGATGAAAGCACAGGTATTAACAATGATTATTTCAGCGTCATCCACCTGGCCCACAAGGGGAAATTCCTTGCTGGACAGCAGGGCCAGCAACTGTTCGGCATCCACCTGATTTTTAGGACAGCCCAGGGTGATAACCGCGGTCTTCGGTAGTTGAGTCATCCGCTAACGGTTACTTTTTCCAGCCATCCATAGGTGTCAGGCAATAAGCCATATTGAATGCCGGCGATATGGTCGAAAAGGCGTTGGGATAATGGGCCAACTTTGCCGTCATTAATCTTGAATTTCTGCTGTTTATATTTCAACTTACCCACCGGGGAGATAACCGCTGCCGTGCCGGTTCCAAACATTTCTTCCAGTTTTCCACTGTCTGCCGCAGTCAAGAGCTCATCTATGCTGATGGGGCGTTCTGCGCAGGGGATCCCCCATTCTTTAAGAATCGTCAGGACGGAATCGCGGGTAGTTCCCGGTAAAATGCTGCCGTTTAAAAGAGGAGTAATGACCTCTCCATCAATCTTCAGCATAATATTCATGGTTCCCACTTCTTCCAGAAACTTCAATTCCTTGGCATCAAGCCAGAGAACCTGGGTGTAACCCTTTTCCTTGGCTTTTAAAGCCGCCAACAGGCTGGCAGCATAATTTCCCGGGGTTTTGATGTTGCCAATGCCTCCTTGCACCGCCCGCACGTATTTGTTTTCCACCAGGATTTTTACCGGGTTAAACCCTTCGGCATAATAAGCTCCTACCGGTGAAAGAATGATGAAGAGTCTATAGGTGTCAGAAGGCCGGACGCCGAGAAAATTATCCGTGGCAATGATAAACGGTCTGATATACAGTGCCGTTCCCTTGGCATTGGGAACCCACTGGTGATCAACTTCAAGTAACTGTTTGAGTGCTTTAAGGGCGAATTCCGCATCAATTTGGGGGATGCACACTCGATCGGCGGACCGGTTAAAGCGGACAAAATGGGTCTGGGGACGAAAAATGCCAATATTGCCATCTTCCTGGCGAAAGGCCTTCATCCCCTCAAAAATGGCCTGGCCATAGTGGAAAACCATCATGGATGGTTCAACACAAAAAGGGGCATAGGGTTCAATGCGTGGATGGTGCCATTCCTGCTCCCGGTTATAATCCATGACCAGCATGTGGTCAGTAAATAATTGTCCAAAACCCAGCTTGTCGGCAGCCGGGATCGGTTTTTTTGTTGAAGTGTGGGAGATGCTTACTGTTTCCATGGCGTACTTGCTCCTTCGATAAAAATGGTCATTCCATGATGGGCTATAGCAGGTTTCACTTTTCTTGACAAGACGCAAAATGCGTGACAGGTAAGTGGTAGGCGGTGTTTTCTTTATGTCTCAACTTTCTGAGTTGTTCTAAAAAACAGCCGTGCCTGTCGCCGTGCCTGCCGGCAGGCACGGCTATGAGCCAAGCCCGAACATCCTGTAATGTATTCTTGGCAATGAAAGTCAGAAAGTTGAGTCTATGTTTTTAAGAGGATTGGAGCATGTCTCATCAGGTCATCAATCATCCATGGCAGTTATCATACAAGGAAGCAGTAGATTTACAGCGGCAGCTGCGGGAACGGGTCATTGTCGCAGATCAGGATAACTGGCCGCCGGAAACTGTGGCAGGGGCCGATATTTCTTATGACCGGCGCCACAACATGCTGTTCGCCGCTGTGCTGATATTTTCTTATCCGGATTTAACCCTGATGGCGGTGGAACAGCAATTAGCCGTTGCTTCCTTTCCCTACATTCCCGGATTGTTGACCTTTCGTGAAGGGCCATTGCTGGCTGAAATTCTGCATCGCTGTTCCCGCCTGCCGGATTTGCTGGTCTGTGATGGGCATGGGATAGCCCACCCCCGTGGATTTGGACTGGCTGCGCATCTGGGTGTTCTTTTTGACCTGCCAACTATTGGTTGTGCCAAAAGTAGGCTGGTGGGAGAATATGAACTGCCAGGGCTGGAAAAGGGGGCAATGAGCCCCTTGCTGGGAACGACTGGGGAACTTCTCGGCATGGTGGTCCGGACCCGGACGAGGGTTAAACCGGTTTTTGTCTCACCTGGGCACCTTACAACTGTAAAGAGGGCAGCCATGATGGTGCTGAAACTTTCCACCCGCTATCGTTTGCCGGAAGTTACCCGCCAGGCTCACCACTATGTTAACCGGATGCGCCAAAAATGGCTGGCAGAAAGAGAACGGCCAGTACCATCAGCGTGATTAGTTTTCCTGGATGAGAATCTTATGTTTCAATAAATCCATTTCTTTGATGGAGGCATTAAGGGTTAAACGGTCTCCAAAAAGGCCGGTTAGCTCCAGGGAACCATCTTCCAGGGGGGTGATGAAAGAAACATCCTCCATCACCATTTTTTCAGTTCCATTCTTTTTTACCAGAAAAGCATTCGATTGGCACATCATAACCTCCGTGAAATTTATAAATTCTTTCGCCTAACCTAACATACTGGCTTTCCAATAATCAAGATATGATTTGAGTTGAAAATCCTTTTTGATTGACATGGCAGCTTAAATGATATATCGAAACTCAGTTCTATTCATGTTTTTTTGTACACATCTTAACAGTCAACGTAAAGTGTTAAGATGGAAAAGGGCTGGAAGATGGCTTTATGTTTTGATTTAGCGGAAGAATAGGAAATTCCGTGTAAAAGTGTGCGTTCTTTTGCAGAAAAGGAGATTGCTCCGGTTGTACAGGAATTGGATGAAAAGGAAGAATTTTCTTTGGAAGTGACCAGGAAAATGGGAGCTCTTGGTTTGTTTGGTATGTTTGTGTCTCCTGAATATGGTGGTTCCGGACTGGATTATGTTTCCTATATTATTGCTGTCGAAGAAATTGCCCGGGTTGATGGTTCACAGGCTGCTACCGTGGCAGCGGGAAATTCCCTGGGGATTGGGCCGATCAATTATTTTGGTTCTGAAGAACAGAAGAAAAAATGGCTGCCTCCTTTATGCTCGGGTAAAATGCTGGCAGCTTTTGGTTTAACGGAGGCCAATGCCGGTTCCGATGCTGGTAATTCAAAGACCAATGCCGTATTGGACGGCAATGAATGGGTTATTAATGGCTCAAAAATCTTTATTACCAATGCTTCCACCCCGATTACCGGAGTTATTGTGGTCCAGGCAGTTACCGGTACCAGACCTGATGGTCGGCCGGAGATGAGCTGTATTCTGGTTCCTGCCGATGTTGCAGGGTTGGATTGCCGGGTTGCTTAAAAAAATCATTGCCTGGGGGGTTGAAGAAATAACCTTATGCGATACTTGGGGGGTGGCGACTCCCGGCCAGATTTTTTCTTTGCTGCAATACCTTGATGATCAGGATATTAAAAGTGATTTTGGTCTTTACCTCCATGACAGTTGTGGCCGGGCTTTGGCTGGAGTGATTGCCGGGCTGTAGTGGTGGATAACCCGTTTTGACACTGCTTTAGGTGGTTTGGGTGGTTGTCCTTTTGCTCCGGGTGCAGCCGGTAATCTGGCTACTGAGGACTTGGTTTTCTGCTTGGAGGAAATGGGCATTAAGACCGGGGTGTCTAAGGATTTATTGGTTCAGGCCGGCAATCTGTTAGAAAAAAACGTTCATCATTTGGCCAGTCACATGATACCTTTTTTACAGGGTTGTCAATAATCCTGACAGCTTGAATACATGCTTGTAAACTGGGAAAACATATCAACCTATCGGTTTAACTGGTAGATTTAAAACATTGAAACAACAGTATAAAGCTATCAATAGGGAAGGTGAACTTATGTCAGAGTTGATTTTGACTGAAAATCGAGACGGTGTGTTTTTGCTAACTTTAAACCGGCCGCAAAGTATGAACTCAGTGAATCGGGAGCTGTTAGCTGCCCTGGCTGAAGAGGTTAAGGCAATTGCTTTTGATCCTGCCGTGCGGGTGGTGGTAATTACCGGTGCCGGAGAAAAGGCATTTTGTTCCGGAGCTGATTTGAAAGAGCGGGTCACCATGACCCCGATTGAGGTGAAACAGTTTGTTTTCACTATCAGCAATACCTTTACCATGGTTGAAAATCTGCCGAAACCGGTTATCGCTGCTGTCAATGGTTTTGCTTTCGGGGGTGGAACGGAACTGGCGATGGCCTCTGACATCAGGATTGCCGCCCCGACAGCAGTAATGGGGCTTACGGAAACCAGCCTTGGAATTATCCCCGGAGCTGGAGGAACCCAGAGATTGGCCCGTTTGGTAGGCAAGGGGAAGGCCAAGGAACTGGTTTTCCTTGCCCAGCGCCTCAAAGCGACGGAGGCCTTGGATATCGGTCTGGTAAACAGGGTGGCAGCCGAAGGCAAACTGCTTGATGAAGCTCTGGAAATGGCGTCCAAGATTAAGCGGAATGCCCCAATTGCCTTGGAAATGGCTAAATACGCGATTAATTATGGTAGTGAAATTGACCTTGGTTCCGGCCTGGCGTTGGAATCAAATTGCTACGCAGTCACTATCCCCACCAAAGATCGCCAGGAAGGACTCTTGGCTTTCCGCGAGAAGAGAAAACCGGTTTATACCGGGGAATAGTGAGGGCTTCTTAAAAATTCCATTATTCAGATATTGTATTCCTCGATTATGAAGTTTTTAGGGTGTTATTGATTTTTCGACTTTTTTGCGTGAGCATAAATATTTTATTAACTGCTGGAATTCCGATATAAGGTCCTATGTTTTGTCAACTGAAGTTACTTCAGGTGCTTTTTTGCGCTCGATTACCTGTTTTTTCAACGACTCATTACGCTGAAATTGCCAAACTCGCCTGTCGGGACAGTTTTAAAAACTGTCCCACATTAGGTCAATTTCTGCGATCCATTTGCCGGAAAAAACAACGGTATCTCACGATATCGCGCCGGAAGTAACTTCAATTGAACTTCCTTTAATGAAATTTTTTCAGCTGTTTGTTAATAACTCATAGAGTTGAGTTATTAACAAAAGTAGTTTCCATCCGGAAACTAGTGTTTCCAGATGGGCAATCAGCTCTCAGCTTTCTGCAGTCAGGTTTGTCACAGTATTTTTGCTTTTTGTGATTACGGGAATCAGGACGGAATAAGCTGCCGCAATGACGGTACTTTTTCTTTTTCAGCTGTTTCATAAGACCAGTTACCTCCAAAATGACCAATGAAGCAACAAAACAAGATTTTTATAAAGGAAAGAATTTGAAGAAGATCAGGAAGAAGAATTTTTAAATTTTTCAGGGAAGAAAATAAATAGGCAGTTGTTACATTTTCACACCGCTATGAATAATGCAGTTTCAGACCGTCGGTGACACTTGTATACAGCCGGCAATTAAGGGTGTCAATCATGCAAGCCATAAAGTATAATCATGTTGATTTTTATTGGCTTCGTAAGTATCAACTTTTAGGATAGAATTTTTTCTATAAATCACTTGACATCGTAAAAGCAGTTAGATATACAGTATACAATCGATGATGAACTGATATGTAAGTTGAATTATTCAGGTAGGGTTTTCCCATGCGTGAAGTAAATGTTGAGCAAATTACCAGGACCATTGCTGACCTTTGTATGAATGCTAATTATTTTCTCGGTGATGATATGCTGGCAGCTTTGGAAAAGGCTGTCGCAGCAGAGGAATCACCAACCGGGAGAACTATCTTAGAGCAGTTGCAGGAAAATGCTACTATTGCGGCTACCGATCGGGTGCCTATTTGTCAGGATACCGGGTTGGCGGTCATTTTTCTGGAATTGGGGCAGGATCTGCATATTATTGGCGGTGATCTCGAAGCAGCCATTAATGAAGGAGTCCGCCAAGGGTATGAGGAAGGTTATCTGCGCAAATCGTCATGTCATCCATTTACCCGGAAAAATATTGGGGATAATACTCCGGCAATTGTCCATTGTCGGATAGTTCCGGGCGAGCAACTTAAAATAACCATAGCCCCTAAAGGCGGTGGCAGTGAAAATATGTCCAAAGTAGTGATGCTGAAACCTGCAGATGGCATTGCCGGGATCAAAAAACAGGTGGTTGAGTGGGTCGAACAGGCTGGTGGCAACCCTTGTCCGCCGACCATCGTTGGAGTTGGCATCGGCGGTACCTTTGAACGTGCTGCCCTGTTGGCAAAGGAATCATTGCTGCGAAAGGTGGGAAGTCGTAATCCTGATCCTGAACTTGACCAGCTGGAAAAGGAACTGCTGGAGGAGATTAATAATCTTGGAATTGGTCCCCAGGGGCTTGGAGGCAGAGTGACCAGTTTTGCGGTTCACGTTAAAATGTTGCCTTGTCATATTGCCAGCCTGCCTTTGGCGATCAATATTCAATGTCATGCTGCCAGACATAAGGAGGCGGTGCTGTAATTATGGGAAATATTATCCGTCTACAACCACCGTTGAAGGATGAACAGGTAAAGGCTCTGAAAGCCGGTGATCGGGTTTTGATTACTGGCACTATCTATACCGGCCGGGATGCAGCCCATAAACGTCTTGTTGACCTTCTTGATAAGGGTGAAAAGTTGCCGATTCCTCTTGACGGCCAAGTGATTTATTTTGTCGGGCCAGCTCCAGCTAAACCGGGTAATGCCATTGGTTCTGCCGGTCCCACTACCAGCTATCGGATGGATCCTTATTCTCCTCGATTGCTGGCCGAGGGCTTGAAAGGAATGATAGGCAAGGGTGGGCGTAGCCCTGAGGTTAAAGCGGCCATAAAAAAATATCATGGCATCTATTTTGCCGCCGTTGGAGGTGCCGGAGCACTGCTGGCTCAACGGATCAAAAAGGCTGAAATTGTCGCCTATGAAGATCTGGGGCCGGAAGCTATTCGCCGGCTGGAAGTGGAAAATTTTCCAGTAGTGGTGGTTAATGATATCTATGGAAACGATCTGTATGAACAGGGCGTCGCTGCCTATAGGAGAAGTTGATTATTATGAAAACTGTTGTTTCACGCGATCAGGTGCAGGGCGATTTTGTCAAAAAAGTAGCTGAAATCAGTGGGGAGAACTTTTTTAACTGTTACCAGTGCGGAAATTGTTCAGCCGGCTGTCCCGCAGTAGATGAAATGGATCTGCTGCCCAGCCAGGTGGTTCGTTATCTGCAGTTGGGTTTGGCTGAAGAAGTGAGGAACTGCAAGTCCATGTGGGTGTGTGCCGCCTGTTTGATCTGTCATGCCCGTTGTCCTAAAGGTGTTGATATTTCAAAAATCATGGAAGCCTTGCGGGTTCTGCGGCTACGGGAAGTTGATGCTGTCGCCCAGATTGATGTAACGGATTTTTCCGCTGATTATCTGGAACGGGCGCCCCAGATTGCTATGATCAGCGGTTATCGAAAATTTCTCCCTCTTTAGAAGGAAATGGAAATGAAATATCCTTATTTCCCCGGATGCACCCTTTATACCAAGGCGAAAAAACTGGATGAGGCCGGTCGGGAATGCAGCCGCCGTCTTGGTTTTGAGCTTGATGAATTGCCTGACTGGACTTGTTGTGGCGCAACCTTTCCTCTGGTAAATGATTATCATATCGCCATGTCCGGTCCCACCCGCATCCTGGCCGATACCAAGGACCAGGGCGGCGACAAACTGGTGACTCTCTGTTCTGTATGTTTTAACGTCCTGAAGCGTACCAATTATGTTATGCGTACCGATGAGGAACGCCGGGCCAAGATTACCGATTTTATCGAACGTGACTACCATGGAGAAACGGAAGTCATGCATTATCTCCAGGTTTTGCGTGATGATATTGGTTTTGACCAGCTGAAAGAAAAGGTGGGCAAGCCGTTAGAAGGGCTCAAAGTTGCCTGCTATTATGGTTGTTTACTCTTGCGACCGGTCAAGGAAATCGGTTTGGATAACATGGAAAATCCAACCATTTTTGAGGACTTTGTTCGTGCCCTTGGCGCAGAACCGGTTGAATTTCCTTTTAAAATTGAGTGTTGTGGCGCTTTTCAGACGGTTCATTCCATGGATGTTGCCACCCGTTGTTCCCGGAATATCCTCAATAGTGCCAGAAATAGTGGGGCAGACCTGGTGATTACTACCTGTCCTCTCTGTCAGTTCAATCTCGATGACCGCCAGCCGGAAATTTTGAAAAGCGAACCTGATTTTGCCACGATTCCGGTGGTTTATTTTACCCAACTGCTGGCTTTGGCTCTGGAAATGTCCGCAGCTGATTTGGGGTTTGAGCGTAATCTGATTGATCCTTTGCCAGTACTGCAGGCTAAAGGTGTTGTTGGTGATTGAAAATTAAGGAAATATCATAATGGGTGATGTCCTGAATTTGAATGTTAATGAGAGTGTTGATAGAACGATTGCTGCTGAACCGGTAATTGGTCCTTGTGCTTTCGGCAATCTGGAAGAATTGGAAAGTGTTCCTCTGGATCGGAGAGTTATGGTTATTGGCGGCGGTATCTGTGGGATAACTGCCGCTATTGACCTTGGAAATGCCGGCTATCAGGTGGTTATGGTGGATCGTCTGCCCTCAATAGGCGGCCGGATGCTGCAGCTTTCGGAAACCTTTCCGACTCTGGACTGTGCTCAATGTACTCTGACTCCGAGAACGGTAGAGACAGGACAGCATCCAAAAGTAACTTTGAAAATGAATTGTGAGGTTGAAAAACTTGATGGCGGACCGGGTGATTTTAAAGTCTTGATACGACAGAAAATTACCTATGTGGACTGGAACAAATGTACCGGCTGCGGCACCTGCATTCAGAAATGTCCGACAAAGAGTGCGGCCATGTTTGAACGTGATGCCGGGTTGATGACCGCTATTTATACTTTATCACCTCAGGCGGTTCCCAATAAACCAGTTATTGATGCGGATCGTTGCCGCTATCTGACCAAGGGCAAGTGCGGTGTTTGCGCCAAAGTCTGTCCGGTGGGGGCCATTGACTATGAACAAAAGGAAAGCCTTTTTGAGGTAAATGTTGGGGCAATTATCGTCGCTACCGGTTTTGATGTTTATGACTGGAAAAACAAGATGCCGGAACTAGGGGGTGGAAAAATCCCTGATGTTATTGATGGCTTGACTTTTGAGCGCTATCTTTCCGCTTCCGGGCCGAGTGCCGGGGCTATGGTTCGTCCCTCAGATGGAGTAGAACCGAAAGAGATCGTCTTTATTCAATGTGTTGGTTCGCGCAACCCCGAGTACCATAAATCCTACTGTTCCCGGGTATGCTGCATGTATACAGCCAAGCATGCCCGGCTGTATAAACATAAGGTTCGCGATGGTCAGGTTTATATCTTTTATATTGATATCCGTTCTACCGGCAAAGGGTATGAACAATTTATTCAACAGTCGGTTTCCGAAGAGGGTATCATTTACATCCGTGGTCGGGCAGCCAAGCTTTATGAAGAAAATGGCAAAGTCATGGTTCAGGGAGCTGATACCCTCACTGGCAGGAAAGTAGAGATTGCTGCAGATTTAGTGGTGCTGGCAGCAGCCTTGGTTCCCAATGAAGGGGCTCTTGAGCTGGCCGAAATTTTGGGGCTGACTTGTAATAAAGATGGTTTTTTTGTGGAAGAAGATTATAAACTTTCATCGATAGAAACGGAGCGGCAGGGGATCTATATTGCCGGTTGTTGTCAGGGCATTAAAGATATTGCCGATACCAGTGCCCAAGGTAGCGCGGCTGCCAGTAAGGTTCAGGTTTTTCTTTCGTCAATCAGGCGTCAGAAACAGAATGTGGTTTAATTTTCCAGGGTAATCCATGAAAAAGTTAGGTGTATTTGTCTGCTGGTGTGGCTCCAATATTGCCAGCAGTGTTGATGTTGACCAGACCGTTGCCGGAGCATTGAAGCTTGACGGGGTGGTCCACGCTGAAAATTACATGTATATGTGTTCTGATCCGGGGCAGCAGAAAGTAAAAGATGCCATTCAGGAAAAAAACCTGGACGGAGTAGTGGTTGCCTGTTGTTCGCCGAGCATGCATGAAAATACCTTTCGTAAAGCTGCTGGTTCCGTGGGCTTGAATCCCTACCTGCTGGAAATTGCCAACATTCGTGAACACTGCAGTTGGGTACACGCGAATAATAAACCCGTGGCTACTGCCAAGGCGATCAGTATTATTGAAGGAGCTCTCGACAAGGTCAAACAAAACCTTCCATTAGAAACCATTACCCTAGATTTAACTAAACGGGTTTGTGTGGTTGGCGGTGGAATTGCGGGGATCATGTCGGCCCTTGATCTGGCTGATGCTGGTTACGATGTGGCTATTATTGAAAAGGAACCTGCCATCGGCGGCCATGTGTCCCAGATCAGTACAACCTTTCCCTATTTTCAGAATGTTCCCGAATTGCTGCAAAAAAAGATTGCCGAGGTTGAAGCTCATCCCCGCATCAATTTATATCTCAATGCTGAAGTTGATGAGCTGGAGGGATATGTGGGGAATTTCAAGGTTACCATCCAGACAAAACCGGCTTTTGTTGATACTGCTACCTGTACTAATTGTGGAAAATGTCTCGATGTGTGTCCGGTTTTAGTGCCGGATGAGTTTAATCGTGGTTTAACCAAGCGGGGAGCAATTTTCCGTTATAATCAGAGTAATGAGAGCCAACTGCCGGTTATTATGCAGGGTGATTGCCTTCATTTCAGCGAGGAAGAGTCGGGAACTGGTGAAAAGTGCAGTCTTTGCGTTGATGCCTGTACGGAAAATGCCATTGATCTTAGTGTGATCCGATTTTTGCAGGAAGAATTGGTTGGTGCCATTGTTATGGCGACTGGCTATGATTTATATAGTCCTACCAACCTGCCGGAGTACGGTGGCGGTCAGATTCCCGATGTTATCGACGGCTTGGCCTTTGAACGCCTGCTTGATCCAAAAGGACCTACTGCAGGAAAAATTTTCCGTCCCTCAGATGGTCAGGTGCCCAAAATTATTGTATTTATCCAATGTGCCGGTTCCCGTGATCCTGAGCGGCATAAAGCTTATTGTTCCCGGGCCTGCTGCATGTATACAGCCAAACAGGCCCGACTGTATAAACAGCAGGTAGGTGATGGGACTGCTTATATCTCCTACATTGATATTCGTTCGGACAGCCGTGATTTTGAAGAGTTTGTTCAGCAGGGAATGGAAGAAGAAAACCTGGTTTATGTCCGTGGTCGGGTAGCCAAAGTTTTTGCTGAAGGCAGTGTTCTTAAGGTCTATACTGCTGATACCTTGAGTGGACGGCAGTTGGAAATAGAGGCCGATCTGGTGGTGCTGGCCATGGCTATGGAACCGAAAAACGGTGTTCATGAACTGGCCAAAAAAATGAACGTAACTATTGATGGTGATGGCTTCTTTTCAGAGGCTCATATTAAACTTTATCCAGTTGAAAGCACCACTAAAGGGGTGTACCTGGCTGGATGTGGGCAATCACCCAAAGATATCACCGATACTGTTTCTCAGGCATTGGCAACTGCCGGGAAAATACAGACCATGTTTTCCAATGATACCCTGCTTGCTGATCCTTTGGTTGCCGAGGTGAAAGAGGATGTCTGCAGTGGTTGCGGAATTTGTGTTGATATCTGTCCTTACGGAGCTCGGGTCATGGATGATTTTAAGCGGATTTCGGCGGTGAATCAGGCGGTCTGTCAGGGTTGTGGTGCCTGTATTGCTGCCTGCCCCAATAAAGCCTGCGAGTTAATCAATTCAACGTCGCGGCAGTTTATCCGCGTGATTGATGATTTTGCTCATAAGACTCAGGTGATTTAATTTCAGAAGGATGGTCAAGGTGATTATGGCTGATAATTTTTTGCAGCAGGTAATGGAAGAAAGCGGTCAGCCGGTTAACTTGTGCTACCAGTGCCGCAAATGCAGTGCCGGCTGTCCCATGGTGGATGAGTTTGATTTTCCGCCTAATATGGTGATACGGATGGTTCAGTTGGGTCAACGTGATGCATTGCTGAAGAGCAAGGCCATCTGGATGTGTGTATCCTGTGAAACCTGCGGTACTCGCTGTCCCAATGAAATCAGGATCGCCCCGATCATGGATTCTTTGCGGGCTCAGTGCCTCAATGAGGGAATTACGCCGGCCGATTCGGTGACTGTGGCTCTACACAGTTCGTTTATTAACAGTATTAAAACATTCGGCAGGCTTCATGAAGCGACCATGCTGATGGCCTATAAATGGAAGAGTAAAAATTTTACTTCTGATCTTGATGTTGGTCTTAAACTTTTTCTCAAAGGTAAAATTCCGTTGATGCCGAAAAAGAGTAGAAATATGGCAAAGATTAAAGAAATTTTCAAAGAAGCCGGTAAATGAGGCTGGCATCAGAAATATTATAAGGTTGTAAAGAGTAAGCTATGGGTGAGATCTATTCATACTATCCCGGATGCACATCGCATTCAACCGCTATTGAGTATATCGAAGCCAGTCTTGCGGTGATTGAGGCCCTTGGTATTGAGCTTCGAGAACTGCCCGACTGGTGCTGTTGCGGCGCGGCTTCGGCGCACAATCTTTCCAGTGCCTTGGCCCTGGGGTTGTCAGCCTTTAATATCTGTGAGGCCCAGAAGGAAAAAACGGACCTCCTGATTCCCTGTGCCGGTTGCTATAATAACCTCTCCCGGGCTGATCATGCCTTGCGGTACAATCCGGAAGAAAAGGAGCAATTGGAAAAACTTCTGGGATTTTCCTATACCGGTGAAATTAAGATGCTTTCTCTGGTTGATGTCCTGGCGCGGGAAAAGTTGCGCCCGGCAATCAGGGAACGGGTAAAAAAACCATTAGCTGACCTTAAGGTGGTTTGCTATTATGGTTGCGCCATTGTCCGCCCGGCTGAGATTACCGGGGTTGATGATCCTGAAAATCCTATGCGGCTGGATACCATGATGGCCGATCTGGGAGCGGAAGTGATTGACTGGTCGTGCAAGGTTGATTGTTGTGGTGCCGATCTGGGGTTGACCTATCCTGAAAAAACGGCGAAATTGGTCAATAAAATTGTTGATTACGCGGAGGCGGCTGGGGCCGACTGCCTAGTGACTTCGTGTGCCTTGTGCGAGGCCAATATTGATATTCGCCAGCAGCGTTTGCCGATTCTTTTTTTTACCGAACTTATGGCTGAAGCCTTTCAGATTGGTGATCGTCAGCGTTGGTGGAAAAAACATTTTAACAATCCAGCGAACCTCTTTTAGGGTCTGCGATGTCTGTTGATAAGCAAAAAAATAACAAAGTGATGGTGGTTGGCGGTGGTTTTGCCGGGATGACAGCGGCGTTACAATTGGCCGAACAGGGCTGTGCCGTAACCATGGTGGAAAAAGAAGCAGCTATTGGCGGTTTTTTCCCCCTGCTTGACAATACTTTCCCTACCAATTCCTGTGGAGTGTGCTTCCTTTCACCAAAACAGCCGGCTTATTGTCCCTTTATCGAATGTCGGCTCCATGACAACCTGGATATCAAGGTTGGCAGCCAGCCCCGGGAAATTAGTGGTGGGCCGGGTAACTTCAAGGTGACCCTTAAGGTTGATCCCTTGGGAGTGGATCAGAAAAAATGTATTGACTGCGGTGATTGCAGCGCTGCATGTCCGGTGAGTGTTTCTTACGAGTTCAGTGGTGGACTTGAAGAGCGTTCCGCGATCTATAAACAATACCCGAAGATGGTAAAAGCTGGCTACCGGATCGATTTTGAACAATGTACTCGCTGTGGGGCCTGTGTTGATGCCTGTCCGGTCGGGGCGATTAACTTGGATGCCGAAGCCTTAGAAGAGGAAGTAGAGAGCGATGCCATTCTCCTGACCCCCGGCTTTTCTCTCGTTGATGGTAAGCTGAAAGGAGAATATGGTTTTGGCCGTTATGCCAATGTAGTCAGCAGTCGCCAACTGGAACGGATGATCAGTTATTCCGGACCCAGTCAGGGGAAGCCGCTGGCTCCGGCTGATGGTTCTACCCCTAAACGAGTAGCCTTTATCCAGTGTGTCGGTTCCCGTGATGTTTCCTGTGGCCGGGGATATTGTTCATCTGTTTGTTGTATGTATGCTACCAAACAAGCGATGTTCATCCGTGAGCGGAGCCCGGAAACCGAGGTGGTGGTTTACTATATGGACTTGCGGGGGGTGGGCAAAGGTTATGAGAAATATTTCAACCGGGCTCGGGAAGAATTTAAGGTTGATTATCGACGTTCAATGATTTCTACGGTAAAAAAAGATCCCCAAAGTCATAAGCTTCGCCTGATTTATGATGATGAGGGAAAATTTCTTGAAGATGAGGTTGATCTGGTCGTATTATCTTTGGGTTTTGATGCGCCCAAACTTGATTTTGCTGCTGATTTGGGGTTGGAACTGGACGATTATGGTTTTTGTCGGACGGATGAGCTCAGTCCAACGAAGACTTCTGTCCCCGGAATTTTTGCCGCTGGTGCTTTCTGCGGTCCCAAGGATATTCCAGAAACAGTGATGGAAGCTGCCGGAGCCGCTGATGCCCTGCTGGTATCGTTGATAGATAATAGTGTAAGCATAGATGAAGCCGAAGATAACAGCAGCACATTGATGCCCCGGGAGGGGAATGTCTGGGTGGAAGAACCACGGATTGGGGTTTTTCTTTGTTCCTGTTCCGGTTTTATGGCAGATGAGCTTGATTTTGCTGGATTGTGCCAGGAGGTCAGTACGCGGCATCGGGTTGTTTGCGCTGAAATTTTCGATCATGCCTGCACTGCGGAAGGACTTGCTGATTTACGTCGCTTGATCGGTAAGCACGAGTTGAATAGGGTTGTTATCGGTGCTTGTTCAGTCAGGGAAATGGAACGATTGCTGGATACATTTGCCCGGGAGATAGGTTTTAACTCCAATGTTTTTACCGTGGTTAATTTGAAGGAACAGTGCCTTCTCCCTCACCAAGTGGGAGATAGTATGGTGAAAGCCAAGGCTGCCGCGCTGGTCCAAGCTGCGGTGACCCAAATTTATCGAACTTTGCCGGCTATCCGGGAAGAAGCGACAGTTGAACCGCGAGCCTTGGTTGTTGGTGGTGGAATTGCCGGGATGACTGTGGCTCTTTCCCTGGCCGCCCGCGGATATGGGGTGGATTTGGTGGAAAAAACCGATAAGCTCGGTGGCCGGCTGCTGGAAACCTATTATACCATAAAAGGTTCAGCTCCCCGGCCGTTTGCCGAATCACTGGCGGCTGAAGTGGGTGAAAATGAGCTGATTGAAGTTTTTACTGAGGCACATGTTGTGAGGCATCAGGGGAAAGTGGGAAATTATACCACGGTTGTTAAACAGGGGGAAACCGATCATTTGCTTCATCACGGGGTTTTGGTAGTGGCAACCGGAGCCCGGGAAGCAACAACCGATGAATATCTTCGTGGGCAGGATGAGCGGGTGTTGACCCAGACTGAACTTGAAGAACGCCTTGCCACTGCCCCGGAATCGCTGCAGTCTGTCAAGTCGCTAGTGATGATCCAATGTGTGGGCTCGCGTGAACCGGGTAAACGGGAATATTGCAGCCGGGTTTGTTGTACCCATGCATTGAAAAATGCCCGCCGATTAAAAGAGGAAAATCCAGATATTCAGGTGACGGTATTATATCGTGACCTGTGTGCCTATGGCCTCTATGAAGATTATTATCGTTTTGCCCGCCAGGAGGGGGTACTCTTTACTACTTATGATCTCGAGGCTAAACCAGATGTTGCTGTTAGTGCTGGAAAACTTCAAGTGACCTATAATGATCAGATTTTACGCCGTCAGTTAACCCTGGAACCGGATATTCTGGTTTTAAGTACCGGGATTGAGCCTGGTGATAATCGGCAACTGGCAGCAACCTTAGATCTACCTCTGGACGAATATGGTTTTTTTGCCGAGGCTAACAGCAAGGCAGCATTAGTTGATTTTGTTGGTGAAGGACGCTATCATTGTGGTCTTGCTTCAGCCCCACTACACATAGAAGAAACCCTGGTACGCAGTCGAGCGGCCGCATCCCGGGCGGCAACAGTTCTGGCGAAGGGAAATATTCAAACATCAAAATATGCCGTGCTGGTTAGTACCAGGCTTTGCAGCGGTTGTGGTCTCTGTGTAGAGACCTGCCCCTATGGTGCTCGGGAGATTAATCCCGACAATAATATTGCTGAAGTTCATTATGACTTGTGTCATGGTTGTGGAAGCTGTGCCGCTATTTGCCCTAATGGGGCTACTCAGCAGATCGGTTTTGATAAGGGCCAGATGATGGCCGTGGCTGATCAGTTAATAAAATAGTGTCCATCCGGAAACGTTCATTTCCGGATGAACGCTTTCAGCGATCAGCATTCAGCTTTCAGTAAAATATTGAAAAAAATAACTGGTTAAGTTGAGAGCTAAAGGCTGACAGTTAACAGGGCATCCGGAAATATTAGTTTCTGGATGGAAACAAAATAGTTTAATTGTTAAATCTAACGCATTGAATATAGGTTGAATTATGGTTGATAATAATCATGAACCACGGATAGTGGCTTTTCTCTGCCACTGGTGTACGTATACTGGTGCTGATCTGGCCGGGACCACTCGACAACAATATCCAGCCGGTATCCGGATTATTCACCTCATGTGTTCCGGGGCCATAGATGTGGTGTATGTATTGAAAGCCCTTCTTGATGGTGCAGACGGGGTCTTGATTGGTGGTTGTCATCCGGGTGATTGTCATTACCAGACCGGAAATTTGAAAGCTCGGCGGCGGATCGCTCTGCTGCGCAACATTATGGAAACTTTGGGACTTGATCAGGATCGTGTCTGGCTGCGCTGGATCAGCGCCAGTGAAGGGCGTCTTTTTGCTGAAACGGTGCGCGAGTATAATGGTGCCTTGGAATCCATGGGGCCGAACCCGCTGGCCAATGAATGGGATTTGTAAGTTTTTCCTAAGTTGAGCGATTAGCGGTTAGCTGTTAGCATTTAGCTTTGGAAAACCAGGGTATTACGTTAATGTGAAATAACACCAGGCGGATGAAAGTTGGCAATTAAACTTATAATACTTTCGTGAAAAGTCGAAAAACTGATAGCACAGTAAAAGATTCATATTCGAGGCATGTAATAACCAGTGGTGTGAGGTGTGCTGGCAGTAGGCTGCAATAACGAAGGTTGCAGCATAACAAAGAAGATGGAGTTTTTACGAAGCCATCATATTTGGAGGCCGAAACTGATGAAATCAACGGTCATTGATCTGGGCGATGCTGGTTTTAACCGTTCTGTCCAGGATTTTATGGAACGACTGCTGCAAAGTGATTTGGTGGGCAGCGTCATGTTGCCAAAAAAGACAACCGGCGGCGATAATTATGTCCAGGCCCTGATTAAAAATCCGGACCTGCTGGCTGATACGGATGTAAGTGCTCCGGTTATTCCGGTGCAGGCCGCCAGGCTCATTTCAAATCTTACTTTCAGTGATCCGGGCGAAAAGATTGCTGTGGTGGTCAAACCCTGTGAAGCCCGGGCGTTGGTGGAATTAACCAAGTTTCAGCAAATTAGCCGGGAATCATTGTTGATTATTGCGGTTGACTGCCTTGGCACTTATGAACCGAAAGATTTCTCCTCCCTGGCTAAGGCAGGCAAGGATCCGGCGGCGGACCTCAGGAAACAAGCTGCTGGGGGCCGTTGTGAGTCTGACAGCGAAGCTCCTTTTCGTTCCGCTTGTACCATTTGTGAATACCCGTCAATGCCATTGGAATTGGTGGATATGGTTATCGGTCTTTGGGGAGTTGACTGCGATAAAAATCTCTATATTGAAGCTGGGGATGAACTTGCATCGCAACTGGCAGAAAAGAATATCTTGGAATTTAACGATACTGAACAATCCAAACGGGCAGAATGTATTTCTTCATTAAAGGATGAACGGGTGAAATCCCGTGACCAGGTTTTAGGTGAGTTTGGCCAGCGGGTGAACTCGATGAAAGGTATTCAGGAGCTGTTTTCCACTTGCATGCGCTGTCATAACTGCATGATCAACTGTCCCATCTGTTATTGCCGGGAATGCGTTTTTCGCTCACCGACTTTTGAGCATACTCCGGACCAATATCTTGGTTGGGCGGAGGATAAAGGGGCCATTCGCATGCCGGTCAACACGGTGATGTTTCATCTCACCAGGCTGAATCATATGGTTATGTCCTGTGTCGGCTGTGGTCTCTGCGATACGGCCTGTCCCAATGATATTCCGGTTATGTCGCTTTTCCGTACCGTTGGCCTGCAGGCCCAGCAGATGATGGAGTATGAACCCGGACGAAGTTATGATGAACCAGCTCCGGCGACCACGTTTCAGGATAGTGAACTACTAGATGAATCGGGGACTAAATAGTTAACGTACTGTATAACCTTTGATGCTCTCGTAAAAAGTCATGAAGTTAATGGCGCAGTAAAAGCTTCATATTCGAGGCATGCAAAACTGAGACATGAGGCGTACATTTAGTACGTTGCAATGGCGAAGGTTGCAGCATAACAAAGAAGATGGAGTTTTTACAAAGCCATCATCTTTTATTTGGAATAGTCTGTTGTTTTTGAGGAGGACAGTTTCATGAGTGAGGCACAGAAAAAAGAAATCAAGGTGGCAACCGGTGATCGGGCTATTCTGCCCGAGGGAACCAGGCTCGTCCCGATATTTATTATGGGCAAGCGTTACCTGGTTCCTGAGACCATGACAATCCAGAAATCCCTGGAATACGCCGGGTATCAGTTTATCCGTTCCTGTGGCTGTCGGGGTGGTATTTGCGGTGCCTGCGCGACAGTTTATCGGATCCTGGGGGATTACCATCTGAATTTTTGCCTTGCCTGCCAGACGGTAGTCCAGGAAAATATGTACTTGACCCAGGTGCCTTTTTTCCCGGCCAACCGGACCCCATACAAACTTGAAGAGCTTGATGCCTCAGCAGAAACCATCATGAAATTATATCCTGAGGTGATGAAGTGCGTGGCATGTAATACCTGCACTAAATCCTGTCCGATGGATATTGAGGTGATGGAGTATGTCAATGCCGCCATGCGTGGTGATATTGCTAAAGTCGCGCGGCTTTCATTTGATTGCATCCAATGTGGACTCTGTTCATCCCGCTGTCCGGCCCAGATTCAACATTTTCACCTGGCACAGTTATGCCGTCGGCTTCATGCCAAATACCAGGTGCCCAGGGCTGAACATTTGCAGCCCAGGGTTGCCGATATCAATGCGGGCAAATATGATGAGATGCTGAAAAATCTGGTTGACAATGATGAAGAAAGCCTGAGGAAACTCTATGTTGAGCGTGAAATGGAACCTCAGAACAGCGAAGGCTGGGAGCCTCAGGATAAAAGTTTTCTGTAGAACGAATTGAATCTACCGGTGGATTAATTAAACATTCCTAACTGGAGGATAGTTGTTATGGGTTATACACCTGAAATGCTGGAATTGATTAAAAAGGTTGAGGCCAGCCGACCTGAGCGGATCGCCCGCTCCAAAAAAGGGATGGATTTTGAACCCTTGTCTTTGGCTGGTCGCCAGGAGGTCTTGAATAAATTTCATCCGGATTATAAGAAAGAGGGCCGTCGGGCGGTCAGTGTTGGTCCAAGTAAGGGAGAGGTGTATCCTTCGGAATTTGTTAATGTTCTTGAGTCCAAAGCCCGGCTGCTGGTTGATAGTGCTGAATTGGAAAAGCTGACCGCTTTTGAAACGGATGTTCTGGTTATAGGTGGCGGTGGTGCTGGAACTTCAGCCGCGCTTTTGGCCCAGGAGAATGGTTCCAAGGTGATCCTGGCCACCAAGCTGCGCCATGGTGATGCCAATACAGTTATGGCTGAAGGCGGGATCCAGGGGGCAAGCCAGGAGGTAGATTCGCCCTATTATCACTATCTTGATGTTATGGGGGGTGGTCATTTTACCAATACTCCCGAACTGGTTGCGGCCTTAAGTCATGATGCGCCCTTGGTGATCGAATGGCTTGAAAGCTTGGGTTTGATGTTTGACAAACAACCTGATGGCCGGATGCGGGTGCGACATGGCGGTGGCACCTGCCGTAAAAGGATGCATTCATCCGGTGATATTACTGGTTCTGCGATTATGCGGGTGCTGAAGGATGAAGCTCGGAACCGGGCCGAAGATATTACGGTTCTGGAATTTTCCTCAGCGGTTGAAATTCTCAAGGATGCTAAGGGACGAGCAGCCGGTGCCTTGTTTTTTAATATGGAAACCGAAGAATATTTTGTTGTTAAAGCGAAAGCCACCGTTATTGCTACCGGTGGGTATGGCCGGCTTCATATCCAGGGTTTTGCGACCACCAATCATTATGGTGCGACTGCCGATGGCTTAGTTATTGGTTACCGGGCCGGGGTTCCTTTAGCCTTCATGCATTCTACCCAATATCATCCTACCGGAGTAGCTTTTCCGGAACAGAATGTTGGCCTGCTGATTACGGAAAAAGTTAGGGGTTTAGGGGCTAATCTGGTCAATATTGAAGGCGAGCAGTTTGTTTTTGAACGCGAACCTCGGGATGTGGAATCATCCTGTATTATTCGTGAATGTCTTGAACGGGGAAAGGGTATTATTACTCCCACCGGGCGGGTAGGTGCCTGGCTTGATTCTCCCATGATCGATGAACTGGAAGGACCGGGTACGGTCAAGAAGGAGCTGCCGGCAAAGTATATCCAGTTTATTCGTTACGGTATTGATATCAGCAAAGTGCCGATGCTGGTGTATCCGACGCTGCATTATCAAAACGGCGGCTTGACCATCAAGGACAGCAGCGCCACCAATGTTGAAGGCCTTTTTGCCGCCGGCGAAGCATCCGGCGGCGTGCATGGGGAAAATCGCCTGATGGGGAATTCTCTACTTGATATAACCGTCTTTGGCCGTCGGGCTGGTAAAAGTGCGGCAGAGTATGTTAAAGCTTTTTCCGGTTCCCTGGATGGAATCAATATGGATCATGTAGAGTCATTTCATAAGGAAATGGAGGGTGCCGGCATTGAAACCGATCTGGTTTCCCCGCTGATACTGCCTAATTACACCCGTGAAGAAACTATGGAAAAACAGTTGACCACCCATTACCAGGGTGGTTTGCGTGCCTAGCAAAAGAAGGTCATTGCTTTCAATCGAAAGAGACGGGGATGTGCCCCGTCTTTTTTGTAAACAGTTCAAATTTTAAATATGGTTCTCAACAAAAACTCATTCTATTGGGGTTATGAGGAGGTATTATGAAAATTCATGAATACCAGGCAAAGGTGCTCTTGCGGGATTATGGGGTGGAAGTTCCCAAGGGGTTTGCCATCTTTAATGCCGAAGATGCTAAAAAGGCAGCTGAGGACCTTGGCGGTGGTACGGTGGTGGTTAAAGCCCAGATTCATGCCGGCGGCCGGGGAAAAGGTGGTGGGGTCAAAGTGGTTAAAGGGCCTGATGAAGCCTATGCAACGGCTAAGCAGATTATGGGCATGCAACTGGTTACTCATCAGACCGGCCCCGAAGGGAAAGAGGTGAAAAGGCTGCTGGTGGAAGAGGGAATGGAGATTCTCAAAGAATATTATTTTGGGATTGTTATTGACCGGGCGTCCAACTGTCCCGTCCTGATGGCCAGCACTGAAGGGGGGATGGAAATTGAAAAAGTGGCAGCCGAGACGCCGGAAAAAATTATCAAGGAGTATGTTCATCCGGCATTGGGTCTTCGTCCATTTCAAGCGGCCAAAGTTGCCTATAAGCTTGGCCTGGATGTAAAACTGGTTCGCCAAGCCTCCCGGATGTTTATGAACCTCTATAAAGCTTTTGAAGCTAATGACTGTTCCTTGGTTGAAATCAATCCACTGGTGTCTACCGGCGATGGCCGGATCGTGGCCCTTGATGCTAAAATCAATTTTGATGACAATGCCATCTACCGGCACAAGGATTCCTGGCAGGAATTGAGGGATTTATCGGAAGAGGAACCTTTGGAAATTGAAGCCTCAAAATTTGGTCTCAACTATATCAAACTTGATGGTAATGTCGGTTGTATGGTAAATGGCGCCGGTCTGGCCATGGCGACCATGGATATTATCAAGCTTTCTGGTGGCGACCCGGCAAATTTTTTGGATGTTGGGGGCGGTGCCAATGCCGAAGGAGTAGCCAATGCCTTTCGTATCATCCTCTCAGATCCTAATGTAAAAGCGGTACTGATCAATATTTTCGGTGGCATTGTGCGCTGTGACCGGATTGCCAATGGCATTATCGAAGCGACCAAACTGGTGGATGTTAATGTACCTCTGGTAGTTCGCCTTGAAGGAACCAATGCCGAAGAAGCATCAAAAATTCTTGAAGATTCTGGTATTGACATGATTATCGGACGTGGACTGGCTGATGTGGCCCAGAAAGTAGTGGCGGCTATTCAGTAACCTGAACGAGACAAAAAATCATTGAGGATGACAGGAAAGTTCAGCAGGAGGAATTATGTCTATTTTAGTTAATAAAGATTCTAAAATTTTGGTTCAGGGAATAACCGGCCAGGAAGGGATGTTTCATACCCGCCAGTGTGTCGCCTATGGAACTCAGGTGGTTGCTGGTGTAACTCCCGGCAAAGGCGGTCAGGAAATGGATGGGATTCCGGTTTTCAATACCGTCGAGGATGCGGTACTCACCACCGGTGCTAATGTATCGCTCATTTTTGTTCCACCTCCCTTTGCTGCCGATGCAATCATGGAGGCGGCTGATGCCGGGGTTGACTTGGTAGTTTGTATAACCGAAGGAATTCCAACCATTGATATGGTAAAAGTTAAAGCATTTCTTGAAGAAACGGATACCAGGCTTATTGGTCCCAACTGTCCGGGAATTATTACTCCCGATGAGGCTAAGGTAGGGATTATGCCCGGTTTTATTCACCTGAAAGGAAAAGTTGGTCTAATTTCCCGTAGCGGCACCCTGACCTATGAAGCGGTGAAACAACTAACCGAGCGGGGCCTGGGTCAGTCAACTTGCATTGGTATTGGCGGAGATCCCATCATTGGCAGTCAGTTTATTGATCTGCTGGCCCTTTTTCAGGATGATCCTGATACGGAAGCCGTGGTTATGATTGGTGAAATTGGTGGTACTGCGGAAGAAGAAGCGGCTGAATTTGTTAACAATTACATGACTAAACCGGTGGTTGGTTTCATTGCCGGTCAGACTGCGCCTCCAGGACGGCGGATGGGGCATGCCGGAGCCATTATTGCCGGCGGCAAGGGAACGGCAGCGGAAAAGATGGCCGCCTTGAGTGCCGCGGGCATTGAAGTGGTAAAAAGTCCGGCTGATATCGGTGAAGCAGTTGTGAGGGTTTTGAATCCCTGATTAAAATTGTTTGGAATTTATTGAGTTTAAAGAGTGGTGCTGTTCAGCACCGCTCTTTTTTTTGCACTGGTATGGAGCAGGGGTGTTGCCTTTGTTGGTGTAGGTCATCATGTTTTTTGAACAGGGGGCTCATGAACGATCGATTCATGGCAAAACTGATGGATTGGCGTCATACATCCGGATTCAGTGTTTATAACGGGCTGCGAATTGCTCCGGACGATGTTGACGGCCAGGAAGCTCTAGCCCAATATATTATCCGAAGTCCTTTTTCGACGGTGAAGATGACCTATAATGAGCAGATGGGAACGGTGATTTATCGTTCGAAGATGACCTATGGCAGAAACAGGAGAAACTTCGAGCTTTTTTCAGCGGTGGATTTCATTGCTGCCATAACCCAGCACATTCCTGAAAAAAACTTTCAACTTGTACGTTATTATGGCTGGTACTCAAACCGGATGCGCGGCGACCGTCGTAAGCGTGAGCAGGCCGGCCAGGCGGAGGAAATTGTCGCACTGGTCGAGGGGATTGAAATAATTGATGTTGCAGATTAACGATCGTGCACCATACCTTCGCCAACCTGGCGGGAATGTATTAAGAAGATATGGGAAGTGGACCCGTTGGAATGTCCAAAGTGCCATGGGGAGATGAAGATCATCAGTTTCATCACTGATTCCCCCACCATCCGTAAAATTCTTTTACACCTTAAACTCTGGGAGCGACCACCACCCGGCAAGTCTGGTCTGGAGGCCACCAATGATGCCGACCAGTATCCTGATCTGATCTACGAACCTTTCGATGATGGCTGGCCGGGGTATGAAGAAACGGCTACTGCAACCTGGTAATCGTGGTGTAGGGGCTGTTTGTGCTATTAACCCATTATCGGTGAGACCAACCGGCGCTAATATTAAGCACCTTTGACAAAGGTGCCTGAATTTATGGGAATACTAAAATGGTTACCTACAGGTTTCCTCAGTGACAAAACTGTTCTCATGTGGGGAGGTTGCAACACTCGGAAAAGACGTTCTTGGTGAAATAAGCATCACCCCCCGGAAAGCAATTTCCTATCAGTCAGTTTGATGTTGGATCTCGCCATTGAATCGTATCAGTAAATACTTGATCAAAAAGCCAGTCGCTATCACCGATTTCATTAGGTAACAGATCAATTATCTCTACACCATGCTTTTCTGCAATGATAATGCTTAAAGCTGCAATAATCCCAGCGTATCTGAAATATGAGTCGGACTTTATAATAGGAGAAAAACAACCAGACACGTCAAAAGCATTGACTAAATCAGTGCTCTTCAAAGACGCGATCAAACTGGATGCGATAAAGTGATCACTAAAACGTTCATACGTAAATCTAACAACTGATATGGTTGACACTTGTCAAGAGAAAAAAGTAACCCACAGCCCCTTG
>CAYZIS010000020.1:0-45503 GCA_964478545.1 uncultured Thermodesulfobacteriota bacterium
CAGGAAAATACAAACGGCCGTTTACTCCCAGACGGGGTTTTCAGTCTGACACTAATTATAATTCCATCGGTGGAGCTCATAAGGCCATTGCCTACCATTATGACCGCGGCAATGATTTCTACCAGGAATGGCTCGATGACAGCATGAGCTATTCCTGTGCCTATTTCAAAGCTCCCGAAAACTCACTGGAAGAGGCCCAGCAGGATAAATTTGAACATATCTGTCGTAAACTGCAGCTGCAGCCCGGCGAACGGCTCGTTGACGTCGGCTGCGGCTGGGGTGGCATGCTGATTTATGCCGCTCAACATTACCAGGTTACCGGAGTAGGCTACACATTATCCCAAAACCAGCTTGATTATGCCAGAGATTGGGCACAACAGGCCGGGATTGCCGACCAAGTAAACCTCTACCTGCAGGATTACCGGGAAGCTGAAGGCACTTTTGACAAATTAGTTTCTATCGGTATGTTTGAACATGTGGGGAGAAAATACTATCCGGATTTTTTTGCTAAAGCAGTTGAGCTGCTGAAACCCGGTGGCCTGGGCCTCTTACATACCATTGGTAAAAATGATGGAACCCCAACTGATTCATGGATCACCACCTATATTTTCCCTGGCGGTGAACTACCGCAGCTTTATGATATCTGCCGGGTAGCCGGCCAGCATGATTTTCGCATCACTGATGTGGAAAATTTACGCTATCATTACCATCTTACCCTGGAACACTGGATTAGGCGCTTCGAACAGCGACTGGATCACATTCGGGAATTAATCAGCGATAATCCAGAAGAAACAGAACGTTTCCTGCGCTGCTGGCGTCTGTACCTCAATGGCTGCTCGGTCAACTTCCTCCACGGCCCCCTGGATCTTTACCAGTTGACTTTTAGCCGGGGATTGGCTAATGAGCTTCCGTTGACCAGGAAGCATATTTATAGCTAAGTTGAACGATTAGCCATTAGCAATTAGCAATTAGCTTTGAAAAACCAGGGCATTACGTTAATAACTTAACTTTCTGACTTGTGTTACCAGGATACATTATCAGGATGTTCGGACTTGGCTCATAGCGGGTTTGGCCGCCGACAGGCAGGGCTGTTTTTAGAACAACTCAGGAAGTTAAGTATAAAGGTAGTATTCACCAAAAAACGTTCATTTCCGGATGAAAGCTAACGGGTACCTGCCATGCTTTTGATGATCGATAATTACGATTCCTTTACCTATAATATCGTCCAGTACCTGGGAATCCTGGGAGAAGAGGTGGTAGTCTATCGCAACGATGCCATCAGCATTCAGGAAATTAAAAACCTGCGGCCAAACAGCCTGGTCATCTCTCCCGGTCCCTGCACTCCCAAAGAGGCCGGCATCTCAGTTGCGGCAATCAAAAATCTGGCTGGCAAACTACCCATTCTTGGCATTTGTCTCGGCCATCAATCAATCGGCGCCGCCTTTGGCGGTCGTATCAGCAGGGCGGGACAGATAATGCATGGGAAAACCTCACAGATATCCCATAACAATCAAGACCTTTTCAAGGGAATCCCCAACCCTTTTGAAGCTACCCGCTACCACTCCCTGATCGTTGAACCAGACTCCCTGCCCCCCTGCCTTGAAATCACGGCCACCGCCCTTGACGACCAGGAAATTATGGGGATAAAACATCGTAATCTGCCAATCTGGGGAATACAGTTCCACCCTGAATCCATCCTGACCAAGGCCGGGATGGACATCCTGGATAATTTTCTCCAACTTACCCATTCAGACAGCTAATCCTTCAGGTTGAAAACTTTCCTCCCCATAAATCCTGTCGAGTTGAACCATACCTTCAGCAACCTGTTTCCAGAGTGGACGGCACTACAACATATCGCTCGTTCCGGGCATCATGAACTCTATGCCGTCGGCGGCAGTATTCGTGATGCCATTTTAAACCGCCAGCTTACAGATCTGGACCTGGTTTGCCATCTCCAGGACATGGAATATTGGGAAGGTCATATCGCCGCCCGCCTCGGTAGCGGACATTTCTTCACCCTTGGCAAAGAAAATCGTATCACCAGGCGCTTGGTCAGTCATGGCTGCACTCTCGATCTCACCCCCATGGATGGGGATTCCATTACTACCGATCTCCAACGCCGGGATTTCACCATCAATGCCATGGCTCTCGGCCTTCACGATGACAGTTTTCATGATCCCCATCGCGGCCTGCAGGCCCTGGGACAGCACCAACTTCTCTGCGTTTCGCCAACAAGTCTGAAAGATGATCCCTTACGGATTCTGCGGGCCATCCGTTTTTCTCTGACCATCGATATCCAGCTGCCGACTGAAACCATCAAGCAGATGACTGCTGCCCGGAAAGGTCTGATGGAAGTAGCGGGAGAAAGGATCGGCAGTGAATTATCTCTCATCCTCAGCCAGCGCAATGCCGCTGCCGGCATCCGCCTGCTGGCGGAGACCAGGGCTTTATTTACTCTTTTTTCAGCTCTTCTGCCCCTACAGGGTTTAATGCAAAATGAGTATCATCACGCGGATGTTCTTGAGCACACGCTGCAGGTAATGGAATACTTAGATACGATAATTGCGATGCCTCCGGATGCCATGATCCAGCCCAACGATGAACAGGCCGTTATCCTCCGCTGGGCAGCACTTTTCCATGATGTGGGCAAGACGCTCAGCAAAACCATTGATCCCCAAACCGAAAAAATTCATTTTTACGGACACGAACGAATTTCCGCCCACCTCGCCCGCACAATGCTGCTCCCTTTGGGAATTGGCAAACAAACAGTAACCCGCATTATCCGGCTCATTGAACAACACCTCTCCCCCCTCTTGCTTTCCCTTGCCAACCCGAAACCCAAGACTTTCCGCAAACTGGTTTTCGCCATGGAAGAAGACCTGCCACTTTTGCTGTTTCTTGCCCTGGCCGATAATCTGGCCACCCGGGGCAAAAACTTCCCCCAACAGCAGAAAAAAATTGAAACCTGTACCCATGATCTTTTCAACATCTATCAACAGGAACGAAAAACTTTCATTAAGCCACTGATTAACGGCAAGGATCTTCTCGCCTTGGGGCTGGAACCAGGACCTCAGATGGGAGTAATCATTCGGGCGGTACATCAGCGCCAAATCAATGGCGAATGCAATAGCCGTGAGAAGGCTTTGGCCTGGGTCCAAAAAATTTCATCCCCACCAATTCCCGATTAAAATCCGCCGGGAATAGAATTCCCAAATTTGATGGTTTCGTAAAAAGCGTTTTCAGTCCGCTTGCTGCGGCCACACATCTGTAAATGAAGTAATTGTTCTTGATGATGTCCCGGCATGGCTCTTGCTCATTCTCGCTGCACATCGTGTGCAGCTCCGAGGTGCCCGCCGCGAATCACCATCGTGGTGATTCGTTCGGCGGTCAATGCCGCCTGCCTGTCGCCGTGCCTACCGGCAGGCTGGGCAGACACGGCTACGAGCCAAGCCCAGACATCCTTAGGCAATTGCTTTATAAACGTGAGATATTGGTAAACAAAAGATTAATGATTTCAATATATTATAATTAGTTACTCAAAAGTCGAAAAAACCGATGGCACAGTAAAAGATTCATATTCGAGGCATGTAAAACCTGAGGCATGAGGCGTACTTTACCGTACGCTGCAATGACGAAGGTTGCAGCATAACAAAGAAGATGGAGCTTTTACTGTGCCATCATATTTGCCTTGACAAAGGAAAGACAATATGGTTATCTACCTTTGCTAATTTTTCAGGGAATGGGATAGGAGTATTGTTTTGGTGCATATTGCCTTATCGTATAATGTAGACACAAGCATAGATCGCGCTTTGAACCATTAGTAGTGAAGGGCAACGACCACATCAGGTCACGTTGCCCTTTTTTGGTTTTACAGGGTATTTTCCTTTACATCTTATCATTATTCACAGGAGGAAGAAATGGGACTTGATTTTACGAAGTTTGATGCTCCAAACATGGCTGACTGGCAGATTGCGGCCTTGGCGGAAAAAGAATTGATGAAACCGATTCGGCAGGTTTCCGACGAACTGGGTCTGGAAGGTGAAGAACTCATCCCCATGGGCAAATATGTGGCCAAAGTTGACTACATGAAAGTGCTTGAACGGATCAGCGACCGTCCGGATGGCAAGTATATCAATGTTACCGCCATCACCCCGACCCCGTTGGGAGAGGGAAAAACCACCACCAGCATGGGCCTGATACAAGGTCTCGGTTTGATGGGCGAAAAAGTATGTGGCGCCATTCGCCAGCCTTCCGGCGGCCCGACTTTCAACATCAAGGGCTCAGCCGCCGGCGGTGGCCTGGCCCAGACCATCCCCCTGACGCCTTTCTCCCTGGGACTCACCGGCGATATCGACAACATCATGAATGCCCACAACCTGATGATGGTCGCCCTGACCTCCAGAATGCAACATGAACAGAATAACACCGATGAATTCCTGGCCAAAAAGAACCTCAAACGGCTGGACATTGATCCCAACCGGGTTGAAGTCCGCTGGATCATGGATTTCTGTGCCCAGGCACTGCGCAACATTGTCATCGGTCTCGGCGGCCGTCTGGACGGCATGGTAATGCAATCTGGTTTTGCCATCGCTGTTTCTTCGGAAATCATGGCTATCCTGGCAGTAGCCAAGGATCTCAAAGACCTGCGGGCTCGGATGGGTAGAATCATCGTCGCCTACAGCAAAACCGGCAAACCGGTAACCACTGACGATCTTGATGTCGGCGGCGCCATGACCGCTTGGATGGTCAAAGCTCTCAATCCAAACTTGCTGCAGACCGTTGAAGGACAGCCGGTCTTTGTTCATGCTGGTCCTTTTGCCAATATCGCCATCGGCCAGTCATCCATCATCGCTGACCGCATTGGCCTGAAGCTGGCTGATTACCATGTGACCGAATCCGGTTTCGGCGCTGATATCGGTTTCGAAAAATTCTGGAACCTCAAATGCCGCTTCTCCGGCCTGACCCCCAACTGCTCCGTTATCGTCGCCACCGTCCGCGCTCTGAAGATGCACGGCGGCGGTCCCGCAGTCGTTCCCGGCCGACCGTTGGCTAAGGAATATACCGAGAAGAATATGGATTTAGTGGAAAAAGGCTGTTGCAACATGGTCTCCCATATCGAAACAGTGAAAAAAGCCGGTATCAATCCGGTGGTCTGCATCAATGGCTTCTTTACCGATACGGACGAAGAAGTTGCCCTGATCAAAAAGGTTGCTGAAGACGCCGGAGCCCGCTGTGCGGTTTCCAAACACTGGCAGTATGGTGGTGAAGGGGCCCAGGATCTCTGTCATGCAGTGATCGACGCCTGTAATGATCCGGTTGATTTCAAATTCCTCTACGAAGACAGCACCCCGCTGAAAAAACGAATTGAATTGCTGGCCACTGAAATTTACGGCGCCGATGGTGCTTCTTTCAGCGATGAGGCCCTGAAAAAGATCGAGATGATCGACAACGACCCGGAACTGTCTAAACTGGGTACCTGCATGGTGAAAACCCATCTGTCCCTTTCCCATGACCCGACCCTCAAAGGCCGGCCAACAGGCTATACATTCCCGATCCGCGATGTTCTGATCTACCAGGGTGCCGGATTCTGTGTACCGCTGGGAGGCGCTATTACATTGATGCCTGGAACCGCATCCGACCCGGCTTACCGCCGCATCGACGTTGATGTGGAAACCGGCCAGGTAAAAGGCTTGTTCTAACTCATAACATTTCAATACCGGTTACCGGGGGCGGCTCTAACGGGCTGCTCCCGGTAAGTGTTTCCCTTTTATAACACTGAAGTGATCCTCCACTAAGGGAGATCGTCGCTTCAGGTTTTTTCGTTTTTAGGAATATAACGATAAAACGATATCTCGTTTGGAAGTGACGTCTGACTCATGCCAGAGCCCATCCACCAGGTAACCTTTCAGCCCGACAACATCACCGTTGACGTCTATCGTCACGGAGAAAATCTCTTGCGGGTGGCTATGGCCGCCGGTGTTCATATCAATGCTTCCTGCGGCGGCAATGGTACCTGTGGCAAATGCAAGGTTATCATCGACAAAGGCAAGGTAGAATCAGAGCCTTCGGAGAAATTAAGTGATGAGCAATGGCAACAGGGTTATCGACTGGCCTGCCGCACCAAGGTCATTGATGACCTGACCGTCACCATCCCCCCAGAATCCCGCATTGACAATTCCGTCCTGAAACGAAAAACCGGCGGCCAGCATCATATCCTCAAGGCCAGAGACCTGGATACCCTGGTCCAGGGATTGACCATCAATCCAGCGGTGTTCAAATGCTACCTGGAGTTGCCCCCGCCGACGGCAGATGACAACATGAGTGATTTGGGACGCTTGATGCGGGAGATAAAGAAAAACTACAAATATGATCGTATATCCACTGATTTTCACCTGCTCCGGCGCCTGAGCCGGGTGCTGCGGCAAGCAGACTGGAAAGTTACCGTCACCCTGGTTTATAATCCCAAAGGCTTCAAGCTCATCGACCTTGAAGCTGGAGATACGACCAAGGACAATTATTCGATCATTATTGACGTGGGTACAACAACGGTCAAGGGACAGTTGCTGAACCTGGAAGAATGCCGCATTGCCCATAGAAACTTGACAAATACCGACAGTGAGAATCTCTGCGCCGAAGATGCCAGATATAATTCCCAGGTCGGTTTTGGCGAAGATGTGATCAGCCGCATTGTTCATTCGCAAAAAAAGGGTGGATTGGAGACCCTGCAGAAAGCAGTTATCGCTGATATCAATAAAATCATCACCCACCTGCTGGAAAGTACCGGCGTCAGGAACGACCAGATTTCCCATTTGGTTTTAGCCGGCAATACCATCATGACCCAACTGCTCCTTGGCATCGATCCCAAGTACATCCGGGAAGACCCCTATGTACCAACGGCCAATTTCTTTCCGCCGGTGCGGGCGTTGGAAATCGGGATCAATTTACCTGACTATATTCATATTTATACCTTTCCCCTGGTTTCATCTTATGTGGGCGGTGACATTGTCGCTGGGATCCTGGGCTCGGGAATATTTCAGCGTGATGAACTGACCCTGTTCATTGATGTGGGCACCAACGGCGAAATCGTTTTGGGAAACTGTGACTGGCTGGTCTGTACTTCCTGTTCCGCCGGCCCGGCTTTTGAAGGGGGTGGGGTAAAAAATGGTATGCGCGCTTCCCGGGGTGCCATTGAGCAGGTACGCATTAATCCCGAAACCTTTGAACCCATGGTCATCACCATCGGCAACCAGAAAACCATGGGTATCTGTGGCTCTGGTCTTATTGATGCTGCCGCCGAGCTCCTGCTGACCGGGATTATTGAACCCAATGGCAAATTCAAGCGTGATCTGGAGACCAAACGGGTTCGCGAAGGCGAAAACGGCTGGGAATTTGTTCTGGTTTCCGCGGAACAGGCTGCCGAAGGGATTGGCGACATTGTCCTGACTGAAGGAGATATTGACAATCTTATCCGCACCAAAGGGGCCATTTATGCCGGCTGCCGCATCCTGCTGGAGAGTGTCGGCCTCTCCTTTGCCGATTTGGATAAACTGATTATTGCTGGTGGATTCGGCCAGTTCATCAACCTGGAACGGGCGATCACCATCGGGCTCCTGCCGGAGATTGAACCAGAAAAATTCATGTTTGTGGGCAATGGAGCTCTTTTAGGTGCCAGGCTGGTTTCTTTTTCCCGGGAAATGATGAAGGATGCCCAGCGGGTTTCAGATATGATGACCAATATTGAACTGGCAAATAACATGAAATTCATGGATGAATATGTGGCGGCCCTGTTTTTGCCCCACACCGATACCATGGCTTTCCCAGGCGTCATGAAGATACTGGAAGAAAACAACTGAAAAACCATATATAAACAATGACAGAATATATAAAATTTCAACTTTCCGAGTTGAACTGCCAGAATAAATTACTAAGGCGTGCTAACACCCGTAACCCAAAACAAAATAATTTTTCACCACTGAGATCACCGAAAACACAGAGAAACAGCCTGACGATTTTCCTTCGTGTTCTCTGTGTTCTCAAGTGAGCATCGCGAACGGGTAGTTTATATTTGAGTATCTTTCTTCTTGTTTTTTATACCCCTCAAGGGGGTACTAAAAAGAGTGACAGAAATTCAGGAGTAAGCTACTAAGAAATTATGTTACCAAGAAGGACACGAAAGGCACGAAGAAAAGCAAATTTCTTTAAAACTTCGCGTTCATCGTGCTTGGTGGTGTCTGGGTACATAGTTTTTTTCAGCAGTGTCCGGTATGCTTTTTGCGTCGTGTTCAATGTCGGCAACCGGTGCTGTTTCAAGCGCGACATCGTGAGATGCCGTTGCTTTTCCCGGCGATTGGAGCGTGAAAGTTGCCATGTTTGAGCCCTACAGGGCGAATTTGGCAACTTTAGCGTAATGAGCCGCTGGAAAAGCAGGCAATCGAGCGCCAGAAAGCGCTGAAATCAGTTCCGGTTGACAGTACGCAACTTTCTAACCGGACAGTACTGAGTTTTTTAAAACTTTTTGTCTAAAGCTTCATTGATCAAAAACCGAACAACTGACCATTTAATCCAAGAGGTAATAAATAATTATGGGAAAATCTATTGCTGTTGCCGGTAAAGGTGGCACCGGAAAAACCACCCTTACCGGACTCTTGCTGCGTTACCTGGCTGAAAAAGGCCTGAAACCGGTCCTTGCTGTCGATGCTGACGCCAATGCCAACTTAAGTGAAGTCTTGGGAGTTGAAGTCCCCGGCACTATCGGTGAGTTGCGGGAAGGAATGAAAACTGAAGTCCCTGCCGGCATGACTAAAGAAGCCTACATGGAGTACAACATCCAGAAGATACTGGTTGAAACCGGAACCTATGATCTTTTGGTCATGGGTCTGCCCGAAGGAGCAGGCTGTTACTGCTACGCCAACGCACTGTGCAAAAAGTTCATTGATTTCATGATTAATGAATATGACTATGTGGTCATGGATAATGAAGCGGGGCTGGAACACCTGAGCCGTTTGCTGACCAAGGATATCGATCTGTTGATAGTGGTATCCGATCCCAGCCTGCGGGGCATCCGCACAGCCGGTCGCATCAAGGAACTAATTGAAAAATTACGGCTGAACATCAAAAAACTGGCGCTGGTTATCAATCGAGCCCCGGAAGAGGGGATTTCGATTGAAGCCTCTCAGCTGATCGACAAACTGGGGCTTGAACTGGCTGGAGTCATCCTTGAAGACCCTGCTATTGCCCAGTTTGACCGTGAGGGAAAACCCACGGTAGAGATCCCGGATGATGCTCTATCATACCGTGGATTAAGTGAAATTATGGAGACAATTTTTCCCTTGTATTTGCAGTAAAAATAAACTATTATACTTTTTTTCTCGTACCTAATATGCAGTATACAATTCGTTGTACTAGCAGTACAAATAACATATGAGAAGAAAACAACCTTAAGGAAAGGAGAACAGAAACATGGCATTTGCAGCAGTGTCGGAAAAATATTCCGGCAAAATGAGAGAAATGGAAGTCGGTGCCGGCGACAAGAAGGTTACGGTTGGTGGACAGGCCAGCATGCCTTTTTGTTCATTCGATGGAGATCTGGGGAATAAACCCATTATCGCCATGGAAGTTTATGATGTGGTCAATCCGGAATGGCCGGCAGCGGTGGTTGATCCTTTCAAGGATGTCATCAACGATCCAGTCGCCTGGGCGAAAAAGAATGTTGAGGAATATGGCGCTAAAATGATCTGCCTGCAGCTGGTTGGTACTGATCCCAACGGCGAAAACCGGGATGCCAATTATGCCGCCGACCTGACGAAAAAGGTAGCTGAGGCCATCTCCGTACCGTTGATGGTCTGGGGCAGCGGCAATGTGGAAGGCGATGGCGAGGTCCTGGCTAAGATATGTGAAGTCTGTGCCGGCATGAACCTTTTGATTGGCCCGGCGGTGGAAGAAAATTACAAAAAAATTGCCGCTACAGCATTGGGCTATGGACACTGCGTTGTCTCCCAGAGCCCCATTGACGTCAACATGGCCAAACAGATGAACATCCTGATCAGCAACCTCGGACTTTCGCTGGAAAAAGTTATCATGGAACCTTCAACCGGGGCTCTTGGCTACGGGGTCGAATACACCTATTCGGTCATGGAGCGGATTTCCCTGGCCGCCCTGTCCCAAAACGATGAGAAGATGCAGTGCCCGATAATCAGTGATCTGGGCAAAGAGTGCTGGAAATCCCGTGAAGTCAAACTAACCGACAAGGAAGAGCCCTCATTCGGCCCCGACATCGAAAAACGGGGCGTCTTGTGGGAAGCCATGACCGCGATTGACATGATGCTCTCCGGCACCAACCTGCTGATCATGAGAAATCCTCACGCGGTCAAACTGACCGAAGAAATTATTGATGAATTAATGTAAGTCAATTTTTCATTTATACAAAGCGGGCAAGAAGTCCGCGGGAGGTAACGAATATGTCCAAAATTGTTATTGGTCTCGGTATCAGTGGTTCTCATGTGGTAGTTGACCGGGTCGAAGGCAAAGTCAACGCCGCCATCAAAAAATATGGAGCTGATAAAGCAGTTAGCCTGCCAAATACCGCCTACTATCTGCCGATTATCTATGGTATCACCGGCGTAAAAGTCGAGACTCTCGACGATATGCCCGGGGTAATAAAAAAATGTCGCGAGTTGCTGGCGGAAGTCCCGGCGGAAAATTGCTGGCTGCCCTATCTCGGCCCGGGGCTGGATTCTGGCATGGCTACCTGCTTTGCTTTTGAGCTTGAAGAAACTCTAAAATACCTGGAAGATCCCTGTCCTTACCTGGCATCCAAAGAAGACCATGAAGAAACCGATCCTGACATCTGGTTGGGTGCTGCCGACGATATTATTCTGCGGAAACGTGGCGTTGAGTTCGTTGATGGTTCAGCTCCTGGTTTTGCCGCTGTCGTCGGCGCTGCCAAGGATGTGGAAACGGCTATGAAAATCGCCAAAGAGCTGCAGGAAAAGAGTATCTATGTCTTCATGGCCAGTCACACTCCCGATGGCAATTCCTTTGCTAAACAGCTGGAAGAAGGTGGCGTTCAGATTGGCTGGAATACCCGTTTGGTACCTTTTGGCTATGACCACTCAGCCGCAGCTCATGCCGTTGGTTTTGCTGTCAAAGCGGCCTTGACTTTCGGTGGTAAGGCCCCTGGCGATTATGTAGGCGTGCTGAAATACATTAAGAATCGTATTTTTGCTTTTATCCTGGCACTTGGTGACGTTGTAGAAGAACAGGCTGCAGCTGCCTGTGGCGCTATCAACTTTGCGGTACCAACCATCGCTTCCGCCGATTTGCCCCAGGTCCTACCCACCGGTGTCTGTACGTATGAGCACGTGGTCTCTAATATTCCCCAGGAAGAAATTGTTACCAAGGGTATTGAAGTCCGTGGCCTCAAGATCACCGTGGCCAAAATCGATATCCCGGTATCCTACGGTCCGGCCTTCGAAGGTGAACGGATCAAGAAAGATGCCATGCATGTTGAACTTGGCGGCCCGAAATCTGTGGGCTTCGAGTTTGCCTATTCCAAACCCCTGGATGAAGTAGAAGATGGTAAATTTACCGTAGTTGGTCCCGATATGAAGGAAGTGGAAGCCGGCGGCCTGATGCCTATCGGTATCTGGGTCGAACTGGCCGGTCGTAAATTCGAGGAAGATTTTGAGCCGATCCTTGAACGTCAATGTCACCATTTGCTGAATGGCGCCGAAGGCGTGCTCCATATTGGTCAGCGTGATATCGTCTGGATGCGGATTTCCAAAAAAGCTTTTAACGCCGGTTTCACCCTCAAACATTTAGGTACCATCCTCCATGCCAAAATGCACAATGAGTTTGGCGCTATCGTTGACAAGGTCCAGGTAACCATCTACACCGAGGAAGCAAAGGTAAAAGAGCTGCTGGCAGTTGCCAAAAAGACTTGGGTACAGCGCGATAATCGTTTGGCTGACATGATCGATGAGACCACTGACACCTTTTATTCCTGCACCCTGTGCCAGTCATTTGCTCCGACCCATGTCTGTGTGGTTACCCCTGAACGGCCTGGCCTTTGCGGCGCCTACAACTGGTTGGACTGCCGGGCCTCCTTTGAGATTAACCCCCATGGACCGAACCAGCCCATCGAAAAAGGCGATACCATTGATGATCGCCTTGGTCAATGGAAAGGGGTTAATGGATTTGTTGGTCCTGCCTCCGGTAATGCCTTTGAAAATTTTTCCGCTTATTCGATCATGGAAGATCCCATGACCTCCTGCGGCTGCTTTGAAGCCATTGGTGCCTGTCTGTTCGCCGCTAACGTCATTATGGTGGTCGACCGGGATTATAGTGGCGATACTCCTTGCGGGATGGGCTTTTCAACCCTGGCCGGCACGGTCGGTGGTGGTCTGCAGACCCCCGGGTTTGTCGGTATTTCCAAATTTTATGTGGGCAGTAAGAAATTCATCTCGGCTGAAGGTGGCATCAAACGGCTGGCCTGGTTGCCGAAAGCCCTGAAAGAGGCTTCAAAAGAAATGATTGATAAACGTGGTGAAGAGATTGGCATCCCCAATTTTTACGACATGATCGCCACGGAAGAAAACGGCTGTACTGAAGAGGAAGTCATGGCCTTTATGACAGAAGTTGGTCATCCGGCCCTCAAGATGGATCCGTTGATGTAACAAATACTACTTAAATAAGGAACTTTTATCTGGTCTAAGGGAATCCCGTGTAAATCGGGAGCGGGCCCGCCGCTGTGATCGGGGACGAAAACCGTAACAAACCACTGAGCACCTATGTTTGGGAAGGTACGGTAAGTAGGATGATCCGTCAGCCAGAAAACCTGGCCGGATATAACATTTTCCTCATCTCTCTTCGTGGTTTACAGGAGAGTGGGGGGCGCAATTAAATCAAATATGAAAGGAGATAAGTGAATGGGACTCACTGGAATCCAAATTTTCAAAATGCTCCCCAAAACTAATTGTAAGGAATGTGGCAGCCCCACATGTTTGGCTTTTGCCATGCAATTGGCAGCGGGTAAAGCTGAGCTGGACAAATGTCCATACGTATCCGATGAAGCCAGAGCTCTACTGAGTGAAGCCTCCGCACCACCAATCCGTGGAGTAGGAATCGGCACCGGAGATAAGGCAGTTAACATCGGGGAAGAGCTGGTCATGTACCGGCATGAAAAATCCTTTATGAATCCCACTGCCATTGCCGTGCTGGTAACCGATGAGATGGCCGACGATGAAGTGGATGCCAAAATCAACAACCTCAACACCGTTTCTTTTGAGCGGGTCGGCCTGATGCTTGAGCCCAACCTGCTGGCAGTGCAAAATACCAGTGGTGATGCCGGTAAATTTGAAGCCCTGGTCAACAAAGCCTTGGGAGCAACGGAAAAAGGCCTGATCCTGATCAGCGATGACCTGGCAGCTCTGGAAGCCGGAGCCAAGGCAGCCAATGGCAAGAAAGCCCTGCTCTATGCCGCAACAACTGATAATGCCGCTAAAGTAGCAGCGATAGCCAAGGAAACCGGTGCATCGGTGGTGGCTAAGGGTGATTCTATTGAAGCAGTATCCAACCTCACCAAAACCATCGTTGATGCCGGGGTAAAAGATATCGTGCTGGATACCAGTGCCGGCAACCTGAAACAGATGTTCTATGACAACAACCAGGTACGACGGGCGGCATTGAAAGCCAAAAACAAGGATCTCGGTTATCCGGTTATCAACATGATCTGCAACCTGACCGATGATCCTTACAAGGAAGCCTTATATGCGGCTATTTTCATCGCCAAATATGGCGGCATTGTGGTATTGAGTGATGTCGACAAAGAAGGCATGCTGCCTCTGCTGGTTCAAAGACTGAACCTCTACACCGATCCGCAGCGTCCAATGCTCATGGATGAGGGTATTTATGAAATCAATAAACCTGGTCCTGATTCTCCGGTCATCATCACCACCAACTTCGCCCTTACGTATTTTATCGTATCAGCGGAAGTGGAAGCCAGCCGGGTACCTACCTGGTTGCTGATTATGGACGTGGAAGGGATGTCAGTCTTGACTGCCTGGTCTGCCGGTAAGTTTGTTGCTGATGCCATGGCGCCGTTTACCGTCAAGAGCGGTATTACGGAAAAGGTCAACCATAAAAAGATCATCATTCCTGGTTATGTCGCCCAGATTTCCGGTGAATTTCAGGAAGAGCTTGGGGATGATTGGGAAGTGATCATCGGCACCCGCGATGCCTCTGACCTTCCTGCTTTCCTGAAAAAGATTACCAATGCTTAGGTAAGGTTTTTAATCAGATAGGAGCTGGAAATAACCAGCTCCTATCTTTTTTATCCCAATAATAACAATATAAAATTGTTCTATACCAAACAAACGGAGGAAAAGAGATGAGTAAAGTACTTTGTCTTGCTGAAAGTATCAACATCATGTCAAAAACCATCGGTCCGGCGATCAAGGAACGGGATCCGAAACCGATCCAGAAGATGGCTATTGAGCAGGAAAAAGCCGGCACTGATTACCAGGATCTGAACCTTGGGCCGGCCCGCAAAGGCGGAGATGAGATGATGACCTGGCTGGTAAAAACGGTAGAAGAAGTATCCAAACTGCCCCTGGCTATGGACAGCACTAATCATAACGCCATCATCGCCGGTTTGAAGGCAACGAGGAACCCGGAAGACGCTATCATCAATTCCATCACCGCCCAGTCTGACAGCCTGAAGACCAGGATGCCGATTGTCAAAGAGTTTAACTGTAATTTTGTCGCCCTGACTCTCAGTGAAGAAGGTATACCCCGGGACGTTAACGAACGAGGCATGTGTGCGGCTGACATTTACAACCATGCCTTGGAATATGATATCCCAGTAGAAAAAATGTGGATTGACCCCATCGTTCTGCCGGTCTGCGTTGACCCTGGTCAAGTAGCTTCTTTCCTGGAATTCCTGCCGCTGATCCCCGATTTTGCCCCCGGAGCCAAATCAACCTGCGGCCTTTCCAATATCTCCAACGGCACGCCAACGGAACTGCGCCCCTTTTTAAATCGTGGCTACCAGGCCATGCATAAACACCTGGGTATTTACTCGTCTATAGTTGATGTCTATGACTCAGAAATGGTTGCCTTATGTCACGGTGAAATTCCGGCCGTAGACGAGCTGACCAAGAAATTGATGGAAGGTGAGGATGTGGACGAAAAATCTTTGAGTGTTGAGCTGCAGGTCTATTACCGCAGTATCAAATGCTGTAATGGAGATATTCTCTATTCCCATTCCTGGATCGAAGACCTGGTGGATAAATACAACAAAGACTGGTATAAATAAATCCAGAGAGTTTATAACATAACTCAAAATCAGCAGTGTCCGGTATGTTTTTTGCGACAGGTTCAATGTCGGCGACCGGTGCTGTTTCAAGCGCGACATCGTGAGGGTAACCCGTTGCTTTTCCCGGCGATTGGAGCGTGAAAGTTGCCATGTTAAATAGTACAAAAGCCGCGCGTTATTATAACGCGCGGCTTTTTATTGCCAGCAATGCAGAAAAAACTCTTACTCTTGTTTCTCTTTTTTAATTACGCTTCAACCGGTCGATGTTCCCTCATCCAGCGGGCGATCTTCTGCTTATTGAAACGCCAGAACTTGCTCACCTTATAACCCGGAAGAATACCTTTCCTGGCCATATAATTGACATTATCAGGACTGGTATCAAGCATTATTGCCACATCAATACTACCAATTTCCCGATCTGATCGAACAATCTTCATCAGATCTCACCTCCTCCAAACTGTAGTACTATTTTCCTACCCTTAAGGTAAAAGTCTCTCCGGCAGAATTCTTTGAATTCTTTAGCATTTCATTAGGACAAAGATAGTAATTAAACAGTTGCTTGTCAATAGCAAAAAAAGTTATGGAAAAATTCCCGTAACTTTTTTTATGCCATAATGGCTAAACCTGATAAGGTTGGTGGAGCTGAACGGGATCGAACCGTCGACCTCTTGACTGCCAGTCAAGCGCTCTCCCAGCTGAGCTACAGCCCCAAATATTTTCCATCCCTCAGATTTTAACGAGCAATTTTTCTACCATGGACAAGGCTACCTTGTCAATACTATATTTTTTACAACCGTTCAGGACTGAAACAGCTGCTTTTTTTTATCTATTCATCAAGAACACCCGGCATAATCTTGATTTCTGCCACCTGCCTCAGGCGATTACGCAAACCACTAAGCTCTTGATATTCCTTGTAGCGGCGCAATTGGCTGTAAATTTTCTTTTTATCAACAATAACATCATCCTTGCTTTTCTCCTCCAATATTTTTTCCTTCAACTGCACCAGATACGTAATTCCTTGATATTCCAATGGCTGAGGATAAAGAGAATGTTCACTATCAAGGGCAAAAACCTTGGCACTCAGTTGTTTGTCCATCCCTATCTTAGGCACATAACCACTTCCCCGGGTAAACAAACCGGTATAACCTACCTTCAGCTTATGCATGGCGGCAACATCATCAAGATGCTTCTTATTTTTAGCCTCGGCAAGAATAGTAGCAGCCAGAGCTTTCACCTTGGCTTGAGCCTGCACCAGCTGATAGGCCTTTTTTACCTTTTCGCCAACTTGTTTGAATTCTGGCAGATACGTTTTATGGATGCCTTTAACCATGAAAAGATAACTGTTTTGCTGAGGATTTACCACCCGGGTCATCGTTCCAATTGGGGTTGAAAAAACCTTGGCCGCCAGAGATTTGTCGCTGCCAACACCTTTGATACTTTCCTTTTCGGCAAAAAAACCGGTTTCCAGTACTGGAAAAGATAGAGTCACCGCCTTTTCCATGAATGTTTCCGGGGTTGCACCATTAAGGCGAACAGCTACCTGATCAATGGTTTGTTTCACGAGCTTAGGTAATTGATCCTTCACCAGTTGAGCCTTAATCTCTTTTTTCACTTCACCCAAACCCTTCGTATAGGCAGATTTATGCTCATCAACTTTAATCACATGATAGCCTAATCGGGTACGTACCGGTATCTGGGTAAAAGCTCCGACACTCAGACTGAAGGCCGCATCTTCAAAAAATTTTACCATCGCCCCCCGACCAAAAAAACCAAGCTCTCCACCTCGGCTGGCTGAAGGTCCTTGTGAGTATTGCTTGGCAAGGGCAGAAAAATCCTGGCCTTGCTTCAATTTTGAAATAACATCCTGAGCATTCTTCTTCGCCTTGTCCCAGGCAGACACAGGATCTTCCTGGTTAACTTTAAAGAGAATATGACGAGCCTTCACCTGCTCGGGAACCACATAATCTCCCTGGTGATCGTCATAATAGGTGGCGATATACTTATCACTGATGACAATCTTCTTTTCCACTTCATGGGGATCAATTTTTACCGCTACTATGTTGCGTTTCTCCGGGACCCGAAAATCCTCCCGATGAGCAGCAAAATAATCGGGCAAATCTTTTGCGTCAACTTTTATCGAAGAAGAAAATTTTTGTGGGTCCAGTTTTATCATATCCAAGGAAATTTTTTCCTTTTGCTGGCTATAGAACCGCTCTACCTCCTGGCTGACAACTTTAGCACCAGAGCTGAATAATTGCCTCAGCTTGTCAAGCAACAGGTCATCCCGTAGACTGGCTTCGAAATCAACCGGGGTCAAATGGTTATAGCTCAATAACTGCCGATAGAGCCGTGCGTCAAAAGAGCCGTTATTTTGAAAGGCAGCCATCTTGGAAATGCTGGTCTGAAGTTCTTCATCACTGACGGCCAGTTTAAATTTATGGCCATAATCCAACATCAGCTGCCGATCAATCATACTGTTCAATGCCTGTTGCTTCAGCTTGAGTTGAGCCGCCATTTCTGAGCTAAATTGATCTTTATATTGCTGCTGATATCTTTGCAACAATCGGTCATAGGCTTCGGAAAAGGATTTGGCTGTTATAGCACTGCCATTAACCGTGGCCACCACATTCCGCTTCTTAGCGGTCATGCTACCCACGCCCCAAAAGGAAAAAACCAGAATAATAACAAAGAACGCCAGCTTGACGATCCAGGATTTAACATTTTTTCTCATGTAGCGTAACATTATGGAAAACACCTGCCCTGTAAGTGGTTAAAAGACGATTAGTTATAGGGAATATTGGAGGAAAATGCAAGGTTTTTAAGCCAGCAGAAAAACCTTGCAGCGTAATAATTAACTTGACATTTTTGTCCAAATCGATCTGTCTGGAATGGCAGATAAAATTAAATAGTTTCCATTCGGAAACCAGTGTTTCCGGATGAACACTAAATATCTCAACTTTCTGACTTACATTACCAGGAACATTACAGGATGTTCGGGCTTGGCTCATAGCCGTGTCCGCCGACAGGCAGGACTATTTTTAGAACAACTCAGAAAGTTGAGTAAATATTTAATCCTTCAACCATTGTCTTAAGAGGTTCGCAAAGTCTCCATGCCTGACGTTGTTCTGGTCCAACCGCCAATCGAGGATTTTTTCCTGACCGCCAAAAGAACCATTCCTTATGGTCTGGCCTGCATAGCCGCAAGTCTCGAAAAGCAGGGATTTTCGGTTGCCATTATCGATGCCCTGGCAACAAATAAAAATAAAGTCATTCCCTGGCCTCAGGAAATGGACTACCTGGCACCACATTACGGAAAACCGGACATCTCACCATTCGCCCTTTTTCACCACTATAAGCATTTTGGTTTCAGTTTTGCCCACCTGGGACAGCTGGTTCAACAGTCAGAGGCTTTTCTGGTTGGTATTTCAGCCCTTTTTACCCCTTACAGCAATAATGCCATGGAAACTGCGGTCACCATCAAAAAGCATCATCCCGACTGCTGCATCGTGGTTGGCGGCCACCATGCCACTGCCCTGCCGGAAACGGTTATGGAATGTAGTGCCGTCGATTTTGTCATCCGTGGGGAAGGAGAGGTGGCTCTATCAAGGCTGGCTGCGGTGGTCAAAAACGGACAAGCTGCTGATCAGGACCAATTAGCTACTATTCCTGGTCTTGTATGGCGTCGGAAAGATGGTAGTCTGCATATTGCGGAACCGGCAGTCATAAGTGATCTGGATTCCCAGCCACTGCCGGCAACCCACCTGTTGAAACAATCATTCTACCAGCGGAAGAAGCGGGGAAGTGCCGTCATTACGGCCAGTCGGGGTTGTCCTTTGCGCTGTAGTTACTGTGCCGTCAGTGCTGATAGTGGCTTGCCCTACCGAAGAAGAAGTGTCGCATCCGTACTCCGGGAGATTGATCTCGCCGTTTCCCGTGACAATGTCGGCTTTATCGATTTTGAAGATGAGAACCTGACCATCAACAAGGCTTGGTTTATGGACTTGATAACCGGCATTTCCGCCTTGCGGAAAAAACGAGATTTTGAGTTGCGGGCCATGAACGGGCTTTATCCACCGTCTCTCGATGAAACCATGATTGTAGCCATGCGCGGGGCCGGTTTTCGGACCCTTAATTTGGCCGTAGGCAGTTTTGACAGCCGGCAGCTTAAACAATTTAGTCGCCCGGACGTCGGCAAAGCCCATGATCAGCTCCTGGAACTTTGTGAAAAACACGGCCTCGATACCGTTTCCTATATTATTGCCGGAGCGCCCAGACAGCAGGCGGAAACCAGCCTTAATGACCTCTTACACCTAGGTCGGCAAAAAACTATTGTGGGTTTATCGGTTTTCTATCCGGCCCCGGGCAGCCTTGATTACAAGCGTGCCGCCGACTTTGGCATCCTGCCGCCCCATCTCTCCTTGATGCGTTCCAGCGCCCTGCCCCTCAGCCATACAACAAACCGCGGTGAAGTAGCAACCCTGCTGCGCTTGAGCCGTATAATCAATTTTATCAAATCCCTGCAGAAAAACAGGATTGCCCTACCCTCTCCCAGGCCTTTTTATAACCTTGATCTTTCAACTTATTCGGAACGTACGGAGAAAGGGCTTTTGCTGCTCAGCTGGTTTTTTGACGATGGAATGATTCGGGGAATCACTCCTGAGGGGGAGGTTTTTGAACATCCAACCACTCTGTATCTGACCCGAAAATTTCTCCGGGAATCAGGCTACAGAGCCAATTCCTGACTTCATTTACGCTTTCTGTCCTGCTTGCGTTTTTTCCAAGCGGGGCGCGCTGGTCGAGATGTCATTTTCTCATTTTCCTCACCGAGCCGGGCAGAAACCCGACGACCATTGATCATGAGGTTGGAAAAAACCTGCAGGACCTCACTCTCAAAACGGCTATCAGCCTCAAGCAAACTGAAGTTTTTCATAATTTCTATACGCCCGACCCGGATTCGCGAACCTTCCACGGTAGCATCGTTGATTTCACCAATGAGCCGGCCGGGGTTGACCCCATCCCTTTTACCGACATTGATATGAAAACGAGTAAACTCTTCCAGACCCTTCGTGGCGGGCGTGTGGCGTTTATCGCTGGACCTTCGTTCAATACGCTCGCGACAGCTATTGTTCTCCCGCTCCCTGGCATTGAGATCCGGAGCATGGCAGTAATAGTCTAAAAAGGGAGCAAACTCATCCAAAACAAAACGCCTGATCAACTCCTCCCGGTCCATAGAATCCAAATGTTCCAAAATAGCAGGCATAAAGGGCTCAATACCTGCGGCATCAATGTTTTGTTCCTTGAGTTTATCAAGAGAATACAGCATCCGCCGCTGACAAATCTCCTGACCAGTAGGAATCCGTCCTTGTTCAAATTTTCGCTTAAGCCGTCTTTCAATCTCTTTTATCTTATACTTCTCCCGCGGCTGAACAATAGCAATCGAAATTCCTTCCTTACCAGCCCTGCCCGTGCGGCCACTGCGATGAGTATAGCTGGAGGCATCATCAGGCAGATTATAGTTGATCACATGGGTGAGGTCCTTGACATCAAGTCCCCGGGCGGCAACATCGGTGGCCACCAACAACTGCATTTTCCGCCGCCGGAACTTGTGCATGACCAGATCACGCTGTCCCTGGGAAAGTTCACCGTGCAGGGCATCAGCACTGTAACTATCCTCAATCAGCTTCTCGGCTATTTCCCTGGTCTCCAGGCGGGTACGACAAAAAATGATGGCATAGATGTCCGGATTACTGTCAACAATCCGTTTTAAAGTGAGGTAGCGGTTTTTTGCCGCACTCAGGTAATAAAAATGACGGACATTCTCAATTCCCTGATTACGTTGCCCGATCGTTACCTCAATCGGGTTTTTCATATAGTTCCTGGCAATCTTCACCACCTCACGCGGCATGGTCGCAGAAAAAAGCGTGGTCTTTTTACTTGCCGGGGTCGCTGCCAGAATAGCGTTGAGGTCATCCTGGAAACCCATCTGCAACATTTCATCGGCCTCGTCCAGAACCACCGCCCGAATAGACGTAATATCAACTTTTTTCTCATTGATAAAAGCCAGCAAACGACCAGGAGTAGCAACAATAATATGGGCGCCCTGCTGTAGTTGCCGGCTCTGATTAACAATACTGGCACCACCGTAGACCGCAACAATTTTCACCGCCGTCCGAAAGCGGGCGTAGGTATTCAGGTCCTTGGATACCTGGACACAAAGTTCTCGGGTAGGGCAGAGAATCAGGGCCTGCGTTTTTATTTGCGCCTGATCAAGTAACTGAATAAGAGGAAATCCGTAGGCCGCCGTCTTGCCGGTTCCGGTCTGGGAAAGACCGACAAGATCGTTTTCCAGCTTGAGAAGAAGCGGAATTACCTTCTCCTGAACCGGAGTCGGGTCAGTAAAACCCAGCCGGTCAAGACCTTTGAGCAAATCAGCGTCCAAACCAAGTTCGGCAAATGATGTCATAGGAATATTACTCCAAAGTCAGATTAACCTAAATTGAGCGGTTAGCTTTTAGCCGTTAGCTATTAGTTCAATAATTACAGGATATTTACTATTACAACCCGTCAGGTCTTATTGCTCATAAACACAATGTCTTGTTTTTTTTAAAGCTAAATGCTAATCGCTTAACTTAAAATTTAATAAATCGCATCGCTGCGGATTCATACCACACAACAGAAAAATAGAGTAGCGATAAAAAAGCATTCGCTACCAAACAAGAAAGACTAGCAATAAGTCGCAAACCAATGGCACAGTAAAAGCTACATATTCGAGACGGGAAAAACCTGAGTTATAAGGCGTGCTTATAAGTACGTTGCAGTGACAAAGGTTGCATCCTAACAAAGAAGATGGAGTTTTTACGAAGCCATATCAGCAGAGAAGGGTCATGGGAGAATAATCAATATAAGACGTACGCAAGGGATTCCCCGCGGCATAAAAGCAGAGAACTTCCGGCCGCTGATGGCCGGAAAAAGCCAGGAGGGTAGAAGAGGTAGTCCCATATTCATCCAATTTCACATTAAATCCCTGGGGAGGAATTGATTCCTGAGGGATGGAGGTGCACAGCATTTCCCTAAATCTGGAGATGATGCCATCCATATCTATCATTTCATCGGCCCAATGATGGAATTGACGCTGAGCCATGCAACTTTTAAGGGTCGGGTCATCAACCAGGGGGCCATTGCCAATAAAATAACATCCGGGGGATAAAGAAACTTCCTCGAACGCAGGATAATTACTGGCAATAAAGCCACCGGAACGAGTCAAGACCAAGAGATTAAAGGGATTGTATTGAGATAAATCGCCAGCCAGCAACCACTGCCTGGCAGCGGATAGGGAATCATTTTGAACCAGATCATGAACCAGATGTCCCCGGGATATTTTACGCTCATCAGGCAACAGGCCATTCCAGCGGTTGGTTAAAAAAACCAACAATCCACTTTGATTACACGCCCACCAGCTCCCTCCTGACATTTCATCTACGGGTGCCATCCACCTATGGGACCTGCCATTGGTGAAAACACGTGGCGGGATAGCTGAACGCGAAAAAAATTCATCACGGTTATTGCCAATAATAACCGGCCACCCTTTGGCAACCCCATAGGCCAGCAGAATTGTGCACATTAAATCATCCCAACATTTCCTTCACTTTGCTAAAAAAACTTTTATGTTGCGGCTGGGTTTCCTCACCGCATTCCCGGGCAAATTCCTCCAGCAATTCCCGCTGCCGCTCACTCAAATTTGTCGGGGTCTCTACCACCACCTGGACAATCTGTTCTCCCCGGCCATAACCCCGCAGATGCGGCACCCCCTGATTTTTAAAATGATACAAATGACCGGACTGGGTTCCGGAAGCTATTTTGAGCGTCTGCTTACCTTCCAGGGTCGGAACCATAATTTCATCCCCCAGAGATGCCTGGGAAAAACTTATGGGAACCCGACAAATAATATCATCTCCTTCACGAACAAAAATGGTGTGCTCTTTGACATTGATATCCACATAAAGATCACCCGCGGGACCACCTTTCACGCCGGCACTGCCTTCGCCAACCAGTTTAAGCCGTGAACCTGATTCAACCCCAGCCGGAATTTTGACTGAAAGGTTTTTTTCGCCGGCAATCCTGCCAGTACCTTTACAGTTTTGGCAGGGGTTACGAATAATTGCTCCTTCTCCATGACAGGTGGGACAGGTCTGGTTGACGCTGAAAAACCCCTGCTGAAAACGAACCTGTCCACGACCATGGCAGGTTCCGCAGGTTTCCGGCTGACTGCCGGCAGCCAGACCGGAACCACTGCACTCAGGACAGGAAACCTGGCGCGGCACCCTGATTTTTGCTTCCGTCCCAAAAGCTGCTTCTTCAAACTCAATATCAAGAGTATAACGCAGGTTTTCCCCTCCGCGGGCGGAAGAGCGGGAACGGCCACCGGCAGAAGCCCCAAAAACATCTCCAAATAAATCACTGAAAATATCGCCAAAGTTGCCAAAACCATCAGAGCTGAAACCACCTCCCGGGAAACCGCTGCCATTCCCGTTCACACCGGCATGGCCAAATTGATCATAGGCAGCCCGCTTCTGCGAATCAGAAAGTACTTCATAGGCTTCCGTAAGCTCTTTAAATTTCTCTTCAGCTTCTTTGTCCCCGGGATTTTTATCCGGGTGATATTGAAATGCCAGCTTACGGTAGGTCTTTTTAAGCTCCAGTTCGGAGGCATTACGATGTACCTGCAATACCTCATAATAGTCACGCTTCAAATTTTATTCTCCTGCTTTTCATCATCGTGCAGCCGGATGGAAACAGCAAACAAAATGAGGCCACAGGACACAACCAGAAAATTATCAGCTATGACCTGTGGCCTGTTTTCTTCATTTATTTGTTTTCGTCGTTAACTTCTTCAAAATCAGCATCAACCACTTCTTCCCCAGCACCAGCTTCACCAGCTTCACCAGTTTCACCACCTTGCTCTGCCTGGGTTTCTGAAGAAGCCTTGGCATACATAGCTTCTGCCAGTTTATGGGATGATTGGGTCAACGAGTCAAGAGCCGCTTTAACTGCCGCGGCATCGCTGCCATCTTTAACCGATTTTAGCTGATTCAACGAAGACTCAACATTACCCCGGTCTTCCGCTGAAATTTTATCGCCGATTTCATTGAGGGATTTCTCCGTGGTATAAATGAGAGTATCAGCCTGGTTGCGAAGATCAATCAATTCACGCTTCTGTTTATCTTCCTCAGCATGAGCCTCCGCGTCCTTGACCATTTTGTCAATCTCTTCCTCACTCAGACCACTGGAAGCCTTGATCTCAACCGACTGCTCTTTCCCCGTGGCTTTATCTTTAGCCGAAACATGAACAATGCCATTGGCATCAATATCAAAACTGACTTCAACCTGAGGAACCCCACGCGGAGCCGGGGGAATTCCGACCAGGTCGAATTTGGCCAGGGTTTTGTTGTCCGCCGCCATTTCCCGTTCACCCTGCAAAACCAGAATACTGACAGCCGTCTGACTATCAGCCGCGGTGGTAAAAATCTGACTTTTTTTCGTCGGGATGGTGGTATTCTTTTCAATCAGCTTGGTCGATACCCCACCCAGGGTTTCAATTCCCAGAGAAAGAGGGGTGACATCCAAGAGCAGTATATCCTTTACTTCCCCTTTGAGGACACCACCCTGAATGGCAGCACCGATAGCCACCACTTCATCCGGGTTCACGCCTTTGCCGGGCTCTTGACCAAAGATCTGTTTCACTTTCTCCTGGACGCTGGGCATCCTGGTCATCCCCCCCACCAAGATAACCTCGCGAATATCAGCGGCAGCAATACCGGCATCTTTCAAAGCCATCATACAGGGCTGCTTCACCCGATCCAGCAGGTCTGCTACCAGACCTTCCAGGATGCCCCGGGTAAGTTTCATATTCAGATGTTTTGGGCCACTGGCATCAGCGGTAACAAAGGGCAAATTAATATCAGTTTCCAGGGAACTGGACAGCTCACATTTGGCTTTTTCAGCCGCTTCTTTCAAACGCTGTAGAGCCATTTTATCATTCCGCAGATCAATCCCCTCGGTTTTGCGAAACTCTTCGGCGATATAGTCCAGAACCCGCTCATCGAAATCCTCTCCCCCGAGGAAAGTATCACCATTGGTGGCCTTGACTTCAAAAACGCCATCACCCAACTCCATGATAGAGATATCGAAGGTTCCGCCACCCAAATCAAAGACCGCGATTTTCCCCTCAACCTTTTTGTCCTCACCATAGGCCAGGGAGGCAGCCGTTGGTTCATTAATAATCCTCAACACATTCAGACCGGAAATCTTACCGGCATCTTTAGTGGCCTGGCGCTGGCTATCATTAAAATAGGCCGGTACCGTAACTACAGCATCAGTCACCGGTTCTCCCAGGTAATCTTCCGCCGTCTTTTTCATTTTCTGCAGAATCATGGCGGAAATTTCCGCCGGGCTATATTCCTTTCCCTTTATTTCTACCCAGGCATCCCCGTTTTTTGCCTTGACAATTTTATAAGAGACCTTCGTCTTCATCTGTTGAACCTGAGGGGCGTCGAACTTACGGCCGATCAAACGCTTCACCGCAAAAATCGTCTGATCCGGATTGGTAACTGCCTGCCGCTTGGCCAGTTGGCCCACCAACCGCTCACCTGATTCGGTAAACGCGACCATCGAAGGCGTTGTTCGTCCACCCTCGGCGTTGGTAATAACTTTTGCTTCCCCACCCTCCATAACACTAACACAGGAGTTGGTGGTTCCCAAATCTATACCTATTACTTTTCCCATATTATCCTCCTTGATTTCGGATATCCAGCCAACCAAGCACCTGTTTGGACGACTGATATGATGATTTTTACTGTTGTTATACCTGCCACCATCGGCAGGCTCAAAAAAACAGCCCTTTTATGTTGCTGTGGATAATCTCCGGTAATTATTTATTATTATTTTGACTCTTTACTTTGTGCCTTGGCAACGGTCACCAGCGCTGGACGCAGGAGCCGGCCATGGTAAATATAGCCTTTCTGATGTTCGGCAATAACGGTGTTAGGTTCATGCTCAGCGGCTTCCTGGTGCATCATTGCCTCATGAAAATTAGGATCAAATTTTTCTCCATAACAAATCAGGCAAGTCACCCCCATTTTTTCAAAGATGGATGAAAACTGTTCAAGAATCATGTTGATCCCATCAATAATCGCCTGGGGATTATCTACCCCACCCCCATGCTCAAGGGCCCGTTCAAGATTATCTTTGATCGGCAGAATTTCCCGGATAAACTCTTCCTTGGCATAGTGGGCAAATTCTTCTTTCTCCCGGGTGATCCGTTTACGAAAATTCTCCCCGTCCGCCTGCTGCCGCAAGGCCCGTTCCTGTAAGGCCTCTTTTTCCTGCTGCAACTGCGCTACGGATTCCCTTAACTGCTCATTTTCCCGGGCCAGCTCTTCCGGACTCATATCCTGACCCGGAATATTCTTTGACTCATCACTTTGCTGCCCAGCAGCAGTTTCAGCGGAAATTGTTGTCTGCTGTTTTGCCATAGTCTCACCTTCACACTCAAATTCGGTAGCTTTGCCAGCACCCTTCACTGGAATCATTACCATTAAATATCATACCTTACAAACACAGCCTAACTATTATCCATTAACTGGTTAATAACTTCGGCCGTATACCGTACCAGGGGAATAATCCGGGAATATTCCATCCTGGTGGGACCAATAACCCCAATTTTTCCCATGGGCTGCCCTTCCTGACCATAATCCGCCATGACCACGGAACAAACATTCATTTCTTCACACTGATTTTCCACCCCGATAAAAACCTGAAGCTGTTCCCCTTTCTGAGCCTCATCAAGCAATTTAACCATAATATTTTTTTCTTCGAAGGCCCGGAACAGTTGTTTCATTTTATCGAAATCAGCAAACTCCGGATGTTCCAGGATATTCAGTTTGCCGTCAATCATAATCTCAGAATCATCACCTACCCGCTGAGCAAGCATCTTCTGACTCAATCGGAGCACCTGAGACATCACACTGTCATAAGCATCTTTATCCGCTTTCATCTGAGAAAATATCTTACGCTTCACCCCCTCCAGCGTCAGACCATCCACCATTTGATTCAAAAAATTGGAAAATCGGTTCAAATCATCCTGAGCAAAAACCGTGTCCATCTCAAACAAAACATTCTGCACCGACCCTGAGCCAGAAACCATTACTGCCAGAATCTGGCGGTCATTCAATCTAACAAAGCGGATCTGCTTCAATGTCGTCTGATTAAAATGCGGCAGACTGACGACACTGACATATGGCGCCAATCGGGACAGGACCATAATGCCTTCTTTCAGCATTTCTTCCATGTTGCCCCGATGGCTGGTACAGGCCATCCTGATTTTTTCCTGTAACGTCTCCGGCAACTCCGGCAGTTCCATCAAATGATCAACATAATAACGGAAGCCTTTATCCGTGGGTATCCTGCCGGCAGAAGTATGCGGCTGACATAGCAGGTCCAGGTCCTCCAAATCTGCCATGACATTACGAATAGTCGCAGGGCTGAGATCAAAAGCCGCATTCCGGGAAAGTGTTCGCGAGCCAACCGGCTCCGCTGAGCAGATATAGCTTGAAACAATCGCATTCAGAATACGATCATATCTTTCCGTCAGATTTTCCATGGGGACCCTTCCTCCAATATTAGCACTCATCAGCATAGAGCGCCAACATTGCTAAAATAGCAATGCCTGTTTTATTTGTCAAGGCTGATAATGATGACCGGAATTCAGATATAAGATTTTTTTACCATGATCAGGGGGAAGGGTTAAAAATCCGATAAAAAGGCAGGCAGTGAAAAAATGAAAAAGCGGGGAAATCCCCGCTTCTCATGAATGCTGAATAATAATTTCTGGCAAACACTCAGCTATTATATTTAAATGAAAGTTTTACTTTAGCCCGATAGGCAGCCACTTCTCCATTCTCAATCTTGACATCCAGCTCCGATACTTCCGCAACCCGTAAATCCTGCAGGCTGTCTTTTGCCTTCTTTACCACATTTTTAACTGCATCTTCCCAGGATTTGGCACTGGTACCCACTAACTCAACAACTTTATAAACACTATCTTCCATAACTCACCCTCCCTTGTCATCGGGCTGCCGAAAAATGTTCAAATTTCCAGGACAACCATTCATTTTCAGATACAATCCGACCTGACATTTATTAGCGAAAATACTATCTCCAATACCTCCTTCCCCCCTGAATCAGGTCCTTCATTCTCCTTACCTTGTTTCCATCCGGAAACTGGTTTTTCCAGATGGGCAATCAACTCTCAGCTTTCTGCAGTCAGCTTAAACATCTGCTTTTCCAATGTTTTACTGACGGCTGATCGCTGAAAACGTTCATCAAGAAATGAATGTTTCCGGATGGACACTACCTTATTTATTACAGCAAAACACATGAAACACTGCTTGTCAAGAGAGGGGAGCATGAATTTTTTAAAGTCCGTCAAAAAAGCATGGGGTTCTCAGGCGGTGAAGGATCGGACTTGGTCTCCTCCTCAGCTTTATCACCCATGTCTATATTCCGATCCAGGAGAAAATATCGCTCAAAAACCTTATTGTAATTAGTCCAAGTGGCACCATTCTCCCTTTGCCCGGAACAAAATGAGGCAATGGAATTCAATTTGGCATCCAGATCATCCAGGTAATGCAGTAAAATTGCTTCAGGAATTTTAGGACGTTTCGGAGATCCCCATTGATATTCACCATGATGGCTGAGGAGCAGATGTTCAATCAGCATCAACAGGGACGGGGGAAATCCAGAAATCTTCGCGGCCTTTTCCCTGACCATTTCAACCCCGATAACAATATGACCCAGCAATCGGCCCCTGGAAGTATAGCCAAAGGATTTTTCATAGCTGAGCTCTTCAACTTTGCCTATATCATGCAGCAAGGCTCCAGCAACCAGCAAATCCTGATCAAGATACGGATAAAGGGGAGCTACCTGTTGGGCCAACTGAAGCACTCCGACGGTATGTTCCAGCAAACCTCCCAGCCAGGCATGATGCATGGATTTGGCTGCCGGAGCCAGTTCAAAGCAACCCTGAAAATCTTTATCCCGCAGAAAAAACTCCTTCAGCAACCGAACCAGCCACTCGTTCTTCACCTCTTCCACTGCATTTCGCAATACCAATTTCATATTACCAATATTTTTCTCTGTCTGAGGCAGAAAATCCCGCGGGTCCACTTCCCCCTGAAATGGTTCAAGGTGAAAAACATTCAATTGAAGTATCCCCTGGAAGGATACCACCCGGCCTTTGATCAGGACATAATCATTTTCCTTGAACCGATCACGATATGCCTCCACATTATCCCAAATATGAGCGCTCATTTCGGCGCTCTTATCCCGAATTTTCAAGGCAATATATTCCTTGTCCTTACGGGAGCGAGCCACCGACTTACGCACCACCAACACAACGGTTTTTACATTTTGGTGTTCCTGCAGGTCTCCAAGGTACTGTTTCACTAGATTTTCTCCATCATCACGCATTATCTTCTGAGAAGTGGTCATAGCCATGCAGGTCGTCAGCGGCAAACAGCTCCCCCCCGGGTAACTTGAGGCGAATTCCAGCTTTTTCCTCAATGCTGCCAAGGCAACAGGCATCTACTTCACCCTCAACTAATAGCGCGGCCAGTTCATCCTCTCGCTCAGCCGATACGGTAAAAAGTAATTCATAATCCTCGCCCCCGGTCAAAGCCGGCAGATAGCCATCCAGCAAATCCAGGGATTGAAACTGTCGATAGGCCGGAGATAAAGGTAACTGGTCAAGGATAATTTCAGCTCCCAAGTGACCACCGGCAACCAGAAGATGGTCCAAATCTCCCAGCAGGCCATCACTGACATCCAACATTGAAGAAGCCAGATGAGTCACTGCAAGCCGGTGAGCCAACTGAATCCGGGGCTGTGGCCGTCGATGCCGGTTAATGAGAAAACTTTCCGCCGGGTTTTTATCCATATCCGGCCTTTTTCCCTGCTGCTGCAGCAATTGTAACCCCAAGGCACTATCGCCCAAAGTTCCGGAAACATAGAGTCGGTCGCTGGGTTTTGCCCCTTTCCGGTAGACGATTTCCGTTTCTGCTGCCCGCCCATGCAGGGTAATGGCAATAGTAATCTGTTGGGAGGCCACCGTATCGCCGCCAAGCAATTGAACCCCATGATGGCCGGCGGTATCCAGCATTCCGGCAATAAAATCCGTGAACCAAGCCAGTGGAAGGGATGGAGGTAAAGCAAGGCCGAGAAAACAACAGGTGGGAATTCCCCCCATGGCGGCAATATCACTGAGATTAACGGCCAGGGCCTTACAACCTATATCCACCGCTGAGATAAAGGAACAATCAAAATGAATGCCCTCCACCAACATATCGGTGGTTACCAGCAAGGCTTCTCCTCCCGATTGGCAAATAACGGCAGCATCGTCGCCGAGCCCCAGTTTCACCAGCCCGCTGACCGGAGGCAGCAGCTTGCTGATCCTGTCAATCAGGACAAATTCGCCACAATCCCCGACCGCCGGTTTTTCAACCATGGAACACCCAGGATATCAGCTCATGAAGGTCAATCATTTTTCCTTTTTACCGGCTGTTTTCTCCGGTTGTCGGGTAAGGGTCCTCTGAAGCACATCATCAGCATTATGAACCGGCACCAGAGATATCTTTTTCTGGATCTTTTTGGGGATATCGACCAAATCTTTCTTATTTGCTTCCGGGAACAACACCGTCGAGGCCCCAAACCTTACCGCTGCCAGCACCTTTTCCTTCAACCCCCCAATAGGCATTACCCGACCGGTAAGAGTTATTTCTCCAGTCATGGCCACCGCTTGATAGACAGGAATTCCCGTCAAAGCCGATACCAAAGATGTCAACATCGTGACGCCGGCAGATGGACCGTCTTTTGGCGTGGCACCTGCCGGTACATGAATATGGATATCGTTTTCCTTGAAAGTTTTGGCCTCAATGCCAAACTCGGTCGCCCGGGAACGAATATAACTGAGCGCTGCCTGGGCCGACTCCTTCATCACATCACCAAGTTGCCCGGTGAGAGCCAAATTTCCCTTTCCCGGCATCACGGTGGTTTCCACCTGCAAAACCACCCCGCCATAGGCGGTCCAAGCCAGACCGGTAGCAACCCCCACTTGGTTTTTTCTCAGGTTTTCTTCCGGCAGGAAGTGTGGCGGCCCCAGGAATTTATGCAAATTCTGGGAGGTAATCCGGGTAACGCCAATCTCCCCCTCAGTGGCAATCCGAGTAGCTACCTTACGGCATAAACTACCAATCTCCCTCTCCAGATTCCGGACTCCCGATTCCCGGGTATAGCGGGAAATAACCTGCAGGATCCCCTGATCGGACAAGGTCATATACTTCTCGCTGATCCCATTTTCCTCCAACTGCCTGGGCAGGAGATATTGCCGGGCAATATACAGTTTTTCCTCATCGCTATAACCGGACAGCTCAATAATTTCCATCCGATCACGCAAGGCAGCCGGTATGGTATCAAGAGTGTTGGCCGTAGTAATAAACATCACATTGGACAGATCAAAGTTAACATTAAGATAGTGATCACTGAATTCAAAATTCTGTTCCGGATCCAATACTTCCAGCAGAGCCGAGGAAGGGTCACCGCGGAAATCAGAACCTACCTTATCTATCTCATCCATCATGAAAACAGGATTCTTCGTACCTGCCTGTTTGATTCCCTGGATAATACGGCCGGGCAAGGCCCCTATATAGGTCCGCCGATGACCACGAATCTCGGCTTCATCTTTTATTCCCCCTAATGAGAAGCGAAAAAACTTGCGTCCCTGAGCCCGGGCAATGGATTTCCCCAGGGAAGTTTTCCCCACCCCCGGAGGACCGACAAAACATAAAATTGGCCCCTTCAACTTATTTTTCAGTTTACAGACCGCCAGGTATTCAATAATACGATCCTTTATCTTATTCAAACCATAATGGTCTTCATCCAGTATCTTCCGGACCTGCTTTAAATTCAGATTATCACGGGTTTTTTTATTCCAAGGCAGCTCAATCATCCAATCCAGGTAGGTTCTGATGATGTTGGCTTCAGCTGAGTCCGGATGCATACGTTCCAGACGTTCCAACTGTTTAACACTTTCCTTGTTGGCCTGTTTTGGCATTTTGCATTTTTTAATTTTATCCCGCAGTTCATCCATTTCCTGGGTTCGTTCATCCAAGTCACCCAGCTCGTTACGAATGGCCTTCATCTGTTCTTTCAGAAAATATTCCCGCTGGGTTTTTGTCATTTCATCCTTGGCTTGGCTCTGGATTTTAACCTGCATCTCCAGCACCTGAATCTCTTTCGCCAGAATTTCATTAATATGCAGCAACCGGTCCCGGGGCTCGACCGTTTCCATAAACTCCTGGGAAACCTCAACCTTCAGGCCCAGATTTGAAACAATCAAGTCAGACAAACGCCCGGGATCATTAATATTTTCCAAGACGACAGCAATTTCAGGTGAGATTGATTTCCCCAGCGCGATGACCTTTTCCAACCGTTCTTTAACCGTACGAATCATGGCTTCCATTTCCAGGTCAGCTTCGCCGGAGGAAGGCTCATCAATTTTCTCCACCTCAACCATAAACAGGGGATCCTGCCGATGATACTTTTTGATCTTTCCTTTTGCCAGCCCCTGCACCAGGATTTTCACCCGCCCGTCCGGTAATTTCAACATCCTCATAATCATCGAAATAGTGCCCACCTGGTAGATATCGTCCGGACTCGGATTTTCTTCTGCCACATTCTTCTGGGTCGCCAGAAAAATCAGCCGGTCACCGTTCAGGGCCTCATCCACCGCCTTTATGGATGATTCACGACCAACGAAAAGTGGCATGATCATAAAAGGGAAAATCACCACATCCCGAATGGGCAACAAGGGCAGTTCATTGGGGATCACCAGATCTCCATCATCTTCATCCTTGTTTTCCAGAGGAGCATCAGGTTGAGTTTCTTCTTCAACCAGTGAATCATGCGGCTCTACAGCTTCAACTTTTTTCTTTTCTTTTTCGCTCACGCTATTTCCTCCAAACAAAAGATGCGGCCTTTGAGCTTTCCATCCCGCACCTGATTAGTAACTTACTCCTGAATTTCTGTCACTCTTTTCAGTACCCCCTTGAGGGGTATAAAAAACAAGAAAATTGTACTTTTTACCTGACATTGCCGAGAATACATTTCAGGATGTTCGGGCTTGGTTCGCAGCCGTGTCTGCCCAGCCTGCCGGCAGGCACGGCGACAGGCACGGCGACAGGCACGGCGACAGGCACGGCGACAGGCACGGCGACAGGCACGGCTGAATTGGCCGCCGAACGAATCACCTGGATGGTGATTCGCGGCGGACGCCTCGGAGCCGGCCATGGACGGCCGGCGAGAATGAGTGAGAGCCATGCCGGAACATCCCGGTAAATTTCTTTTGGGTTGCGGGCGCAGCCCGCCTTAGTTAGTCTATTCTTTATTTTTTCTACCGGCTAAATCCCCGGGGAATGCGAACCATCAACACCCCGTCGTCCATTTTCGCTTCCGCCTTTTCCGGCTGCAGGCCGGAGGGCAAAACAACTTCGCGCCGGAAAAAACCATATTCCCGCTCCATTAAATGAAAAAATCCCTTCGACAGATTCGGACGTTCATCCGGCTTTTCACATACCAGCTGTAAACGATCACCTTCGATATTAAGTTTTATCTGATCCTTTTTCACTCCCGGAAGGTCAATGTAAACAATGATATCCTCAGCGGTTTTATAGATATCAACCAAGGGAACAACATGGTACAGATGTTTGTTATCAGCAGGCATGGCTATCATCCACCATTTTACGTGAAATCAGAAATCAAGATACCACAATCGATATTCAGAAGTTTAGTCGATTAATAACCAGCGTTGCCCAGTTTGCTTTTTGCATAGTGGGTAAGGTTGTTAGCCGGCGCTGTTTCAAGCGCGACATCGTGAAGGTAGCTCGTTGCTTTTCCCAGCAAATAGAGCGTAAAAATTGACATGTTTGAGCCCGAAAGGGCGAGTTTGGCAATTTTAGCGCCATGAGCTATTGGAAAAACAGACTGTCGAGCGTCAAAAAGCGCTGAAATCAGCGGCCGTCAACAATACGCAAGTTTCTAACCAGACACTACTGATTAATAATGAAATGTTACCCAAAAAGATCAAAAAAGAATGCGACCATGAAGGACATGAAGGTCGTGAAGATTTTTTTAAGCAAACTTCAAGTTCTTCATGCTTCAGGGTAACAACACTTTCAACATACTTTATTGGTTTCGGCTACAGCAGCTTGGACCAGCTTAAATCCGAAGATATGAGCCCCAAGACAGAATGTCAACCCTAACACAACCCATAATGCTCTCTGATCATGGAAGAAAGTTCACTGGTCAACCGCAAAATTCTCTCAGTCCATGAAACAGGCAAAGAACCACAACCACAACTGGGAGTAATAAAACTCTGGACCAACACGGTCTCACGGCTGAATCCCATAGCCTCCAACTTCACCACCTGGGAAATAAATCGCTGGAACAAAGATTCAGCACTCTCTTGTAAAATTGCTTCACTGGTAGGCACTATACCCCAAGCCAGATATCCTCCACGTTCAATAAACCGGTAAAGATCTTCATGGTATAAAAAAAGGTTATCTACATATTCAAAAGCATCAAAATTAAGCACATCAACAGAGGTCTGAAGCAACAAGGACCAATCCGTATTACCGCAACAATGCACCCCGCTCAAGCCATGAACCACCGAAAAAACCTCATCCAGCATCGCCACCACGGTTTCCCGGGATAAGGGACAAAATGCGGTGCCAAAAGAAACCATATAAGGTTCATCAAAAAACATCATCACCGGCTGATGGGGAAACAACCTCTGCAGATAGGTCTCCTGCCAGCGGGCTTTCATTGCCAGATGCTTTACCAGCACATCAGCCAGGGTCGCGTCGTAAATGATGGATTTTTTATCCGCTGTGGTTACCGTCATGCCAAAACTGATGGGGCCAGTAACCTGGCCTTTCATAATTTTGATGGACAACGGGGAACTGCTTAATAAAGACGGAACTTCCCAAAGCCCGGCGGCAAACTTTTCACTGACCGCAAAATAATCCACCTCATCCCGAATGATTTTATCATAAAAAACTTCAAGCTGGGCCGGAAACTCATCGCTCCCGGCATCCACAAACATCTGCTTTTGCTTGACATCAATGACCATGCCCGGAAATTGTTCTGCATACTGGGCATACATGTTTTCCAAATAACTCCGATTGGGGAGCTGTGGCCAGAATGGCGCTTCTTTCAGAAATTCCATGATGGCTTCGGCAGCCTCATCAACCTGGCAGTAAGGCAGGCTGCCAATGCCCGTCGCCATGCATTGAGGTCTGAAAGGTCTTTTCACTACTTTTTTGTTCATAAGTCAGGTCCTGTATGTCAGCTAGACCCTGATTGTTACCAGGGGAGGTTCTTACTTAAGGCAATAGCCACTTCACTTTTCCCTTCCCGACTTAGCATAGAAGGTAAATGAATTCAATTTTTTAGTTTTTCTAATACAGCTCCGGAATCATCCAGCCTGGAAACGCGGAATGCTGTTCCCGACTTAACCCATGTTTAAAAAATTTTAGCAAAATTTGCCTTTTTTGGTCATTTCAGCCGAAAAAAGCTAATGATTTCAAGGAAAATTCTGTATTTTTCATTTGCAGTGCCCCTCGGATAGGCAAAGTATTGATATTATATGAAAGTGTAGTACCCCTTGGCCTTCTGAGTAACTAATTATAATATATTGAAATCATTAATCTTATGTTTATCAATATCTCACGTTTATAAAGCAATTGCCTAAGAATGTCCGGGCTTGGCTCATAGCCGTGTCTGCCGACAGGCAGGCGGCATTGCCCGCCGAACGAACCACCACGATGGTGATTCGCGGCGGGCACCTCGGAGCGGCACACGATGTGCAGCGAGAATGAGCGAGAGCCATGCCGGGACATCCTCAAGAACAATTACTTACTTTACAGATGTGTGGCCGCAGCAAGTGGACTGAAAACGCTTTTTAAAATTTATAACCTATTGATTATAATAGATTTATTTTTCATGCTGTCAAACATGATGCACTCGTAAAAAATCAGAATTCGAAAAATTGACTACCATATACAGGGAAATTGACACATAAAAACACTACATGTTGTGGTTGAAAATCCGGAGCTGGACTTTTTACGAAACCATCAAACATGGGTTACTGGAATTCCGATATAAGGAAACTTTTGCAGGATGTTCAATTGAAGTTACTTCCGGTGCGACATCGTGAGATACCGTTGTTTTTTCCGGCGAATGGAGCGCAGAAATTGACCTGTCTGAGCCCGAAAGGGCGAGTTTGGCAATTTCAGCGTAATGAGTCGTTGAAAAAACAGGTAATCGAGCGCAAAAAAGCGCTTGAAGTAACTTCAGTTGACAAAATATAGGCCTTATATCGGAATTCCAGATGGGTTAAGACTATCTTGACTTTTTATCCATTTTCCAGGCAATATCAACCGATGTGAGCAAATCCTTTCTGGAACAGTAGCCGGCAACAACACTTGAAAGCTAAAAAAGATGACCCCTCTCTTTCTCCCCCAACTGGTTAATAAACCTTTTGGTGATCCGGCCGTTTTCATGCAGATAAGGCATGAAAAAACAGCAGTTCTTTTCGACTTGGGAGACCTGTCCCGGCTGCCGGCCAAGAAATTAATGAAAATAAGCTATATTTTTGTTTCCCATTGCCACATGGATCATTTTATTGGTTTCGATCAACTGCTACGCTGTGTTCTGGGACGGAAAAAACATATCCGTATTTTTGGACCACCGGGCATTTTACAGCATGTACGAGGGAAACTGGCAGGATACACCTGGAACCTGGTGGAAAACTACTCCCTCTCTTTGACCATCTCTGAGATACATCCTGACCAGCACCTGTTTTCCCAAACTCTCTTCTGCCGGGATGGCTTCCAGGAACAGTCCCTTGAAAAAACCCCATTTTCCAATCATACCATCCTCTCGACACCAAATTTTTCAGTGCAGGGCGTCATTCTGGATCACAAAATCCCCTGTGCCGCCTACAGTCTTCAGGAACCGTTCCATATCAATTTCCGCCAGAATGTTCTGGATAAAAATTCCTGGCCTCGGGGTCCCTGGCTAACGGAACTACGGAAAGCAATCCGCAACAAAATCCCTGAAAATACCTGTTTTAAGGTGGCAGGGAAAGTCTACTCCCTCCAGGAACTCACCCAATTACTAACCATTATCACCCCTGGCCAGAAAATCGGTTATGTCACCGATATTAACGCCGGCCGGAAAAATTTTGAGTTGGTAAAAGAGTTAATCAGGGGCGGCGATATTCTTTTCTGTGAAGCTGCCTTTCTGGATAATGATCAGCAGAAGGCCGATCAGACTTATCATTTAACCGCATCCCAGGCGGGCAGACTGGCCCAGGAAGCCCAGGTGAAAAAACTGGTTATTTTTCATTTTTCGCCTAAAAATCATGGACGTGAGCAGTTATACTACCAGGAAGCTGCCGGGACTTTCTCCGGCCAGATTGCCTAGAAGCAAAAAATTTCAAGAAAGGTTGAAAAAAATTGACTGGACATTTTGCATCTGTTACAAAATATATCTCAACTTTCTAACTTGCGCTCAGCAGTGTCCGATATGTTTTTTGCGTTGTCTGCAATGTCGTTAACTGATGTTGTTTCAGCGCAACATCGTGAGTTACAGTTGCTTTTCCCGGCGAATAGAGCGTAAAAAATTGCCCTGTTTGAGCCCCCTAAGGGCGAGTTTGGCAATTTTAGCGTCATGAGCCGTTGGAAATGCAGGCAAACGAGCGCCAAAAAGCGCTGAGATCAGCATCAGTTAAAAGTTACGAGAACCTAACCGAACACCACTGACTTGCGCTAAAATTACTAAAAAAATTTCCAGGGATGTTCCGGCGTGGCTCTCGCTCATTCTCGCCGGCCGTCCATGACCGGCTTCCAAGGCATTGGCCGCCTGCCTGTCGGCAGACACGGCTATGAGCCAAGCCCGAACATCCTGTAATGTCCCTGGCAATGCAAGTCAGAAAGTTGAGCCTTTAAAAAGCATATTAATCTGCAGTATACTTAAGGCTGTCTTGAAAAATATACTGGTAATTATCATCAAATGACTGGACACCAATTAACCTCAGCTCTGGCAAACTATAAATATCAGCCGCTTTCCTTTCCTGATGGGGTCAGGGCAGCGGTGCTCTGCCCTTTATTCATCCGGGAAGGAGAGGCACACCTTTTATTGATCAAACGCAGTCAGCAGTTAAAACACCACAAAGGAGAGGTGTCTTTCCCCGGTGGAGTTAAAGAAAACAGTGACAGATCACTGCTGGAAACCTGTTTACGGGAAACCGATGAAGAAGTAGGGATTAAATCCAGAGATATAACCATTATCGGTCGCCTTGATGAAGTGGATACCACCACCGGATTCCTGGTTTCACCTTTTTTGGGTCTGATTCCCCATCCCTATTCGTTCCAGCTTAATAATCAGGAAGTAGAGCATCTGATCACGGTACCGATTGCCCAGTTTATTGAAACAACCAACCAGTATAATTTTTACTATTTTAACGGCCAGCGGCTTATTTCCCTGATTGCCTATCATATTAACAGCCAGGTAATCTGGGGAGCAACCGCAAGAATTGTCGAGCAATTAATCACCATATTCCAGGAAAACCAGCTATTACCAACGGGCAGATAATGTTATTTTTTCCTAGGTTGAGCAATTAGCGGTTAGCCATTAGCGTTTAGCTTTGAAAAACCAAAGCATTACGTTGATGAAAAATAACACCCAATGGGTGAAAGTTAGCAGTAGCCAACATATTGTAATCATTAAACTAATAGCTAAATGCCAATAGCTAATAGCTTAATTTAGGTTTTTGATACTGCCCTAATCACCAGATTATGTCCTACAACCTGAAGGAGGATTAACATAATGCCGAGGTTACACCATCATTTTTTTATTCTAGTCCTTATCCTGGGACTCATAGTGTCTCTGCCCCTTAATGGACAGACGGCCGGTGAACCATTCAGACAATATGTGTCTGATACTCTCCGGGTGATTCCCATTCGGGCCGGCCGGGGAAGGGAATACAAAATAATGACTTTTTTACCGCCGGGCGCCGCCGTGACAAACTTTGCTGAAAAAGATGAGGAATGGGCCCGGGTAAGCTATGGTCCGAAAAAGGAAGGCTGGGTATTACAACGCTATCTGACCAACCGGAAACCAGCCTCTCTCCTGTTATCAACGGCCCAAAGACAGGTCGAAGAACTGAAGAAGAAAGTTGATGCCCTGAGCAGCACCAACCATGAATACCGCCGGGGCAATACCAGCCTGCTGTCGGAAGTCAAGAAATTAACCAAAAAAGTCAAGGCGTTGAGTCATGATTACAATACATTGAAAACCGACTCAGCCCAATTCCTGGAATTGAAAGAAAAGCATGAAACCCTGCTGAAAAAATACAAGGAAATCAAAACCGTCTATGACAACCAAAAAGATGATCAGGATCTGCTAAAACGAGCCTACACAATAAAATGGTTTTTATCCGGGGCCGCAGTCATACTGCTTGGAATTATTATTGGCATGATGATTCAGGCCCTGCGCAATCGGAAACGACGCTCTGACGGCCTGAGATTACGATGAAGATAAAAAAAGAGGAAATATATTTGGGAAATGAAGCCATTGCCCGGGGAATGCTGGAAAGTGGCTGTGGATTTGTTTACTCCTATCCGGGCACCCCGGCCTCGGAAATTCTACCCAGTTTTGTCACCCAGGCAAAGCAGGAAGAACAAAAGGTTTATGGCCAGTGGACAATCAATGAAAAAGTCGCCATGGAAGCGGCCCTGACCATTGCGGCAACCGGCATGCGCAGTGCGGCGGTAATGAAGCAGGTGGGACTCAATGTAGCCGCCGACCCGTTAATGAGTGGAGCATACATCGGTGTTGATGGGGGCATGGTCGTAATCTCAGCCGATGATCCGGGGCCGTACAGTTCACAAACGGAACAGGACAGCAGATTTTTCGCCATGATGGCAAAAATTCCGGTTTTTGACCCGGCCAGCCCGGCCGACGCCAAGTCCATGGTTTCCCGGGCCTTTGCCCTTTCCGAAGAATTTCAGGTTCCGGTTATGGTGCGACCCACATCAACCATATGCCACGCCCGCCAGAATATACAGCCCGAACCATTACAATCTCATGGCGATCCTCCCCGGTTTAACAAGGAGCCTTCCCGCTGGGCGGCAACGCCCAGGCACCGTTTTGTTTTGCACCAGAAGTTAAACCAAAAACTGGAAAAGCTCCGTCATGATCCCCGGTTTGCCTTTTATGATGACCATCATAAAAACAATAAAAACAACGGCGCTCTGGCCATTGTCGCTTCAGGTTTTGCCTGGAGCCTGGCGGCTGATATTATCGCCGAGATGAAAGACTCACAGGCTCAGGTTCAACTCTTTAAGGTTGACCTCCCTTTCCCCCTGCATCAACCATCCATAGAGGCTTTACTGAATAACTTTAGCAAAATTCTGGTTATTGAGGAAACCTACCCGGTTATAGAAATGCAGTTTGGGCGCCGGGATCGGGTTTCCGGTCGCTTTGATCAAATCATTCCCGAAGCCGGGGAATTGACTCCCGGCCTGGTGGAAACGATCATTTACCGACAACTTGGGAAACAGCCACCAGCCAGACCGGAAAAATCTTCCGACATTATTCCCCGACGGCCCCGACTTTGTCCAGGTTGTCCTCACCGATCCAGTTTTTACGCCCTGAAAAAGACCTTGAAAAATGGCATCTATACCGGTGATATTGGCTGTTATACCCTGGGTTTGAACCTCAAAGCCCTGGATACCTGTCTCTGCATGGGGGCTTCCATCACTCAGGCTTCAGCCATGTACCAGGCATTTGCCAATCGTGGCACTGAAATCCCCCCCATCGCCGCGGTTATTGGTGACTCAACCTTTTACCATTCAGGAATTCCAGCCCTGATCAATGCCCGTCTGGAAGACAGTCGCTTTGTTTTGTTGCTGCTCGATAATGAAACCACCGCCATGACCGGCAATCAGCCAACCCCAGCATCCGGTCTGCGAGTAAACGGCAGCCAGGGTCCTGCCTTGCCACTTGAAAAAATAATCAGCGGCACCGGCATCAACCATCTGTGTGTTGTTGATGCTTACAACCAGGAAAAACTGCAGGACGAACTGGCAAAAGCCTGGCGCTATACACAAGCTGAAACCGGGGGAATTGCGGTGGTTATCGCCCGCCACCCTTGCATGATGGACAGCACCGCCAGAAAAGAGGCCAGACATTTCACAGCAGTCAAAGTCACGGATGACTGTACTGCCTGCGGCACCTGTATCGAAAGCTATGAATGTCCATCATTTATCAGCGACGAATCCGGGACCGTTCATATCGACCCAGTTACCTGCGTCGCCTGCGGCCTATGTATTGAGGTCTGTCCCTTTGGTGCTATTGTTGGAGAAGAGTGAGCTGCAACCTTCGTCATTACAAGGTACTGTAAGTACGCCTCATAACTCAGGTTTTGCATGCCTCGAATATGAAGCTTTTACTGTGCCATCGGTTTTGTGACTTTTTACGAGTGCATCAAGTAGGGAGGAGTGAAAATAAAGGTGGAAAATGAATAAGCTAAAAATCATTATTGCCGGCGTCGGCGGCCAAGGGGTCGTTTTTCTTTCCCGACTTTTCACTGAAGTTGCCATGCAATCCGGCGACCAGCTTATCTCCTATGAAAGCCACGGAATGGCCATGCGCGGTGGATCAGTCAGCAGTCACCTGAAAATTGGGGGATACCAGTCTCCACTCATCAGCAATGGCGAAGCGGATATTCTTCTGCTGCTGGCAGCTGAGGAACTTCCGACTATCCTCCATCTTTTGCGGCCACACGGACAACTTTTCATTAATACAGAAAAAACTTTAACCACATTGGATGAATACCAGATGGCGACAATACCGGCAAGCCGCATCGCTATGGAACACAACCTTCCCCAAGCCATCAACCTGCTGCTTACCGGATTTGCCACCGCCCATTCCGGTTTTCCCTATTCAACTATCCAGTTTCGCTCAGCTTTGGAGAAAATGCCAATCAAGCAAAAAATAAAGGCCGCGAATATCACGGCCCTCGAACTGGGATGCAGATTGAGCAGTTAGCCTTTATATGTCTCTGCCGAGTGTAAAATCCTGATTTTCCAAAGCTAAAAGCTAATGGCTAACTGCTGATCGCTTATTATTTATTGAATGGGGGAGATGCTGGTCACCTTAAACCCCGCAGCCTCAAGTTTATCCTTCAGCTTATCAGTCTGGACTTCAGAGACCCGAAAAATCAATTGCCGGCGGCCAATCCCGCCTGCATATCGGCAGACACGGCTGCGAGCCAAGCCCGAACATCATGTAACGTATCCCTTGTACGTTGACTTCCTTAAACCTTGAACCCCTTTTACCTTTTATAAAGATCAACATCCTCATCACCCAGATAAGCCTTCACCACCACCGGATCCTGCTGCACTTCTTCGGGGGTTCCCATAGCCAGCAGCTCGCCAAAATCAAGTACGGCCACCCGATCGGAGATATCCATCACCACTCCCATATCATGCTCAATCAGGAAAACGGTGATCTGACGCTCCTGGTTGATATCAAGGATAAAACGGGCCATATCTTCAGTTTCTTCCAGATTCATTCCGGCCATCGGTTCATCAATGATCCGCAGGTCCGGCTCCAGGGCCAGGACCCGGCCCAACTCCAGCCGCTTCTGCAGGCCGTACGGCAGCATAACCACCTGTGTTTTCCGGATGTGCTCAATCTCAAGAAAATCAATAATTTCTTCGACCACTTTCCGATGGGCCAATTCTTCACGCTGGGCCTTGCCGAAAAAGAGCCCCCCGCTGAGCAAGCCGGTCTTCATTAATATATGCCGGCCCAGCATCAGGTTATCGAGCACCGTCATGCCCTTAGAAAAGCTCGATATTCTGAAATGTCCGGGCAATGCCCAGAGCGGTTATCTTATAGAGTGGCATTGCAGTTATATCCCGCCCTTTAAAATAAATTTTGCCTCGCTGGAGGTGATACAATCCACTGATGGAATTGAACATACTGGATTTCCCAGCACCGTTGGGACCGATAATAGAAAATATCTCCCCTTTTTGCACCTCAAGACTGACCCCCAGCAGGGCATTCACCCCACCAAAGCTCAGGGAAATATTATCGATTTTCAATAATGGTTCATTCTGCGCAGTAGCCATTTGTTTCCTCTAACTGGGGTCCATCCTTATAAATTCAGCATAAAACGTTTTTATATCAGTGAAGGCCCAAATATAACATATAATTTTCTTTGCCAACAAAAATCAGCTAACGTTAGCTGGCAAATGAGAATATAATAAAAATTAATTTTTCGCCGCTATCAGCCAGGCACTAACCCTGGCAATAGACCGTTAAATACCTATAACTATTGGATTATAATGGGAAAAATTAACCGCTTATATTTCACCATCAGGCGACAATCAAGCTCTCATACCCTTGCTTTTGCTCCCTGAAAAAGATTGACATTCTAATCTCCTAACGCTAAAGAAGGATTAATTCCAAGTGTAACATGGTTTTTTCATCTCTTTTTACCATGAAGGGCATGAAACATGCCATTCAGCAGACATTCAAATCAGATAGTTGGATATACTATTGAAATCTATCGAACTCTTGGACCAGGGTTACTGGAATCAACGTATGAACAATGCCTGACACAGGAACTCAATTTAAACGGAATTGCTTTTAAGCGACAGCAAACGTTACCCATTGAATACAAGGGAATTTGCCTGGATTGTGGTTATAGAATTGATATATTGGTAGAGGATGAAATCATTATAGAGATCAAAAGTGTTAACAAAATTATAGACATCCATGAAGTGCAAATACTTACTTACATGAAATGAAATTAGCCGAGATCAATTATGGACTCCTGATCAATTTCAATGTTCCCTTGTTGAAAGATGGCTTGAAAAGTTTCATCCTTTAACCCTTCATGTTCTCCATGCACTTCATGGTAAAATAAAACAAACAGGAAACCTTGAAAGGGCAAACCAGCGATATATTTTTACTGGTCAAGCGAAAACATCAATGACTGAAACCAAGAGCAAAAATTCTTCTGGCGTGCAGACTTACCGCATCGGTGAGATGGGCAAGATGCTGGATATGAGCTCCCGGACCATCCGTTACTATGAGGAAATCGGCCTGCTCAATAGGGTCAAAAGAATGGAAGGGGGTCGGCGCATCTACACGGATAATGATCTGCGCCGCCTGCAATTTATCAAAAAGCTTAAACTTCTCGGTCTCTCCCTGAATGATGTGGCCGAACTGGAACGGATATACTCTATCCACCGCTCCAATAAAAAGATCCTGCCCAAGGTGGTGGAACTCCTCCATCACCATAGCGCTGAGATTGATAACCGGCTCAATGAATTGAGCAAACTGAAAAATGAAATTGAGTCCTATATCAGCCGCATCGAAGAAAAACTGTGACCCTTCCTGACCACCAAACCACCGCAACTTGCGAAAAATTCCGCGAACCTTATATTTTAGTTCCTGTAGCGGAAATTTACCGGAGAATTACAGCCCTGCAAAGCAGCCTGATCGAACATGGCCTCAGTGGCTGCCTGGATGCGCCCACCAACGGCATCGGCCTGGCCCGGGGCAGCAAACAGATACTGGAACCGGGGATGGTCTTCGCCTTCGAACCCAAGTTTATTTTCCCTGGCCGCGGGGTAGCCACCATTGAAAACACTTACCTGCTCACCAACCATGGCTGCCGGCGGCTAACGACCGATGACGAAAATATTTTTGTCCATTAAAAATACGAATAGATTGACATTAATCACGCCACGCGTTCTTATATAAAGACTTAGATTCAACTCGTAAGTGCAACAGTTAAAAATGTTTTGGTATTAAAGAATGATGGACTCGTAAAAAGTCAGAATTCGCAAAATTGACCACCATATGTAGGTAAACTGGAACATTAAACCACTGCATATTGTGGTCAGAAATCCAGGTCTGGACTTTTTACGAAACCATCAAAGAATGATGGACTCGTAAAAAGTCTAAATTGCCATAAAAGAAGGTTAACTGCTTGATA
>CAYZIS010000021.1:0-2994 GCA_964478545.1 uncultured Thermodesulfobacteriota bacterium
TTAAGTCAATGTTTTTATTGAGTTTTTACCATATCTTGGCAACACCTTTATAAGGAGACTTTGGCAGAATGTTCAATTAAAGTTATTTCCGGTGAATGGAGCGTGGAAATTGATCTGTCTGAGCCGAAAAGACGAGTTTAGCAATTTCAGCGTAATGAACCGTTGAAAAAACAGGCAATTGAGCGCAAAAAAGCGCCTGAAGTAACTTCAGTTGACAAAATATCAATCCTTATATTGGAATTCCAGGATGAAAACGAATCAGTTGTTCTTCATGGGCAATTGTGCTAATGGAGTGGCCTTGATTCTTGCGTTCGTAGAAGTTTTTGGTTGGACCACTATTCGGTCAAGTTTTTTATTTTTCTGTCGATAATTTCTACTGCTTCTATGTGGTGGAATTTGGGTGGACATACCTTTGGTGGGGCGCAGTAAACCAGCCTTAGCATTAGCTTTTTTACCTCTCACCCTTCCCAGGAGAAGACCGGATGAATTTATTGTTGGTGGATGATAATTCTTCCATAGTTGAAAGCCTGTTCCAGGTACTCAGCGAAGAAGGGTATCATGTCGTTACCGCCAGTAATGGTCTGGAAGCCTTGGAAGTACTTCAACAACAAAATTTTGATCTGGTTTTGACAGATTTGAATATGCCCCGGATGGGGGGTATGGACATGGTGGCGGAAATAAGAAAAATGCGAAATCCTCCACTGGTTATTATCATTACCGCGTATGCCACCATGGAAACAGCCATTAATTCCGTTAAACTGGGGGTATATGATTATCTGTTGAAGCCGTTTAATATGGATCATGTGCTGCATGCAGTGAGCCGGGCGCTGGAAAAGCGGCGTTTGGAACAAGAGAATATGCAGCTCAAGGAGATGATAGTTCTCTATAATGCCAGTGAAGCCATCAGTTCCAGTCTTGATATTTCGGCAATTGTTGATGTTCTCCTCGATGCAAGTTTATCCCAGTCCCAGGCTGATCTGGCAGTATTATATCTATTGGATGATGATCGTCAGACACTGAGAATAACCCAGCATAAATGTACCGGTTGTGCTGATCTGGAATGCGCTGAATTTATCCAATTCCTGGCCCGGGAAGTGGATGCTTCCCGGTTGAATTCAATCTTTGATGGCCAGGGTTCCCATGTTTTCAGCCCTGGCAGTCCCAAGATTACGCCCATGTTGCGCACGCCGTCAACCGAACATCAGTTTTATTCCCTGCTGAGTATCTCCCTGAAGGCAAATAACCGCTATATAGGCATTCTTAATCTTTTCTCTCTTACTCCGGAGTTCACCTTCAGTGAAAAGCAAAGCCGGGCGCTTTATATCCTGGCCGCTAAAGGTGCTTCGGCCATCGAAAATGCCAATTTATATGAAAATACCCAGCAATATTATCTCCAAACCATTAAGAGCTTTGCTCATGCGCTGGAAGCCAAAGATCAGTATACCCATGGTCATTCCCAGCAGGTGACCCGTTATGCCGAAGTTCTGGCTAAAGGATTGCAGCTTGATCCCCAGCGAATTAACCTGCTGCTTCAGGCAGCCATGCTCCATGATATCGGTAAAATAGGTATCAGTGAAAGCATCCTGAATAAATCCGCTAAATTGACTGAAGAAGAATATCTGATCGTCAAGAAACATCCAACTACCGGGAAGCATATACTGGCTCCCATTACCGCATTGGCAGCCATTGTTCCGGTTGTGTATCATCATCATGAACGTTGGGATGGTGCCGGCTATCCTGATGGCCTGAAGGGTCAAGAAATACCGCTGCTGGCCAGGATTCTCACCGTGGCTGATGCCTTTGATGCCATGACCTCTTCACGGGCTTATCGGCAGGCAATGGATAGTTCCAGAGCTTTTCAGGAGCTTGAATTTTATGCCGGTTCGCAATTTGATCCAGAACTGGTGGAAGTTTTCTGCCGGCAGAGGCAGGTCATTGATGATCTGTTGCGTTCCTGATATACACCTTTTTATGACTATCACCTGCCTATAAAGTCCTTGACAAGAACACAAGTGATTTGCTATACTCACACAGTTTCTTCAAACCTCTCATGATTTAGAAGCTTTTGAGGATAGTAGCCTGTCAAAATTTTAAAGGTGGTACGGCAAAAACCACGACGGTGATCAGCCTTGCGCACTGTCTCGCCCGCCGTGGCAAAAAGGTCTTGATTGTTGATCTTGACGCCCAGGGCAGCGTGGGTGTCAGTTTGGGTGTTGAGGCGGAGTATGGCATCTATGACCTGCTCATTGATAATCGTCCTCTAAGCGATTGTCTGATTGAAGCCCGGCCGAATCTTTCCTGTCTTCTGGCTGATCAATCACTGGCAGCCTGTGAAACTCTTTTGGTGGCTCAGCCCCGGCGGGAGGAGATGCTGAAACGCCGGCTTTCTGGTCTGTCGGAGATTTTTGCTGACTTGGATGTGGTATTTATTGATTGTTCCCCATCCCTTTCCATCCTCAGCCAGAATGCTCTGGTTTATGCAGATGAGTTGCTTATCCCGATCAGTATGGATTATTTGTCTATGGTGGGCGCCAACCATGTTTTTGACAATTTGGCAATGATTGAAGAATATTTTGAGAAGAAACTTGAAATAGGCGGAATTATTCCGACGTTTTTTGATAAACGGGTAAATATCAGTAAAGAGGTGCTGTCAGCATTGCAGGATCGATATGGATCCTTGGTCTTGTCGCCGGTGCGCATTGACACCAAACTTAAACAGGCATCAAGCGCCCGCAAGACGATTTTTGAGTTTAATGAGAAAAGTCGCGGGAGTCTGGATTACCTGCAGATTTGTGAGGAATTATTTCCATGAGTGCTGTAAAACATCGTGGTTCATCCAGCGGAGGTAAAAAGAAGAAAGCCTTGGCTGAGGTTCCGGAACGGGCGCCGGTGGCTAAGAGAAAAATGGCAGCTTTTTTTGATCGTGAGGCCAGTCCAAAGGATGCTGCTAGTGAAAGTCTGAATACTGCCGGAAAATCATTGTTGCCCGAAACG
>CAYZIS010000021.1:3094-43162 GCA_964478545.1 uncultured Thermodesulfobacteriota bacterium
GAGAAACATTTGAAACGGGTGGCGGTTAAGGTTCAGGTTTCCAAACTACCGCCTGGGCCGATGGCTGAGAAACCTGCCTCTGTCGGTGAAGGAACGAAGGCAGAAATCCCTAAAGTGGCTGAAACTTCCTCCGAGTTGCCCGAAACGGAGAAACATTTGAAACGGGTGGCGGTTAAGGTTCAGGTTTCCAAACTACCGCCTGAGCCGATGGCTGAGAAACCTGCCTCTGTCGGTGAAGGAACGAAGGCAGAAATCCCCAAAGTGGCTGAAACTTCCTCCGAAACAGTGGGGAAACAAGATATAGAGCAAGATAATAATAACAAAAACAATTTGGTGAAAGGTGGTAAGGTTATGGGTGAACAAGAACAGGTGGTGCAACAAACTGAGTCTGGTGGTTCCAATCTGGTGGGATTTGTAGCTTTATTTGCGGCGGTTGCCGCATTGGCTCTGGTATGGTTTTATGCCTCAACTTCTACTGGTTCCCCGTCAGTGTTGAGCGCATTACAGAAAAACAAAGTGGCGATGGCTCAGAAAATTGATGCTTTGGATGCTAAGGTTGATGCCATGGAAGCCAAAATGGTGGCTACTGAGAAGGAAAAATTGGCCAAATCAGTCAACTCTTCCATGGAAGCTATTGATAAATTGGCTGCCACTGCTGATCCGAAAACTGCTGCCATGCTGAAGAAAATGAAGGCTGAAATGGGGAAATTGGTTGCTGAAGTCAAGTAGCAAGCGAAATATTTGGTTTTTAAAAAAGGGTGATCATTTGATCACCCTTTTTTTTTGCAGAGTATGTCTTTAGGGAGCAGCGGCTTCTGGTGATATTGTTTCAGGATGATTGATGGAGTTGTCGGTAGACATCTGTAATGCGCTGTTGGATATCCATGACCTGACTGGGGATGAAATGATGGGTCCCCAAAGATTTCAGCGGGGCTAATTCCATCAGCGAACTGCTTAAAAAACCACCTAGGAATTGTGAAATATCAGCCGGTGTCAATCGCTCCTCCCTGCAGTTAATACCTGCCAGCCGGCAGCAGTCAATAATTGCCCTGCGGGTAATGCCCGGTAGCAGTCCTGCTTCAACCGGCGGGGTGACAATGAAATTGTCGCTGACCAGAAACAGGTTGGAAAAAGTCCCTTCGCACAATTCCCCATCTTGATTGAGAAAAATTCCCTCATGGGCGCCCTGTTGGTTCGCCATTTTTCGCCCATAGATATTTTCCAGGTAATTCATGCTTTTAATCTGTAATAATGGATTTGCCGCATCCCTTTTCCAGGGCAGGATGATGGCCTGCATCCCCTGTTGGCGGTCCTTGATTGCCTCCATATCAAGGGCTGTTGCCTGTACAACGCAGGTGGGGTTGGTTGGTTTTTGTCCCCGACTGATCATGATCCTGGACATGCCCTGGGTGTCTTGCAAGTGATTGCGTGATCCCAGTTGGGCAATAATATCCCTCAGTTTATCAATCATGGTCGGTCTGGGGATATCCAGCAGTTTCAGACCTTGTTCGAGGCGTTGTTGGTGTAGGTCAAACATGAAGGGAAACCCCTGATATAAACGGATGGTTTCAAAAACACCATCTCCATACATGAATCCAGGGTCAAAAGGGGAGATTGCAGCCTGGGTCGCGGTCAGATAGCGATTATTCAAAAAGATGATCGGGTTGTTCATTCTTCGCTTGTTTCCCCCAGAGTTTTCAGAAAGGATTCGGCTTTGGTGATGGTTTCCTCATATTCCAGATGAGGATCAGAATCGGCCACGATGCCGCCGCCAACTTGAAAATACAGGGTTTTGTGATGGTGAACAGCCGTTCGGATGACAATGTTTAAATCAATATCACCGGAAAAATCAAGGTAACCGATTGAGCCGGTATAGACTCCGCGGCAGGAGGGTTCCAATTCATCAATGATTTCCATCGAACGGAGTTTTGGGGCTCCGGTAATGGACCCCCCGGGGAAAGAATTGACAATGCAATCCACGGTACTGTGTCTCTGATCAATCTTAGCGGCAACTGTTGAGACCAAGTGATGGACATTGGCATAAGATTCGACAATTTCCATTTCAGGAACATGGACGGTACCGTACTGGGCAATTCTCCCCAGGTCATTTCGCTCCAGATCAACGATCATAATATGTTCAGCCTGGTCTTTGCCGCTGTCTATCAGCTCCTGCCGCAGCTGTTCATCAATTTCTGGGCTTTCCCCTCGGGGTCTGGTACCCTTAATCGGTCGGGTTTCAATGTAGTCTCCTTTAATGAGCAAATAGCGTTCCGGGGAGTTGCTCATGATGGTATGGTCATCGGTGACCAGATAAGCACCAAAAGGCGCCGGGCTCAATGTTCTGAATTTGCGATAAAAATCCAGGGGTCTGCCGGTAAATTCAACCGCAAATCGTTGGGACAGGTTTACCTGGTAAATATCACCGGCAGCGATGTATTCAAGGATCTGTCTGACCGTTTCAATGTAGTGATCATAGCTGAAATTTGAATTTCTTTGATTACCAAACCGAAGTGGCACCATGACCGAATCCGGGGTGCTTCCAGCTTTTTTAATGATTTCCTCCAGCCATTTGAGTCGCTCGGCAGCTCGCGTTTCCCTCGCATTTTTATTGTCTAAAGGTAAACCTGTTGAGATGATAAATATTTTTTGTTTCAAGTGATCAATGGCCAGTAGCGCGTCATAAAAAGAGAGAAACGCATCCGGCATCTCCAGATCATCGATCGTTGTCTGGGGGAAGTTTTCAATGTGATGACCCAGTTCATAACCAAAATAACCAACTGCCCCGGCCTCAAAGGGTAAGCCGGCAGTTTTGGGACGCTGCCAGCGGGCCATGAGATTATCCAGTATGGGAAAGAGTTGTTGGTTACTGGTCTCCCTGGTGTTGCTCAGACAATCGACAATAGTTGTTTGTTTTCCTCGGCTAATGATCTGGTAAAAAGGATCCGCTCCCATAAATGAAAAACGTCCCAGCTTATGGTGATCCATGCCGGAATCAAGCCAGAAAGGATAGAGCGCATTGTTCAGCTGGGAAAAGATTTTATCAGGATCAGTTTCCAGGGATAATTCTTTTATATACATCTGTTCAGTAAGAGGTATGAGGTTTACAGTTTACGGTATACGGTTTACGGCAAAAGGTTGGAGGCTGTCAAGGAAAACCGGAGCGTGTTTTCAGTGACCATTGCTGCATATAAATTTTACAACCGGCTGCAATGATCATCAGCAGGAGGATCAGCAGGTAGGGGTGGCGGGCATAGAAGGTTGTGCGTTTAGCCGGGTATAGTGTGGCTTCCAGTTTTCCCCGTTTGCCAAGCGGCAGCTGCTTGATGATTCGTCCATCCGGCTTGATGATTGCGGAAATGCCGGTATTGGCACAGCGTAACAGGTAGCATCGGTTTTCCATGGCTCGCATCCGGACGTTGAGCAGATGCTGTCGTGGTCCTGAACTGATACCAAACCAGGCATCGTTGGTGATGTTGACGATAAATCCGGCTTTTTTTGCCATCGCTGTGGCGATAAATTCCGGGAAGATGCCCTCAAAACAAATGGACGGGACCAAAGAAAAATTGCCCAAGTCTATGGGCTTTTGTTGCTGACCGGCGGTAAAATCCGCTCCTGGAACCATCTTGCCGAGAAAAGGAAAATAGTTTACCAGGGGGGTAAATTCACCAAAAGGTACCAGCTTGATTTTGTCATAGCTGGCAATCAATTTACCGTCTGGAGAAAACAACAGCGCACTGTTGAAGTAATGATGCTTCCCGGCACTGTCTGTATCATATTGTGGGCTGCCGACCAGCAGGTAAAAGTTTCCTTGACGGGTTAAGGCTGAGATCCGGTTCCGGAATAATGGGGCATCTTGGAGGAAATCGGGTAGTGAGGCTTCCGGCCAGATTACCAGATGTGGTATTTCAGAAGCTGAAGTTGAAGCATTTTCCAGGCTCAGTTGTTCCAGAATGCTGAAATTCCGTTTGCGATAGATGGGATTCCATTTTTCTTCCTGGGGAATATTGGGCTGGATGATGGAAACCTTAAGCGGCAGAGACTTGTCAAGGCTGGCGATGCCGGCATGACTGCCAGCCAGTAGGAGAAAATACAAGGCGGGGACTGCCAGCAAAGTTGCTATCCGCCGCGCCATAAAAGGGTTATTATCCTGATTGGGAATCAGTGAATAAAGGGCCAGATTGGTGTAAATAATAAGAAAAGAAAGGCTGCAAACACCTCCATAAGGAAGGAGAAGGGTAAAAGGGGACCCAGCTGAAAGTGCAGTTCCCAGGTTGTTCCAGGGAAAGCCGACAAACAGGTTTCCCCGCAGCCATTCGAGCAGGGTCCAGCAGGAAGCCAGGAAGAGGATGGAAAGCCATGAACTTATGGGGTTGTTGGCCAGTAAAAAGCTGAAACAACCGAAATAAAGGCTCAGGTACATGGCCAGTAAAGCCATTATCAGTAAGGCAACGGGTAGCGGCAGGGCGGAAAAATTACGGATGGAATTGGTAATCCAGAATAAGTTGAGATAGTAAAAGACAAAACCGGCGTTCATTCCCTGGAGAAAGGCTCGTCCGGGCCTTTGCGTGCGTAGCGACCAGCATAGGGGGATAAAAGCGAACCAGATGCAGGTTCCAAATCCTGAAAAGGAAAATGCCAGGTGCAGTAAAAGGGCGGTGAAGATGGGGCCAGATAGGATGAAAAATAAATTGTTTTCCGGTTGATGCTGGATCATGAACGGTTTTCCGCCGGGAAGATGGTTTTATCGGTAGCTTTGGATAGGGACTTAAGCCTGACTTTTATAACCCGCCGTTCATCAGCATCGGTTACTTTGATGCTGATATCTTTGTAGGTGATTTTTTCACCGACAGCGGGTATTTTGCTGAAAAGGTAGATGACCAAACCACCAACACTTTCGAATTTACCGCGGTTATCCACTTCGATATTGAACAGGGCTTCCAATTCTTCGATTTCGGTTTTTCCGGAAACCAGGTAGGAACCATCCTCCTGGGGGAGAATATTTTTTTCATCGGTTGCTTTATGGTCAATATCCTCCTCATATATTTCGCCGATGATTTCCTCCACCAAATCACTTAGGGTAACCAGCCCGGAGGTGCCGCCGTATTCATCCACGGCAACTGCAATATGGATGCCCTTTATTCTCATTTCCTGGAGCAATTCCTGTATCTTCTTCGTTTCCGGGATAAAATGTACCGGGCGAATGATTTGCCGGACAGTTATTTTGTCTAAATCTTCCTGGAGATATTTCAGTATGTCTTTAGCGTAAAGGATGCCGATAATAGTATCAAGATTATCTTCAAAAACCGGGTAGCGGGAAAATCCTCGTTCGTTTATTGTCGGGATGATTTCCTGCAGGGGAGAATCTGCGTTGATGGCAATGAAGTCAGTTCGGGGGATCATGACTTCCTGAACCCTGATGTCTTTCAATTCGATAATGCTGTTAAGCATTTCGTGGGTGTCATCGGTAATGAATCCAGCTTCCCCACTTGTATGAATGATTTCCTGGAGGGCTTCCTTGGTTAGTGGTTGGCTGTCGTTTTTATTAAACAGTTTTCTCAGCCGGTTCAGAAATCCTGTGTCATTATCCATGGGATTTTACCATTTATGTTTGGATGAAAGATGTATGCAGTGGTGGCTGGCTTTTTAAGTTTTTTCAGACTATGGACAGTGAAAATATAACAAAAGCAATATCTAAATACAAGTGAGGATTATTTTGATGTTGTTGAAGTTAGTTCTTGTCAAAGGGGAATGAGTTGGGGTAAAAAACAGGAGAGGGATGGTTTGGTGAAATTCTATTTTTTCGTTAGTTGCAAGCTTCATTATTGCATCTTATTTTTGGTGATAAGGAAAATTAAACGGTGTCAAAACAACAACGTGTACGTTTGGCGGCTCGTTCCTCCGCCTCAGGCTGAGCGGCAAAAATAGGTCCGTCGGATCTTGCCGAAGTTTTAGCCGGTTTGCCTTTGCCGTCAGATCCTCGTCTTCTGGTGGGCATCGAAGGGGCGGATGATGCCGGAGTTTTTCAGCTGGATGCAGAGCGGGCACTGGTCCAGACTCTGGATTTTTTCCCGCCGATGGTAGATGATCCCAGCAGCTTTGGCCAGATAGCTGCTGCCAATGCCTTCAGCGATATTTATTCCATGGGAGGAGAACCATTGACGGCCATGAATATTGTGGCTTTTCCCATCAAGAAACTTGATCATACTATTTTGCGGGATATACTGGCCGGAGGGATTTTAAAAATTGCTGAGGCAGGTGCCGTATTGGCCGGTGGCCACAGCATTGATGATCCGGAGGTTAAGTATGGCTTATCGGTAACCGGACTGGTCCATCCCGACCGCATATGGAAAAATACCGGTGCCAGAGATCAGGATGTCCTGCTGTTGACCAAGGCCTTGGGAAGTGGGGTGCTGACAACGGCGTTGAAAGCCGGTTTCTGCAGTGAAGAAGAAATTTCAGCTGCCTTGGAACTTATGTCCCGGCTGAATAAGCTGCCAACTGAATCAGCTGTTTCGGGTTGGCGTGGATATGTGCATGCCTGCACGGATGTTACCGGTTTTGGTTTGCTTGGCCATCTCTCGGAGATGGTTGCGGATGAGATGATGGGTGCGGTTATTGAACTTTCAGGAATTCCTTTCATGCCTGGTGCCGAGCAGTATTGTTCCATGGGCTTGTTTCCGGAAGGTGGTACCCGTAACCGGGATTTTTTTAGTTGTCGTGTGACACGGCAGGGGAGTTATTCTGATATCCTCTATGATTTGCTTTTTGATCCCCAGACTTCCGGTGGTCTGCTGCTGGCGGTTGATCCCCAAGGGGCCTTAGCAGTCCGTCAGGCTTTTATAGCGGCCGGTCAGGACTGTTGGGAAATCGGTCATTTCAGCATCGAATTTCCCGGCCGTATTGGTATTCTATAGCTGCCATTTGGAGATCATAGACTGCCTTGAAAAAAACAGCCCGAGAGAAAGTAATGCCGGCGATCTTTTCCCGGCGAATGGAGCTCTAAAAGCGCCGGAATTAATTCCGATTAACAGAAAAATATTGTTGCAAAAATATATTGGACAACGGACTGCGAGATGAGTCGCAGTTCGATAGGGCGGACGGTCTTGGCCGAGCGAGCTTTAGCGAGCGGTCCGTCCTATCGGTGGTTGTATAAGTATCATCACTTAACTTCCTGACTTGTGTTACCAGAATACATAATCAGGATGTTCGGGCTTGGCTCATAGCCGTGTCTGCCGATAGGCAGGCGGTATTGGGCGCCGAACGAATCACCGTGATGGTGATTTGTGGCGGACGCCTCGGAAGCCGGCCATGGAAGGACGGCGAGAATGAGCGAGAGCCATGCCGGAAGATCCCGGGGAATTTCTTTAGCTGTTTTTAGAACAACTCAAAAAGTTGAGATAATATGAATAAACCGGAATTGCTGGCGCCGGCCGGTAACCTTGAAGCTTTTTTTGCCGCTTTAGATGCCGGGGCTGATGCCATTTATCTGGGAGGAAAGGAATTTGGTGCCCGCCAACGGGCTAAAAATTTCTCCCACTTTGAACTGGAGCGGCTGGTGCCTTATGCTCACCGTCAGGGAGTCAAAATCTATGTGACGGTTAATATCCTGTTGAAAGAACAGGAGATTTCTTCACTGTACCGTTTCCTGAGCTTCCTGCAGGACATTGAGGTAGATGCGGTTATTGTTCAGGACCCCGGAGTCATCCATATTGTCCTTAGCGATTTTCCTCGTTTACCGGTTCACGTATCAACCCAATTGAGTATTCATAACGCGAATGGGGTTCAAGCTGCTGCCAGCCTGGGTTGTAAACGGGTGGTGCTGGCCAGGGAACTCTCCCTGGCTGAGATTGCCTCAATTCGCCAACAAACTGAAACAGAACTGGAAGTTTTTGTTTTTGGGGCGTTATGCTTATCTATTGCCGGTCAGTGTCAGTTCAGCAGTTTTCTTGGTGGCCAGAGTGGTAATCGGGGTCGCTGTACCCAGCCTTGCCGGCGCTTGTATACGCAAGGTGGCCACTCGGGATATTATCTTTCTCCATCAGATTACAATGCTTTGGAATTTCTGCCCCAGTTAATGGACATGGGAGTTGCTTCCTGCAAAATTGAAGGTCGGTTGAAAAGTTCCCAGTATGTGGGCCAGGTTACCTCGGTTTTCCGCCAGGCCATTGACCTGATTGCTCAAGATGGTGATTTGGAGCCTCAAAAATGCCAAGAATTGAACGGCCAGTTACAATTGGCATATTCTCGTCCCTTAACCAGTGCCAACCTTTCCGGCACATATCCCGATTCTATTATCCAGCTTCATCAGCACGGTAGCATGGGAACCCAAGTGGCTACGGTCGTGGCAGTGAAGAGGGATGGTGTGCGGGTGCGTATCAACCGGGATATTTCTCCAGGTGACCGGATAAAGGTGGTCAGTCGTCAGGGCGATGGGCGCAAGAACGCCTTTACGGTGAAAGAGGTTCGTTCGGTGTCGGAGAAAGGCCATAAACAGGGGAACTTTACCGAGGCATGGTTGGAGGTGCCGGTTCCATGCCGTCAAGGTGATGCCCTGGTGAAGGTGGGGAGTAAGGACTATTTCAGCAGTCGGGGAGCTAAATACTGGCTGGAAAAATTAAAACGTGAAGTAGAGCCTCCGGCGCGACAGCAAAAAAAAGTCATTCACTATGTTCCCGCACGCCTGGCGGCTTCTTTGCCGTCAGGTATGATGGTTGCTGAAACCGCTTCTGATCTGTTGCCCTGGCAGTTGAAGGTGTCATCCTGGGAAAACTTCCAGCGCTTTTCCCGGGAGCGTGGTTATGATCTGGTTGTCGAACTGAATCGCCAGATCATGCATCGGTTGGTGGGTCATGAACGAAAAGTTTTTCAGCGCCATCCCCGCTTGATCTGGAGCCTGCCAGCAATCCACTTTCCTGGCAGTGAACAGCGATTGGCCGGGGAAGTTAAACGGCTTTTGAACGCTGGCTTTAGACGTTTTCAACTAAACAATCTCGGCCAGGTTCAGTTGTTTGATCGCCGGCATGAGCAAAAACTTATGCTTGCTACTGGCGCCCACCTGCCGGCCACAAATCTGGCAGCTGTCATTGCCTATCGGTCTATGGGGTTTTCGGCTGTCCTTTTGTCCCCGGAAATGGATCGTGAAAGTATGGAAATGGTATGTAAGCGGACACCGGTCGAGGTGAAATTGTCTTTGCTGGTTTTTTCTTTCTTGCCTCTGCTTCCTACCCGCATGCCGTTGCCGGTTACCCGGAAGAAGATGCCTTTAATCTCTCCCCATGGTGAACAGCTGTTCCCCTGCTTTCGTGATGGGTTGACCTATTTAATTCCTGGCCAACCATTTTCACTGGCTGACAATCTCTCTCGACTACCCGGGGCTGATATGATGATCCGGCTCATCGATTTTTCGTTCTATCCCCCTGGTTTTACCCCTGCTTCCCTGTTGGCTAAAATTCGCCAGGGGAAATCGATTCCTCAGAGAACATCATTTAATTATTCGCGAAAATGGGATTAATAAAGAGAAAATAGAAGCAAATAGGCCTATAACTCTCATCTACTCCGGATATTCTCCTGTTAAAATCTATAATAACCAATAATTAGGCTTGATTTTTCCAGCAAACCACGGTAGTATTCGTTTCGTTAGCACTCTTCATCGGTGAGTGCTAACAAATTTTGAACGGCAGCTTGGATGTGTTTTTTCAGGCTGTCAGATGACAGGACATAGGTAGACATTAACCGTGAAATCTTTAGAGAAGGTATGTAAGGAGGAAAAAGGAATGAATATCAGACCTTTGCAGGACAGACTGATTGTCAAGAGGCTTGAGGGAGAAGAAAAGACTAAGGGTGGGATTATTATTCCCGATGCGGCGAAAGAAAAACCCATGGAGGGTGAAGTTGTTGCCGTGGGTAAGGGAAAAGTTTCAGAAGATGGTAAGGTGAGGCCTTTGGATCTTAAAGCTGGAGATCGGATTTTGTTTGGTAAATATGCTGGAACCGAAATCAAGCTTGACGGGGAAGAATACCTCATTATGCGTGAAGATGATGTTTTGGGCGTTTTGGAATAGTAACTTTGCTCAGGACGTGAATTGCAGGTTCGAGAAGTTTTCAAATGACAAAACGTAGAACATAATTACTTATTATAACAGGAGGATGTTAAAAAATGGCTGCAAAAGAACTTAAATTTGCTCAGGATGGCAGAAACTCGATTTTGGCCGGCCTGAATGTTTTGGCTGATGCGGTAAAAGTGACTTTAGGTCCGAAGGGTCGTAACGTTATTATCGATAAATCCTTTGGCTCCCCGACCATCACCAAGGATGGAGTGACAGTTGCCAAGGAAATTGAACTGGAAGATAAATTTGAAAATATGGGTGCCCAGCTGGTGAAGGAAGTTGCCAGTAAAACCAGTGATGTGGCTGGTGATGGAACCACCACCGCGACAGTGCTGGCCCAGGCCATCTATCGTGAAGGTTCAAAAATGGTTGCCGCCGGTGCCAACCCGATGGAATTGAAGCGGGGCATAGACACGTCGGTTGCCAGTATTGTTGATATGCTGCAGGAAATGAGCAATCCGACCCAGACCCATAAAGAGATTGCCCAAGTGGGTATTATCTCCGCCAATGGCGATGAAACCATCGGTACTATTATTGCCGAAGCCATGGATAAAGTGGGCAAGGAAGGGGTTATTACTGTTGAGGAAGCCAAAGGGATGGAAACCTCTCTTGATATCGTCGAGGGAATGCAGTTTGATCGCGGCTATCTTTCACCTTATTTTGTCACGGATCCGGAACGGATGGAAGCCATCCTTGAAGATCCCTATATTCTCATCCATGACAAAAAAATCAGCAACATGAAAGATCTGCTGCCCATTCTTGAGCAGATTGCCAAAGCCGGCAAACCTTTTCTGCTGATTGCCGAAGATATTGATGGTGAAGCATTGGCCACCTTGGTGGTTAATAAATTGCGCGGCACCCTGAATTGTGTGGCTGTCAAGGCTCCTGGTTTTGGCGACCGGCGGAAATCCATGCTTCAGGATCTTGCTGTCCTGACTGGTGGTCAGGTGATTTCTGAAGAAGTGGGTTTGAAGCTGGAAAATGCCAGCCTGAACGATCTGGGCCAGGCGAAACGGATTACCATTGACAAAGATAATACTACCATTGTTGATGGCGCCGGTACCCAGGAGGATATTCAGGCCAGGGTTAAACAGATTCGGGTGCAGATCGAAGAGACCACTTCTGACTATGATCAGGAAAAACTGCAGGAACGGTTGGCCAAGCTGATCGGCGGTGTGGCCGTGATTAATGTTGGTGCTGCGACTGAAACCGAAATGAAAGAAAAGAAAGCCCGGGTTGAGGATGCCTTGAACGCAACCAGGGCTGCCGTTGAGGAAGGTATAGTTCCTGGTGGTGGCGTGGCCTTGTTGAGGACCGTTGCTGTACTGGATGAGCTGAAAGACCTGACTCATGATGAAGAGATGGGTGTTAATATTATTCGCCGGTCTTTGGAAGAACCGGTACGGCAGATTGTTAACAATGCCGGCCAGGAAGGTTCAGTCGTGGTTGAGCACCTCAAGAAAGAGAGCGGTGCTTATGGTTTTGATGCAGCCAAAGGGGTCTATGTTGACATGTATGAAGCCGGGATTATTGACCCGACTAAAGTTACCCGGACGGCTTTACAGAATGCAGCCAGTATTTCCGGTTTGATGCTGACCACGGAGTGCATGGTGGCGGAAAAGCCTGAAAAGGATGCCGGCGGCGGAATGTCTGGCGGCGGAATGCCTGGTGGTGGAATGCCTGGTGGCATGGGTGGCATGGGTGGCATGATGTAATCAGTGCGGTACCTATCACCTGAGGATATTACAAAGCCCCCTGATCGTTTTGGTCAGGGGGCTTTTCACTTGGGGCTTGCAGGCTCTAATGTCCTACTCATGCTTAAGAATTGCTTCCCCCATTTCAGCGAAGGAAAAGTTGAGAAAAATATGACTGCCGATATAATCAAGAACCCGCATGTCATTCTTTTCTCCCAGATCCTGTGAGACCAATTCAAAGTAGTTGCCGTATTTTTTGCGGCATGTCTCACCCTGGACTTCATAGAGAATAAATTTTTTGATGTTTTTGCTTTCCAGTTTAGCAATAAATTCATCGTCTGTCAGCGAATTGTAGGTGGTCAGGATAAGAATCGGGCCGGTTCCGGTAAATAATATTGCTGCTTTCATAACGCATCTCCTTACTGCCATGGTTTAATTTTGCTGCTTTCGTAAAAAGTCGAAAATCAATGGTACAGCAAAAGCCATCAACTTTGCAAAGCTATTAACATTCAGTACCGCCCGGTATGCTTTTTGCGTCGTGCTCAATGTCGGCAACCGGTGCTGTTTCAAGCGCGACATCGTGAGGGTAACCCGTTGCTTTTCCCGGCGATTGGAGCGTGAAAGTTACCATGTTTGAGCCCTACAGTGCAAGTTTGGCAACTTTAGCGCAATGAACCGCTGGAAAAGCAGACAATCGAGCGCCAAAAGCGCTGAAATCAGCTCCGGTTGACAGTATGCAACTTTCTAACCGGACACTGCTGATTAACATTATAATTTTTGCTCTTCAATACTATCATAGCAAGAAATTGATATTTGTCAAGAGCGGGGAAACTTTTTCAGCCGCTTTTGTGCTTTTGGTTTGACAAGACAATCTCTATCCTCAATAATCACTCATTCGAATAAATTGGCAGGTGAGGATAGGGTCATGAAAAATAAAACTGATGTTGTTACAATCGATCGAGCAGGTAAATGGTGGTACCGGGGAAATCAGATTATTCATCCCGAGATCCTGGTTCTTTTTAAACAGTCACTGGAAAAAGATCCTGAAACCGGTGACTTGTTCATTCACTATCGGGGGCAAACACTCCCGGTGGAAGTGGAGAGCTGTCCTTTTTTTATCCGGGATGTGCAGGTTGGCCGGGATGCACAGGGGGAACTTCAGGATATTATCCTGGTGCTTGATGATGACAGTGAAGAAGCATTGGTTCCGGACAGCCTCATACTTGGGAATGATGGGGTACTGAAGGCGGTGATCAAAAAGGGAAAATTTATGGGCTGCTGTCTGCCGGCGGCTCAGTTTCGTCTGGCTGCACTTTTTGACGAACTTGCTGATGGCAGTTTTCAATTGCAGCTCAATAAAAAGCTATATCCCATTCATCATCAGCCATAGTAATTATTGCCTCTGCTTTTCAATCTGTCAATACAGATATTATTATGCTGGTGAAACCCAGATGATATGGGACTTGCTGATCACATAGAGCTGGCCTTCTCTGCCTTTTTTAGTGGCATTGAAAACCACAATAAACGGACTTTCACTTTTAGTGAATAACTCACTCAGGCGGTCAACACCGCCCTCGGAAAGCAGGTTGACTTCACCGTATATCATTGAACCGTCAGAAAGCTTCATCTTAACGGCTTCTCTTTTTATCTGATGTTTTTCATTTTCCATGGAGAACCTCACGAATAAATAGGTGGATGCCTAAAAGCTACAGTTGCTTTATTGCACTCTATTCGGCAGGTCTCCGAAATTATTTATGATTAAAATAGCAGGAAATGAAAAAAAGATATCAAGCTGCAGATACACGCTGACAGTTCGTTAAAAAAGCGAGTGTCTAGTTTGGCTGAATATCTTTATCAATGCATTGTTGCTGTTTTGATAGGAAGCGGGAAAACTACCCTTCACTGATCTCGATACTGGTAATGACATCCCCTTGGGCAATGGTGTCGACAACATCCTGACCTGTGGTGACTTTTCCAAATACAGTATGGTGTCCATCCAGGTGTGGTTGGGGTGAATGGGTAATGAAAAACTGACTGCCATTGGTATTGGGTCCGGCATTTGCCATGGAAATTACTTTTGCTTCATGGGTTAGAGGATTGTCAGTAAATTCATCGCTGAATGAATAGCCGGGTCCGCCCATGCCGCTTCCAGTAGGATCACCTCCCTGGATCATGAAATCACTGATGACCCGGTGAAAGCTGATATTATCATAAAATCCCTCCCGAGCCAGGAAAATAAAATTATTGACCGTTTGCGGGGCATGCTCAGGATAGAGGGTTAGTTCAATAACACCCTTGCTGGTGTTCATGGTTGCCTTGAAAGTTTTGTCAGTGTCGATCTGCATGGCTGGGGGATTGTCCCACTGTTTTTTCATTTTGATCTGCTCCTTATCTTGCTAAAAATTATTTTTGGCAATTGTATGAAAAATTCAGACCGCCTTTATTGTTTGCTATGGCGGAAAAGTTACAGGTATAGGTAGTGACGCGTTGATTTTTCATTCGTTCAAACTGAACTTCCAGGTGCAGAACCAGTCATCCGGATGGTTGTCGGGAGGACAGCCAATGCATTTGGTTGTGATCCGGGAATCAATAGTTTTGACAAAGTAGGGGTATTCCACCATGCCAGCTGATTTGCAGGGATAATCCGGTAATCCCCGGCGTTTGCGGGCGGCCTGAACCCGGCAGTTGTTCATTCGGAAGATGATGCAGTTCTCATCAATATCTTCAATGGATTGATCATTGATGACGGCATAGAGGCGGCAGCCCAGAGCCTGTTTCAGTGCTGGAATTCCACCATTGTCCGGCAGTTCCAATAATTCCTTGATCCGGGTTGCTTCATAGGGTGAAAAACGAGTCCAGCAGGTATCGTTGCAGTGTTTGGCATCGAACATGCCGAATTTTTTTTCCACTGCCTGGAACCAGATGCCATCATTGGCCAGCCAGTTGATGGCCAGTTCATTTTCAAGTGCATTGACCATTGAAGTGGTAAAAGCATTGAGTTGCTGCGGTCGGTTCAAGGTGATGGTTGCTATCTTTTCTCTGTGGGTTACTTTAATGGTGCCTGCCATCAGGGATATCCTTATTGTTCGTTTAATGTCATTCATTAAGTGAGGCTGAAAGCTGATAGCTCCTAGCATGTCCTTCCGTTGGCTGTCAAGTTGGCATAATATAAGCCCTGGAATTCCGATATAAGGATTTTTCCTGATATTGAGGCAGATGTCTCACTCTCAGGGTGATTTTTTTCCACCGGGTGTTTTTTTCATGGTTGACTCACCGGCTCACTGGAATCATACCGCCATGCAGACTTCCCACTGTTTGGCAGCCTTTCCCACTCAATCACGATGAACCCGTCAAAAGTAACTTGATATAAAGTGTAACTTTTTACCTTCTTTTTATGTAAAACATTACATGCATAAAAATAGTCATACTCAAGTTTCACCGTTTTTCATAACCTTAACTGATTGATATTTTGAAACCGATTTTACCGATATGATATTTAGGTGTCAAAATAATCATAATTAAGTTACTGAAAGCAGCAGTTTATTTTTTAAAATTCTTTTGATCAATTTTTTCTCCAGTGCATAAAAAACGGTGAAATTTCAGTAGTCATATTTTCAAATATAATGAAAATTTTTTAATATAAATGAGTTAAGTTTAAAATAAGTTGGCATTAAATATGCAATTTTATTATATAAAAAGGAGGAATATACTGTTAAACTTTATCAATATCTTACTGATATGAGGAGACTCAGCCATGAGAAAGACACTGTCCGGCGTATGGCAAAGATCGCTTCTTTTAATCACCGTCATTTTTGTTGCCGCTCTTTTCCCTGGCTGCAAACCACCACCCCTTCCCCAATTGCCCGTCAGGAAAGTCATCGTAACCCATTTGGGTGAAGTCATCAAAGAGGCCCGCTATGTGGGTGAGACCATTCGTTACAAGATTTATTTCGCCAACCACAGCAGGCAGAAAGCCGATGTTGGCATTGTCGATCGTCTCGATCCCAACCTGGGCGAGGTGGTCCCTTTAAACCACGGCATGTATGACAGAATCAATCATCTGGTGGCTTGGAAAATTGAGAAGGTTCCACCAGGTGGGGGTGGCTTTGTTGAGTTTGAAGCGGTCATCGGTGGCGGTACAATCATTCGCGACCAGGCTCTCCTCCAGATCGGAGGACCTTTTGACCCGGTGACTGTTGATCCGGTCAGCCGGGATATCATCAAAACCAATGTCGTGGAAACCCTGGTGCGCCCGAATCCGGAGCTTGGCTGGATTCCCTTTGACCGGGCGGCGGCCGAAGGTGCCCTGCCCCGGGCGGCGTTGAAGGAAGAGACCACCCTGGGAACGCTGGTGCGTTTCGACGTCCCGGGTTTGTATGCCCAAAAAATTTTGGTGGATGACGTGACCTTTCACCGCCTTGCCATTCCCCGCCATACGACTCTGCTTGATCTCGGCAAGCCGGAACTGCCCATCGTTGGGCAGATTATAGAAATCCCCAAGGATGTGAATTTCACTTTGGAGATTGTCCAGAGCCAATCGCGCAAACTCGACTACTACTAAGGTTTACCCGGCACAGGAGCCGATCGACCGCACCGGCACAGGTGTGCCGAAAAAGTTTGTCCAAGATGCCGCTACTTATCTGACCGATACCGCCTATCCGGCATTGCTGGCGACCGTGGAAGCCCGCGACGTGGGTATCATCCGGGGGCACCGGGTGGTGTTTCTCAAAGCCAATCCAGTACAATATAACCCGGTTACCCGGGAAGTTACAGGTTATTCCATGATCGAGGTACGGGTCAAATTTGATCGGCCCGGCCAGATCGAACGCGCCCCCTCCCGGGTCGAGTCAGCCGCGTTCGAGCAGATGCTAAAAGCTTCTGTGCTCAATTATAAAGAGCCGCAGCGCTTGACACCCAAAGGGCACCACAGCGAGGAAGGGGTCGACTACCTGATTTTAACCGACAGCTCCTTCTACACCGCGGGTGACGTCAACAACCCCCTCAACCGCCTCGCTGCCTGGAAGCGCCAAAAGGGACTGACCACACGTATCGTGGATGTTGCCAACATCCCCGGCGGCAACACCGCCGTCAATATCATCGCCTACCTGCAGAGCGCGTATGACAAGTGGTATCCGGTGCCAACGTATGTGCTGCTGGTGGGAGATGCCGAATTTATCCCGACCAATTACCAGACCGTCCATCCCAACGCCCACAACGGTACCCGGATCGGTACTGATCTCTATTACACGACCCTCGACGGAACCGACTATTTTCCCGACCTGTTCCTTGGCCGGCTTTCGGTGGATACTGTGGACGAGCTAACTGACGTGGTGGATAAAATTCTTGATTATGAAAAAAACCCGCCGGCCAACGCCAATTTTTACGAGGACAATGGTCTGGTCTGTCTGTTCGAAGATGATACGGATGTCACTCTGCCGGGCGATCCGCCCGATCGATGTCCGGAAGACGACCAGGAAGACTGTACCTTCCGCATAATAGAGTTTGCTGAAGAAGTTTTCATCCACCTGGACGGTCCCGATTATAATTCCGAACGCGTCTACTCTACAAGTAGCGGATTTCCCGCTGATCCAAATTCAGAAACACCGCAACGATATGAGGATAGCACCAACATCCCCGCCAACCTGACCGTCGCCGGAGGTTTTGGCTGGAACGGCGCCACAGCGGAGATCACTAACATCATCAACAACGGCGCTTTTCTGGTGACCTTCAACGGCCATGGCAATCGCGACGGCTGGGGTCGGCCAGCCTTCCACAATGCCGATGTCATCGCCCTGGCCAACGGTGCTCAGACGCCGGTCATTTTCTCCATGACCTGCCAGAGTGGCTGGTTTGACAACGAGACCGATGCGGCGGACCTCGACCCGGCACCGGGAAACCAGGGGACCGGGGCTAATGACGAAAGCTTCAGTGAGACATTCCTGCGCCACAACAACGGCGGCGCGGTGGCCATCATCGGTGCCAGCCGCAACAGCTGGGATCCAAATGATTTCATGATGCTTGGTCTGTACAAGGCCCTCTGGCCTGATTTCGATCCCGCTCCGCCTTTCGGTCCCGGCCAGCTGCCCGACATCGAAACCGGATCACTCTACCGCATCGGCCAGATCCATACCTTTGGCAAGATCTACATGGCCAACTACTACATCCACGATAATTTTCGGCAGGGGACCTTTGAGCTTTACCAACTGTTCGGTGATCCGGAGATGGGGGTCTGGACCGAAGAGCCGGGTCGGCTTGACGTTGACCATCCTGTGGGAATCGGTGCCACTGGCACTCAGGACTTTATTGTCCGGGTGTCAGACATTGCCAGCGGAGATCCCGTTCGCAGCGCTACTGTGGTGCTGACGCGCGGTGATGACATTTTGGGGGTGATCCAGACCAATCCTGCCGGCATCGCCCGTTTTACTTTGAGCGTCCCAAGTCCGGACACCATTCAGATCACCGTCACCGCCCGCAATTATCGGCCCTATGAAGGAACCATGACCGTTATCACCGGCGGCGCCGAATTGAACCGTCTCGATCCCGACAACGGGCCGGTCACCCAGACCATCCATGTCGGGGGGCGTAATTTCTCCGGCTGTGAAACGGTGGACCTGACCTTCGGCAGCGAAGCGCCCATCACCACTGCGGCCACGGCCGGCAGTTTCGGCCAGGCCGGCACCAGCGATGTCAACCTGCAGGTGCCGGTGACCCACGTTCTGGGACCGGTTAATGTCGTGGCTCACGGCCAGACATCCAATCGTTATGGTGTCGATGTATTCCAGGTACGCTCCGCCAATCCCATTGACCTCTATATGTACGACCAGTGGGACAACACCACCTGGCATCTGCACCCCGGTGACAACCCGGTCTGGAACAACCCGGACATCCAGCTTTACGACAGCACCGGCAGCCCCGTACAGTCCAACAACCTGACCGTCGGCCATACTTACACTATCAAAGCCAACATTCACAACGATATGGATTTCCCGGCCAACAGGGTCGAGGTCACCTTCAAATGGGCCAACTTTGGCGTTGGCCAGTCGGAGCGCGACTGGCAGGAGATCGATGTGGACGCCCTCGATATCCCGGCCCATCGCACCGAGGAGGCCGAGGTCAGCTGGGCGCCGACCAGTACCGGTCATCTCTGCATTATGGCGCAAATCTACCACGTGGAGGATATCAACGAAAACAACAACAAGGGCCAGGAAAACACCCACGTGGGTCCCACCAGTTCGCCGGCCAAAGTGTCCTTTTTGGTCGGGAATCCGACCAAAAAGCCAGGCTACGTTCACTTGGAACTGCGCCAGATCCGGTCCCCGGGCGAGCAGCAGAACCTTCTGTGGGAGAGCTGGATCCGGCAGCCTGACCCACAGCTGCTTTTGCCGGGAGAAACGCGTGAGGCGTGGGTCATCATTGATCCCGGGAAGGCGGATATCCGACCCGGAGACAAGGCTGAATTTGCCCTCACCGGCTCGATGGGTGGCAAGGTCATTGGCGGGGTGAATTTTATCATCATGAAGAAGTAAATGTTTTTATTGGCTTTCATACAATCATTGCAACACCTTGTAGATGTTTATCGATTCTCGTTCGATGGGGATGGGGAGGCCCAATTTGAGCGTCTGAATCAAGCAGCCGCAAGGACAAGCATAACCGGGGATTTTTCGTTCAGCGACCTGCCAGTCCAAGAAAATGCTCCAGCCATCTTTGTCTTGCCAGTTTTGCTGGACGATGTCTGGGATCAAGTCAAGCCCAGGAGGTTTCACGATCGCCTCCATTTAAAATGCTTCGATCAAAGCAAAACGGCAGTCAAAACCCTTGCTGACCAACTGAAGTTTTGGGACGTATGTTTTAGACAAAGCATATTCATAATTTTAAAGACTTTTGATGTTTCGCGGAAGTCATTAAAAAAGAATTCAATCAAAGGAGGAATTGATTATGTGGCAAAACGCAACTAAATTATTAAGTGTCGGAGGCAAAGTCAGATACCCGGCAACGGGGGGAGTTTTTGAACCTCTGAAAAACGTATCGGTAGATATCTATCGCGTCATGGAAGATGGAGATGGTTTTTTCAGCTATCTCCGGTTAAATTCTCTTCCCGCGATAACTGATCTCTCAGGGGATTTTACCTTCACGGATTTACCTGTCCAGGTAAAAACAAGAACCGTAATTCCCGGAGGGTCTCCAGGCACGCCAATAGAGATAACAGAACCCACCAGTTTACCGGACATTGTTTTTCTTATTTCCGGGCAAGCCGGAACCGAATATGTCGAGATCTACGATGAACGTAATATGGTGGATGATGGATGGTTTAGTGCGAATCCGGGCCGGGTGGATGTACCGTTAACCGGAAGTCCCGCGATAGTTGTTGATATTCCGGACCTGATTTCCACAACGCCGGTTCCCGACGATCAGTTTTATTTTTTAAGGGTCGGTCGGGTTACTCGCGATGAGATAACCAATGTGGATGTTTCCGCTCCCGCCTTACCGGGTTACATGACATCCGCAGTCCCCTCATTTTTCCCCGGGATCGTGGACGCCCCCTTCGGCGGAACTCTCCAGATAGGAGGGCATTTCGGCAACAATATCCGGTTGAAGGGAGAAGATATTTATTACCGGCTCTATTTTTCTCCCTACAGCGGAAACCCCGCTAATCCATTTGTCCAGGCATTAGCGACACAAATCACCGATCCCTTATTCAATAAGAAATATATCTTACCGACCTCGCCGGGAGATACCGGCACCTGGCAAACCCTGCCGTTGGGTCCATTTACTGCCGAGGTGAGCGGAAGTCCAATACAAGTATACCAAAGGACTCCGTTATACGATCCGGCAGTAGAATACATGCCTTTTCCAGACCTTATGGCTATCTGGAATTCAGCAGCGGCGAACAATGACCTGGTAATTCTGTCTATCGAGGTCTACGAGAAAACCGGTGAAGTCCTTGGCGTTCCCCAGTTGGCACCGATTGCCCTTGTTCCCACGGTCAATCAATACGAGTTCCTCCCCCTGATGATCGATAACCGCCCTCCGGTACCTAAAATCGATACCTGGGAAACCGGGTTTGCAACTTTCAGCCCCCAGGGTGTAGGCGCCTTGAACCCTATGAGTCCTTGCGGCGAGATGGGGGTAGCTGTCGGTGATATCAATGGTAACGAATGTATGGTGTTGGGATATAGCGTCGAAGACGGCAGCGGCAGCGCTGCTCATCCGCACCTGAGATATTATCGAATAAGAGTGGAATACAGCCCCCGACAGGTTGGCGTCGTACCACTGGAAACCCAGGTTATTTTGAAAGGGCAAGGCAGCGATCCACCTTTCGACCTGGGTGGGACGAAAAACGATATCGACTGGAATTACAATGCCGCAGTTGATCCACTTCATTCCAGCATTTTGAATTATAGCTCCGTCCTGGTTCCGAAGGCTCTCGACGGTTGGCCACCGGAACCCGCCGGTGACACCTACAGCGGATCGCAATGTCTTCAATACGCGGCTGAAGTATCGCTGGGCTGTGGTGTTCGGACGATAAACGGCTGGAACCGGTTATTCGGCCACAGGCATAGCTCCAGGCATATCATAATAAGAAAACTATAAGGAGGAAAATAAAATGGCAACAAAAAATCCCAATGACAAATATGCGTTTTTGTTTTCCGGACCCACTGGAGAGCGTGAATTAAAGGATCTGGAGAATGTCTCAGAGGCATTGGTGAAATACTATAACTATCCAATTTCAAATGTAAAAATTGTCCTGGGCTCAACTCCGGCAGTCATGCCCGGTTTTTCCGGCGTCGCTGCAGTGGTCGTCGCCTCGCAGGTTCAATTGGAAAGCCAATTGACAACCTTTACCACCATGGCCGCTGGTGCAAATAAAACCGTTCTCCTGTTTTTTGCCGGTTGGGGAACAAGTGAATCGGGGATCGCAAAGTTGGCAATCGACAACGCTGCTCCTCCCACCTATGTTGACCCGCCATGGCTTACTGCGCGCTTAAATGCCTTCGGCGCTGCACAGGTCAATGTCATCATGCAGCAAGACAACTGCGGCGGATTCAGTTCGTCATTGACCGGCAGTACGCTTGCCAATTGGACCTTTACTTTCGCCTGTAGTGTCACGGAACCGAGTTACGGCGACAGTCCGGTTGTAATGGGCAGCTATTTCACCCATGCCTGGACCCGCGGATTGAAACTGCAAGCACTTCCACCGGCAACGCCCGATTCCGGGAAATATGCGGATCAACTGGCTGCGGGCGCCGAGGGGACAAACCTGTTGGTCTCGCTTGAAGAGGCGGAAATTTTCGGGAAGCAGATCCATGATTTTGATCCCACCTACGCCATGGCAGGGATTTCCACTCCTGGATACCTGGGGCCTGTGGGCAGTTCACCACAGTACCTTGGCTTGCCGGACCTCCTGATACGCGACGGTAGTCCCCAATGGTATGAGAGTCCCGATATTACCTTGACCCATCCCAATCACCCCGGGGTTGATGCAAACCCTGCTAACAAAGACTGGTATATTGCCGACTCGCCGCCGCCACCGCCGCCGCCCGGGATGTTCAATAATACCGTCCATGTGGATACGCGTAATCTGGGTACTCACCCGGTGCGGCTCTACTCGTTGGCGATGGATCTTTTCTGGTCAGGCGGCGGAGGAGCGGGAACCGATCCTTATGATATTTGCGATATCGTTCCTGCGGGCGGGGTGTTAAAGCCCATTGATCAAGTCGACATCGGCACTCCGGATGATATTTGGGATACTCATTCCAAAAATATTAAATTTGAAAATACCTCGACTCATCGTTGTATCAAACTTGAGAGCAAACGATTTTGTACCGGGGCGGACGGTCTGGATCATGTTTGGAATCCCTTGGCATATGATTATGAAGGGCAACGCAATATCGACCTCATGCCGGTGGTTCCTCCGCCTCCGCTTCCATTACCTTCTCCCGACATTATGGGGATTAAAAAACATATTTACGCTTTAAAAAATTCCTTTGAACAACCTCGCAATTTCTACATTGTTTTCCCTGAAAATTATTTCCAATATGACAACAGGATCCAATTTAACTGGTTGGAAGTTACCCAGGATAAAAAAGCCGGGCAGATTCCTCTTACGATAACGATGGAACCTCATCCACATATTGCGATGCGCTTAAAAGCGGGCGAAGAAAAGAAGATCCTGTTCAGTGCAAAGTTAAACGCGGAATTTGCTCTCAATGAGGAGGTGGTATTGCCCTTCGATATCCTAGTGGAAAATCTGGATATTGAAGATGATGACGTCAATCTCAGGAAAGCTGCGGTTGCGGTCCAGCCCCATGCGGTCGCTTTTGCCGGTCTCACGGTTGTGATCAAAAAAGGCGCCGGAACCATAAAAGGCGTTGTCCTTGACCGTGACGGGAACCCTGCGGCAGGCGCGAAGGTCTTCCTGCGCACCATTAACGACTTGCAGGGAGCGGTAATAATAGCCGGAAAAGATGGCGCCTTCGATTTTGAAACGATTAATGCGGATGTCTATAAAATAAAAGCCGAGGGTGATGGCTGGCGTTCCAAAGAAAAAATTATCGCCCTTACGGACGGACGGTTAGAGGATCTGAAAGTCGACCTGCTGGAGCCCGTTGGCGATGAGGACCTGGTGAAGGTGGTGATCGATAAAATCCGGATTCTGGACGACTCGGATCCGTGCATTAAGGGAAAAGGGGAATTGACATTTACTTCGGTTGTTGTGCCGGATAACGATACGGACAGGAAACAGGTGACCCGTTTACCGGAGGTGGGAGTGTACCACGTGGGAGATAAACCCGGTAAGAACGACATCGAATTAGGAGTAACTGTTTTCCAGGGTGTTGTTAAGAATAAATCCCTTTCCTTTACGATTTCTGGAAAAGAGATTGACCTGTTTGATCCTGATGATGAGTTGGCGCGTTATCACCGTGAATTTGCGGGCGATCCGGCACAGTGGTATGGAAAATACTACCCCGGCGACGAGTATCTTGACGCCGAGGATGTCGGCGGTTGGGCAATTTGGTACCGTATTCTTCGTGGCTAATAGATATAAAAGGTGTTGCAATGATCGTTGTAACTTGTTGATTTTATTACGTTTTCCTGAGAAATGCTTTTCGAAGTAAAAGTCAGTATTTTCAACTACTTAAGCGCTACTTTGCAACACCCTTTCATAGTAATCATTGGGTAAACTGGTTTTGGGAAATTCGGACAGACCATTAAAAACAAGAAAGGAGGTAAATACGAATGTCATTCGTCGATGTAAAATCAGACGCATTCATTGGGACATCGATGATCAATGAGGAAACATCCAGCATAACTTGGCTGACAACTAAGGCAGGGCAATAGGAAGTCAAACATCTTAAATTGCCAGAAGGGAGGAAAACCATGGCTAAAGGATCAGCGTTATTAGTGGGATTGAAAAGTGTGGACCCGACGGCTTACAACGGCTGGGACGGCACAGCTGGATGTTGGGGGTGTGAACTCGATGTAGACAATATGGAGATGATACTTAACCCCCTGAATTATCAAATAAAAACTCTGAAAACGGCCGAAGCAACAAGAGACCGGATTCTTTCTGCGCTATATAGAGCCGCTGATAATGCAGCAGGAGGAGATATCTTTGTTTTTTACTATTCTGGTCACGGTGGACAGCAACCGGATATAAGTGGTGACGAGCTTGACGGCAAGGATGAAACACTTGTTGCCTATGACAGGGAAATAATTGATGACAAAATACACGAAGCTCTGGGCAGTTTCAGGTCCGGGGTCCGTCTTGTCATGATAAGCGACAGTTGCAATTCTGGAACAAATTACAGGCTGAGAATGACCGCACCGGTTAATGAGCAGGCCATATTCAGGCCCTTGGCAAGGCGCTCAACGAGGGAACTCAGCATCGATGCGCAACTCATTCATCTAGGTGGATGTCGTGACGGTTTTGGGTCTTCGGGGTATCAACACGGTGGTGCCTTTACCGTCGCTTTGTGTGAGGCATGGGAGAATGGTTCTTTCAGGGGGAACTTCAAAGATCTCCACAGTAGGATTTGCAATATGATAAGTTCCGACCAGAAGCCTCAATATAGCGAGTACGGGCCTGTCTCTGATAAATTCCAGGCCCAGCGAGCTTTCGAGGTGAAGATTGCTCCACCGCCTGATGATTACCCCGAACTACCAATTATCGAAGTGAGCCCCACAGAGGCCACCATTGCCCAACCAGGGGAAAAAGACAACTATAAATTCGTGGCAGTAGAGGCCGGAGAATATACGATCGAGACAGGTGGTCGGACAGATGTTGCGATGGCCCTTTACGGCCCGGACAGTGAGGATAGACTCATAAAACGTGATGACGATAGTGGCCTGGGGTTGAACGCGAAAATTGTGGCGGACCTGACGCCAGGTACCTATTATGTGAGAGTCCAACATTACAACAGTGAGAGCGGAACAGGTTCTTACACCATCAAGGCAACAAAATAACAGGGTTCTTCGCAAATTAAATGTTTTTGCGGCCCGCCGGAAAGCAATTACTCATCGAACTTGCCATAAAGAGGAGGTATGATATGACTATGAAAAAGCGTATCATGACAGACAGCAAAGGCATCATCAGGATAGCTCTGATCCTAACATTTTTAGTTCTGGCGGGGCCGGTTGGAGCGGTCGATCGCTGGGAAGGGGGTTATGTCGGCAGTCGAACAGAAGGCGACGCCACTACGCCGGTCTGGAACTTTATCAAACACTTCAGCTACAACCAGTATTACTGGGCTGAAACTTTTCAATTCGGCTCCTATAATAACGAACGGGTCGATAAGATGGATTTCTCCTATTTTGTCGGTCACGGCAATCCCTGGTCAATCAAGTGCCAATCGACTTGGATCGATCTGGATACAGCCGGCTCGACGTCCCATGAAGGTTGGGGTGATCGTAACGCTGAGTTCGTCACCCTCCATGCGTGCCAAGTGGTAGCCAGCCCATTGGAGGTGGCTGACTGGTATTCGGCCTGGACCAATGCTGACGGCGTCTTTGACGGCGTCCACCAAGTTCTTGGTTTCCGAACCAACGCCTCCATGTCCTGCGACCAGGATATTTCTGACTACTTCGGTAGCCGGATTGATTCCGGGGCAGCGGTCTGGCAATCCTGGTTCGACGCGATCTGGCTTCGCGGCGATGGAACCGAGTGTGGTGCGGCGGTGATGTATCCTCCCTGTGACGGCGATTCATATGTCAGCTTCACCTCCGATCCACCGGCTGATCACACTTGGCTGAGGATCTGGTACCAATACTAATTTTGAGAGTGAGGTATGTCATGAACAAAATAAGTTCCATGTTCGCTATCTACATTACGGTAACTTTGTTAGTTTTCGGCGTCTCAACCTACGCTGTGGCCGAACAGCCGATATCGGTCGAACCTAAGATCAATTGGGAGGTGCCGACCAAGAATTTCATCGGCAAAAAAGCTCTGATAACCTACCAGGCTGTTCCGATAAAACCGATTAATCAGGAGCAGGCACAAAAGATGGCCGAACAACTTCGGGAAACGGCCGGCATAAGAATGCCTTTTGACAAAGTTCAAGAATACGATGGACGCTTTATCTTTACCTCAAGCGAGGATTCTTCGGCTGTCTTTGATGTAAATTCGGCCACGGGGGCCTTTCTTTTGAACGCCGGTTTGAAAAAATACTCCGGCAAGAGTTCCACTCCGGGTCTGCCTTCACCAAAGAATGCTCCGGACTTAGCCCACAAGTATCTAACCAAATTGCGCTACCTACCGGAAAACAAAAAAGAGGTGGTTTTGGCTCGGGTTGGCGGTCTGGATATGACCGTAGCCAAGGATGGGAAAAGTTCCAATAAATACGAAAAGCTTGTCACCGTTTTTTATCGTCGGGTTTTGCAGGATGTGCGAGTCCAAGGTCCTGGATCGCGGATATTGGTTCACTTGGGCGAACAGGCCGCCCTAGTCGGCTTGATTCGGAATTGGCCTGACGTCAAAGCTCAAAAAGTCTCAAGGGATCAAGTAAAAAGCGATGAGCTGATTCGTCATGCAATCCAACGCCGATTGCTGAAAATGGCCGACCAAGCCAGGGAAATTATCGTGCAGAAGGCCGAATTAGTCCTCTTTGACGATGGCCGCGGCGTGATCGAACCGGCTATCTACGTCATTGCCGCCGCCCGGTATCAGGGGCCGAAACGAGCCAAAGGCGTCGTTGAAATACCAGTCGATTTTTACGTCCCTGTTCTGTTGAAATCTAAGGGATATTATCCCTTCCACAAGGACACTGAAGCCAAGTGGCCCGGTTCGGACAGTGAGCAATAATCGGAGATAAGGCACGCAAAGAACTATTTTCTTCTGAGCAACTAACTGTAAAACATCAATGATAATAATAGTTTATAGTTGGTTGCTCAGAAAAGTGTCTATTTTTTACTTGACCACGTTGGGGGTGTAAGGAACGATGCAACAGGACAACGGACACAAGAGAGACGCAATCATATTTGTACCCGGGTTGGGGCGTGAGATGGTTGACCAGCGGATCGATACCGTGGCGCGTAAGCTTGCCGGTGCTATGGACCGGCAAGCTGAACGGCCGGAGCCGAGATTCCTGGTAATCGGGACACCGGAAGAGGAGTATGGGCATACTTACCGAACCCAAACGCGCGTTATCGCCATGCGGAAACCAGGCAGCGATGAGGTTCAGCCCCTGGCAGATCTCTACGAGCTTGACTACCGCGACAATCTCACCAAGCGCTTCAACGAGCGAAATCCTCTATCCAAGGTGCTCGTCATGCTGAGCATAATGTTTTTCGTATTGCCCAGGTTCGTGCTGTCCCTGAGTCGGAAAGGGAAAGGCCTGAAGGACCAGCTGCAGATGCTGATCATGGCAGGTATCATGGCCGCGGTGGTGGCTTACATGGTGATGCTGCTTGGCGTGGGGGTGGTTACGGTAACCGAGATACCAAATATTCAAACGGATGTTTTTAAGCACATAAAGCAGATATTTGTTAATCAGGGGCCGAGTGAAGGAGGTAAAACCCAAGAGAAGGGGAGCCCCAATAAGGATATCGTCAAAGGCAACCGCGGAGACAGCCCTCCTGCCCCCATCGATGTAGGCGATGGGAATGCTGGAACCGGGGAGAAAGATAAGGATTCCGGTACCAATGGGAATACCGGCCAAGACAGTCCCAATAACAACATCAAAAGCGAGGAAGAAAACGTCGAAAGCGGCGTGAAGCTAAATCTGATCCAGGCCCTCGTGCTGGTGCTCGCGGCCTTGGGGCTGTTCAAGAAAAAGAGCTTCAAGGAGACCATCAGTACTGTCGCGACCGAATTTGTATGTGCCAGCAATTACCTGCGGCTGGCCAACCGCAAGCCCGCCGTTCTTGGTCAGGCTGCGGCCCTCCTCGAACACATTGCCGAGAAAAAAGAGGCTTACCGTCAGGTTTGTGTGGTCGCTTACAGTTTCGGATCGCTCGTGGCGCTCGATATTCTGTTCCCCCACTCGCGACCTGGGGCGCGAGTGGGCACGGTGAAAAGCCTGGTAACCATCGGCTGCCCGTTCGACTTGGTACGTACTTACTGGCCAGAATACTTTACGAGGCGGAACCGGCAACCGGGGGCGCCCAAGCAATGGATCAACATTTATGCCCCCCTGGATGTGTTTGGCTCCAACTTCCGGGATGACAATGAGGCGGCGGCGGCTGAACAGGGAATCGCGGTTGGTGGAAAAAACGCGGAAACCGTTGTCCCAACCGGTAATATCGCTTATGACATCGGGTTGCAGACCAGGCAGCTCAGCCTATTTGATATCTTCGCGGCCAAAGGGATCACGATCCACAGCTTATACTGGACGGGCGACGATACGCCCGAGGTGAGTTGCTTTGACCACCTGGCGGCTGAAATTTACGGGGATGATCCGCTTTTGATCGGGGCAAAGGAGGCCCCAGAGGGCAAGAACCGCGAGGAAATATCATGACCTGATAAGCATTCGATTTTTGGTTTTTTAACAAGAAGCTAAATACAAGGGAGATGAAAATGGCGGAAAAAACCTATCGCGTCAAAGGCGTTGTCCTAAGCTCTATGACAAAAACCCCGTTGCTGGGACTGAAAGTCGAGGCCTGGGATAAGGACTTAATCATTGATGATTTGCTTGGCAGTGCGGTCACCGATCGCAAAGGTCTCTTCGCCATTACCTTCAAGGAACACTATTACCGTGAACTTTTTGATCGCCGGCCGGACGTTTATTTTAAAGTGTTCCATGAAGGAGCAGTCATCACATCCACTGAAGACAGTGTCCTCTGGAATATTTCTGAATCTGATAAAACCATAACCATATACGCAGATACAGCGCCAGCACACGACCACTACCAGGAAAACTTTGTCGTCTATGGTAAAGTAGTCAACACCGACGGCAGCCCGCAGGATGGCCTTCATGTTAAAGCTTTGGATAAGCAATTAAGAAAAGAAACCTTGTTAGGTGAGACCGATTCGGAAAATACCGGAAAGTACCGGATTCACTACCAATTGCAGCAATTGGCTTCCGGCAAATCTGCGGCCGATTTGATCGTGCGCGTCTATGAAAACGCAAAATCATCCGAGATATTAGCTTCTTCACCACTAATCCTCAACGCCTTGCAGGAAGAAGAGATCAATTTAGTCATCGGCGAAGAAAGTTATCAAGGCCGTACGGAATACGCGATGGTCAAGGAGGTGCTGACTCCCCTCATTGATATAACCCAAACCGATACGCTTGACAGTTCGGACTATGCCTACCTGGTGAACAAATCCGGACTTAGTGTTGAACAAATAACCTATTTCCTGGAAGCCCGGAATTTTTCGGCGAAAACTGCTGTCGACCCGCAATTTTACTTCGGATTATTTAAGCTCGGGCAGCCAATAAACACCGTGGCACTGGCCGTGGCTGACCCGGATATGCTGAGCAGTACGGTAAAGCGCGCCGGCTTCGCCCACCATATTTGCGAGTTTAATGATGATGAAATCAGCAGTGCCATCCATCAGCTTCAGCAGCTTACCATCGATGACACCATTCATGGCAGCAAGCCCATCTTCGCCGACGCCCGGAAACTGCTGCAGATCAGCGGGGTCAACGATGAGGAAAAACAGATCTTTCTGCGGGCCTACCTGAGCAACACCAAGCCCATCCCAGAATTTTGGGAAGATTTAGAACAAACCGGGCTTGGAGGAATACAAATAAGCAAACTTAAATTCAGTTTTGATCTGGCCGCCTTGACCTTGAACAACCTCAATCTGGTGGAAACCCTTGCCGGCAGTCCAAATATCAATGAGGTCCGGGATCTGGCCGCTTTCACCCAACAGGATTGGCTGCAGCAATTGCAGGAAAACCAGATCGAAGCCCCGGAATTTGTGCCGGGAGAAGATGCCGGCGAGAAACAAAACCATTATGCCTTATTAATGACCAGACTTGCCGAAGATGCCTTTCCTACTGCTTTTATGGCTTATCGCTGGTCCCAGGATGCCAGCATGGATCAAAACGTCAGTCAATTCCTCTTGCAAAATCCTGAGTTCGTTTTTGATAAACACTCCATTAAGAAATTTCTATCCGAAAATCCTGAATTGTTAGCTGGTTTTGAAGATCCGCAAGCCGTTCGAACCAGTCTCTATAATACCCAGAAACTCTTTCGTCTAAGTCCGTGCTTCGAGCGTTTTAAGACCATCAAAACCTTGTGGCAGGCGGATATTACTTCGGCTCAGGCGGTGAAACGCATGGGCAGAGATCATTTTATCGGCCGCTATGGTGATACACTCGGCACCACAACCGCCCAATGGATCTATGGCAAAGCCACCAAAATTGCCAACATGTCCCTGATGACCATGGCGAAATACTGGTGGGATACCAACGCCGTTGGACCGTATGTTATCCCGAAAACAGACCTGAAAATCGGCGGCATCGGTGACCTTGATCCAACCCTGGCTTCGTTATTCGGTTCCCTGGATTATTGTGACTGTAAACATTGTCGTTCGGTGTTAAGTCCGGCAGCCTACATGGTGGACCTGCTGGTGTTTCTCAACAACGCCGTCGCCGGCGACGGGGATACCGCCCTGGAAAAGCTGTTTGAACGCCGACCGGATTTGGGCAACATTGAGCTGAACTGTGAGAATACCAATACCCCGCTGCCTTATCTCGATCTGGTCAACGAGGTGTTGGAAGATGCTGTTGTCCCGCGGCCGTATACTCCGGAAACCCATGATGATGTTACCGTGTATGTCGGAGAAGTTCCGCAAACCGAAGAAAAAGATCCACGGATATTGCAGGCCAATCCCGAACACCTCAACACGGCAGCCTATGAGGCCTTAAAAGGAGAATCTTATCCATGGAAATTGCCGTTCAACCTGTGGTCGGAAGAAGCCCGGGTCTACTTGCAACAGCTGGGTGTAAAGCGTCATGAAATCATGGAAATCTTCAACGGCCCGGGCGCTGGTTCACCGACCTCTCTTGAAATCGCTGGCGAAGCAATGGGCATCATCCCTGAAGAAAAAGATCTGCTGACGAATACGGTAAGCAACACCGCCATTCTCCAATCACTGTGGGGGGTCACCGGCGGCGGTCTGATTTCCACGTTGGAAAAGGTTGAGAACTTTTTCCAACATGCTGATGTAAACTTTGAGGAGCTCAAGGAACTTCTTGAATGTCATTTCATCAACCCTCCAGATGACCCGGTTCGGGTTGAAATCGCCTTTCATATCGATTATCCCTGCGCCATGGAACAGGCGGAACTGACCAACCTGAACAACAGTCACCTGGATCACCTGCATCGGTTCATCCGTCTGCGCAACCGGCTGGGTTGGGATTTTACCGATGTCGATAAGGTTTTCAACTGTTTCAATAAAACCGGGATTGACGATGAGCTCATCGAAGCACTCGCGGTTATCAATGAACTTCTCGGCAAATACAACGTTACCCTAGAAACGGTGCTCAGTTGGTGGAGTGATCATCTCGATACGGTGGATTATGAACATAAACCGTCGCTGTATCGAAGCTTATTTTTAAATAAATCCGTCGGTGAGTACAAACAGGTTGTCATTGATACGCTGACCCTGAACGCCACCGGTGATGAATTGTCAGCCACGGATAAAACGCTTACTGATGCCGATTTCGAGCCCGTCATCCTTGGTGCTGTCAATATCAGCAGCGAAGAACTCTCGTTGTTGATTCAAGCTGAACTTGGTGGCGATGATACACTCAATTTGGCAGCCCTGAGCCATCTTTACCGAGTGGCGTCATTGAGCCAAGCCTTGAGGTTCTCAGTCGAGGAATTTTTGATCATCAAACAAATAACCGGTTTACAAGCGGTTGCCACTCCGAGCAGCAGCGCGATGCCCAGTGATACAAATGAATTTATTGAAGCTGACGATGTCGTCGAGTTAAGCAGGAAATCGATCGCCGAATTGGCCTACCTGCTGATCCACAATCCTGAGCCGCTTAATTTAGGTGATCTGATCATCCAGTCAATTACCCAGCGCTTGGTCCAGGTCCGGCAAGATCTGGCCGTGATTCGCGACGACAATCAAATGCTGACCACGGATCTGGACACGGTGTTGGCGAACAAACTCGCTTTGATTCTGGCCGATGAGGATGAGGTTGGCACCGCGATGCAGATTGTGCTTGGGACTTCCCTACTTTCCGAGGCGGATCAAAAAACGTTTATCGATGATCATTGGGCGGCGTTTATCGACACGACCGAGGCTAAAGATCAGCTGGTTCCCCCGGTCAACGCCCTGGGAGACGATATCGATGCCCGCCTGATGTATGTCTTGGAACCCTTGCTGAATTATTTGATCCCGTTACTCAGCTCGCGGTATCTTGTCGAGCATTTCAAAGATGAGTTATCGGTCAGTAATACGGCCGCAGATTTGTTGTTAGACCATTTATCCGATCCTAACGACGCCGGCCGCAATGGTTTCGCCGTCTTTCAGGATGAAACCTTTGTCGACAGCACAACGGAGATCAACCCGGCCAACTATGATTCACAATTCAAGCTGTACGAACGGCTGACAAAAGCCGGACAGATCATCAATCTTATCAAAGTCAGTGACGATGATATGGAATTTTTCGTCATCTCCGGGGCCGCCATCGGCTGGCTCGATCTCAATACCCTGCCTTTATCCCCGGTCACCGATACCACCATTGCCAATGACATTTTCAACCGCTTTGCGGCCATGATTCTGGCCCATCAAGTGGATCGACTGGCCTTTGTTGGTGATTTGTCGGTACCCGGTTTGATCGCCCTGGCCCATCAACCGGGAGCTATCGAAAACGATATCAGAGAGGCGCTGGCAAATACCACTGAATGGGCAACCACCGACATTGATATGTTGGTCACCAACTATGGCTATCACCTGGCTGATATGCAGGCATCGGCCTGGCTGGTACAACTCCACCGGGCATTCAAGCTGGTAAAGCTGATCGGCGCCAACGCCGGCCAAATCTGGTCCTGGAATACCGGGGCCGTAAGTTTTGATCAAGCCAGCCAAATCCGCTTTGCGGTTAAAGCCAAATACGGTAACGATCAATGGTTGCTTATTGCCCCTGACATTCGTGATCCGCTGCGGGAAAAGCAGCGCGACGCCCTGCTTGCCCATGTCATCTTCAACCAGGATTTTGATGATGCCGATGAGGTGTTCAGCTATTACCTCATCGATGTCCAGATGAGTGCCTGCATGGATTCATCCCGCATCAAGCAGGCCATCCTGTCGGTGCAGCTTTTCGTCCAGCGGGTGTTGATGAATCTTGAGTCCGATCAAATCGAATTTACCAGGGAAGACGCCCGGCAATGGCAATGGCGCAAGAATTATCGCGTTTGGGAAGCAAATCGCAAGATCTTCCTGTGGCCGGAAAATTGGCTGGAGCCCGAGCTGCGGGATGACAAGTCACCTTTTTTCCAGGAGTTGGAGCATGAACTGCAGCAGGACGATACCACTGACACCAGTGTGGAACGAGCCTATTTGAACTACTTGAAGAAACTCGACCAGGTTTCCCAGCTGACAGTGGCCGGTACCTATGAGGACGAAGAGCGGAACATCCATCACGTGTTTGCCCATACCGCCGGCATTCCCAACCAGTATTTTTATCGTCGTTGGGAAAACAATGCGTACTGGACCGCCTGGGAAAAGGTGGATCTGGATATTGAAGGCCGTCATGTGCTGCCGGTTGTCCACAATCGGCGTTTGTACCTGTTCTGGGCTAAGTTTAGCGAAAGAGCCGAAGAGGCATCCACCAGTGATGTTACCGTCGATACCACGGAAGATGAAATCACTGCCAATCGGCCCAGAAAATTTTATGAAATTCAATTGTTCTGGAGCCAGTATCGCAACGGTGAATGGAGTCCGAAACAATTATCTGCCGAAAAAATCATCACCTGGTCCAGTGTCAGCAGCCTGCCCGATATTCAAGAATTTTATTTTTGGGCGGAAAAGCGGGCAGACGGCACCCTTTTCCTGCGCATCGGTTTTGAACCGGCAGATATTATTACCCTGGAAGTTTTCACCTTCAATGACGCCCTCGATGTGGTGGAAGTCGACAATATTGGCTCTGGCGTTCTTGTCAATGTCTATCTGAATAAAATCATCGATTCCGACAACCGGCATCAGCATTGGCTGAAGACAAGCCAACAAAACAAACTCGCGGTTTACAAACACGCGGACGCCAATTGGGCAGGGCAGATAGACGATTCGACCAAACAAATTGCCGAACTGCTGAACAGTGCCGAATCAGGCTTCACAAGCATGATGCCGCATCAATACCCGACCTATACCTCCCAGGCACCCTTTTTCTACGCGGACACGGCGCGTAGTTTTTTTATCAACCAGGAGGATATCTGGGGATACATCTATTTCCCCATGGATCTTGGTTTTACCATTCCCGCCGATAGCTTTATCGATCCATCGACAAACAGGATGGTGGATATCGGCGAGATCACGCGCCGGTTTTCCGGTATCCAGAATAATACCGCTTCTCCGACAGGTCCGGTGAATCCCGAGATTTTTTATGATTGTACTGAGAATTATTACCAGGGAGCAGCGGCGGCCAATCTGGTCATTGATCGCAGCAAAGCGGTAAAAGAAATTGAAAGCGACATCAAAATCAGGAATATCGGCCTGACCCGGATCACGGAAGCGATGACGGCTTCTGTTGAAATGACCCGGTATATGAGTGAGAGTACTTCCGCCTTTGCATTCGGCATGGCTGAAGAAACGAAAATAGACTTCGATGATGTGGTGTATGCCAATGACAGCCGGCAACTGTATTGGGCCATTCAAACCTGGATGCAGAAGGTCTGGCTGGGACGCCGCTACCATTTTTACAGCTTTTACCATCCCTACACCCGCACGATGATCAAACAGCTCAATCGATACGGCATCGAAGGGCTACTGGCTCCCTCGGCGGATCAAGGTCCGGAGGCCGACTTATTGTTGCGCCAGCAGGCCAGGCATGATTATTTCGACGCCGACTATGAACCAACGGTTGAAGTCCATGGGGATTATCCGGTGGAGAATTTTGATTTCAGCTATCCCGGGGCTTACAGCCAGTATAATTGGGAACTGTTTTTTCATGTGCCGACCTTCATGGCCTGCAGCCTGATGCAGAATCAAAAATTCGCCGAGGCCCAAAAATGGTTCCATTACGTCTTTGATCCCACCGAAACCGAGGGCTTGGCACCCCGGCGCTTCTGGAAAGTCAAACCGTTTTTCGATTATGATGACGAGGCCTCCATTGCCACATTGCTGGCCATGCTCAGTGCCGGCGATGATGAACTGGAAGCCCAGATCGATACCTGGGAAAAAGATCCGTTCAAGCCTCACCTTATCGCCCGGATGCGAATCGTGACCTACATGAAATTCGTGGTGATGAAATACCTGGACAACTTGATTGCCTGGGGCGATTATCTTTTCCGCCTGGACACTATGGAATCCATCAATGAAGCCACCCAGCTCTACGTCCTGGCGGCCCAGATATTAGGCCGCAAACCAGTGATGGTCGAACGCCAGGACGCCCAAAGCACCACCTTTAACGATCTATTGCCCAACTTGGATGCCATGTCCAATGCCCTGGTGGAAATCGAATTGGAGCTGCCGGTTCTGGGTGCTGGTGAAAGCGGCTCCGGGGAATCGTCGGTATTGGATTCAATCCTTTATTTCTGCATTCCCACCAATACCCAATTGCTGAGCTACTGGGACACCGTTGCCGATCGCCTGTTTAAAATCCGCCATTGCCTGAATATCGCCGGGGTCCGCCGGGTCCTGGCTTTGTTCGAGCCGCCCATCGAACCGGGGTTGTTGGTGAAAGCCGCGGCGGCCGGAGTCGACTTGGGCAGCGTCATTGCCGATCTGAACGCCCCGTTACCATATTACCGGTTCAGCACCGTTATTAAAATGGCCTATGCTTTTGTCAGCGACGTAAAATCCTTAGGGGGCAGTCTGTTAAGTGCGCTGGAACGAAGAAGTGCTGAGCAGCTGGCTCTGCTTCGTTCCGGCCAGGCGCTGGAAGTGCAAAAAGCGATGGAAGAAATCAAGGAGAAATCCATCGAGGAAGCGGAAGAAAATATCAAGGTGCTGAATGAAAGCCTGACCATTGCACAAACCAAGTATGATCATTACGACAACCTGGAGTTCATGAACGCGGCGGAAATCGCGGCCATGACCCTGAGCGGTACCTCCATTGTCGTTCAAGCGGCCGCCGTGACCATGGATCTCATCGCCGGGGTGCTGCATCTTATTCCCGATTTTAACGTCGGGGCTTCGGGTGCCGGAGGTACACCTGTTACTACTGCTTCAACGGGCGGCCAAAGTGCCGGCAATGCGAGTAAACATGGGGCCAGCGGGCTTTACAAGATCGCCGGTATCCTGGATAAAAGCGCGGGTATCGCCAATACGGTGGCCAAATATCAGCGCCGTGAAGAAACGTGGAATTTGCAAAAAGACCTGGTCCGGGGCGATATCGACCGGATCAACCAGCAGATCGTTGCCGCTGAAGTAAAACTCAATATAGCTGAAAAACAATATGATCTTGCCAAAACCCAAACCCGGCACACAGAAGAGATCGCCGACTACTATGATGAAAAATTCACCAATCTTGACCTTTACAACTGGATGGTTACCCATCTGTCGACGCTCTATTTCCAGACCTATCACATGGCTTATGATCTGGCCAAGGGGGCTGAAAAATGTTTTCGTCACGAACTTGGCATCCGTGAAAGCAACTATATTCAGTTCGGTTATTGGGATAGTTTAAAAAAAGGCCTGCTTGCCGGTAATCGCTTGCAAAAAGACCTGCGTCGGCTGGAACTGGCCTATCTGGACAACAATAAGCGCGAGTATGAACTCACGAAAAATATTTCCCTGGCCCAGTTGAATCCGATTGCCCTGCAGCAACTGAAGCTGAGCGGCAGCGGTGAGTTCATTATTCCGGAAGTGCTGTTTGACCTGGATCATCCCGGCCATTATTTCCGGCGGCTCAAATCCGTCAGTCTGACGATTCCAGGCCCGACCGATTTATTAACCGGCGTCAGCTGCAAGCTCACCTTGCTCCGCAACCGGGTACGCGTCAGCACCGAGACTACCGGCGGCTATGCGTACCAGGGCATTGATGATTCCCGCTTCAAACATGAACTGATCGGCATAAAATCCATCGCCACCAGCCATGCACAGGATGATGCCGGCCTTTTTCAAGTCAATTTTGGCGATGAACGCTATCTGCCCTTCGAGGGCGGCGGTACGGTCAGTTCATGGCGACTGGAGCTGCCAACCCAGTTCCAACAATTCGATTATGATTCAATTACTGATGTCATCATCCATCTGGCCTATACCGCCCGTGAAGGCGGCGACACCTTCAAGATCGAGGTCAACAGTGAACTGCAGGACAGTTTGAACGAGATTGCCGACATTCTTGCCGGCACCGGCACCGGCTTGACCCGCATCCTCAGCGCCACCAATGAATTCAGCGCCAACTATGACAGTTTTATGTTGCCGGCCGCCACCGCCACCGAGCAGGAATTGTCGATTCCCTTGTCCCGCGGTTTGTTCCCCTTCATATTTCGTCATAAAGGCATTCGTATCACGTCGGTTGATGTGGTGCTGCTGCTTGCAGATGTCAGTGGCTACAGCGGTGGCAGTCCGCTGTCGGTCACAGTAACCTTACCCAATGGTTCCTCGACCATTGATACACTGACCAGCAACCCGAATCTGGCTGATCAGCCGGTATTGTCTATCAATACAAATTACCTTCTCGATGAAATGGACCCCCCGATCACCATAACCGCGACCGAGTCCGATATTTCCGGTTTGGCGATCGAGCTCATTGAATCCCGTGACGGCCACGACCGCCTTGACCCGAATGCCGTTGAAGATGTCCTGGTCATTGTTCATTATGTAATCCAGGATATTTAACCTCCAGGCTACCCTACCCAGACCGACAATGGTTCATGGTCTGGATGGACTAAAGAAAGGAGATAAGGAGTATGCCAAGAAAAAAATATCAGAACAAAGTTCTGGACGCCCGTCCGGACCGGTTGGATTTACGGGATAGAGAGTATCAGCCGCCACTGCGCTCACTGCCTCGTCAGTGGCCGGCACAGGAATTGATTGAGCAGTTGCTTCCCGGCTACACCCGAAGCGGCATGATTCTGGATCAGGGACGTGAAGGGGCGTGTACCGGTTTTGGTCTTGCCGCCGTCATCAACTACCTGATCTGGCGTGATACGCTGACGATCGATCAGGACGAGATTGTTTGCCCGGAAACTGGGTTGGCAAAGAAGATAAGCCCGAGAATGCTCTACAATATGGCGCGGATCTATGACGAATGGGAGGGGGAGGATTATGAAGGGTCCAGTTGCCGGGGGGCGATGAAGGGTTGGCACCGGCATGGGGTATGCAGCGAAACCGCCTGGCCATGCGTTTGCCATCACCGGGTATACCGGTGATGGCTTTATCGTCCAGAATTCCTGGGGAGAGAAGTGGGGGTATTTCGGCTTTGCGGTGCTGACTTACAAAGACTGGGTTGAAAACGGCAGCGATGCCTGGGTAGCCGTGCGCGGCGCTCCCGTCAATATCGCGTCGTCACCTCATACTTTCACCAAGAATCCGCTGCAAGCCGTTTCAACTGACTTCACCAAGCGAACAACCAGTTCGATCGGCAAAGCGATCAGGTATGATTACGAACATGACGAAGTCAGGCCCTGGAGTGAAGAACAGGCGTATCGGCACAGCCTGGTTATCGGCAATGACGGTCAGCCTAAACTGACCATGGTTGCCGCAGCCGACAGGGATGCATCGGCATATATCATTTGTCATGATCATATCCGGCAGTGGCTGGAAGCGAGCAGTGATAACCACAAAATTGCCATCTATGCCCACGGTGGACTGAGCGCCGAGGAGGATTCCATCAACAGGATCAGGGTTATGGCACCCTATTTTAAAGCCAATGGCATCTATCCGCTGTTTATTACCTGGAAAACCGGTTTTTTGGAATCGCTGACCTCCCAGATCAGCGATAATATGAAAAATATTTTCATGAAAGCCGGGATCGATCCGGCCGGCGCCCGCGCCAAAGGTATCTTTGATCGATGGCGTGAGCCTGTTGATGGTGCCATTGAAAATTTCTCCCGGGAATTTGTGGTCCGCGGCATCTGGTTGGAAATGAAAGAGAATGCCCGCTATGCCAGCGACCGGGCGGTTATCGGATTTCCACAGCGCGGCAATACGCGGCCCGGCGGTATGGTGATTTTGGCCAAGATGCTGGAAACACTCAAACAGGATCATGATTTTGAGATTCACCTGGTTGGTCATTCGGCCGGCTCCATCCTGTTCGGCCACTGGATGGATGAGCTGATAAAAAGAGCATTACCAATCGATTCTTTAACTCTCTACGCCCCGGCCTGCACCCTGGAGTTCGCCAACCGGCACTACAGCAAGGCACAGGAGAAACGGATACTGGCCAGGGAAAAAATCTCCATTCATTTGATGGATGATGAACGCGAGCTGGCCGACAATGTCGGCAAAATCTACGGGAAATCCCTGCTCTACCTGGTAAGCCGGGCGCTGGAGGATGTCCACAAAATGCCGCTGCTGGGGATGGCGGCAGCGTGGAATCTTGAGCATGCCGGGGAAAAAGACGGCAAATTCAACAGTGTCCAGCATCGGGCAATAAAAAAATGGGTTGATTTTGCCGGCAAGGGGACCCCGGGGGTCAACAGGTTCACCTATCACTACAGCGACATTTGAACCCCTAACTTTGTGGCCAAAGCAAGCTGCTTTT
>CAYZIS010000022.1:0-40611 GCA_964478545.1 uncultured Thermodesulfobacteriota bacterium
GCACAAGAGAAATTATGCCGCAAGTTAACACTTCTCGCTGCGATATTGCCAAATGACAAAAAAAGAGCGCTGCCTTTTATAGAGACAACACTCTGATACTTAATTTGAGCGGTTAGCTATTAGTTCAACGATTACAGGATTTCCACTATTACAAACTGTCACCCGTCAGGTCTTATTGCTCATGAATGTAATGTCTTTATTTTTTTTAAAGCTAAACGCTGATAGCCAACTGCTAATCACTTAACCTAGGTGATACATAATCTCTTATAAAATCGAATAATTTAGCTGATAAGTTTTAGAGGACGGCAACTGCCTGTTTGGCCAGATCCATAAAACTCTGTGGAAATATCCCAATCAGCAAAATGGCCAGGATCAGGGCAACACCCAGAAGCTTCGCTGGAATACCCAGTAACACCTTGCCCTGCTGCTGCTGCTCTTCCTCCTGAGAATAAGCGGCCCGCACAATTTTCAGGTAGTAAAATGCTGAGATGGCCGCGTTAATCACCCCCAGAATAACCAGAGCATAGAGACCTTTTTGGATGGCAGCGGTAAACACAATAAATTTACCGGTAAAACCGACGGTGGGGGGAATACCAGCCATACCAAAAGCGCCGGCACTTAGAGTAAAAGCCAACAGCGGCGAACGACGATGCAAACCTTTCAGATCAGCAAAGGTCACATTCCCACCTTCCGGCGCCAGATTATAAATAGCATAAAAACAGGCCAAGTTCATAATGACATACCCCAGGATATAATAAATCGCTGAGGAAGTCCCCAACTCACCAACACTGAGGATACCCACCATCACATAACCGGCATGGGCAATACTGGAATAAGCCAGCAAACGTTTTAAATCATTCTGAACCAAAGCGGAAAGATTACCCACGGTCATAGACATAACAGCAAAGGCTGCCAAGACCCAGGTAAACTGACTGACATCAAGTCCAACTAGAAATACCAGGCGAATAAGCAGGGCCACTGCCCCAACTTTCGGCACAGTCGCAATAAAGGTCGTCGTCTCATTGGCAGCCCCCTGATAGATATCCGGCGTCCAGAAATGCATGGGGAACATAGCTAGTTTATAGAAAAAGCCACACATCATCATCACCATACCGATGATAGCCAAAGGCTGAGAGGTCAACAATCCGGGAATAACTTTAGCCAGATCTGTAAGGTAGGTGCTATGAGTAAGACCAAAAATATAACTGATCCCAAAGAGGGTAATACCTGTTGAAAATGCCCCGAACAAGACATATTTTATCCCGGCCTCCATCTGAATTCGAAAACCATCCTGGCGTCGAAGCGGGATAATCACATACAGAGCATAGGAAGATATTTCTAAACTCAACAGAATGGTCAGCAGCTCAACCGCACTGCTGAGGAAAACCAATCCCATCGAACTTATGGTCATGAAGAGATAGTATTCAGGCTTAATCTGCCGCTCAATACCCGAGAGACCGGGCCCCAGAAACACAACCAGAAACAAGCTCCCGGTTATAATAATTTTAAAAATCTGGGAATAGACATCCACCCGATAGGCTTCATAAAACATCAAACCCTGTTGATTAAATGTGACGACCGCTGCAAGGGTGGCCAATGCCGCCAGAACCAGGGTTATCCCCTGCAAACTGCCAGCCTTGACATTTCCCAACGAAGCGAAAAACAACACTACGACCATCAATATCAAAACCAACTCGGGAAGAAAAAGTGATAAATGCATAAATTGTTCCTGCAATATGTATTAAAAAACTACAAGCTTTTTCATTAAGGAACCCACCTGCATAAGCCAGGCATGGTGTTCATGATGCTCCATCGGTGGCAGATGTTGCGCGCCAGTATGCACCTGATCAACCAGATGCGTAACGCTGACATCCATAATCTTCAACAAAGGTGCCGGATGCAGACCAATCCAAAACACAAAGACCGCCAGAAATAACAGCGTTCCTATCTCCCGGGCGTTCAGATCAGAAAGGACATGATGACCAGAACCATCTCCATGCTCATCATGATGCCCGTGACCATCAGAGTCCGCCCAGACCATTTTCTGAAATAAACGCAGCATATAGGCCGCAGCCAGAACCGCTCCCGGTATTGCCAGGGCACCAACCAGCTTATATTTGGAGAAAGCACCAATAAGCACCAGTAATTCGCCCACAAAGCTGTTCGTTCCGGGAAAAGCAAAGGCTGACAGAGTGAAAATTCCCAAAAAAGTTACATAAATGGGCATCACCATCCCCAAAGCCGAATTATCCTTAATTTCCCGACTATGGGTACGCTCATAAATCATCCCGATGCAAATAAACAGGGCCCCGGTAGTAATCCCATGGTTAACCATCTGTAGGATGGAACCTTTAATCCCCTGGGTATTAAGAAGGAAAATACCCAGAGTAACAAAGCCCATATGCCCGACACTGGAATAGGCAATCAGCTTTTTAATATCACTCTGCCCCAAAGCCAGGTAACCGCCAAAGATGATCGACATGATCGCTAAGGCCAGGAGATAAGGCATTAAGGTCACAGTAGCCGCCGGCGCCATGGGCAGACAGAACCGGAGAAAACCATAACCACCCATTTTCAGCAAAATACTGGCCAGAATAACACTTCCAGGCGTTGGAGCTTCAACGTGAGCTGCCGGCAGCCAAGTATGCAAAGGAAACATGGGTACTTTAATCGCAAAGGCCAGAGCAAAAGCCAGGAAAATCCAGATCTGGTACTGATATGAATAGTGGTAGGCCATGAGCTCGGGGATAAAAAATGTCCCGGTTTTAATGAACATGGCAATAATGGCAACCAACAGAAAAACACTACCCGCAAGGGTATAAATAAAAAACTTAATGGAAGCATAATCTTTGCGGGGACCACCCCATACCGCAATCAGGAGATACATGGGAACCAGCATTGCTTCCCAGAAGATATAAAAAAGAAATGTGTTCAGGGAGACGAAAACCCCAAGCATCGCAGTTTCCATCAACAGAACAACAAAGATAAACTCTTTTAAACGAACCTTGATGTAATTCCAGGAACAGAGGATACACAAAGGCATAATAAAAGTTGTCAGCAGAACCAATAAAACACTGATGCCATCGACACCCATCGAAAATTGGAGGTGGAGAGCCGGAAACCAGTGGTACACTTCAGCAAACTGATATTTTGCCGTGGTGGGATCAAATTGCGTATACAACGGCAGAGAGACCACAGCGGTAATCACGGTAACAAAAAAACCCCAGCTTTTCAGCAAACCATCGCCTTTGAGAAAAAGGGTAATCAGAGCTCCTACCAGAGGGATGGCCATGACTGCCGATATAACCGGATAGCTTAACGTATTATAAATCAGATATTGTTCCATAAAATGACCGCAGTCTACCAATATTTTTAGATCAAAACTATAATTATCAAGACTATACAAAGGGCGACAGCCGCACCACCGATATAATGCTGAATCTTTCCGCTCTGCAACTTACGCAACCCATCCCCACCCCGAACAACCCCTTTAGCCGAACCGTCCAGCACCCAATCAATGCCCTCCCAGTCAAACCAGGACATGGCCTTGGAAACCGCTAAAGTAAACCGATAGCCAACCGTCCGGTACACTTCACCAATCCAATCGTTTGCTTTACCAATGGGCTTAGATGCAACCCACATAAACACCAAGGCCCCTTTACGATAAAACCAGTCCACATCCAAGTTGCTTTTGGCTGCAGGTTTCAGATAGTTGACCATCAGATAGAAACCAAGTCCGGTGAATCCCAGCAGCTGGAATGTCTCTGACAAATGATAGGAAGTGTAAGGATGCCAAGTTACCGGATAAGGCAGCATTCTATAGAGAAAATCTGGACAAACCCCAAGGAAAATACACATGAAAGCGGCGATGAACATCCCCAACTGCATATTCCAATATGATTCCTTGGCTCTAACCCCGGAATCTTTACCAAACCAGATGAAATAGGGTAGTTTGAGCCCAACGGAAAGAAATGTACCCACAGCGGCCAAGCTCAGCATTAACATGATAAATATCCGATGATCCAGCCCGGCAGCCGTAATAATCATCGATTTACTGATAAAACCACTGGTAAGAGGAAACCCGGAGATTGCAATACCGCCGATGACTGTAAATGCCAGACTCCAAGGCATATATTTGTACAATCCTCCCAGTTCACTGAGTTTTGATTTACCAGTCATTTCCAAAACAGAACCAACGCCCATGAACAACAAGGCTTTATAGAGAATATGGGCATAGGCGTGGGCACAGGCACCATTGACAGCCATGACCGTACCAATTCCCACCCCGCAAACCATGTAGCCTACCTGGCTGACAATATGGTACGCCAATATCCGCCGGGCATCATTTTCAATCACCGCATACGCAACCCCATAAACAGTCATAATCGCGCCCAGGATCGCCAAGGCGGTAAAACCGGGAAAACCACGGGCCAGAACATAGACTGCGGTTTTAGTCGTAAACGCACACATATAAACGGCGCCGACAACCGTCGCCTCAGGATAGGCATCCGGCAACCAGGCATGAATGGGAGGAACCGCCGCATTCAGCATAAAACCAATCATTATCAGGTAATCCGCCATCGTTGCCCCATCCACAGCTATGCGGGTAAAGGTAAGATCATGGATATTCTGATAGCGCAGAAAAATACCCCCTAACAAAATCAAACCACCAGCAGTATGGACCAACAGGTAACGGTAACCGGCCTCGATAGAACGCTTCCTCTTGCGATACCAGACCAGAAAAACCGAAGCAAAGGCCATCAATTCCCAAAAAATAAACAAAGTCAGATAATCACCTGCCAATGTGGTCCCCAAAGAACCGGCCACATAGAGAAACGCCGCCATATGCTGGCCACTTTCCTTCACATGCAGGCCATAAATACTGCCAATAAGGGCCATCAAGGTGAAAACATGGAGAAAAACATTGGTCAGCTTATCAACCCGACCAAAAGTAAGCTCAAAGCCCATAAAATGACATACCCCAAAACTGGCCGGCAGATGATGAATCTGGTAGAAAGCCAGCAACGGAATAATCAACAATAATGCCTTTTGGAGCTTAATCCGTTTGGCAAACGGCAGCAGAATGGCACCAATAATAAAATAGGTAGCCGGATGCATGAATATGGTATTACTCATCATAGTAATCTTCACCCTTTACCAACCAGACGTGGGACAGGCCTTTAAAGACAACAATCATTCCCAAGCAGCCAAAAATTCCGAACAAAGTCCAGAAACCGATAACGCTATCACCCCAAAAATGCGCGTGATGCCGTTCGGCAAAGAAATCAAAAACCAGGGTAAACGCAAGATAAGCAAAGAACACCCATTTAAGCACGATAGAATGATCTCGCAGGTAGCCAAACAATTGTGCAATCATGTGCCCACCATTATGTGAATAATTTTCAGAAATAGATCAGGATAGATACCAAAAAGTACTGAAAGAATTGCAGTAATGCACAAAGGAATCACCATCAGCATAATCATCGGCGAGGCCTCCAGGGATCCCGTTTGACCAACATCCTCGGGCAATGGTTTACCATAAAAAGACTGGAGAAAAACCGGCACGAAGTAACCGGCATTCAGCAGACTACTGGCCAAGAGCACAACCAACAAAATAACATTGTGGATATCCATGGCACCCAGAGCCAAATACCACTTGGTGACAAAACCACTCACGGGCGGCACTCCAATCATACTCAGGGAAGCCAGACCAAAAGCCATCATGGTCAGTGGCATCCGGTGCCCAAGACCACCCATTTCCCTGATATCCTTTTTACCGGAGGCGACAAAAATAACTCCAGCGCAGAAAAAGAGAGTTATCTTGGAAAAAGCGTGGTTAACAATATGTATGAGACCACCGGTAACCCCATTGGCTGTCAGCATGGCCACCCCCAGCACTATATAGGAAAGCTGACTGATGGTTGAGTAAGCCAAGCGAGCCTTGAGATTCGTTTTTGTTAAAGCAATAACTGAAGCAGTGATAATAGTAAAGGAAACAAAATAGGCGGTAAAAATTCCAAGATGGAACTGGTGCAGCAGCTGAGTTCCAAACAATGACAGCATGATCCTGCAGATGGAAAAGACACCAACCTTGACCACCACCACCGCATGCAACAAAGCACTGACCGGCGTCGGCGCCACCATCGCCGAAGGCAACCAACTATGAAGGGGCATAATTGCAGCTTTGGCAAAGCCAAAAAGACACATCAAGTAGCAGGCTGTCACCATCCAACGATTGGCACCGTTGGGAAAAATTCCATGAACAATATCGGCGGTGGCAAAATCCAAGGTCCCGCACTGAATGTAAATCAAAACCATCGCCGGCAACAGGAACGCTTTCGAGGTAAACATGAGGTAGGTAATATATTTCTTCGACCCTTCATAACCCTCTTCATCCTGGTGATGAGCAACCAGCGGATAGGTAAAGATCGAGACAATTTCATAGAAGAGGTACAGGGTAAAAAGACTGCCGGCAAAGGCCGCCCCCATTGCTCCACCAACCGCCACCGCATAACAGACATAGAAACGTGTTTGCGCGTGTTCATCCAAACCCCGCATATAACCGACACAATAAAAGCCGGCCATAATCCACAGGAATGAGGCAGTACCAGCAAATAAAACGCCCAAACCATCCAGATGGAATTTCACTGAAATACCCGGATAAAGGGTGCAAAGAGTATACTCATAAGCACCACCGCTCAGGATATGCGGCACCATACTGACTACCGACAAAAACGTCAATACAGCCCCAATAACCGACCAGGACTCCCTGAGATTGGGTTTCTTCCCCGATGCCATGATGAGGAGTGCAGCCACCATCGGAATGGCCGTAGTCAGCAGAACTTTACTGGTGATGATCGTTTCCATACATTTCCCTGCGCAGTAATTGTTTCCAGTTTATAAGCTACAATTACCTGTTAACCGTGTAAATCATGTACTTCATCCGGGTCGGATGTCCGGTATCGTCGATAAACAGCCAAGATAACACTGACTCCGATTGCCGCTTCCGCTGCCGCAATCCCCATAATGAACAAAGTGAAAATCTGACCAACTGCAGGATTAGGAGCCAAAAAACGGTTAAAGGCCATAAAATTCAATCCCGCACCGCTGAGAATCAACTCGGTTGAAATCAGCATACCGATAAAGGTCCGATGCTGTATCATCCCGTAGAGGCCAAGAATCAACAAGAAAAGTGCCACCACCAGATAAGTATTGAGATTAGAGCTGAAATACATCAGAAGTGCTCCCCTTTTTTCCCACGGGCCAGGACAATGGCCCCGACAATAGCCGTCAACAGGACCACAGAAATCAACTCAAAAGCCAGGCAATACTGGTAAAGCAAACTTTCTCCCAGGTAGGACAAGGTAAAATCTCCTAACCTGGATGCTGACGGAACCCAGATTGTCCGACTAAGAGCAACAAACAACAATATAAAAACCAGACTACTGGACAACATCGCCAGAAAAGTATTTTTTCCGACGATACCTTCAGCCCGCACCTGAGTCGGGGTATAACCGACCATAATCCCGAAAACAATCATGATACAGACAGCCCCGACATAAATCAGGATCTGCATCATCGCCAGAAAAGGACTGCCCAGATAGAAATACAATCCGGCAACCCCCAGCAACGATACCGCCAACCCAAGCACTGCATGCATAAGGATTCGGGATCTAACCGCCAGCAAGCCACCGAAAAAAACCAATAATATAAAGACAAAGAAAAGAGCCTCGGTAATATACCGGTAGAGAATCATCCCTTCTCCTCCAGCCGTTTAATCAAGTCATAATGAAATTCTTCCTTGGTAAAACCGGCAATATTATAATCCTGAGAATAATTAATAGCTCCCTTAGGACAGGTCTCGACACAAGTCCCACAAAGGCTACATTTGGTAAAATCAAGTTTAAATTCAATCAATGATTTTTTCTTTTCACCCTCTTTTTTCTCCCCCTTAACCGTAATACAGCCTGAAGGACAGGCCCGGGCACACATTCCACAGACAATACAGGGACATTCACCGGTCTCGGCATCCCGAACCAATTCAATATGACCACGGTAATTAGGAGTAATATCCAGTTTTTCCCGGGGATATTGAACCGTAACAATAGGCAAAAAACAGGTTTTCAGGGTAACTCCCAACCCGATAATCAGGCTTTTGCCACCAACATATAAATCTCTAAAATAACCGCTGTTTCTCATAATAACTTGACCAACACCACGGTAACCAGCAGGTTAACGAGGGCAAAAGGGATCAAATACTTCCAGCAGAAATTCATCAGCTGGTCAAAGCGGGTCCGGGGATAGGTCCACCGTACCCAGATCATGAAAACCATTAAACCATAGACTTTCATGAAAAACCAGATGGCGTTGCTGTATTCACCAAAAGGCAACGGAATGCCATGCCAGCCACCCAAAAACATGACCGTGGCAATTGAGCAGACAACAAACATATTAGCATATTCAGCCAGCATAAAGAGACTAAAACCCATACCACTGTATTCCGTATGGTAACCCGCCGTCAATTCACTTTCAGCCTCAGGAAGATCGAAAGGAGCCCGGTTAGTCTCGGCAAACGAGGCAATTATATAAATGAGAAAAGCAACGGGCTGAACCAGAAAAAACCAGATTTTATTCTGGGCCTGCACAATCCCCTGCATACTGAAGGTGTTGGTCATGAAGATGACTGCCAAAAGTGAAAGCAGCATGGGAATTTCATAGGAGATATTCTGAGCTACCGAACGCATAGCCCCAAAAAGCGAATATTTATTATTTGAAGCCCAGCCGGCCATGAGAATAGCCATGACATTAAGGGAGGAAATGGCCAGGATAAATATTAAGCCAATATCAAAATCACGGCCCTGCAGTTTAGAACTGAAAGGGATGACCATCAGCGGCAGGACCACCGGTACAAAGGAAAGCAACGGCGCCAGGCGAAAGAGAAAACGGTCCGCATCCTTGGGGATAATAAGTTGTTTGCCGATCAGCTTAAAGCCGTCAATAAGCAACTGCAAAATCCCGTGAGGACCGACTTCCATCAGACCGGGCCGGCGCTGGATACGGGCGGATATCTTCCGTTCCAGATAGCCCATAATCAAAGCGTTAAGGAAAACAAAGGCGACGATCAAGACTACCGCAATCACCATCCGCAACAATACTAGATTTCCTGCCGTTTCCATATATTCTACCTGTCGATCTCAGGAATAACCAAATCAAAACTACCCATGGTGGCTACCAGATCAGAAAGAAGCATTCCCCGGCACAGTTCCGACAACACACTAAGATTGGAATAGGATGGTACCCTGATTTTCAAGCGATAGGGCACATCACTACCATCACTAATCATATAATAGGACAATGACCCGCGGGCTGTTTCAACTGAAAAATTGCAATCTCCGGCCGGCAGCTTTATTTTTTTCGGAACTTTAGCACGAAAAGGACCCTCCGGCAGTTTATCCAAACCTTGCTCGATAATCCGCAAGCTCTGCTCCAATTCCCTGAAACGCACCAAAAAGCGATCCATGGCATCACCATGTTCGCCCACCGGTATATCAAAATCAAATTCAGGATAAACTGAATAGGGCTCACTTTTGCGCATATCGTAGGAAATACCCGATCCCCGGGCAACCGGACCGGTAACCCCATAACGGCGGCACATATCGGCATCAATAACCCCGATGCCCTTCATTCGGTTGATAAAGATAACGTTGTTGTTCACCAGCTTTTCATACATGCTGAATCGGCTGCGCAGGCGCTTGATAAATTCTCGGGTCCGCACAACAAACTTATCATCAATATCTTTTGATACCCCGCCAACCCGAAAATAGCAGTAGGTCAGCCGGGAGCCGGTAATATCCTCAAGGATATCAAGAATCTGTTCCCGGTCATCAAAGGTATAGAGAATCGGGGTAAAAGCCCCCAGATCCAAAAGCAAAGCCCCATACCAGATAAGGTGGCTGGCAATACGGTTCAACTCAGAAGTTATCACCCGGATATACTCGGCCCGGATCGGCACCTCAACCCCGGTGAGTCGTTCAATCAGGGCCACGTAACCGTGGTTATACGGCAGCACCGCGGCATAATCCATCCTTCCGGTATTGGGCAGAAATCCGGGCCAGCTCCGACACTCGGCCATCTTCTCCTGCATCCGGTGACCATATCCCAAAACCGGCTGCGGCTCGACGATATACTCGCCATCCATCTCCAGAATAACCCTGAGAACGCCATGGGTGCTGGGATGCTGCGGCCCCATATTAAGAAAAAAACGATGCTCTTGCGGGATATTTTTCGTTACCGGCATAGGAACTCTCAACTCTTCTCAGGGCTTGGTTCGTTGGTTTCAGGTTCCGCTGATTTTTCAGGTTCGGGAGGCTGCCAGCTGACTTCTGACCGGTCTTTAACTTTTCCCTCAGCTTTCAGTAATGGCTTCAGGTCGACATCCTCTTCCGGAAGAATCAGCGGTTTGAGATAGGGATGGTCGCGGAAGACCACACCATAAAAGTCTTTGGTTTCGCGCTCATGCCAATTGGCTCCCTGAAAAATATCACAGATGGTCGGCACCGTACCATCAACATCCACCGGCAATCGAGCAACAACCCGCGTAGGAGAAGTGAAATGAGCAAATTGATAGACAACATCAATGGCCGGCTCTACGTGAACAGCCGAAACAAAAACGAGGTAATATTTGAGGTCGTACATCAGCCGGGCAACATCCCGCAGATTATCTTGACTCAGCAATACTTCACAGTGATAGCCACGTTGCTGAAAGTCAACCTCATTGACGATTGCAGATAAATCATGAAGAGTATTGATAAACTGCTCAGTTTGGTGCATCTGAAACCTTCCTCTGCGGGAACGGATGGCGAACACCGGTAATTTTTTCCTGCAACTTGAAAATCCCTTCAAGCAAGGCTTCCGGCCGCGGCGGGCAGCCGGGAACATAGACATCCACCGGAATCAACTTGTCAATCCCTTCGATAACATTATAATTTTCTGCAATGGCAAACGGACCGCCCGATATAGCACAGTTGCCCATGGCAATCACATACTTGGGAGATGGCATCTGTTCATACAAAGTCATCACCACCGGCGCCATTTTCTTATTGACCGTCCCGGCCACAATCATCAGATCAGACTGGCGCGGAGAAGGGCGAAAAACCTCCGAACCGTAACGGGCGATATCAAAACGGGCCATGCCAAGACCCATCATTTCGATGGCGCAACAGGCAAGACCAAAAGTCATCGGCCAAAGGGAATTCGCCCGGCATAGATCAAGGATTTTTTCCACCACCGGCACCCGGACAATAGGCCCGGGATCGTTCTCAATCAAATCTCCCGGAGCCCCCCGATCATTCCTTACCCGCAATTCAGCCGCGTAAGAATGGATTCTCAGGACATCTCTTTTATCTTCGGCCACGCAAACACTCCTTTTGCCCAGGCATAAATAACCGCCAGGGAGAGGATAGCAATAAAAATAACAAGCTCTATCACCCCGCGCATACCAGACACCTTGTCAAAGGCAGCCGCCACCGGAAAAAGATAGAGGATATCAACATCAAAAGCCAGAAATATCAAGGCATAAAGATAATAGGAAATCCCGAAACGAATATCCCAGGCAGAACCATAGGAATCCATACCGCATTCATAAGTTACCAGGGTTTTTTTGTTAGTCAGGCGAGGACGAAGGATATTGGAAATAACGAAGACGCTGAAGGCAACTATAAAATTAACCAACAAAAAGAAGCAAACGTAGGTAAAATCAACCAAATACTTTTCAGTCATTGGCCCAAACTTCCTTATCCGGAATAATCTTTGAGAAATTTATTTTTAAAACAACACTCAAAAAAAACAGGTAGTAGATAGCCGAATAAAACTGCATTGTCAAGGAATTATTTAACCAATTATTTTTCAGAAAAAGCATATAATTATTAGCCCATTGATATAATAAATGAATCTTAATAGTTATAATATACAATAAATATAAACCATACCTCAATAAGAATTAAAACAAAAATTTAATTTGAATTATTACTTTCACTAAGAATTTTATAACAGGCTTCTATTTTAGAAGCCATCAAAGCATATCAAGATTAGCGAATTATAATCCAGTACATATCGATATCTATCAGCTGAAGGGTAGCTTAGGCATCGGGACATATGCTGATTATGTGTAATAACATTCAATTTTGATTATCACCGGCCAATACTGCTTTATGAAATGATTAACAATTCATTTCTTCTTTTAGCAACTGACCAGGCCGGCAATATTTGCAAAAAATCTGACTATAACCAAAACAAAAAAGGGCAGACCTTTAAAGGCCTGCCCCTAAAAAATATTTCCTGATAAAAAAATTAATGCACCCCTGCTCCCGATAATGTCTGCTAGACCATCAAGTATTCGTGCATGGCAACTGCCGCTTTTTTGCCGGCACCCATGGCCATGATAACCGTAGCCGCGCCGGTAACAATGTCACCACCGGCAAAGACTCCTTTGCGACTTGTCTGGCCGCTCTCTTCGTCAGCTTGGATATTCCCCCGGCGGGTCAATTCAAGTCCGGGGGTGGTATTGGGAACCAACGGGTTCGGACCATTACCAATGGCCACCACCACCATATCAACCTCCAAAATAAATTCTGAACCATCAATGGGTACCGGCCGGCGACGACCGGATTCATCCGCTTCACCTAATTCCATCCGGATACATTCCACCCCTGAGACCCAACCGGCATCATTGCCAACAATCCTCAGGGGATTTGCCAAAAGAACCAGTTCAACCCCCTCCTGCTCAGCATGATGGATCTCTTCATCGCGGGCCGGCATTTCAACCCGGGAACGCCGATAAACAATATATGATTTTTCCGCTCCCAGGCGCAGAGCAGTCCGGGAAGAATCCATGGCTACATTACCGCCCCCGAAAACTGCCACCTTTTTTCCTTTAATAATGGGAGTATCATATTCAGGAAAGAGGTAGGCTTTCATCAAATTGGAACGGGTCAGGTACTCATTGGCGGAATACACTCCATTCAGATTTTCTCCGGGAATATTCATGAACATGGGCAGCCCGGCACCGGTTCCGACAAAAACCGCATCAAATTTTTCCAACAGTTCATCAACCGTATCAAGCATCCCAACCACATAATTCACCACCACCTTGACCCCCAGCAAGCTCAAATAATCGACCTCGGCCTGAACAATGGCTTTCGGCAGTCGGAACTCCGGGATCCCATATGCCAAAACTCCACCAGTTTTATGTAACGCTTCAAAAACCGTCACCTCATGGCCAAGTTTAATCAGATCCCCGGCACAGGTCAGGCCGGCAGGACCACTACCGACAATGGCCACTTTCTTTCCAGTGGATGGAGCCATTTGCGGCTTTGAAACCTTTCCCTGGTTACGTTCATAATCAGCAGCAAAACGCTCCAAACGGCCGATAGCAACCGGCTCTCCCTTTTTCCCCAGCACACATTTAGACTCACATTGACTTTCCTGGGGACACACCCGCCCACATACTGCCGGCAGAGCATTGGTTTCCTTTAATTTCCTGGCCGCACCACTAAAATCTCCCTCAACTATCAGCGCAATAAATTCCGGTATTTTCACATTGACCGGGCACCCTTCTATACATTTGGGCTTTTCACACTGCAGGCAGCGAGAGGCTTCCAGCATGGCGGTCTCAGGGCTATAGCCAAAAGGCACTTCATCAAAATTCCTGGCCCTGACCAAAGCTTCCTGTTCGGGCATCGGCTGCCGGGGAATTTTTTGTTTTTTTTCAGCACTCATGAGGCACCTCCATCATCACAACTACAACTGCAATCACAAGCGTTTTGTCGTTTTTGCTGAAAAAGTTCCATCGAAACCTTTTCCTGATCCAGATAAATACGCTGACGGGTCATCAATTCATCAAAATCAACCTGGTGCCCGTCAAACTCCGGACCATCCACACAAACAAAACGGGTCTGGCCACCAACCGTTACCCGGCAAGCACCACACATACCGGTGGCGTCAACCATGATCGAATTCAGGCTGACCAGGGTTTTCACCCCAAAGGGTTCCGATGTTTTAGCCACAAATTTCATCATAATCGTTGGTCCTATACCAATTACCAGATTAATATCTCCCTGGCCCCGATCTTTTTCCAACAGTTCCTGTTCCACTACCGTTACCAGGCCATGGCGACCATAGGAACCATCATCAGTAGTCACAATCACTTCGTCACTGACCGCCCTCATCTTGTCTTCCCAGAACAACAGTTCCTTGGTCCGGGCACCCATGATGGTAATAACCTTGTTTCCGCGTTTTTTCAGTTCCCGGGCGATGTTATGTACCGGCGCAATACCAATGCCCCCGGCAATACAAAGTACCGTACCATAATCATCCATGTGGGTAGGTTTCCCCAGGGGACCAATAAAATCAAGAATTTCATCCCCAACACCCAGTTGACCCAAAGCAGCAGTACTCTTTCCAACTTCCTGAAACACCAGGGTAACCAATCCCTTATCCACATCAATATCGGCAATGGTCAGAGGAATACGTTCGCCCTGTTCATTGACTCGCAGAACCACAAACTGCCCACCTTTGGCTTTTCTGGCAATCTGCGGAGCCTCCACCTGCATCATCAAAACGGCAGGGTCATGAGAAAATTCCGTTTTCGCAACAATCCTGTTCACGATTAACTCCTTTCACTATCAACTAGCACAAGCCTTGCTAAATATTACACAAGACGCACTCGTAAAAAGTCGGAATTTGAAAAAATGACCACAATATATGGTGTTTACTCAATACTTATACCACTCTATATTGTGGCTAAAATCTCGGTGCAGGACTTTTTACGAAACCATAACACAAAACACTCCACTAATACATAGACCATTAAGGTGTCAAGGGATTTTTCATAGTTCTGGAATCCCGATATAAGAAGACTTGTGCAGGATGTCCAATTGAAGTTACTTCAGGCGCGACATCGTGAAATACCGTTGTTTTTTCCGGCGAATGGAGCGCAGAAATTGACCTGTCTGAGCCCGAAAGGGTGAGTTTGGCAATTTCAGCGTAATGAGTCGTTGAAAAAACAGGTAATTGAGCGCAAAAAAGCGTCTGAAGTAACTTCAGTTGACAAAATATAGGACCTTATATCGGAATTCCAGTCATAGTTAATTTCCATTCTTACACACCAGTATGTCTTCCATAATAAGATACTCAAGGTCGGAACCAAAAAACATATTCAAAGCATCAGTTGGAGAGCACACCATGGGTTCACCACGACGATTCAAGGAAGCATTAAGCACCACCGGCACCCTTTAAACTTTTCGAGCTCCTCAATCAAACGATAATAACGGGGATTAGTATCCCGGCTGACGACCTGCGCCCTGGCAGTACCATCCTCATGCACTACTTCAGGAATTTTATCCTTCCAGGAATCAGCTACCCGAAAAGCAAAAGTCATAAACGGCGCCGGATGGTTGGTCTGCAAAATTTCTGCTGCCGCCCGATCAAGGATGCTGGGGCAGAAAGGACGCCAGCGCTCCCGATATTTAATCTGAGTATTTATCCGTTCAGCAATCCCCGGATGGCTGGGGTCTCCTAGAATGCTCCGGTTTCCCAGTGCCCAGGGACCAAACTCCATCCGGCCCTGGAACCAGGCAACAGGATTTCCCTAAGCCAGAAGTCTTACGACTGTTAGTACCGGGTCGTCAAGGACTTCCCATGCTGGTTGTTCTTCATGCTGCCGGCAAGCGGCAATACATTCATCGTTGGAATAAGCAGGCCCCAGGTAGACATGCTCAAGTTTTTGCATCTTATCACCCAAAGAATGTGCCACATAGGAGGCCGCTCCCACCGCCGTACCGGCATCACTGGCAGCCGGCTGGACAAAAAGCTCCCGGACTCCATCCATCTCGATAATTTTCTGATTCAATTTAACATTAAGGACCACCCCACCGGCATAACAGACACGACCAGTCTCCCTGATAATATCACCCAGATAATGCTCGATAAGTGTCAAGGCTACATCTTCCAATAATTTCTGGGTAGCAGCGGCATAATCAACATACGGATCATCGATACTGTCCCCCTGCCGTTTGGGTCCCAACCAGCGAACCAGCTCATTACTGAAATAAGAACCTTTCCCCTCCTCCTTATATCGGCGGGAACCAATAACATTTACCAGCCTGGTATTGATGTTAAAATCCCGACTGTCATAGTAAATAAGGCGGGAAAAATTATAACGTTCCGGATCTCCATAGGGTGCCATACCCATGACTTTAAATTCTCCATCCAGCATTTCAAAGCCAAGATATTCAGTCAGGGCGCCATAGAACCCGCCCAAAGAATCCGGATCATAAAATTCCTTAATCTTGTAGATTTTCCCTTTTTCCGCATAGCCGAAAAAGGTCGTGGTATATTCTCCCTTGCCGACGATACTAGCAACCGCACACTTATCCTCGAAACCACTCAAATGATAGGCGCTGCTGACATGGGCCAATTTTTGCGTAAGGAAAGGCTACCGCGTCAATTTCATCCGGCCTAATTCCGGCTATTTCAAGACAATATCTGGTCGCCTCATAAGGCATTTTATCCTTAGCATGCTTATCCCGAATGAACCGTTCCTCTTCGGCGGCAGCCACCAAGTGCCCATCAATAAATAACGCCGCTGAGGGATCATGACCGACCGCACCTAACAAACCTAAAACAATCATGGACAAAGCCCTCTATCTTTCATCTGCCGGATAAACATTTCATATACTTCCAGGGCATTTTCCCAGTTAAGCAAAAAACGTTGCAGATCCCGATTTCCTGTCTTTTTGAATCGGGCGGGTGTACAATACTGACGCATGGCATCAAGATCAAGCAGTACCGGCCCATCCTGGGTCATAACAATATTGCTGGCCTTCAGATCTCCATGGCTGATATGAAGCTCCTGCAATTGCGCCAATAAAACCACCAACTTTTTTGCCATCATTTCCTTTTCCACCTCAGGATAATGATAATTTTTAAAAAAATCTGAACACGCTATACCTTCAACATATTCGGAAATAAAATAAGATGTACGAGGAACAGAACCCCAACAAAATTCCACCATGGCCACCGGTTGGGCTGTCCTGATTCCATAAAAACCCAGCAAATGAGCATTTTCCCAAGACCTGGAAGCCCGGGTTCTGGCAACAGAGCGTTTCATCCCATGACTGAAATCTTTAATATTATATCGTTTAACCACCAAATCAGCATTCCCAATCGTCAGTCTTATTACCGTGCTGGAATTTCCATCTTTCAGCAACTCAACATTCTCCCCATCAAGATAGTGATCAGGATCTGCAAGGAAATCAACCATAAGTTCAGTAAAGTAATTCCGCCCACAACGTATGCGCCGCTTATCAACCTGCCGGACGACAATAGCGGAACATTCGCGAAAGATTTTCCGCAATATCTTTCTCTTGCGTTTTCGCCTCTGCACCGCAATCCGAGTTTTCAACTGCTGCAGAAGATTTTTGTTATAGGCAAAATTCCTTGATTGACAGTACAAAGACAAACAATCTTCAGCAAGCTTATCATATTCTGGAAAAAATTGAGCAAAGAGCAAACCAAGATTGTTCAAGGACTTTTGACAGCCCACACTTTTCCGATAAACAGTAATATCGGAGCCATCCAAAGTATATATTTGTTCCTTTTTAACCAGAAAATTTCCCAGATGCAGATCACGCTGGATTAAACCCGCCTGATGGTGATCCGCCAAAATCCGCATAATCAGGGAGAGAAGATTGATCCTTTCCTTACTATTGCCGGCAGCCATCCACTTCTCAAGTACAGTTGCCGCATGGGTTATAAATGGCAGGACAATCACCAGGCCAGCTTCGCGGTCCAAGGGGCCTGAATAAAGAATTTCCGGGGTCAAGATACCCCTCTGACCCATGATTTTAATACCTCTTTCTTCCCGCTGCCAATGCCGCACTGCCCTTTTATGGGGAGTAAAAACCTTGGCCACAACCTGTTGAACTCCCCATTGAGCAAGGTAAACCTGCCGTTTACCGGGCAGGTCTCGCAACAACTCCAAACACTGTATTTCCGCTTCAGGATAGGAACCCGGGGGTAAAAAAAGGGAAAAAGGATTAAAGGAAGTGTCATTCAATGTGACATTGCCCCCATTCAGGGGTACGCCATGGCGACTGGGAAAAGCCGCCATAGCTTACATAATTGCAGGAAAGTAGGAATTAAAAATTTACGTCGAGTATCAGATGATGCTTTCGTAAAAAATCGCAAAACCGATGGCACAATAAAAACTTCATATTCAAAGCATGCAAAACCTTAGTATGAAACGTACTTACAGTACGTTGTAGTGACGAAGGTTGCAGCATAACAAAGAAGGTGGCGTTTTTACGAAACCATCAATCAAGCTGACGGCGCAAAAAAGTCGGAAAATCATAGTCTTCCAGTTCAAAATCAGCTTCACTGTCGGGAGCACCAACAACCTTTTTAACGGTTCTGATAATTTCCTGGCGATCATGCACCTTAGATTGGCTTTGGAAGGCGGGACGGTCAAGATCACGTCGCTTAGGAATAGGCGCAAATTTCGTTCCGGCCAGACCTGGCCCTTTAACTATCTGTTTAATCGGCTCAAAACCCGTAGCAATAACCGTAACCCGGATATCATCACCCATGGATTCATCCAGAACCGCTCCGAAAATAATGTTGGCATCCTCGTGGGCTTCCTCTTGAATTAACGTAGAGGCTTCATTAACTTCAAAAAGGGTCAGGCTGCTGCCGGCAGAGATGTTTATCAAAATACCTTTAGCTCCTTGAATACTGATATCTTCCAACAATGGCGAAGCAATAGCCCGATGTGCTGCCTCGATGGCCCGATTTTCACCACTGGCCATTCCCGTTCCCATAAGTGCCAAGCCAGTATTGGTCATGACAGTTTTAACATCCTGAAAATCCAGGTTTATCAACCCATGGACATTAATCAGATCAGAAATGCTGCGGACCGCCTGTACCAATACCTCATCGGCACTCTGGAAAGCTTCCACCATTGAGGTGTTTTTCCCAACAATATTCAAAAGCCGCTGATTAGGAATGGTAATCAATGCATCCACATTTTCCCGCAATTCCTCCAGGCCCTCTTCAGCATGGCGCATCCGTTTACGACCTTCAAAAATGAAAGGCTTCGTTACTACCGCAACGGCGAGAGCGCCAAATTCCTTGGCCAACTTAGCCACCACCGGCGCCCCTCCGGTACCTGTACCACCACCCATTCCAGCGGTAATAAAAACCATGTCTGCCCCATTCAGTAATTCGGAAATTTTTTCCGTATCCTCGATGGTGGCATTGCGACCGATATCCGGGTTGGCACCAGCACCCAGTCCTCGGGTTAAGCGTGAACCAAGCTGCAGTTTGATGGGTGATGGCGATGCCTCCAGGGCCTGAGCATCGGTATTGGCAACGACAAAATCAACTCCCTGAACCTGGGAATTAATCATGCTGTTTACGGCATTACTGCCGCCCCCGCCAATACCAATAACCTTGATATTGGCCTGCAATCTCGACCGTTCATCAAATTCAAACATAACTTTCCCTCCCTGTTCCATGCTTTAAAAAAATTCTGCAAACCAACTTTTCATTCGTGAAAATAATTTAAAAAATAGTTTTTTATCCCGGCTGCTTAACTGCCTGGAGAAACCAAATTGCTGGTTCCCGGTTATCAACAGTCCAACCCCGGTGGCATAAATGGGACTCTTGACAATATCCAATAATCCTCCCACATGCTGGGGAATCCCGGAGCGGGCCTGCATTTCAAAAACTGATTCTGCCAATTCTTCAACCCCAGGCATCAATGAGGAACCACCCGTCAATACTACCCCGGATACCACCTGATCATGAAAACCGGATTTATAAAGTTCTCTTTTCACCAGTTCCAGAATTTCCTCCATTCTGGGCTCAATAATCTCGCCTAGAATCTGTCTTGACAAAACCCGCGGTGGTCGGCCGCCAACACTGGGAACTTCGATGGTATCATTCTGACCAATGAGAGAAATCATGGCACAACCATACTGTTTTTTAATCTTTTCCGCGGCAGTTACCGGCGTCCGCAACCCAATGGCAATATCACTGGTCAATTGGTTCCCCCCCAGGGGCAGTGATGCCGTATAACAGATGCTGCCGTTGGTAAACACGGCAATATCGGTAGTACCACCACCAATATCGATCACCATAACTCCCAATTCCCGCTCCTCAGGGGTCAGGACCGCAGCACTGGAAGCTATCTGCTGCAAAGCAATATCATAAACTTCCAGGCCGGCACGGTTACAGGAGCGAACAATATTTTGTGCTGAGGCAACCGCTGCCGTAACAATATGGACTTTCACCTCCAGCCTGACGCCGGACATGCCTACCGGATCCTTAATCCCATCCTGGTCATCGATAATAAACTCCTGGGCCATGGTATGAATCACTTCACGATCCATGGGAATGGCTACCGCTTTGGCCGCTTCCAGGACTTTTTCAACATCTTTGGACGAAACCTCCCGATCCTTGACCCCGATAATGCCATGGCTGTTAAAGCCTTTAACATGTGCTCCGGCAATACCAGTGACCACCGAATTAATGTCCGTTCCTGACATTAATTCGGCTTCATGAACCGCTTTTTTTATCGAATCAACCGTACTGTCGATATTGACTACCACTCCCTTACGCAAACCCTCCGAAGGGTTGGTACCAATCCCGATAATTTCAATTCCTTCCGCGGTTATCTTGCCGACAATGGCGCAGATCTTCGTGGTTCCGACATCCAAACCAACGATAATCTGATCATTTTTAGCCATACCCCTCCCCCTTGCACATTATGCCGACTAGTGGCTGGTAGCCTCATACCTTACCACTACCGAATCTCCGGCACTACAATCAAAACTGCTCACCTGTCGCGCTTCCTTATCCAAATAGTTAAGCACTTTCTGCCAATGTTTCAATTTCAGCCGAAACTCTTCCAAACCCAAACGAAGTTGCCAGATATGCCGGCGGGTAAAGACCGTCAGACCAAAAGCATTATCCAAATGAATTTCCGCAATTCCTTCCTGACGATATGCATCATTTTCCTGCCAGCAAGCCAACAACTCTAAACCAAGATCCAGTAAAACCCGCCCCTGTTCAGGATTTTTCTGCAGTTGAGTCACCGACAATCCGGTAAAAACCGGCAAGTCAACTTCCTCTCCAGGATCAATCCGCTTGAAAATCTGTCCGTCAGCATCAACGTAATAAAGTTTTTCCAGGTTAACGATGGCCACCGGCACCCTTTCCGTCACCGAAACCAGCAAGCGATCAGGCCATTGCCGACTGAGCTGGGCAGTCTTTACATATGGCAGGTTTTCCACTGCAACCTGCTTATCAACCAGATCCACGTCAAACAACAACATTCCCGGTTCCAAATCCAACTGCTGTACGATTCCTTCCTTGGCAGTATGATAATTTCCTTGCACAACAACCTCCTTTATGGTTCCTATTTCCTGTTCAGTTAACTGCTGCCTGATATAGGTGCTCATTGACGGCATACAGGTCCATATTAAGAAGCTGACAATTACCATCAGCAATGCCAAACCTGTCCGGGCCAGCAAAACCCCATATGCTCTTTTCTTTTTCTTCTTTCGCCCCTGTTTCAGTTCCCGGTTTATATTACTCAGTTTATTTTTCCGGCGAGCAGCCACCATGCACCAACATTATTCATTGAATTTCTAAGGATGCCCCACAAAGTATTTTTACAATCAGGGAATCAAAATCAATACCGGCAGTCTGAGCTGCCTTGGGCAACAGACTGGTTCCGGTCATCCCCGGAATAGTATTAAGTTCAATGACAAACGGCTGGTCATCCATATCAAGGCGAAAATCAACCCGGATGGCACCAGACCAGCAACCGGTTACCCTGCAGCTTTGCACCGCTAACTGTTGAATCTCCTCTGTTACCTTGTCCGATAGAGGAGCCGGGACCAGGTAATTGGTAGATCCTGACGTATATTTGGCCTGAAAATCATAAAACCCTGAAACCGGCTGAATCTCAATCAGGGGCAACGGTTCACCTTCAAGCACCGCAGCGGTTATTTCCCGTCCGGGGATATATTGTTCCAGCAAAATTTCAGCATCATAACTAAATGCTTTTTCCTGGGCAGACTGCAATTCAGCCTCGGAACTGACAATTGAAATACCCAGGCTCGATCCTTCACTGGCCGGCTTGACCACCAGGGGATATCCCAGTTTCTGTTCAGCGGCAGAAATAACTACTCTATCAGTAGCCACCAAATATGAAGGAGTTGATATCGCGGCACTCTCCAAAAAACGTTTGGTTGCCAGTTTATTCATCGCCACACTGCTGGCCAACACCCCGGGACCAGTATAGGGAATCTGCAAAAACTCCAACACCCCCTGTATTGCACCATCTTCCCCATAACGTCCATGCAGGGCCAGGAAAGCAACCTCGATGTTTTCAGCCTGCAACTGCCGGCAGATGTCTCTCCCCACATCAATCCCGACTACCGGAAAATGCTGCCGTTTCAGGGAATCCAGGATAGCGGCACCGGTCTTAAGGGAAACCTCCCGTTCTGCGGAAAGCCCCCCCATCAGGACCCCGATTTTCCTTTTTTTCAGCGCTTCCCTGGTTAAGCTCATAGCAACTCCTCTTCTCCAGCGATCCCAGTAGAAAGATACTCATCCCCAAAGCGGATAATTTCCTCTTCCAACACCAGGGAAAAAGACTTCCGGACCTGTTCTTTCACCCTGGCAATCAAGCTGAAAACATCGGCCGCGGTTGCACCCGGTTCAGTCGTAATAAAATTGGCATGTTTTCGGGATACTTGAGCCCCTCCACGGCGCCAGCCACGACATCCGGCAGCTTCAATCAAACGACCGGCATAATCACCTGGAGGATTTTTAAAGACAGATCCAGCTGAAGATACACCATGGGGTTGCTTCTGCCGGCGAATCTGCCGATATTCCAACATCTGTTTTCCAATTTTCTCCGGATCATCCAAGTTAAGTTGCAATTCTACGGTCAACACCAACTCCCCGACAGGAATTCCACCACGGCGATAGCCACTATTTAATTGTTCCCGGGTCCATGATTGCAAGCTTCCCTGACCATCACAAGTTATAACCTTCAGCAGCACATCACTGAATTCACGGCCAAAGGCCCCGGCATTCATCACTACCGCCCCGCCGGCAGTACCGGGAATCCCCGTCAAAAATTCCAGTCCGCTAAAACCCCGCTCTCGGCAGAATTCCAACAGGAATGAAAGCCGCACTCCGCTCTCAACACCGATCTTTACCCTGTTGTTGCTGATAGTCAGCTCAGCAATATCATGCAGATGTTCTACCAAGCTTACTACCGCTGCACTCATAATCCCTGTATCGGCTACCACCACGTTGGCACCACCACCCAATGGCAGTACCGGCACCGAAAGCTCCCGCAATCGTCGCAGCAAACGCTGCAAAAAATCTACATTCACCGGTGCCAGGTAGAGGCGGGCTTTTCCCCCAACCCCAATCATGGTCCGCTCAGCAAGGGAAACATTTTCCCGAACCTGCCCATTAAACTCCCGATCAAGAATTTTGATGACTCCCTCACTAACCGGTATTTGGTGGTTTGTTAGCATCAAGGAATAATTTTCAACATGCTGATCACTTTTTTGACTCCGTTTATAGTTCGAACCGCATCAATAATCCGAGCTTCCTCATTCTCATTATGAGCCCTGCCGGTAAGGACTACTTCACCTTGCATCACATCAACATCAATGCCCAGGGAACGAACTCCCGGCATACTCACTAACTTCACATTGACTTGAGTAGTAATGGTACTGTCATCCACTACCTCGCCTGCTGTCCGCCCCCCCGGCGTGGCACACGCAGCCAACTGTATCACCAGCAACAGGAAAATCAACATCAAGCCCACGCTTGTCATCAGTGAAATTTTCTGCTTCATTTTCTCCTCCTTAAGACGCCACAAGATTATAGGCTACTTTATTGATATTTCCAGCTCCTAAGGTTATCAGTATCTGATTACCATGAAGATTGTCCCGCAGGTAACTGACCATGGTTTCCTGATCAACAAAATAGTGTACATTTTTATGCCCGTGATGTTTAATCTCTTCCGCCAGGTTCTCGGCGGTAATCCCGGCGATGGGAGCTTCCCCTGCCGGATAAATCGCGGTCACCAGCAATTCATCCGCTTCATTAAAAGCAACCAGGAAATCGGTAAAAAGGTACTTGGTTCGGCTAAATCGGTGCGGTTGAAACGCCACTACCAGTTTACGGTCCGGGAAAGCCTGGCGTAATGCCCTTAAAGTGGCTATGATTTCAGTAGGATGATGACCATAATCATCAATAACCGGCACCCCCTGAAATTCTCCCAAAATCTGCAGCCGCCGTTGCACGCCACTAAACCGCTTTAAATTATGTTGAATCAGCTCAAAATCCAAGCCAATTTCAAGGCCGGCAGCAATGGCAGCCAGGGCATTTTGAACATAATGACGGCCAGGCAAACCGATACTCACTTCCCCCAGAACCTGTTCACCGGCAACCACGGTGAAAGAACTGTTCATCCCGCTTATCCGCACTTTTGTTGCCTGAAGGTCAGCCTGGGGGTTAAAACCATACGTACAGAGACGACGACTGATTCGGGGAATAATTTCCTGCACCCGGGGATCATCAAGGCAGACAATAACCAAACCATAAAATGGCACCTTGTTGGCAAAGGAAACAAAAGCATCCTCAATTTCCGCTATCCCTCCCTGATAATGGTCCAGATGCTCCCGATCAATATTGGTAATCATGGCAATAATCGGCGAAAGATAGAGAAAAGAACCATCGCTTTCATCCGCCTCTGCTACCATGATTTCCCCCTGTCCCAACCTGGCACCGCTCTTCAGGCTATTCAGCCGGCCACCAATAACAATGGTGGGGTCAAGATTCGTATCAGCCAACATGGTGGCAATCATCGAGGTGGTGGTGGTTTTCCCATGGGTACCAGCCACCGCTACCCCATATTTCAGCCGCATCAATTCTGCCAGCATTTCCGCCCGGGGGATAACCGGAATAGAGCGTTCCAGGGCCTCAACCACCTCGGGATTTTCATCTTTCACCGCAGTGGAACGTACGACAACTTCAACATCACCTACATGCTGTCGTGAATGGCCGGTATAAATTTTTGCTCCCATCCCCCGCAATCTTTCGATTACCGAGGTCTGCTGCAAATCAGAACCTGAAACCTGATAACCAAGATTCAGCAGCACCTCGGCAATACCGTTCATGCCGCTGCCGCCAATGCCGATAAAATGAATCCGTTCTACTTTATGACGCATTTTCATCTTTTGACTCCTCAGCGGTAGAAAAACCCACCACCTGCAGGCAGGTATCAACAATCTGAGCGGCAGCCCGGGGACGACCCAGACTGGCGGCGGCCAACGCCATCTGTCGGCGACGATCGGGATCCTGATACAAGTCAGTTAACATGGTCGCCAATCCCTCTCCAGTCAATGATCGATCCATCATCATCAGGGCTGCCCCCTTTTCTACAAAAACCTGGGCATTGAACTGCTGATGATCGTGTGCAGCATGGGGATACGGGATCAAAACTGCCGCCCGCCCCACCAAGGCCAGTTCAGCCAATGTCAAAGCTCCGGCCCGACAGATAACCAGGTCAGCTTCCGCATACTTTTTTCCCATATCTCCAAAAAAAGCTGCTACTTCTGCCCGAATTCCATTGACTCGATAAGCTTCACGGACCCGCTCAAGCTCTTTACTGCCGGTCTGATGCATAACCCTGATCAGAATACCTGATTTCTTCAGTCTCGCGAGCGCACAGGGCAATGTCTCATTAAGAGAATGGGCTCCCAAGCTGCCGCCGATCACCAGGATAACAAAAACATCCGGATTCCCAGCCGAAGATTCAACCGATCGGATAAAATCAGCTCGTACCGGGTTGCCGGTATTGATTATATTCCGCTTATGCAGTTTTTTCCTCGCTTTATCAAAAGCAGTAAAAATTGCGTCGGCAAAGGGTGCAAGACAACGGTTCACCAACCCGGGGAAAGCATTTTGTTCCTGGATAACCAGGGGAATACCAGCCATTCTGGCAGCCACCAGCACCGGAGCACTGGCATAACCTCCCAAACCCACCACCAGATCCGGCTGATAACGAACCAGCAGCACCAGGGCCTGAATCAGCGCCTGGGGCAAGGAACCGATAACTTTTATCCGCTGCCACAAACCTTTACCCACCAAGCCGCCAATTTTGATAAAAACCAGGCGATAACCCAATGGTGGAATAACCCGGGCTTCCAGCCCTTTTCTGGTTCCGGCAAAGACTATATCCAGGTCAGGAAAACGCCGGTTAAATTCCTGGGCCAGAGAGATACCGGGAAACAGATGACCGCCGGTTCCACCACCGGCGAACATGATCATTTTTGGCTCTGGCATTATGTACTATCTCCCGGAGGACCGCCGACCAACGGCGGCTTCCTGCTGACGGCAGACATTCATTAAAATCCCCACCGCGGTAAAACTGGTTAATAATGAGGTTCCCCCATAGCTCAAAAAGGGATAGGTCAATCCCTTGGTGGGCAAAACTCCCATGGTCACACCCATATTGACCAACATCTGCACCACAATCAGGAAAGTCAGTCCCACGGCCAGCAACATACCAAAACGATCCCGACTGTTTAAAGCAATTCTGACACCGGTCACCAGCAAAACCAGGATGGCCAGGATCAGAAAACAAATTCCCAAAAAGCCCATCTCTTCACCGATAGTAGCAACAATAAAATCTGTATGGGGCTCGGGGAGGAAAAAAAGTTTCTGTTTACCATCTCCCAGTCCAACTCCATTAACACCACCAACCCCCAGGGCCATCATGGATTGTATTACCTGGAAGCCACTTCCTAACGGGTCCTTCCAAGGATCAAGAAAGGTCATAATTCTTTTCAGACGATAGGGGGATCGATACACTACCAGGACAATTCCCGGCAATACCAGCAGGCCCAAGGAAAGCAGATGTATCAATCTGGCCCCACCAATCCAGGACAACATAACCACCAGCAATAAAAGCAGGGCCGAAGTACCAAAATCCGGCTCCATCATCAACAGACCGACAAAGAGCATCAAAATCAGCAAGGGCGGCAACAGCCCCCGGGTGAAATTCTGCAATTCATTATCAGGGTTAGCCAGGTAGGTACCAAGATAGATTACCATAACCAGTTTACACAATTCCCCTGGTTGAATAGTAAAAAATGGGGTGTGCAACCAACGGGTTGCCCCACCTGCCTGGCGACCAAACCCGGGAACCAGAACCATAACCAGTAAAAGCAGATTGATAAAGAGCAGGGGCACACATAATTTGGCCCACCAATGATAATCTATCCGCCGGCAGACGGCCATGGCAACACATCCCACGCCCAAGAAAATCAATTGCCGAACTAGAAAATAGCAGCTGTAACCAAATTTATTTTTGGCCAGCACCGCACTGGAGCTGAAAATCATCAAAGCCCCAAACACAATCAAGCAACCCACCACCATCAAAAGAATAATTTCCTTGCGTTTCATCCAACTCAACTTTCTGACTTGTGTTACCAGAATACATTATCAGGATGTTCGGGCTTGGCTCATAGCCGTGTCTACCGACAGGCAGGATTATTTTTTGATAACTCAGAAAGTTGAGATCTAATCCTGACTTTCAAGTTTATGGACCATGCGGATAAACGCATCACCACGCTGTTTATAATTAGAAAATTCATCAAAACTTGCACAGCCAGGCGATAGCAATACCACATCACCGGGGTGCGCCAAGTGAGTTCCGGCAATCACGGCTTCTTGAAGATTTGCCGCTTTAATCCCGGCACAAAAATGTGGCAATTGCCGAATAACTAAGTCTACAGCTTCGCCAAAGGGGATAATCTCTCTGACCCGACCGCCCAGGATATTTTCCAAATCAGCAAATTGTGCACCCTTATCACGACCACCCAACAACAGGACAATCGGCTGCTCAAAGCTGTGAATCGCTTTAGCCACCGCATCAATATTGGTGGCTTTCGAATCATTGACGTAATCTATGCCCGCCACCCGGGCAACATATTCCAACCGATGCGCTAAACCCCTGAATGAAGCCATGGTGGCAATCATAAGCCCGGGATCCAGCCCAAAAATCAAGCCGACCATAAAAGCTGCCAAGATATTACTGCAATTATGTTCGCCCATTATATTTAAAGATGGTACCGGAATTTTTCCATCAACCAATCTGCCGTCTTCATTGGTCAACTTATAACTGATAGTTTGATCCAGAAAATTTCCACCCACTTTCAAAACCGTCTGGCAACTGAAAGGCAACGGTCGAGATATTTCCTCCCCATTCAACCAGCGTTTTTCCAACTTCCGGTACAAAATTGCCAGCTGTTCATCATCAATGTTCAACAACAAAAAATCTGAACGTCGCTGATTCTTCATGATGCTCATTTTTGCAGCCTCATAAGCGCCTTCATCAGCATAACGATTCTGATGATCCGGAGTTATATTGAGGATAACCGCTACCCGGGGCCGAAACCGCACCATCCCTTCCAGCTGAAAACTGCTTAGCTCCAGAATTCCCAATTCCCAATCCGCATCCGGCTGCAGCATATCGACTGCCGGAGTGCCAATATTCCCACCGACAAAAGCTTTACGACCTGCGGCTTCAAATATTTCCCCCAACAGGGTAACCGTCGTCGTCTTGCCATTGGTTCCGGTCAAGCCGATCAATGGTACATCGATAAAACGACTGGCAAGTTCAATCTCGCCAATAACCGAAATACCCTGTTCTCTGGCCTGTTCCAACACCTCAAGGGAAAAAGGAACTCCGGGACTGACAACAATCATATCCTGCTTCAAAAATAATGATAATGTGTGGCCACCAGTTTCCAATTCGCTTAACGGCAACAGCTTTAACTGCGAAACAGCCTCAGCCAGTAAATTTGCCGAACGGTTATCCGAAACCGAAACCAAAGCCCCTTGACGACAGAGAAACCGGGCAACGGCAACCCCACTGACACCCAGCCCAACGACCAGAATATTTTTGCCCTGCAATTCATTTTTAGTATCAGTGTGCATGTTCATGGCCACATTTGTTGCCCTTTCAACCACAGGCATTCCAGCACTCATGTCTTCAGCCAGATTCAAATCAAAACACCTTGAATAGTCACTTATCAATAAAACTTTATAAAAAAGGCCAAAAAAAGAATGCAACCATGAAGGACATGAAGGTGTGAAGATTTTTCAACTAAATCTCATCCTCATTCATGTGCTTCATGGTAAAAATACTTTCAAAATATTTCACTAAGCGTTAAACTGTTGTAGTTCTGCCAAGTTAGGTTATCTCAGTTTCAGGGTACTCAATGCCAACAGGGATAACATGATGGAGATAATCCAAAACCTGACAATCACTTTTGGTTCCGCCCAGCCTTTCAACTCAAAATGATGGTGTAACGGGGCCATGCGAAAAACCCGTTTGCCGATCAATTTGAATGACACCACCTGGATAATCACCGAAAGGGTCTCAAGAACAAAGATCCCGCCCACCAGCACCAGCACTATCTCCTGTTTCGTCATCACCGCCACCGCTCCCAGGCAGCTGCCCAGCGATAAAGAACCCACATCACCCATGAAAATGTCAGCCGGATAGGTATTAAACCAGAGAAATCCAAGCAAAGATCCCACCATGGCCCCGCAAAAGACCGACAATTCCCCTACCCCCGGAAGATAAATAATCTGCAGATAATTGGACATCAAACGATGACCGGTAAGGTAGACAAATATCAGGTAAACACTGAACGCAATAATCGATGGTCCAGTTGCCAATCCATCCAAGCCATCAGTCAGGTTCACCGCATTGGAAGTCCCAACTACTACCAGGATTGAAAAAGGGATATACCAGCACCCAAGATCGGGAGCCACCCGCTTCAAAAATGGCAGCATCAGGGTGGAAGGATAGGATGGCAGCAGGTAAAGGCAGGTGCTGAAAACCCCGGCTACCAGGATTTGCAGACCAAGTTTTTTCCTGGCCGACAAACCCTTGGCATTTTTATGAACCATTTTCCGGTAATCATCTACAAAGCCAATCAAGCCAAAGGCCATGGCCACCAGCAGGACCAGCCAGATGTAAGGATTGGTCAAATTTCCCCACAACAAGGTGGATACTACCGCTGAAAAGAGAATCAACACCCCGCCCATGGTCGGCGTTCCAGCTTTCTTAAGATGGGACTTGGGACCATCTTCGCGTACCACCTGACCAATGTGCAGTTTTCGCAGCCAGCTGATGATTTTGGGCCCAAGATAAAAAGCCAGAAAAACGGCGGTCAGGCTGGCATAAATGGTGCGAAAAGAGATATATTTAAAAACGTTAAAGATGGACCAGAAATGATGCAAAGGGTAAAGAAGATGATAGATCATGAGTTCACCTCTTCAGCCAGCAGACGTTCCACCAGTTTCTCCATCCCCATCCCCCGTGAGCCTTTCACCAGAATAACATGTGCAGCAACAAGACGCTCATGGAGGGCATGAAGCAGGTCATCTTCCTCACCGGGGACAAATGATATGACCGCAGTTTCTGGCATCCCCCCGGCGATCGATGACCTGGCCAAAACTTGAGAACGTGAACCATAAGTGATCAGCAAATCCGGTTGAATCCGGGAGACCGCTGTGCCAACCTGGGCATGGAACCGTTCAGAATCTTCGCCAAGTTCAAACATATCACCCAAGATAGCTACGCGATAGCAACCCGCGCACATCTCGTTCAGAGTGTGGAGGGAAGCCTCCATTGAGGCAGGATTGGCATTATAACTGTCATCAATCACTATCCGACCCGATGCCAGGACATGAGCGGATAAACGACCGGCCGGTAATGATACATTAGAAAGTCCATGGCTTATGTCTTCCAGGGAAAGGCCCTCCCGCCAAGCAACAGTGGCCGCCAGCAGAGCATTCATCACGTTATGTCGACCCCACAACGGCAACGCTACCGACTGAACCTGAGAATCCGTTTTCAAAACAAAATACATACCATCGGCAACGCTAACAATGTCATCGGCTCGAAGTTCACTATCATTCCCAACATCCAGGGATACCGACACCACATCCCAGGTCTGATTATGTTCAACTGCCCGGGATACCAACTCAGCCAACCGATGATCATCGGCATTATAGATAATATATCCTTCGTCCCGAAGGCCTGAAAAGATTTCGCTCTTGGCCCGAACCACCTCATCAAAAGAACCAAGACCCTCAAGGTGAGCCGCAGCCACATTAGTCAGGACAACCCCATGAGGACGGCTGATTTCAGCCAGGCGGGCAATCTCTCCCGAGCAATTCATCCCCATTTCCAACACCACAATCTGATGATGTGCTTTAACCTCAAAGATGGTCAACGGCACCCCGATAAGGTTATTTAAATTATCCCGATTACAATGGACTTCCCATTTTCGGGATAACACACTGCTGACCATTTCCCTGGTGGTTGTTTTGCCATTCGAACCGGTAACCGCAATAACCTTTGGATCCAGCTGTTTCAACCACCAGCCGGCCAGATCACCAAGGGCCCGCAACGTATCGACAACCGGAAAGAAGCATACATTTGGATAGGTGCTGGTCAATAACTCCGGATTCACCGACGACGCCGCAACCACCACCGCGACGGCACCGGAATGTATGGCCTGCTGGATAAAATCATGACCATCAAAGTTTTCCCCCTGCAGGCAAAAGAACAGATGACCGGGCTTTGCCAGCCGGCTATCGGTGCAGATCCCGGAAATCACAGATTCCCCGCCAGCAAGGATTGAATGAAAAACACCAATTGCCTGGCTCACCTGAAAACAAGTCAAGGTAATTTCCGGTACCGGAACTGCACTCATGCGGCCAGTACCTCATTGACGACCTGAACATCATCAAACGGAAATTTTTCATCACCTATCTGCTGATATGTTTCATGACCCTTCCCAGCGAGAAGAACCAGATCACCAGGCTGGCCAGCAGCAATGATTTTGGCAATAGCCCGACGACGATCCTTTTCCACCATCACGGCTGGCGACCTGGTCATGCCAGCAAGAATCTCAGCGATAATCTGCTCCGGATCTTCATGCCTGGGATTGTCACTGGTTACCACCATCAAATCACTGTAATACTGAGCAATCCGACCCATTTCAGGTCTCTTCTGACGATCCCGATCACCACCACAGCCAAACAGGGTCAGCAGGCGACCGGCCATAGTACACTCTCTCAGGGCCATCAATACATTTTCCAAGGCATCAGGCGTATGGGCATAATCAACAAAAATATGAATTTTTCGCTGGTTAGGCACCCGTTGCAAACGACCAGGGACTTGTTGAAAACGGACCATTTCCTCAAGTAGATTTTCCATCTCGCCATCCAGATGCCGGGCAACAACCAAAGCTGCCAGAATATTGGCAACATTATAGCGTCCAATCAGGGGTGAATGACACTCCCAGGTATTCCCTTCCGCCTCAATAATAAAAGTGGTACCATGGGAAAAAAATTCCAATTTTTCAGCCTGGAATTCGGCTCCTTGCTGCAAGCCATAAGAAAGCTTTGGAAATTTTACTTCTTCCAGCAGACGTCTACCCCAAATATCATCACCATTTATTACTTTGAAAGCATCTGTATTCAAACCAGTAAAAAGAAGCTTTTTGGCTTGAAAATAGGATTCCATTTCCTGATGATAATCCAGGTGCTCGTGGCTCAGATTGGTAAAAACCACGGTGGAAAAAGGTATTGCATATACCCTCTCCTGAACCAGAGCATGGGATGAGACTTCCATCACGCAGCAGTCCACCCCAGCATCCACCATTCGGCGCAGCAAAGCATGCAATTCTTCAGGACCCGGAGTAGTATGGAATGCCGGCTGCTGTGTACCGACAAACCGATAATTAACCGTACTTATAACGCCAACACGATAACCGGCATGCGACAGCAGATGTTCCAACAGATATGAAATGGTTGTTTTACCATTGGTACCGGTGACGCCAATCATGACCAGGGATCGGGCAGGATCACCGTACCAGCAGGCGGCTAGTTGCGCCAAAGTACGATGACTGCTTTCTGCCAGGCAAAGAACCTGTTGTGCAGCCAGAGAGGTCTTATGCCGTTCAAACATGTCGCGATTGTCAAGAACGACCACGGATGCGCCCCGCCGCCAGGCATCCTCAATAAACAGATGACCATCCACAAGAGTTCCCGAAACAGCAACAAACACATTGCCGTGGACCACCTTCCTTGAATCAGAGGTCACGCCGGTAACCAATACATCCACCTCCCCGGAACGGGAAATAATGGAAGTTCCAGCAAGCAACTGATTCAAAGAAATTGGCGGTCGCTGATCAATCATTACTGATTCCTGAGTTGAGCGATTAGCTGTTAGCTATCAGCGTTTAGCTTTAAAAAAAATCAAGGCATTACGTTCATGAGCAATAAAACCTAACAGGGGACAGCTTGCAATGGGAAACATGCTGTAATCATTGATTACTAACAGCCAACTGCTAAAGGCTAATTGCTTATTTAAGATGATTCTTTCACCAAAAGTAATTAAAGTTGTCAGTTCTCAGCTTTCAACACAAATTCCATCCCGACCCCGGCGACAATACGTTTGCCTGGCAGTGGTTTTTGCTTCGTTATTTTCCCACTGCCATGGATGGCAAGTGAACCAGGCAAGGTACCAAAATATGCCAGAACATCACGTACAGAGCGTCCGGAAAAATCAGGCATTATGCCAGTATTTACAGCTAATGTGCTTCTTTTTGCCCCTATAGGAACTATTGAAGCGGATATTCCAACTTTCCGTTTGGCGGTCTTTTTTGACTCCCTGCCGTGCCTAACGGCAGATAGGTCAGCCAGCATCACCCGACTGCTCGGCTCCACATTTAAATATGCCAGCAGACGCTGACCAATACGGCTGAAAGCCGGAGCCGCGACCATTCCTCCATAAATACTGGTCCGGGGTTCATCAAGCATCACATACACCAACAGTTTACCATGATTTTCAGGCGCTGGAATAAAACCAATAAAAGAGGCCAGGTAATTTTTACGGGAATATTTTTTCTGCTGCGAGTCATATTTCTGCGAGGTGCCAGTTTTTCCAGCCACCTGATATCCGGGAATACGTGCCTTTGGGGCCGTACCGTCATCATCCACCACTGTTTCCAGCATGGCCGAAACCTGTCTGGCAACCTTGGGAGAAAAAGCCCGACGCCGTTCACTGGCAGGATGATGTTCATACACTTTCCAACCGTTCTCATTGACCACTTGTTTCACCAGATACGGTTTAACCAAGTAACCACCGTTAGCTAACGCAGCATAGGCCATCATCAGCTGCACCGGGGAAACTCCCACTCCCTGACCAAAGGAAATGTTACTCAGATCAACATCCCGCCAGCGGTGCCAGTCCCGCAACACCCCCTGCTTTTCCCCCGGGAAATCAATCCCCGTGGGGGAACCAAAACCGCAACGGCTCAAAAAATCATAAAGACCCTGTTTTCCCAGACGGGCCGCTATTTTCGAGCAACCAATATTACTGGAAAGTTTAATGATTTCACTGACATTCAATTTTCCATGTTTATGAGTATCATGGATAGTCCTGCCTCCAATCCGGTACTTACCCTGTTCGCAATCAAAGCAGGTATCGGGAGTTATGACCCCCTGATCCAATGCTGCGGCTACGGTGAAAACTTTAAAGGTTGATCCTGGCTCAATCATATCAACCACTGCCCGATTCCGCCAGATAGAGGGCTTTGAACTGGTAAACGAATTAGGATTAAAAAAAGGATACTGGGACATTGCCAGTACAGCGCCACTTTCCACATCCATGACCATGGCCAGGCCCCGTTTAGCCCCAGATCCGGCAACTGCCCGGGCCAACTCCTGCTCGACCGTATGCTGGATGGTCCGGTCAATAGTCACCATGACCGTTTTACCTCTGGTTCCTTCAACAGATCCTAAATCACCAGGGTCCAGAATCCCCCTTCTGGCATCCCGTTCAAGAAAAACAATATTTTTTTTCCCCTGCAGATAACGGTCGTAGAAATGCTCAATCCCTTCCAACCCCTTACTGTCCACCCCGACAAACCCCAGTAGTTGGCCGGCCAGCTCACGGTTGGGATAAAATCTTCGACTTTCCTTGACAAATCCCAGTCCATCGAGGTGTAGTTTTTTAATTTTTTCCGCCTGACTGGGTAATACATCACGGGCAATCCAGACAAAACTTTTTTTACTGGCCAGCTTACGATATATCTGCCGGCTTGAAAAAGGCAGGATACGAGCCAGTTTGCGGGCCACCTTCTTTTTACTGACAATTTTGTGCGGCTGAACATAAACAGATTCACTCTCCAGACTGATCGCCAGTTTATTGCCCCGGGAATCCAGAATTTCACCCCGTTCAGGCCGGATTTCAACTGCCTGCCGGTTCTGCTGAAGCGACTTAGTATAAAAAAAATCATGTCTGACAATCTGAAGATAATAAGCCCGCGACACCAGGCCGGCAGCCCCGCAAACCATAACCAGCGCCAGAGCCATAATTTTCCAGCGTTCCAATCGCGGGATATCTTTTTTTCGATAACGTTTCATCTCAGTAGGATTTTCTGCCCTAATTCGGGATATTGAAGACCAAATTTACGGCGACCAATCTTTTCTAAACGATCACGCTGCTTCAGGGTGGCAATTTCCAGAATTAACTTTTTATGATTCTCCTGGGCTATCTTTTCCTGGTGACGGACTTTCACCAGCCCATAGCCATGCTCCACAACCTGATAGTGTATCCAGGCATAGATAAAAATTGAACTAACCATCAGCAACAGCAATCCACCATTAAGCAACTTCCACCGCAGATCCCCGGCAACTGGTTTTTTCACAATCGTTCCACCGCTCTCAACTTTGCACTGCGGCTGCGCGGATTACGCTCAACTTCATCTACTTGCGGGACCACCACTTTTCCGGTCAACCGACGAACCTGGGAAACTTTATCACAGGTACAGACCGGAAAATCAGGAGGACAACTGCAAGAGGCTGCCCATTGTCTGAACATCCTTTTGACAATCCGGTCTTCCAATGAATGATAAGAGATAACCACCAGACGTCCACCTTTGTTTAAACAGCTAAGCCCGGCTTCAAGAACCGCAACCAACGCCTGCAGTTCTTCATTAACGGCAATTCTCAAAGCCTGAAATACCCGGGTAGCCGGATGAAGCCGCCGATGACTTTTTGCCGGCGGTGTCAATGACAAAATCAGATCGGCCAGCTCCCTGGTTGTAGTTATGGTCTTTTGAGATCGGGCAGCAACAATGGCTCTGGCAATGGATCCGGCATAAGGTTCTTCACCAAATCGCCTGAAGATATCCCGCAACTGATCAACGGTACCGGTACGGATGATATCGGCTGCAGAAGATTCCTGCCCCTGGTCCATTCGCATATCCAGCGGGCCATCAAGCTGAAAACTGAATCCTCGCGGTGCATTGCTTAACTGATAGGAAGAAAGTCCGAGATCGAGTAACAAGGCATCAATTCCCTTGATCTGGACCTCATGTAGTAACTGGGAAAGATCGGCAAAATTACCCTGAAGGAGTGTAAATCGCTCACCATACTGTTGTTGTAAAGAAATGGATCGTTGACTCGCGGCCCGATCCCGGTCAATGGCAATAAGCTTTACCCCTTGACCGGTTTGATCCAGGATCGCCATACTGTGTCCACCACCACCAAAGGTCGCGTCGACAAAAACACCGTCCTGCTCCCTGAAGCGTGAAACATTAAGATATTTCAGGGTTTCAGTGAGAAGAACCGGTACATGATTCATTTCCTCTGGCATCGGTCATATGCCGAATTCAGCCATTGCGGCGCTGATTTTCCCTGCAGCTCCAAGCGTATCCGCTAACTCAACTTCCCAACGCTCTTTACTCCAGATTTCTATCTTTTTTACCGCACAGACAATAACTACTTCTTTTTCTAATTGGGCATAACTTCGTAAAGAGGGGGGAACTAGAATCCTACCCTGCTTATCCAGGGAACATTCAATTGCAGCTGAGAGATAAAATCGGTGGAAACTTTTCACTTCTTTTTTATTTTGTGGCAGGAGGGAAACTTTATCTTCCAGGCAGGTCCATTCAGGATAGGGAAAACAATCCAGGCAACCATCAAAACCATTGGTAACCATTAATGAAGGGGTGTATTCCTGCAGCAGCAGCTCCCGCACCTTAGCCGGAATATTTAAGCGCCCTTTGGCATCAATAGAGTATTCGTAACGACCGCGAAACACTAAATTCTCCCACCGGAAACCCTGTTAATGAAAAAATCACCCACCTTTAACCACTTATCCCCACTGAATACCTTCATCATCTTTCTTTGTCAAGGGTAAAAACCAAAAAAACCGCGCCTAAAGCACGGTTTTTTCATAACCATAAAATATTGTTATAGGGATGCATGTTAACATGCTAAAGCCGTGCAACGACTGATCTTTTCAGCTAACTCCCAGATAAAAGAGTACCAAAGTCAGCGTAACGCCGCTGAGCAGGGTGGAAACAAAAATAGTCGCTGCCACTATCTCTGGATGGGTATCGTAATTAATGGCATAGAGCAAAGGGATGATGGCAGAAGGAGTGCTGGTCTGGAGAATCAGAACATTGCGCGGCAAACCCTGAATACCCAGCAGGGCACACAGCCCAATGGCAACCAGCGGCGAGAGGATTAAACGCAAACCGCTGCTGCTTAAAACCGGCAGCAGTGCCCCACCACGAATACTGGTTCTGGATAGTTGCATCCCCAGGAGCATTAAAAGCCCCGGGATAGCTGCTTGACCCACCAGGTCAATGGATTTCAGAACCACGGCAGGCATCGGCAGTTGAAAATATCGCCAAATAAAAGCCAGCACAACGGCATGAAACAATGGTATTTTAAAAATTTCCAGCAAAGACTCCCTGATTGAGGCTTGACCACGGGAAGCAATATAAATAGCCAGGGTTCCCAGGGGGAAAGTAAAAAGAACCAGAACAATAACTCCGTAAGCCAATCCTTCCTTGCCAAAGGCAAAGAGTACTAGCGGCAAACCATAATTGCCGGTATTCATCATGATGGTCGACAGGGAAAAAGCACTCGTTTTCCGGGTATCCAGACCTAAGATTCGTCCAAAAACAGCAGATACTCCCCAAAAAAACAACGTCATCAGCAGCATAAAAGCGATGGCCCGGGGCAAAAAACTGCTGAGCTGCTCATGGCCCTTGATCAAACCGGAAAAAATCAGGCAGGGAGTAAAAAAGTACAGGGTAAGATCTGAAATGGATTTAAAGTCGGGGCTCTTGAGTTTTTCAAACAGGACCCCCAAGGCAATAATCAGAAATATAGGAAGGAGAATCTTAACAAATACCATGAAGTATCTTTTTTCTGACAATTGTCCTGGGCAGAGTCGCTAAGATAACGCAACAGCAGACAAAAATAAAGCAATATTTATTGACAAAAACAAGGGGTTCATTATAGCTTAGCCGGAAGTACCAGTGAGGACAGAATTAAATTCTGTCCCCGCATCGAGGCAGTTTGAAGATAACTCCTGAATAGTTACAAAACATGAAGGATATTCCATGAATAACAAAAACATCCCCCTGACTGACCACCTTATTTTCGCCCTTGATGTCCTTTCCGCCGATGATGCCAAGACCTGGGTGGAAAAACTGGAAAGCCAGGTTACTTTCTACAAGGTGGGCCTGCAGCTCTTTCTTGCCGGCGGCTTCCCGATGGTGGAGTGGATAACCAAACGGGGACACAAAGTCATGCTTGACCTGAAATTTTTTGATGTCCCCGAAACAGTCAAGCTGGCGGTTCAGCAATTGAATGACCGAGGTGTTACCTTCACCACCGTCCATGGCAATGACGCGATCATTGAGGCAGCAGTACAGGCTCGGAAGGACATTAAAATTCTCGGGGTAACGGTGCTGACCAGTTTCTGCGAGGATGATCTGCGGCAGATGGGGCTTACGGGTTCCATTGAAGAGCTGGTATACTACCGGGCCAAGAAAGCTCTGGAACTGGGCTGTGACGGAATTGTTTCCTCAGGACTTGAAGCCGGACGGCTGCGCGGCCAGCTGGGTGATAATTTCCTGGTGGTCACCCCGGGGATCAGACCCGGAATCAACCGCGAAATAGAGCAGGACGACCAGAAACGGGTCACCACGGCAGTCCAGGCCATCCGCAGCGGCGCCGATTACATAGTCGTCGGCCGGCCAATCAAGCGGGCTGCCGATCCGCTGCAGGTTGTTACGGGATTACAGGAGGAAATCGCCGCCGGGCTGAAAAACTCAGCAAACTAATTGGAAGCCAGAAAATCTATCACCTCGCCCCACCACCGTTCACCGGGCGCGTCCGGCCAGTCGGAATGTCCCGCTCCGGGGAACAACCATAATTTCTTCGGTTCCGGCAGCTGTTCATAGAGATGCAGGCCAAAGCGCCGGGGGATGATCTGGTCTTTTTCAGCTACCAGCGCAGCTACCGGTCCCTTGAACAATGACAGATTAGTAAGACTATCATAGCGATCCCGGAGCAGCCAGCGGACTGGAAGATACCAGTAATACGACTTTGCCACCGCAGCCAGCGAATCCCAGGGAGTCAGCATCACCACCCCATCAGCTCTCGATTCAGCCGCAACAGCTGCCACAATCCCACAGCCCAATGATTCACCCCACAAATAAAGTGGACCGGAAAATTCGGCATGAACTTTAGCTATTATTTTCCGGGCATCGGTAACATAACTTTTTTCACTGGCAGTACCAACCCGGCCGCCGTAACCGGGATATTCAGCCAACAAAACCCGAAAACCCAAACCGGTCAACGGCGGCAGACAATTATACCGGTCCAACGCCGTACCGGCATTGCCGTGAAAGACAATGACGGTTCCCCGCACCTCTCCTGAATCCGGCACCGCCAGCAAGCCCATAAACTCACTGCCATCTTCAGCCGGCCATAAACACAGTCCATGAACACAAAGATCTTCCACTGCCGGTATATTTCCTTCAGGACAATAGAGCATCTTCCGCTGTTCAAAGAAGAAATAGACCAGAATCAAACCATACACAAAAACCAGGAAAACCAAGACAAGAAGAAGCATCCGATAATCCTTTTTCAAACTGCGGCCTTGCTGTTGTTTCATCACTGCACCGCCATTGCTAATATACACTTATGAAGACTCAAAGGAAGTGAAATTGTCATCGGCATCATCAGGAGAAATTCCAGCAGGTCATCCACCTCTTTATTCTCCCTGTTCATTCCCGGCAGCAGGAAGGCTGTCAATCCTGAGGAAGGTAGCCTCAAAAGCCTTGCACGGCCGGTAATGCTGCACCCGATTCGCAAGAGAAAAGGCATCATGCATTTCATAGCGCTGGAAGATGTCGAGGCCGCGATCCAGCAGGATTTTCCAGCCGTTGTCAATGACGATATGCCGGGCATGAATAGTATTATCATCAACAAAGGTCCATGAGAAAGTGACCCCGGCCGCTTTACCGCTGGCTGCCATCTTTTCAAAATATCTTAGCTGCTGTTTAACAAGATTTCAGTGAAAAAGACCATTTTCGTCCAAAAATTTCAAAAAAA
>CAYZIS010000023.1:0-36909 GCA_964478545.1 uncultured Thermodesulfobacteriota bacterium
GTTGCAAGGATGGTAGGTCATTTTTACTCTGAGTGTCAAACCATAATATCTAAACGGTCCCCACGGGCCGTTTTTCATTTAGAGGAAACCACATGTTAGATAGGGAACGGGTAGACCATTGAGGAAATCCTGTCAGAAATCAGAAAAGTAATGGCCGAAAATACATGAAAAAAGATGAAAAACTGGCCGAAAACCAAAAAATCTTGCAGTCAGGGAGGACTCGAACCCCCGGCCTGTGCCGCCTTGGATACCGTTACTTTGCCACGGTCTACCTTCTCAATCAGCTCAGGGAGGTGTCACGTTGAACCGCCTTGGCGGCGTTGACGGTGTGCTCGGATACGTTGAGCTTGGCGGCGGCTTCGGCTTGAGAAGTCCGCAAATTTGCGGTGTTATTTTCTGGCCTGTGCGCCGGCATAATCTCTGCTGATGAATATACCGGCAAGGGAGAGCATATCCTGGTGGTTGATGATTTGGCCGATCAACGACAGATTGCCGCTGAAATGTTGCAGAGCCTGAGGTATAAAGTAACAGCGTTGGTCAGTGGCGAAGAAGCCGCTACATATCTGGAAGATCACGCCGTTGACCTGGTGATCCTGGATATGATCATGGATCCCGGTATAGATGGCCTGGAAACCTACAGACGAATCAGTGCTGGAACTCCCGGGCAGAAGGTTATTATCGCCAGCGGCTATTCTGAATCAGAACGGGTTCGGGAGGCCCAGCGGCTTGGTGCTGTCGCCTATGTGAAAAAGTCTTATCTGCTGGCGATAATCGGTCTGGTGGTTCGTCGGACCCTGGATTCATAAGAAGGATAAATTATATCATAAGCCATTCATATTCCTGGCTACATGGGAGTGAAATGATTGGCTTCCCAATAATCTTCCTTAAGCATTTCCAGTTCCTGTTCCAGTGACTGGAGGTGTTTCTGTTTCCATTCTGCAAGTCCAAGATAGAAATTTTTCGCATCTTCAGCACCTGCCTGCTCAGCACATTGCCGGTAAAACCTGACAGAATCCATTTCAAGTTTCATGGCAATGGTCAGAGCACTGATTTCAAAGTGACAGTCTTTAATCCTTTCACGCATTTTCTGGCTGAAAATCGGGTTGTCATGTTGTTTGGTAGCCTCTTGCACCAGTTTAGTCGAAAAATCATAAGATCCGGTATCAAGAATTGATTGATATTACCGGCGCAGGTAGTTGAAATGCAGCATTTCTTCCGCAGCCATCTCCTGAAAAACCTGCTTGCCTTGTTCATTACTGGTATTTTGGGCCGCATTTTCATAAAATTGATGGCCAATCAATTCAGATTCCATGGTGTTTTTTAAGGCCTTTAGAATTTTCTGGTTTTTTGTCGTTATGCTTTTCCCTTTCTTGATATTTTTTAAGATTATCGGTATGGTAGTGATAATCGAGTACCAAAACCGGCAAAATCAGCCTTGCTTAAACAAAATAATATTGACGCGAAAAATATCCCGGAAAACAGTGAATTTAGCCATGTTGGATTATAATATGAGCTTTTTTTTTAACCTAAATCAAGGGGAAACTTCAAAATCTGCCTGTTTCCGGTTTGGGGGTTGTATATGAGAATTGTTATTGCCGGATCAGGAGAGGTAGGTTTTTACATAGCCGAACAGCTGATTGGTGGCAATCAGGATGTGATTTTGATTGAGAAGGATCGTGAACGAGCCAAATTTATTACCGAACACCTTGATTGCCTGGTCGTTCATGGTGAGGCCAGCAGTCTGCAGGTCCTTGAGGATGCCGGGATGGAAAATGCCGATATCTTTGTTGCGGTAACGAATCTTGATGAAGTCAACATGATTTCCTGCCTGGTGGTGGACAGCGAATTTGACGTGCCGGTCAAGATTGCCCGGGTGCGGAATGTGGCCTATGAAAAATCGGCCATGTTTAAGCGTAGCCTGCAGGGAATTGATTATATTGTTAATCCGGAAATCGAGGCGGTACGGGCCATTATGAATACGGTGGAGCATGGCGCTACCAGTGATATCCTGGTATTTGAAGACACCGATATTCAGCTGCGTGGTATCTACGTCGATGGGCGATCATTTTTCAAGGGCAAAACTTTGAAAGATATACGTCAGAAGCTGCAATATAATTTTATTATTGCCGGGATTTCGCGCCTGGATGAACTCATCATTCCCTCTGGGGATACTGTCATTCATGCGGAAGACCATCTCTACCTGGTCTCAAGTCGGGATAATCTGGAAAAAGTATTATCCCGTACCGGGCGACAGAAAATGATATTGCAGAATATTGTGTTGGTCGGTGGCGGGAAAATTGGTAAGTATTTAACTGAACAGTTGATCCGGGCCGGTCGCAAGGTTAAGGTAATTGATAAGAATTATGATCGCTGCAAACTCCTGGCAGCCCAATTTCCAGAAGCCCTGATTATCAATGAAGATATTTCGGCGGAGAAAATCTTTGAGGAAGAACAGCTGCATACTGCCGATTTGCTGATTACGACGACCAATGATGAAGCCCTGAATATGCTGACGGCAATCTATGCCAAACGCTTAGGAGTCAAACGGGTGATTCCGCTGGTGAATAAAACCAATTATGTTACTATGGCTGCCAATCTGGGGATTGATGCGACCGTCAGTCCCAAGGCAAGTTCAGCCAGTGCTATTTTGAAATTCATTCGACGCGGTAATATCAAAAGTGTTCACACCATTTTTGACGGCAGGGCGGAAGCCATCGAGTTCGCCATTCCTGAATCAAGTGAGGTGGTTGGCAAAGCGGTTAAGGAGCTGCCATTGCCGTCAGGGGCTTTGGTGGTTGCTGTTAACCGTCAGGATAAAAATTATGTCCCAAATGGGGATTTTATCATTAAGGGTGGAGATGATGTGATTACCTTTACGAGGATAGAACAGGTCGAAGACCTTGAAGAAATTTTCAGTCACTGATTATGCATTTTCGAACTGTTGCTAAAATTATTGCCATCCTGCTGGCGATAACCTCCTTTTTCATGCTTTCATCGGTGCTGGTGGCTTTGTGGTATGGTGAATATAAGACCATGCGCAGTTTCCTTTATCCGGTATTGGTTGTCCTTCTGGGAGCCGGGGGTATTTTATGGTGGATGAAAGGAAAAACCAGGGAATCCCTGTCCATTCGTGATGGTTTTCTGTTTGTGGTTTTCGGTTGGCTGCTGGCGTCCATGGTTGGGGCCTTGCCGTTTTATTTTTCCGGAACCATTCCTCATTACGCGGATGCCTATTTTGAAACTATGTCCGGCTTTACGACTACCGGGGCTTCCATCTTGACGGAAATTGAATCACTTCCCAGGGCGATTCTTTACTGGAGATCTCTGACTCATTGGCTGGGAGGTATGGGGATAGTGGTTTTAACCGTTGCTATTCTCCCGCTGCTTGGAGTTGGTGGACTACAGCTGGTTAAAGCAGAGGCTCCGGGTCCTACGGTGGATAAAATAACTCCCCGGATTACCGAAACGGCAAAATATCTATGGTATATCTACCTGGGGATAACGGTTGCCGAAGCTGTTTTACTGATGTTTGGGGGGATGAGTCTTTTTGATGCCCTGACCCATACCTTCGGGACGGTTGCCACCGGGGGGTTCTCCACCAGAAATTCCAGCGTTGGCCATTATGATTCAGCCTATATTGATCTGGTCATCACCTTCTTCATGCTGATTGCCGGAATGAATTTTACCCTCCATTTCAAGCTTCTGACTGGTAATTTCCACAAGGTTTTTTCGGATACTGAGCTGAAAGTCTACCTGCTGATTTTTGCCGGGGCCGTGATGATTATGACGGTGGTACTTTATCACCGGGTTTTCAGCGGATTTTTCGACAGCTTCCGCTATGCGGCTTTTCAGGCAGCTTCCATTTTAACAACGACAGGTTATGCTACCGCTGATTATGAGCATTGGCCTTATGTAACCCAGATGGTTCTTTTTACCCTGATGTTTGTTGGTGGCTGTTCCGGTTCAACCGGGGGAGGAATCAAGGTTATTAGAATTGTGACCCTGCTGAAGCAGGGGATTAACGAGATGAAATACCTGGTGCATCCGAAAGGTGTGTTTACTCTCAGACTCAGTGGCAATTCCGTGCGTAAGAATATTGCTTATGCCATTTCCGGTTTCTTTTTCCTCTATATTTTTACGATCCTGCTGGTCACTTTTGTTGTTTCAACCGCCGGTATTGATATTGTCACTTCTCTGACGACAGCATTGGCAACGGTTGGCAACATTGGTCCCGGTTTTGGTCGTATCGGCCCAACTGGTAATTATGCTTTTTATCCCGATTATGTGAAATGGATGTTAAGCCTGGCCATGATGGTCGGTCGTCTGGAGATTTATACCGTACTGGTACTTTTGACGCCAACTTTTTGGAAGTACTGAAGCCATCAGGATTGGTAGAGACGTTTCCAGCCTGCAGCACGTCCCTGGTGATAGTTGTGGATGGTATCCTTTAAGGTTTTGATGGCCAGGTCGGCGCAATGACTTTCCTTTTCCGGTAGCCCACCCAGAGTTTTTCTCAGCATTTCTGACGTGATCTGCATGGCTTCTTGAACTTCCATTCCGGTGATCATTTCCGTTAAGGCGCTGCCACAGGATACTGCTCCTATACAGACGTCACTGATAAATGTTGCCCGGCTGATAATTTCATCGCCTCCGTTGTCGGCAACCTGTATCCATATCCACATGCAGTCACCACAGGGCCCCTGGCCGCCTGCATGGCCGTTATTCCTCTCCAATTTTCCCAGATTACGGGGTTGTTGCCAGTGATCAATGACCTGGGTTGGGTATAATTGTTTCAGGTTTACTGCTTCCTGGTCTTGGATGCTAGAGGCATCATTATGTTTTTCCATGGCTGTTATCCGTTAAATTTAGCTGGAATTTTTCTCATCGATATGTATATTAATGTATATCATGCCCGGCCGTTAGAAACAAGTAGGTTGCCGTAGCCTTTTTATTTATGATTTAATTTTCTGAGTTGCTCTAAAAACCGCCTGCCTGTCGGCAGACACGGTTATGAGCCAAGCCCAAACATCCTGTAATGTATCCCTGGCAATGCAACCCAGAAAGTTGAAATTATGATAAAAAAGATTTGACAAGTCTCAGGTTTTTCATTATACGACTACATTCCTCGCCGGCCGCGGGGTTATAGCTTCTAACCGGTGTGGGCCGTTAGCTCAATTGGCAGAGCAACTGACTCTTAATCAGTAGGTTGAAGGTTCGATTCCTTCACGGCTCACCATTTTTTAGGTAAAGTTGCAGGGGGTATCGGGCTGGTGAGATTAATGATCGGGCCGCAGAGTTTATCCTGTGGCTTTTTCTGTTTTAGCGAGAGTGGCGGAATTGGCAGACGCACTAGACTTAGGATCTAGCGGTTTTACCGTGGGGGTTCAAGTCCCCCCTCTCGCACCATTAAATCTTCCATGTCAAAGGGGACAAGTAGTCTTGCCGGTTGCAACTGCTTATTTTCCTTGATTTTATCCGTATTTCAAATTATTATCCAAGTTTATTCTATTAAATGGCTGACCGCCAGGAAGAGGCTGGCAGCTGATTTTCGTTTAGTGAAAGGGTATAGTCGATGGCATTTACGGTTTCTGACCTTAGCGCGGTGAAAAAAAAGATTGAAATTTCTGTTGATCAGGAGAGAATCCAGGGTGAATTGGATAAGTCAGTGAAGAAATATCGTAAAAAAGCCAAGGTTAAAGGTTTCCGACCGGGAAAAGTTCCTGTTAATATCGTGAAAAACCTTTATTTTGATCAGATCAAGGCTGAGGTGATGGAAGATTTGGTGCAAAAGGTCTACCTTGAAGTTTTAAATGAAACAAAATTGATTCCTTTAGCTTTTCCTGAGATTGAAAACCTTTCTTTTGGTGATGAGAATGACTATCTTTCTTATGAAGCGATCATTGAAGTTAAGCCTGAGTTTGAATTGGAAGGGTATTTGGGGCTGGAGCTTGAAAGAGAGTTGGTGGAAGTAACGGACCAGGATAGAGAGGAAAGCATAGAAGGCCTACGCCAGGCATATGCCCATTTTGCCACGGTTGAGGATCGCCCGGCCAAAGAGGGCGATACTTTGATTATTGATTTTGTCGGCAAGGTTGATGGGGAGGAATTTCCCGGAGGTTCAGCATCGGAATACACGGTGGAAATTGGTTCTGCCAGCTTTATTCCTGCTTTGGAAAAACAATTGGTTGGTTTGCAACTGAATGAAACCCGTGACCTTGAGGTAACTTTCCCTGAAGATTATCACCATAAAGAACTGGCGGGAAAACCTGCCGTTTTTACGGTAACAGTTAATGAAATTAAGGAAAAAAAGCTTTCTGAGATCAATGATGATTTTGCGGCGGATGTTTCAACTGGGGAAATAACTTCTCTGGATGAGCTTAAAAAGAAACTTGAGGATGGGGTTAAAGCCCGTAAAGAGGATTTAGTTCGCCGGAAACTGGTTGATGATTTATTGGCAAAATTGCGTGACCTGGTGGATTTCGAAATTCCTGAATGCCTGGTAGAAAGTGAGAAAAAATCCATGGTGCAGGGGATGAAATCCCGTTATCAGAGCCAGGGGATTGATGCTGTCATGGTTGACCAAATGGTGGCTGCCAACCAGGAAAAGATTGCCGAAGATGCAGCCCAAACAGTTAAAAACACTTTAATTCTTGAACGAATAGCTGATCGTGAAAAGATGACGGTGACCCAGAATGAAATCAATAATCAGTTACAAAAGTTTATTGCCCAGTCTGGACAGAATCCGCAGGCATTAAGGGAATATTTTCAGGGGCGTGAACAGGAGTTGCAGGAGATGCTTCATAACCAGGCTTTGATGGACAAGCTGATCGATCATCTGCTGGAAAAAGCGACCTATGGTGAGCCTACATTGAGCGATTAGGCCTTAGTGATTAACTATTAGTTTAATGATTACTGACTGCTGATCGCTGAAAGCGTTCATCAGGAAATGAATGTTTCCGGATGAACACTACTTAGCTTGGGCAGTAAAATAGTGATTGTACCTTATTAATTATTTTTTAGAGGATTGAACATTATGAGTTATGTGCCGATGGTAGTTGAGCAGAGCCCGAAAGGTGAACGGGCCTATGATATTTATTCACGCCTGCTGAAGGACCGGATCGTTTTTTTGGGAACTGCGATCGATAATCAGGTGGCCAACGCTATTATTGCCCAACTTCTTTTCCTGGAAGCCGATGACCCTGATAAGGATATCAATATTTATATAAATTCACCAGGTGGTTCCGTTTCGGCTGGATTGGCAATTTATGATACCATGCAGTTTGTTAAACCGCAAGTGGCCACCATCTGTGTTGGTCAGGCGGCCAGTATGGGAGCGCTGCTTCTGACTGCCGGGGAAGAAGGGAAAAGATTTGCTTTGCCCCACGCAACCATTATGCTGCACCAGGTTATGGGTGGGGTTTCCGGTCAGGCATCAGATGTTGAAATTCATGCCAGGGAAATTCTGCGCCTGAAAAAATCGCTGAATCAGATTTTGCATCATCATACCAAAAAGACCATGAAAACTATCCAGGTGGATACGGACCGTGATTTTTTCATGTCGGCAGAACAGGCTAAAGATTATGGTGTAATTGACGAGATCATTAAACATCGACTGGTTCGTGAGAAGTTGGAGAAAAAATGAAAAGGGATAAAGAAACTGGTTTGCTCAGATGTTCGTTCTGCGGCAAAGATCAGAATAGTGTAAAAAAGCTTATTGCAGGTCCTTCAGTGTTTATCTGTAATGAGTGTATTGAACTGTGTAATAATATTATTTCCGGTGAGCTGGAGAAAGAGTCCCTGACCAAGTTTCGGGAGGATATTCCTACGCCGCGGGAGCTGAAGGACAGCCTGGATGAATATATTATTGGTCAGGAGGTGGCCAAAAAAAAACTTGCTGTCGCCGTCTATAACCATTACAAACGGATTGTTTCACAAGAATATGATGATGACCAGGAAGTCGAATTGCAAAAAAGTAATATTGTCCTGATTGGCCCAACTGGTTGTGGTAAAACCCTGCTGGCCCAGACATTGGCCCGTATTATCCAGGTTCCCTTTACCATTGCTGATGCCACCAACCTGACGGAGGCTGGCTATGTTGGTGAAGATGTGGAAAACATCCTGGTTTCATTACTGCAGGCTGCGGACTATGATATCGAACTGGCATCCAGGGGTATTGTCTATATTGATGAGATTGACAAAATTGCCCGCAAGGGGGACAGCCCTTCCATTACCCGTGATGTGTCGGGTGAAGGGGTGCAACAGGCCCTGTTGAAAATCCTTGAGGGAACGGTTGCCAATGTTCCCCCTAAAGGCGGGCGTAAACATCCGCAGCAGGAATTTATCAAGCTGGATACCCGTGATATTCTTTTTATCTGTGGCGGAGCTTTCAATGGCCTGGACGCAATAGTTCAGCGGCGTTTGCGCGGCAATGTTTTGGGATTTAATTCGATTCTTAACGACAAAAACGAACTGACTGTCGAAGAGATTCTTAGACAGGTAACTCCAGCAGATTTGCTCAAATATGGCTTGATTCCAGAGTTCATTGGGAGGTTACCGGTGTTGGCCGTCTTGGGAGAACTGGATGCGGAGGCTTTGGTTCGCATCCTTACCGAGCCCAAGAATTCCCTGGTCAAACAGTATAAAAAGATGTTTGCCATGGATAAGGTGGAACTTGAATTTTCCGAGCGGGCTTTACAGCGAATTGCTGCCAAGGCCACTGAGCAAAAAACCGGTGCCCGGGGGTTGCGTTCTATTATTGAGTCGGTGATGACCGATATTATGTTTGACCTGCCGCAAATGGATGCAAGCCGCTGCGTCATCGAAGAAGAAGTGATTGACGGTAATGGTACACCATTGCTGGTTTTTGAAAAAGGGAAAAAGAGCCAAAAAGAGCCGGATAAGGCCTATGGCAGCTGAGTTTTTGCTTGACATACCCTTAATGTGGCTGTAGTAAGGTCGGAGCTTTAAATTATCTCAATAGGAGAAGGGGGATTGCTACTATGACAAAGGCTGAATTGGTCGAGGGAATTGCCGGTAAGGCAGGTGTTTCCAAGGCTGCTGCGGAGAAAGTATTGAAAGCTTTCATGGAAGAAGTTAAAGGCGGAATTAAAAAGGGTGAAAGAGTCACTCTGGTAGGTTTCGGTACCTTTTATGCTGCTGCACGTCCCGCACGGATGGGTCGGAATCCTCGTACTGGGGAAGAAATTAAAATTCCTGCCTGTACGGTTCCAAAGTTCAAAGCTGGTAAAGCTTTAAAGGATGAGTTGAACTAAAGATGTTTGTGTGGGCGGGTAGCTCAGCTGGGAGAGCACCGGCCTTACAAGCCGGGGGTCACAGGTTCGATCCCTGTTCCGCCTATTCTGTTGCATAAGGTTTGCTTCATTTGCGGGGGCGTAGTTAAGCTGGTTATAACGCCGGCCTGTCACGCCGGAGGCCGCGAGTTCGAGTCTCGTCGCTCCCGCCATTTTTTGATAGAAAAAGAGCTACTTGTCATTGGGCGAGTGGCTCTTTTTGCTTTGCTTTTTTCGAGGAGATTAATTTCATGAATTATAAGGAAACTCTGAATCTGCCAAAAACCAAATTCCCCATGCGGGGGAATCTGGTTAAAAGGGAGCCTGAATTTATTCAGGCCTGGGAAGATAAAGATGTGTATCGGCGGATGCTTAAGGAACGGGAAACAGCGCCGGAATTTGTCCTTCATGATGGTCCTCCTTATGCCAATGGTCATCTTCATATGGGCCATGCCCTGAACAAGATATTAAAAGATATTATCATCAAATCACGTTCTCTTGCCGGTTTTCGTTGCCATTATGTTCCTGGTTGGGATTGCCATGGCCTGCCCATCGAACATCAGGTGGATAAAGATCTTGGCCGGCGGAAAGAAAGCATGAGCCAGGTGGAAATCCGCCAGGCCTGCCGTCGCTATGCGGGTAAATTTATTGATATTCAACGTGATGAGTTTATCCGCCTCGGTATTTTTGCTGAGTGGGAAAAACCTTATCTGACCATGAACTACCCGTATGAAGGTACGATTGTGCGGGAATTGGCCAAATTTGCTGGCAATGGTGGCCTTTTTAAACAGAAAAAGCCCATTTATTGGTGTGCCACCTGTAATACGGCCCTGGCCGAAGCTGAAGTTGAATATGAAGATGTTGCCTCACCTTCCATCTATGTGAAATTTCCGCTGGTGGAAGATATTTCCTCCACTTATGCCTTTCTCGCCGGTCGCCAGGTTTATCTGGTTATCTGGACTACCACTCCCTGGACCATTCCGGCTAATCTGGCCATTGCCTTGCACCCTGACTTGGAATATGCTGCCTTGCTTGCCAGTGATGGGGAGGTTTATATCGTTGCTGCTGGGTTGCAAGAACAATTTTGTGCTGAGGCCGAATTGAGGCCGCTTGAGACCCTGGGACAGATAGATCCTCGGCTGTTAGAGCGTCTTCACTGCCGTCATCCTCTTTATGACCGTTTATCGTTGATTGTTTTAGGTGAGCATGTGACCCTGGAGGCCGGAACCGGCTGTGTTCACACGGCACCCGGTCATGGGCAGGAGGATTATGAAGTTGGGCTGCAGTATGGCCTGGAAGTTTATGCTCCGGTTGACGACCAGGGAAGATTTACCGAAGAGGTAGAATTTTTTGCCGGGCAGTTTGTTTTTACTGCCAACCAAGGGGTTATTGATAAACTGGCAGAGCTGGGTTTTTTGGTGGCCAGCAAACCTCTTTCCCATTCTTATCCCCATTGCTGGCGCTGTAAAAAAGCGATTATCTTCCGTTCCACCGAACAGTGGTTTATCTCTATGGAACGTAACCAGCTGCGGCAGCGAGCTCTAGAGGCTATTAAAGGGGTTGACTGGATTCCTGAATGGGGCCGTGAACGCATTTACGGGATGATTGAAAATCGTCCCGACTGGTGCATCTCTCGCCAGCGGGTATGGGGGGTTCCCATCCCGGTCTTTTATTGTCAGGAATGTGGGGAGCCGTTGATTGATGAAAAGCTCATGAACCGGGTGGCTGATTTTTTTACTGAGCATGGAGCTGATATCTGGTTTTCCGAACCGGCGTCATTTTTTCTGCCGGAGGGAACGGTATGCCCGTCCTGTGGCCAGGGGGAATTTGCCAAGGAAACCGATATTCTGGATGTCTGGTTTGATTCCGGGGTCAGTTATGCTGCCGTTCTGCAAGCCCGGGATTATCTTCGTTATCCGGCTGATCTTTATCTGGAAGGCAGTGATCAGCATCGCGGCTGGTTTCACAGCTCCCTGCTGGCATCGGTGGGGACCCGGGGAGTCAGCCCCTATAAAGCGGTACTGACCCATGGTTTTGTGGTTGATGGGGCCGGCAAGAAAATGTCCAAATCGGCCGGCAATGTTATTGCTCCCGAGAAAGTCATCAAAAAATATGGGGCGGAAATCCTGCGTCTCTGGGTGGCGGCCCAAGATTATCGTGATGATATTCGCATCTCCTCAGAAATTCTTTCTCGCCTGGTGGAAGCCTATCGGCGGATCAGAAATACCTTACGCTTTTTGCTGGCGAATCTTTACGATTTTGATCCGGCGGTTACAACAGTACCTTATGCCGAGCTGGAAGAGTTGGATCGCTGGGTCCTGCATCAAGTGTATCAATTGCAACAGAAAGTGTTGACTGCCTATGAGACTTATGAATTTCATGCCATTTACCATGCCGTTCATAATTTCTGTGTCGTCAATTTAAGTGGCTTTTATCTGGATGTGGTGAAGGATCGGCTCTATATCCTGCGGGCTGATTCTCCCGAGCGCCGTTCAACCCAGACTGTCCTGTACGTGATCCTGGATGCCCTGGTAAGGATGTGTGCCCCGATTCTTTCTTTTACCGCTGATGAGATCTGGCAGTATATGCCAGACATTGGGGAACAAGACAGTGTGTACCTGCATGAATTTGCCTGCCTATCCGATGACTATAATGCTCCTTCCTTGGCTGCTGTATGGGATGAACTGCTGGAAGTTCGCAAGGTAGCCTTGAAACAACTGGAGACAGCCAGGCAGGAAAAGCTGATTGGTCTCTCTTTAGATGCCCGTCTGGAGCTGGCTGCCAGTGGTAAAGTATTAGCTTTGTTACAAAAGTATGCCGATCAGTTAGCCGATATTTTTATTGTTTCGCAGGTTGAAATCAGGGAGCTGGCGGCTGGAGAACCGGGAATCAGTGACGAGTTTCCTGAGCTGAACGTTGTGGTTCATCGCGCAGCTGGAGAAAAATGTCAGCGTTGCTGGCGTTACAGCATACAGTTGACAGCTGAAAATGCAGAGTTCCCGGGGATTTGTCCACGGTGTCTGACGCAGGTTTCCTGAAGTTTTTTGTAACGTTTGTGCTGTGATGCATCTGATAATTGTATGAAGGAGTTGAATAATGAAACATGTTCATTATTCTGACGTGGTGAAAGAGCCCGTTGAGCTGGAAGGGGCTGAAGGAGTGAGTGTTCGTTGGGTTATCAACGAAGCGGATGGGGCGAAAAATTTTGCCATGCGGGTTTTTGACGTTGAAGCCAATGGTCGGACCCCGTACCACGACCATGACTGGGAACATGAAGTATTCATCCTTTCCGGTAGTGGTGCGGTTTGTTCTGAAGGTCAGGACACTTCCCTGGTGCCCGGGGATGTTGTTTTTGTCCCTGGTGGTGAAAAACACAATTTCAAGGCTGGGTCCGAGGGATTGAGATTTATTTGCCTGGTTCCTTATCAGTAGGAAGTTTTTCCATTACTTTAGTAACCTACTCCTGAATTTCTGTCACTCTTTTCAGTATCCCCTTGAGGGGTATAAAAAACAAGAAAATTTTACTTTTTGCCTGGCATTACCGGGAATGCATTTCAGGATGTTCGAGCTTGGCTCATAGCCGTGTCTGCCGACAGGCAGGGCTATTTTTAGGATAACTCAGAAAGTTGAGTCCTTCACTTATCCCGGGTTGGTTTGATGGAACTTATATGTGAGAATATTAATATAGTTGATCCACTGATTGCGCTGGCACTGGCCAATATGGATGCTGAGCCGATCATCGGGCTGGTTGAAGATGTGGTCCGGCAGGGAATATATATTTTTGACCTTAATGTCGGTTCCCATGCTCATAAAGCACCCCAATTAATGGCTTTTTTGCTGGAAAAGGTTTTCCCCTTATTTCCCCACCTGACTGTCTGTCTCGATACCACGAATACAAAGGCCCTGGGAGTGGGATTGTCCCTGGCCTCCCGGCAGCAGCGGTCGGTTATTGTCAATGCCCTTTCTCTGGAAGCCGAAAAGTGGGATCAAGTATTGCCCTTATTGCAGGAATATGAGCGAAGCCAGGTCGTTTTATTGCTGATGACGCCCCAGGTTCCCCGGGGAGCAGAGGAACGGCTGGTTGCAGCCCTGGAAGGGTGTGAACGACTGGTTCGAGCTGGTATCTCCCTGGATCGGTTGATTATTGATCCGGTAGTTGTTCCCCTTGGTTGGGGTGACGGGCACTTACATAGTGGCGAAATTTTGAAATTCCTATCTCTCTTGCCGGAAGCCTTGTCTCAGCCGGTAAAAACCATGGTCGGTTTATCCAATATTACCACCCACTCAACCGGACGGCCTGTACGACAGGACGTTGAAGTGGTATTCTTATCCATGTTGTCAGCCATTGGTCTTGATTATGCCATGGTTAATGTTCGCCACCGGTCGCTGATCAGGACGGCCCGGATGATAAAGTCCCTGCAGGGTAAGGAGATATTTTCACCAGCCTCCCTGGAAGAATCCCCTTCATAACCATATAAGGCAGCCATAATTTTTCCTCAGTAAGCCACCCGGTTACGTCCTTGTTTTTTAGCCAGGTAGAGGTTGTCATCAGCTTTTTTAAGGCATCGATCAATAGTCATTTCATCCTTGTATATACTGATGCCAAAGCTGACAGTGATGGTCAGCTGATGCTCATGGTAAAGAAACTCATGGTTTTGGATTGCCATTCTCAGTTTTTCCGCCACAAAACTGGCACCGTTAACGCCGGTTTCCGGGAGCATAATAAGAAATTCTTCCCCGCCCCAACGACCGACGGTATCCTGTAAACGCAGTTTTTCGGCCATCAAACGGCTCAGTTCTTTCAGGATGTAGTCCCCGGCCTCATGGCCATAGGTGTCGTTGACACGCTTGAAATGATCAATGTCGGCCATCATCAGGCAGAAGGAGCGTTTGTTGCGTGAAAAACGGGTTTCCTCACTTTTCATCCTGGACATGAAAGCACGACGGTTTAAAAGGCCGGTTAACGGGTCGATTCTAGCTGCCTTTTCCAGTGCTTTCTCGACTTGTTTGCGGACCGTAATATCATCATTGCTGCTGCAGATGCCCATCGGTTTTCCGTTTTTTTCGTAGACTGTATAGCAGTAATGACTGATCCATTCTTCTATGCCTGATTTGTCAACAATCAGGAAATCCAAGGATTCATGCTTACCACTTTCCAAAACATTATGCTGGTGATTCAGCCACCTTTTGAGCTGATCCGGATGGATAATCTTTTCCATCAACTTATTATTATGGTAAAATTCTTCAGGAGTATAGCCGGTGATACGCTCGCATGAAGGCGAAACGTAGATGAATTTCCCGGCCGGATTGCACCAGGACTCCCAGGTGTAGCTCAGGTCGGCGAATCGGTGAAAAAAATCAGGATCATATTCCTGAACTTTTGTTTCTTGCGGCAGAGATTTTTTTTCGCTCATGGTTTGGTTTCAGCTCTTTTGTTAAGAGTTATGCTATGTCTTATTTTCCTGACTGTTCAAAAAGTGGCAATGATGGTTGAATCTTGGTTTTCACTGGTTGTCCGGCGAATAGTTTTTTCAACTCTTCTTCAGAAATAACAGTAACTTCCAAATCCTGGGCTTTCTTCAATTTGCTGCCGGGATTTTCCCCGGCAAGCAGATAATCGGTCTGTTGGCTGATAGTGCCGGATACCCGGGCGCCAGCTTCCTCCAATTGGCTTTTAAGCCGGGCGCGGGGTTGTGACAAGGTGCCGGTGATGACAAAGGTTTTGCCGGCCAAGGGCTGCTGACCATCAAGAGGTTTGACTGATGATCGGGGGTTTACTCCACGGTCCAGCAGCTTCCGGATGACCTGTAGATTTTTTTCTTCCCGGAAGAATTCATAGATACTTTGGGCTACCTGTGGGCCGATTTCCGGAATTGTCATTAATGAGTCAATGTCAGGTGGTCCTGACTCCAGGATGTCAGGAAAATTATCAACCACCACTTTTGCCAGATGTTCTCCCACATGACGAATGCCGAGCCCATAAATAAAACGGCGTAAAGGACGTTGTTTGCTTTCTTCAATGGCTGTCAGCAGATTATGGGCCGATTTTTCTCCGAAGCGCTCAAGCTCGGTCAGGATATTTTTGTTCAGTTTGTAAAGGTCGGCAAGATCTTTTACAATCCCCTCTTCCACCAGTTGCTCAACCACTTTGATTCCCAGGCCATCAATATCCATTGCCCGTTTGCTGCCGAAATGAAAAATACTGCCGGTCAGCTGGGCCGGGCAGGCCAAGCCGGCGGTACAGCGGTAGATGATCCCTTCAGGTTCTCGGATTACATGGGCACCGCAGACCGGACAATGGGTTGGGGGTGGAAAATGCCTTTCGCTTCCATCCCGCAGGGCTGTAATCGGAAAAATGATCTCCGGAATAACATCTCCGGCCCGCTTAACAATAACCTGGTCGCCGATGCGGATGTCCTTATTCTGCAGGTCGTCAAAATTATGGAGGGTGGCCCTGCTTATTTCAACACCGCCCACCCTGACCGGTTCCATAATGGCCACTGGAGTCAGGGCACCTGTACGACCTACCTGAACAATAATGTCAATTAGCTTTGTGGTTTCCTCCTGGGCTTTGAATTTGTAGGCGATTGCCCAGCGGGGACTGCGGGATTTTTCTCCCAGTTGCTGCTGTAGTGCCAGCGAGTTAACCTTGATGACCGCTCCATCAATTTCATACGGGAGTTGATTCCGCAAAGTTTCGATTTTGCTGCAATATTTAATAACTTCCTTACTGTTGCTGGCCAGGTAACGGTTTTTGGTGACTTTAAATCCCCAGGCTTCCATCTGGAAAAGGAGTTCCCACTGGAGGTTAAAAGTGATGCTTTCCTGGTAGCCAATGGCATAACAGAAAAGATCAAGATGGCGCCGGGCGGTAATTCGAGGGTTAAGCTGGCGCAGGGAGCCGGCAGCGGCGTTACGGGGATTGGCAAAAAGTGGTAATCCTTGTTTAGCCCGACTCTGGTTGAGATTTTCCAGCTCCTGGCGGGGCATGACCACTTCACCACGGATGTCAATGCGGTCAGGAAACGGCGTTGACTGGGGGAGAAAACAAAGTGGCAGGGAGCCGATGGTTTTTAAGTTATGGGTGATATCCTCGCCGGTAAGGCCGTCTCCGCGGGTTGAACCACGGACAAATCTCCCTTGTTCATACACCAGTTCCACCGCCAGGCCATCAAGCTTTGGTTCCACCACATAGGTGATTTCCTGCTCATCGCCAAGTAATTTTTGCAAACGCTGTTCAAAATCAATAATTTCCTGGGTATTGTAGGTGTTGGAAAGGCTGAACATGGGCAGTCGGTGATCTATCCGACTGAATTTATCCAAGGGGGCAGCCCCGACCCGTTGAGTGGGAGAGTCGGGGGTGATCAGTTCAGGATACTTTTTCTCCAGGTCTTCCAGCTCTTTCAGCATAGCATCATAAGCGGAATCGGAAATGACCGGCTGATCGAGGACATAATAACGGTAGTTATGGTAATGTAAATCTTTGCGAAGCTGTGTAACTTCATGTGATATTTTTTTTTCAATTTTTTTCATTGCAAACTTCAGCCTACTTAAACTGCGGCCCTTATTTAAGGACCGCGAATCAGGAATCATATTTTTTGCTACCATTGGTGGCCACAGTTGTCAATGGGATTCATCCTCTGTTGGAATTCCAGTTTTGTAGAGTTTTTCTTGACATGTGCTAAGACAGAGTATTATGAGAAGTGGATTCCTATCAATTCAAGGTTACCTTGAAAAATGACCTTTTTGCTCGATTACTGTGTTAGGCTCAAATTATAATCCTCAAAATATGAAATATATTCCTGCGGTTATAATTTTTGCCGGCCTTGTACTCAAACAAAAATTCTAATTTTTTAAGACAGCCTCAATTATTATTGTGTCCTGAGCTTGCGGTGAAAATTGACCTGTAATCAGGTGAAGATGATTCACTTACTTGTCCTTCAACCTGACGCGTGATTATGTCCCGATTGGCCGACCTTTTAAACGTGTACCTCCTTTCTATTTGCCTGTTTACTTGGAGTTCATGTTGTTCTGGTGGGTAAGAAGTCTCTTTATATGCGGCATGATTATTGCGTTTTGTGCTTCGGTTTGAGATAAAGATTTATGTAACTGACCTATCTAATTTTTTAAGAAGAAGGAGTATGTAAATAATGAATTATGCTAACTATGCCTGCCTGCATGCCCATAATCTGCCGAGAAAAATCTGTTTAATTGAGCGTACCCCGGCGACCGGTGTACGGCGTACCTTGACTTGGAAAGAGTTTAATCAGTCGATTAACCGGGTTGCCAACTATCTGAACCAGGAGTTGGGGATCAAGCAGGGCGACTATGTCATGCATCTGCAGAATAACAGCCTGGAGTGGTTGGTGAGTTACTATGCCATTATCAAGCTTGGGGCCGTCGTGGTGCCGCTTAATTTTCGTTTTGTTGGAAGTGATATTAAGTTTGCGGCTAAAGTCTCCAACCCCAAGGCTTTTATTTTTGGTTCCGAGTTTCTGCCGGTTGTGGAACCGGTTCGGGAAGATTTGAAGACCGTCAAAAATTTTATTTGTGTTGGTGATAAAATTGGCGACGGGATGATTGATTTTAGTGATTTGGCCCATTACGATAATGTCTCCGAAGCCTTGGTTGAGGTTGAGGATGGTGCCGATCTGACAATGATGTTTACCTCGGGGACCACTGGAAAACCGAAACCGGTGCTCCACACTCATTTCTCCCTGAATAATACCGCCATTGGCAACGGTATGAGCTACTTTGTCGAAAAGAACGACAACTATCTTTTCTTCCTGCCTCTTTATCATAGCGGGACGATGTTTCTTTGGGCGCCTTTTTATGCCACTGGTGCCGCCGGAACGATTTTGCGTGGTTTAAAAGATCCCAAATGGATTATTGAAGCCCTTGCCGAAGAAAAGGTTACCGATGTCCTCTTTGTTGTGCCGATCGCGGTAGCTATCCTTAATGCTATTGATAAGGGTGATATCAAGCTTGAAGACTACGATCTTTCGGCTTGGAGGTATATGGAGATCGGGGCGCAGCCAGTGCCTTTTGAGGTGATCAAACGATTAGTTGATACTTTTTCTTGTGGGGTTTCCAATATCTACGGTATTACTGAAGGTGGAGGAGGCGGCACCTTTAATCTCTATCCAGATAAAGTGTTGGAACGCCCTGGGTCTATCGGCAAACCGACTTTCGGGGTTGATGCCCGGCTGGTGGATTTTGAAGGCAAGGAAATTGGTCCGGAAAAGATTGGCGAGTTGATCCTCAAGACTCCCCGGATGATGAAGGGCTATTTTGGCAATCCTGAGATGACCGCTGAGACCTTGACGGATGGCTGGCTCCATACCGGTGATCTTTTGAGGACTGATGCTGATGGTTACTACTATATTGTTGATCGTAAGAAAGATATGATTACCAGTGGTGGTGAAAATATCTTTCCAGTGGAGATCGAAGATGCTTTGATGGAACATCCCGATATCGACGATGTTGCTTGTATTGGGGCACCTGACGAGCGTCTGGTTGAGGTGGTGATGGCCATTGTCCAGCTTAAAGAGGGGTGCAGTATGTCTGAGGAAGAACTGCTTGAATTTGCTAAGACCCAAATTGCAACATACAAGTTGCCCCGGGTTGTCAAGTTTGATCAAGTGATGCGCAATCCGACAGGTAAATTGATGAAACCACAGATGCGGGAAAAATATACCGGCCGCAAAGAGGCCTTTCGGAGCTTGGTCTAAAGAAATAATCATGCTGAAAGTAAAAAGACAGTAGGAGGTGCACTGCGCCTTCCGCTGTCTTTTTTTGGAATTCCAATTTTTTCGTATATTCTTGCACAACATTCCGCGATTTGTTAACATCAGGTTTACTTCTCTGCCCCTTTGTAACGATATCTTAGCCGCTATTTCTTTTTGCTCCGGTTTGTCATGTGTTATGTGAAGCGGCAGCGGCCCCGATTTTTTATGGAGTAATTTTATGAATCATCAGTTATTTGTTAATGTTCCATTAGCGAAACTTTCTCAGGCCTTGGATATGTTTCCTGCTTTAGGTGTTGGACCGGAAATCTATACTCCTGCTACTGATTTGCAGAAGTATGATGATCTATCGGTATTGATGCCGTTGGTTGAACGGATGCGGGATTTGCAACTGACCTGCACCATGCATGGGCCATTTATCGATCTTTCCCCGGGTGGATTTGATCCCTGGGTGGTGGATGCAACCAGGGAAAGATTTTGTCAGGCTTTGAGGTTGGCTAAAGAACTACATCCCCGGGTGGTAGTTTTTCATTCCGGTTATGATCGCTGGAAGTATGCGCTGAACATGTCCATGTGGCTGGAAAACAGCCGGCGTTTTTGGGAGCCCCTGGTGGAAGAAGCGGAAAAGGTGGATACCTACATTGCAGTGGAAAATATTTTTGAAACTTCACCTATCGGTTTGAAAATGTTGATGGATGCTATTGATTCACCGCGATTCGGCTGTTGCTTTGATATTGGCCATTGGAATCTTTTTGGCACCGTTGATCTTAAAGAGTGGCTGTCTTTATTGGATGAGCGGATTATTTCTTTTCATCTCCATGATAATCGCGGTAGCTTTGATGATCACATGGTTCCCGGTGACGGCTTGATTGATTTTGCTGCCTTTAAAAATGATGTTACGGCATTGAAAATTGAACCCCGGGCTTATACCTTCGAGCCCCATAATCCGGCGGATATTACCCGGGGAGTTGCCTGGTTTAGAGAATCCTATGGATTATAACTTGCTGGCCGGTGTCAACCGGCCGGGGCGCTACCTGAACCATGAAATAAATGCGGTTCATAAGGAGAGGCGGCCTGAGCAGCTGCATCTTGCTCTTGCTTTTCCGGATGTCTATGAAATCGGTATGTCCCATTACGGTTTTCTGCTGCTGTACCAGTTGCTGAATCGTCGGGATGATCTTTACTGTGAGAGGGTTTTTGCTCCCTGGGATGATTTTGCCGCCAACCTGAAAAAGTCGCGGACCCCACTTTTTTCCCTCGAAAGTCAGACTCCTTTGGGTCAGTTTGATCTTATTGGTTTTTCTCTCCAATATGAGATGTCGTACACTAATGTTCTGGCCATGCTTGATCTGGCTGGGATTCCCCTGGCTGCAGAAGACCGCCCAGAATTTCCTTTGATTATTGCCGGCGGTCCCAGCATGGTGAATCCGGAGCCGGTGGCTCCTTTGTTTGATGCTATCCTGGTGGGTGATGGGGAGGAAGCTTTTCCGCAAATTGCCCAAACCGTGCTGGCAGCTAAAAAGAAGTGGTTCGGTAAAGAGGAATTGCTGCACGAACTGGCCGGTATCGAAGGGGTGTATATTCCCTCTTTTTTTTCCATGACCTGGAAAGATGACCGATTGGATAAAATAACGTCCCTGGAGCCGGGTTATGACCATGTGCAGCGGCGTATTTTCCGGGATATATCCCAGGAACCGTTGCCGACATCCCCTCCGGTGCCATTGATTAATGTCGTCCATGATCGGGTGGCCCTGGAAATTTCCCGCGGCTGTACCCGCGGTTGCCGTTTTTGTCAGGCTGGGATGATTTATCGGCCGGTACGGGAACGGAGCGTTAAAGAATTGCTGGCTGGAGCCAGGGATTGCCGGGAACAGACAGGTATTGATGATCTGTCATTGCTTTCCTTGAGCGTTGGTGATTACAGCCAGCTTTTACCCTTGGTTACCGGCTTGAAAGCTGAATTTGCCGGGGAGCCGGTACAGCTATCCTTTCCCTCCGTGCGGGCCGGCTGTATAAGTGAAGAGCTGTTGCAGGTATTGAAGGGAGGTCGTCATGGTGGTTTTACCATTGCTCCAGAGGCCGGAACCCAGCGTCTTCGGGATGTCATTAATAAGGGTCTGACAGAAGAGGATATTCTGGAAACGGTTGATGTCCTGTTCCGGAATGGCTGGGATTTGCTGAAATTTTATTTTATGATTGGCTTACCCAGCGAAACGGATGAAGATTTGCAGGGGATTATCGATTTATGCCTCAAAGCTCTGGGGCGGGCAAAAAATAAACGGCAACGGATTACCCTCTCTGTTTCCACCTTTGTGCCAAAATCACATACCCCGTTTCAGTGGGAGATGCAGATCAGCCTCGAGGAAACCAAACGCCGGCAGCAATTTCTTTTCAAGCAAATTAAAACTGTTTCCAGACGGTTGCAACTGAAATGGCATGATGGAAAGTTAAGCCAGCTGGAGGGGATATTCAGTCGCGGCGACCGACGCTTATGGCCGGTTTTATGTGAGGCCTACCGCAATGGGTGTAGTTTTGATGCCTGGACGGACAAGTTTTCCTATGCCAGCTGGCAGAAGGCTTTTTCCCATTTTGGGATTGATCCGGAACAGCAGGTATCCCGCACCTTTATGGTGGAAGATCTCTTGCCGTGGGGGCATATAAACGTTGGTATTGACCCATCTTTTCTGCTGGCTGAACGGGAAAAGGCCTTCCGGCAAGAAGCAACGCCTGATTGCCGGACCAGTGGTTGTCAGGGATGTGGGGTGTGTCAAGAATCGACCGGCATCAGTCTGAAAATTCAGCCTGAGCCTGAACCCACAACAGTAACCAGTACGGTCTTGCAGGAGAAACCAGCTTCAGGGGAAAGATGGAAGTATCTCTTGTCCTATCGGCGCGGTGGCCGGTTAACCTTTCTTTCTCACCTGGAAATGGTTACCTTATTCATCCGGGGATTACAGCGTTTGGGTGTTCCCCTGGCCTATTCCCAGGGATTTCATCCCCATCCCCGTCTGACCTTTGCTCATGCGTTGCCCCTGGGGTTGAGCAGTGAGGAAGAATTCATGGAGTTCCTTTCTCTCAAGCCGGTAACTTCAAGCAGCCTTTCATCGCAATGGGCATCTTACATGCCAGTGGGCCTGGAATTAATTAATTGTAAGGTCCTGCCGGCCGGGTTGCCAGCCATTAGTCAACGTTTGCAGTTCTGTCAGTATCAGGTTACGTTTTATGATCCTGAACTGCTGGAACGGCTGCCAGAATTTCTTGCCCGGGGCCGGGAATCAACTTCCCTGGTTTTTGTTCGCCGGAAAAAGGGGAAGAAAATTACCCTTGACTTTGCCCCGCATCTGCAGGAAATTGAAATATTGGATTCAGTTTCTTTGCTGGTGACCCTCAGGGTGGTGGAGGGCAGGAACCCAAATATCTTTGATTTTGTTTCAGTCCTGCTGGGAAGTTGCGAGCGGGTGTCTGATGGGTACACGGTGATAAAAAGAAGAAGTTATCTCCTTGAACCTGATAATGAGGAGGTTGCATGTCAGCCGAACTGTTAATGAATGTCACGAAAACTGAAACCCGGGTGGCTTTGATGGAAAACAGGGTACTGGCCGAGCTTTTCTATGAGCGTAGCCGTGACCTGGGAATTGTCGGCAATATTTATAAGGGGAAAGTGGTGAAGGTATTGCCGGGGATGGATGCAGCCTTTGTTGATATCGGTCTGGAAAAAGCAGCTTATCTCTATGTTTCCGATGTCTGTCAAAGCCAGGAATCTTCTTCCATCTTTGCTGATCAGGAAGGAGAGCTCTTTCCTTTTGGGGATGATTCTCTTGATGAGCGAATTTTACCTGACAAGCAAATAGGTGATTTATTACAGGAAGGTCAGGATGTCCTGGTCCGGGTTTCCCGTGAACCGATCAGCACCAAAGGTGCCAGGATCACCACTTATAGCTCTCTGGCCGGCAGGTACCTGGTTTTATTGTCGACGGTAAACAATATCGGCATTTCCCGTAAAATCGTTGATGAGGAGGAACGTCAACGCCTCAGGGAACTGGTGATGTCCATCAAACCAGAGGATATGGGGGTAATTGTCAGGACCGCGGGTGAAGGTAAGGATAAGCAGGCATTGATCCATGACTTGGATTTTCTGTTTAAGCTTTGGCATAATATCCAGGTGAAGTATGAAAATAGCCCGGCACCGTCCCTTATTTATCAGGATTTACGCTTGCCACAGCGGCTTATTCGTGATCTCTATTCTGACGAAATCGATCGTTTGTTGATTGATTCGGAAAGCGAATACCAGAAACTGAAAAATTTTGTTTCGACCTTTTTCCCCGGGATGGATTGTTTTATTGAATTGTACCGGGGTATCCAACCCTTATTCCAAGCCTATGATCTGGAAATGGAGGTCAATAAAGCCCTGGATAAGAAGGTCTGGTTGAAATCAGGAGGATCGATCATTATTGAAACGACAGAGGCTTTGACGGCCATAGATGTTAATACCGGGCGATATGTGGGTAAACGGAATCTGGAAGATACTATCCTGAAAACCAATCTGGAGGCGGCTAAGGAGATAGCCTTTCAACTCCGCCTGCGGAATATCGGCGGCATCATTATTATTGATTTTATTGATATGGAGGATAAAAAACATCGAGAACGGGTGTATGATGTCCTGGAAGAATCTTTAAAAAGGGATAAAGCCAAGGCTCATGTATTGAAAATTTCTGAATTGGGGATGGTGGAGATGACCCGTGAGCGCACCCGTGACAACCTGGTGCGGGTCCTTTGTGATGACTGTCCCTATTGCGACGGTAGGGGATTTATTAAGTCAATAAGTACAATTACTTATGAAATTATTCGGGAAATCAAAAGTTATTTCTACGCGGAAGAAATCCGGGAACTGGTGGTAAAGGTTAGCCCGGAGGTTGCAAATTACCTTTATGATGTGGAAAGCTTTACCATGGATTCCCTGGAATATGAGTTGGGGAAAAAGATAACCACCAGAAAAAATGATCGTTTTCACCGCGAAGAGTATGAAATTATCGGTAATCGCTGACTGGAACCGCTATAGATGAATGACAAGAAATTACTGACCACCAGGGAAGTGGCAGCTTTCCTGAAGATAAATGAGAAAAAGGTGTATCGGCTGATTCAGGAAGGTAGTATTCCCTGTACCCGGGTCGTTGGTAAATGGCTGTTTCCCCTTGAGCAAATTAATCGCTGGCTGGAAGAACAGACAGAGCTGGCAAAAAATATCCTTTTGGCCGGTAGTGATGACCCGTTGCTCTTGAGCTTGATTGAAGAATTTAACCAGATTCATTTCCCCCGGCATCTTGTTTTTCATGCAGTCCTTGGCAGTAAACGGGGACTTCTTTCCCTGGCTGCCGGTAAATCCCAGATTGCCGGGGTACACCTTTTTCACCCACCCACCGGTGGATATAATCTTCCTTATGCTGCTGCCCATTTGCACGATAAATCGTATTTAGTGGTCAACCTGGCCTATCGTCGTCAGGGCTTGCTGGTAGCGAAAGATAATCCTTTGGGGATTGGAGGAATCAGAGACCTTTCCCGTCAGGATATTTGCTTCATCAACCGCAACGATGGTTCCGGAACTCGTTATATCCTTGATTATCAGTTGGTAAAAGAGGGGATTTCACCATCTCAGATAAATGGCTATCAGCGTGAAAAGGTGACGCACATGGAAGTTGGTCTGGCAATCCTGAGAAATGATGCCGATGTCGGGGTGGGAATTGAGTATGTGGCTGATCTGTTGGGTCTAAATTTTATTCCCCTGGTTGAGGAAAGATTTGATCTGGTGACCTTAAAAGACGGGTTTGTTGCCCATCCTATCAAAGATTTTTTTTCTTTGCTTGAGCCTGAAAGATTGACGCTGAAAACTGGGATGTTTCGTGGCTATGATTTCCGTCACTCGGGTGAAATACTGTATCCGTAAATCTATCGTTTCCCAGCCTAAGAAACGAAGCTTTACGCAAAAAAGTCAAAAAAATAAATTTTCTCCCCTCATTTTCTATTTCCACCCAGTAGTATCTGGCTAGAAACTTGCGTATTGTTAACGGTCGCTGATTTCAGCGCTTTTTGGCGCTCGATAGTCTGTTTTTCCAAATGTCGAAGCTTTGGCAGATGATCGCGTTTTCCAGCGGCGCTACATGTTTCCGCTTGAAATCAAGGTCAGTAGAAAGAAAAATATCATGTTTTCCGAGGATGAAGGAATTATGCCAAGCACGGCTGAGGGACTGGCAGGCCTTAAACCGGTATTGCCTGATGGCAGTTCATTGGTTTTTGGCCATCCCCAGGGACCCACTGCCGGTCGTTGTATTATCGAGCTAATCGAAGAATTGAAACTTAAAGGTGGAAGCTATGGTATGTTTACCGGTTGCGCTGCCGGTGATACTGCTGCGGTGCTGGTGTTTAAAGTTGCTTGATGCTATCACCCTGCAAATATTTGATTTTTATTTTGTCTGGAAATAAAGTATAGCAAGGAAGATGGAGCTTTTGCGCAGGTAAGGCAAAGCGGGTAATCGATAACCGAAAATTAGGATGCGAGGTAAAAAATGTCAGAACGAGTAATTTTATCAGGTAATGAAGCCATTGCCCGGGGGGCGTATGAGGCAGGTGTGTTGCTGGCCTCAGCGTACCCGGGGACTCCGTCGACGGAAATTCTTGAAAATGTGTCGAAATATGAAGATATCTACAGTGAATGGTCTCCCAATGAAAAGGTGGCCATGGAAGTGGGTGTAGGTAGTTCAATGGCCGGGGCCCGTACCCTGGTGGCCATGAAGCATGTGGGGGTGAATGTGGCTGCTGATCCACTTTTCACCTTGTCATATACTGGCGTTGGCGGCGGTCTGGTGCTGGTTACCGCAGACGATCCGGGAATGCATAGCTCACAGAATGAGCAGGACAATCGGAATTATGGTAAATTTGCTAAAATTCCGATTATTGAACCTAGCGATAGTCAAGAAGCCAAAGATTTTGTTGCTATGGCTCTTGACCTCAGTGAAGAGTTCGATACCCCGGTGCTTTTTCGGACCACCACCAGAGTTTCTCATTCCAAGAGTCTGGTGAATATAGCCGAACGCCATGTTTCGGACAAAAAACCGGAACTGGTAAAGGATATGCCAAAGTATACCATGTTGCCGGCATTTGCCCGCCGGAAACATCACCTGATTGAGGAGCGGATAGAGAAGTTGAAAATATTTGCTGAAACTTCTTCTTTTAACCGGGTAGAGATGGCGGATACTAAAATCGGGGTGGTAACCAACGGGATTACTTATCAGTATGTTAAAGAAGTTTTGCCAGAGGCCTCAGTGCTTAAGCTGGGTATGACCTATCCTCTGCCCATCGAGCTGATCAAGGATTTTGCCGCCCAGGTGGACCAGCTGTATGTGATTGAAGAGTTGGACCCATTTTTTGAGGAGCAGATTAGGCTAATGGGTGTTGAGGTAGCCCACGGCAAAGATTTATTTTCTATCTGTGGTGAGTTTAGTCCCCAGTTGATCCGGGAAAAAGTTGCTGGTTCCCAGTTGTCTCTCCAAGCTGCTGCTGAAGGTCTGCCGGCCCGACCACCGGCATTTTGTCCGGGTTGTTCTCATCGAGGGGTTTTCACGATTCTGAAAAAACTGAAAGTTTTTGTTTCCGGTGATATTGGTTGCTATACTCTGGGGGCACTGCCGCCCATTCAGGCACTGCATTCCTGTGTTTGTATGGGAGCCAGTATCGGGATGGCTCATGGGATGTCTCATGTAGTTGAAGCCGGTGATGATCTGACCCAGAAAACTGTAGCGGTTATTGGAGATTCAACCTTTTTTCATTCCGGGATGACTGGTTTATTGAATGCCGTTTATAATAAGGGTATTTCAGTGGTGATGATTCTTGATAATCGGACTACCGGGATGACTGGCGGCCAGGAAAATCCCGGGACCGGTAAAACTATTTCCGGTGATGATACGATTGCGGCTGATATTCCGGCAATGGCTAAGGCGTTCGGGATTCAGGAAGTGGTTTCCCTGGACCCCTATAATTTGCAGGAAGTCGAAGATACCCTGCGGGCCGAGCTGGCCAATCCTCAACTTTCGGTTATTGTGGTCCAGGCTCCCTGCGTTCTTCGTTATAAGGTCAGTAAACCGGCACTTAAGGTTGATCCGGAAAAATGTACCGGCTGCAAAAGTTGTCTTCAGGTGAGCTGTAATGCTCTCAGCCTGATAGAGGAGGATGACAAATCTTATGTGGAGATTGATCCGAATCTCTGTGTCGGCTGTACGGTTTGTGCCCAGGTTTGTAAATTTGATGCCATTTCCTAAGTAGAGTTCATCCGGAAATATCTATTTCCTGATGAACGCTTTCAGTGATCAGCAGTCAGCTTTCAGTAAAATATCGAAAAAAATAATTGGTTAAGCTGAGGGCTAAAGGATGACGGCTAACAGACCATCCGGAAACATTAGTTTTCAGATGGAAACTAAGTAAAGATGGAGGATGTAATTATATGAAAACCATAAATATTTTACTTGCAGGCGTTGGTGGACAGGGGGTCCTGTTGGCCAGCCAGATTTTAACCAAAGTTGCCATGGCTGCTGATCTGGACGTCAAACAAAGTGAAGTTCATGGAATGTCCCAGCGGGGTGGGAGTGTTACCAGTCATGTGCGATTTGGTGATAAAATTTATTCTCCCACCATTGATGATGGTGCCGCTGACTTTGTTTTGGGATTTGAACGCCTGGAAGCCTTGCGAAATGCTCATTGTGTTGCGCCCGGTGGAAAAATATTCTATAATAGCATGCGTATCAATCCGAGTACGGTTGCTTCCGGGGTGAGTAGTTATCCCGAGGGGATTGAATCAACAATTAAAGGATATGCAGAGGATGTTTTTGTGATTGATGGTTTGGGTCTGGCTAAACAGGCTGGTAGTGTCCGGGCTGCCAATACGGTAATGGTTGGGGCAATTTCCTCTTTTCTGCCTTTTCCCGATCCCCTATGGGAAGAGCAGCTGCGGAAAATTCTGCCGGCAAAACTGGTGGAGCTTAATCTCAAAGCCTTTAAACTGGGGAGGCAGGCGGTAGCTGTTTGATACGCAGTCTGATATATCCAGTTTGTTTTTAGTTTTTTAATCAGGGGGCATTATCATGCCCCCTCTCTTATTTTACCGGGGAAGATGTCTAAACTTTCTTAATTATCGGAATCATCCATCTATCACACTAAAGAAGTTCTGGTTTCGCCGCTGGTGGGGGGCAGTGAGGTTAGGGGTCTCCTCAAATTATTATATCAAGTGAATACTGGTTTGGCCGGGATCAATGTTGATGTCATTGATATTTTTGCCATCCAGGCTAGTAAAGCCATCGAAAATATAACCTATTACCAACATTTACAGGAAGAACGTGATTTTCGTGAGAATATCCTGCGCAGCACTCCAAACGGGATTGTCACCGTTGATACCGATTTGTTGATTACTTCCTGTAATCAGCAGGCCAGGAGATTGTTCAATAATCAGGGTGATCTGCTCCATAGTCCGGTATGTGATGTTATTGACAGCTTTTCTTTTCGCCAGGGATTAATTAAGGGTAAACAGTCAATGGTCCAGTTGGAAGTGGTTCGTGGTATATCATTGGGCAGTGAGCAGAATTTGCTTATTTCCATTACTTCCCTGCATCATGACTGGTCCAGACAGCGTGAAATCCTGATAATGATTCAGGATCAGACTGAAAAGAAAAAGTTAGACCAGGACGTCGAAAGAATGAAATGCCTGGCATCCATCGGTCAGCTGGCGGCCGGTATTGTCCATGGACAGGGAAACTTTGCGCTATCAGATTAAAAAGTTGGGGATTGAAGAAGAGGGGACTGACGAGGAATAATCCTTGCGTAGCACAATCCTCCTATGTTATAGGCGGTAGTCTGAAAAATACTGAATTTATGTCGGGGCGTAGCGCAGCCCGGTTAGCGCACCTGCCTTGGGAGCAGGGGGTCGGAGGTTCAAATCCTCTCGCCCCGACCAGTAAAATCAAGGAGTTACGGTTTATTCCGTAGCCCTTTTATTTTTTGCGGGACACCGTTGCGGGACAAAGTTATTTCAGAAAGTGCGCTAACCGTATTTTTCTGCGATTCTGAGATATGGTGCAAATAACGTTCAGTGGTGTTCAATGACTTGTGTCTGAGCAGTCCCGAGATAGCTTTCATACTGATTTTGTCCTGGTCGGCAAGGTAGGAAGCGGCAAAGTGCCGGATTGAGTGGAATCCGAAGGGTTTGACCTTTGGTCGCCGGTTATATCCAGTGCCGGTATCTTCGTTAAAAAATACCCATTCTTCTTGCTTTCTCTCTTTCCATAAAGACTGAAAGACCTCTTTCAATTTTTCATTCATCGGCAGATCGTCATATTTCAACCCTCCACCTTTATGCTTCCTGGTCCACAGTTTGATAGATGAGTGCGACAAGTTAACATCACGCCAGCGCATCCCTAAAAATTCGCTGATCCTTGCCAGGGTGTGAAGCAGACCATTAGTTCCGGCAGGACCATTCCAAAACTGACCCTCTGGTGATATCCCCAGGTTTTCCGTAGACTATGGGAACCGTAGTTGTCTTTCAGGTTGATCGCCTGGCACCAGTCTTTGACTATCCTGGACAGGGTTGGAACGGTGAGTGGACCACGCAGCCCCAGGAAGAGATAATCATCCTCCTCGTCCTTTCTGGACTCCAGGAGGTTCTTGATTGCTTTTTTGACCGTATTGTTCAGCGTGATCCGCCTGGCCTTACCGGTTTTTTTCTCTTTCAAGACCAGTTCATCCTTTCCCAGTACATCGTGGACACGGAGGTTCAAGATATCACTGGCCCGGAGATTGGTATTGATCCCCAGGATGAAAATACACAGATCCCGGGGTTGCCGGCAAGCATCTTCTTGATGGACTTGATGTCCTTGGTATTCCGGATTGGCTCAACTGTGATCGAGGAGCCTTTGACTGGATGATTCTAGCTTTCACCTTTTTTCATGCTTTTTTAACCTTTAAGTTTTTTGTTTTTACGATGATAGGCCGCACGAAGGATATCAAACAACTGTAGGATATACAGATTGTGCTTGTTGGTCGGGCAATACTAATTGAGCTATTTTCTGAATGGCCTTACCTTCTTTTTCTTTCACTAAATCAAGGTCGTATCGAAGCTGGAGCCGTGAAAAATACCCCTCTGATAAACCAAAATATCGTGAGAGGCGAATCCCTACCTTTGGACTGATCCCCCTTTTTCCACGTAGAATTTCACTTAATGCCATGCTGGATATGGTAGTATCTTTTGAAATTTTGTAGGCAGAAAGTCCCAAGGGTTCCATGAATTCTTCCTTGAGAATGATTCCCGGATGTTCCAATGGAATTAAATTTTTATTCATAACAACTTTCTCCCTTTATTCTTAGTGGTAGTCTGTGATTCCAACATCGTGAGAGTTTGTGTCTTTCCAGACGAAACAAATACGCCACTGGCTATTAATTCTTATACTATATTGGCCTTCCCGATCCTCTTGCAAAGGTTCCAAATAATTAGAGGGAGGATTTTTAAGGTCTTCTAATGATTCTGAAATATCTATGGCTATCAACTTTTGTCTTGCGCGACCTTGAATCTCAGGTGGAAATTTTTTTGAAAATTTCCTGTTCCAGATTTTTTGTGTTTCTTTACATTTAAAAGATTTAATCAACTTTTTATCCTCGGTTTTCTCTTATAATAATGCAATGCAATACTATTGTCAATAAATAATATTATGTAACAATACTATTTCAGATTCGAGGAGCCTTTGACTGGGTGATTCCAGTTCTCACCTTTTTTCATTTTTCACCAGCCGTGAATCAAATAAGAATTTTTCCTTTTAAGTTCCTTCAATTCTTCCGCCTCAGTCCATTGCGGACACAGAAATTTGATTGCCTAACTATCACTAACTTTTTGTCATTTTTTTAGTAAAACTTAACGAAGAAAAATCAAGATGATTTGTTAAAATCGGCAATAATGGTGGTATCTTCTTGGAACCATTAGTTTTTTCCGTGAATCCTCCTCGTTAACTTTTACCTAAAAGTTAACGAGGGGGGGCAGGAAAAGAAAGTCTGCTGTCTTAAATTTGGATGCCATTGCAACTTTCATCCAGTACGCTTCGAATCATATTTGCTAGTTCATGTAAAATTATAGGCTTCATAAGTATGCCATTGAACTCTAAATCAGCAGAATCCTCAGACATTATTTTATTACTATACCCGGAACAAAGAATAATCGGAATATCGGGACGGATTTTCCTGATTTTTTTCGCAAGCATTAGACCATTCATTTTGGGCATGGTCATATCTGTAATTATTATATCATAAGCGTGGGGCTGTACACGAAAGGCTTCCAGAGCATCATATGAACTTGTTCTGGTTTCAATGTGGTATCCCAGATTTTCCAGCAATTCTTTTCCGACATCAACCAGAAACTTTTCATCATCGACAAGAAGTATCTTTTCATTGCCTTGTGGTATCAAATCTGATGTTTTCAAGCGTAGCTGTTCTGGTTCTTTATCTATAAGCGGAAATAGTATATGAAAAGTTGTTCCAACATCTGGTTCACTGTAAATCTTTATATGACCCACGTGATCCTTTATAATTCCGTGAACTGTAGCAAGCCCCATACCTGTTCCTTTATCCGGTCCTTTTGTTGTAAAATAAGGTTCAAATATTCGGGGTAAGATGTCAGCACTTATTCCATGGCCCATATCCGCAACTGTTAGTTTAAGATAATAGCCAGGCTTGATATCCTCATAAAATAACAAATCTTCCTCACTTATTTTTACTGAAATTAAATCCACATCAAGTTGCCCTCCATTTTTCTCCATCGCATGGAAGGCATTTGTACAAAGGTTCATGACAATCCGGTGGATTTGTGTCAGGTCTGCTTCTACAGTGCCCAAATTTGATTTTACATTCTGGTGCATTTCAATCGTTGAGGGAATGGATGCTCGAAGCAACTTCAATGCCTCTTTAATAACTACACTTATATCGGCAGGTCTCTTTTCACTTTTACCCTGCCGGCTGAAAACAAGTATCTGCTGTACAAGTTTTGTTGCACGTTCGCTGGCAAGATAGAGCCGATCAATGTATTTTTGAACTCTTGGATTTTCTGTAGAATTCATCTGAGCTAACCCATGTTTAACAAGATTTTAGTAAAATTTGCCTTTTCGGACAATTTTAGCCGAAAAAAGCTAATGATTTCAAGGAAAATTCTGTATTTTTTATTTGTAGTGCCCCTCGGATAGGTAAGGTATTGATATTATATGAAAGTGTAGTGCCACTTGACCTTTTTGAAATCTATAAGCTATTGATTATAATAGGTTAATTTTTTATGCTGTTAAACATGGGCTAACTGAGCATAACCCAAGATGGCTGAGAGAATATTATTGAAATCATGGGCGATACCTCCTGCAAGTGTACCAATAGCTTCCATTCTTTGTGCCGTTTGAAGCTGTATTTCTAAATTTTTCTGCTCAGTTATATCTTTTACCAATCCACTAAACCCAACAGGGTTCCCTCGTTGATCATTTATCAAAGCCACAGACGTCTCAATAGTTTTATGCTTTTTATCCTTCAAAATGATTTGATATTTAAACCTCTTTTCTGGCTCTCCACTTGTAAATATATTATTATATATCGAGTATAGTTTATTGGCCGTCTCTTTGTTTGTATAGGCTTTATAACTTAGGCCCTCTAATTCCTCTCTTTTTGCCTCACAAAGTTTACATGTTACGTCACTAACAAAAGTGAAATTACCGTTGATATCAACCTCATAATAACCAATCTCACTCTTATCCAGGATCGTGTGGTATTTCAGTTCACTCTCCAGCAAAGCTTGTTCCGCAAGTTCTTTTTCGGTAAGATCAAACATCTGTGCAATAATTTTAATTTTTTCTTTACTATCGCTTACAGCCGTAGCATATAGATCCACGTGACGTTTCTCACCATCCGGCCTTGAAATATCGAACTCATAGTGGGGGGGGATATGCTCACCCCTGCGGCGACGCTCATAATTATCTGTTAGAAAACCTTTGTTTTCCTCCGTTAGGAATTGTCGAAAGTCCTCACCAATGAGTTCATCCTTGGCCCTATCACATATTTGGGTAAATTGATCGTTTACGTATTCGAATTGATAGTTGTCATTGAAGATAACGATGCCATCATGAGAGTTCTCGACAATTGTGCGGTATCTTTCCTCGCTTTCGCGTAAAGCCTGCTCAACCTTCCAACGGTCAGTTATGTCTCGAATAACTATCAGTGATACTTCATTGCCTCGATATTGTATCTTTTGTAAATGACATATTGTGAAAATTGTTTTTCCCTGTTTTGTAAAAATTTCAGCTTCGAAAACCTCCCGGTTTGTTTTATGCAACAAATGGTGAAATATTTTTTTGATTTGCTCATGATGTTTATGGTTGATAATATCGAGTAGATTCATCTGTAGATATTCAGTTTGTAAATAACCCAATTGATCAGATGCCTCCTGGTTTGCTTCGATAATGTTGCCGGATAAATCATGTATGAAGATTATATCAGCAACGCCTTCAAATAGTTGCTGGTAGCGTTTAAGTTCTTCAGCCTCCTGTAGATTTACCAGCATCGTATTTAATGACAACTTCAAATTCTCAACTTCAACAATATTGGACTCGATGGAAGCTGTTTTGAAATCACTTTTTCCCTCAGCTATTTCAAGCGCCATTTGGGAAAGTCTGTCTATGGGATATGTCAGCTTTTTGCTCAGGAGCATGGAGATGAGAAATGCCAAAAAAATAATACCTGATGATATTCCTGCAAACAGGGTGAATACCTTTTTCCTGGCCTTATTAAGCTTTTTAAGCGATGCGGTGTATACTATTTCAGGAAACTCATGATTTACTATGGCTAGTATAGGATTTCCTCCAATATTCAGATATGCTGGACTTCCTGATTCAAGCTTGGTAAGTAAGGCCGCCGAAATATGCACAGGGTTTCCTGTAAACAGATTCCATATCTTCTTTTTACCAATAAATAGAAGGTTGTTAACTTTTGCCGAACTGAGAAGTTGAGCAAGAAAACGGTCTTTTTTGAAATGGTATATACATGCAGCAGTACCCAGACGTGTTTGTCGTCTTATAATTGGCATGGAATATGTGCATGAAAATCCACTATCAATGTCTTTCCAAATTTCCCCTGAATGTGTAGCCGCGTTAAAAAGATTTATAATTTTTTCACGACTGCTATCACGATTTGAAACACCAAATACTTTTTCTGGTTTTCCCCTGGCAATGAAAAAACGAATTTCTGCTTCAGAGCCATATACTTTGTCCAAGTACTCTTGCAGTTGTTGGTCCGCACCAAGCATAAGTGTAACACGAACAGTATTGTCCGCAACGAGTTCCTTTAATCGGTTCTTCACCATACTGAGTCGGCTTTTGAGTATTTGAGAAATTTCACCGCTTTCAGCTGCCACTCGATCTTCAAATTCGCGATTAAGATTTTTATTCAGATTGGAATATAACCCAAAAGAAACAGCCAGAATGGAGCATATCACTATAGAGGTGATGACTGCTGTGATGTAGAATGATAAATGCCGTTTTTTCAATTGTCGAATACCTCATCAGCAGCGAGGAAGATGTCTTGCGGGATATTAATTCCGAGAGTCCTAGCTCTTTTAAGATTAAAAACGAGTGCAATACGTCGGGCGTCCTGTATCGGCAGTTTCCCAGGATTTCCCCCCTTCAAAATAGTAGAAGCCATTTTACCTGCCTGACGTCCCATAGCAAAAAAATCCACGGATGCTCCTCCAAAGAGCCCAAGTTTAATAAATGCATAATTAGGTCCCATTGCAGGTTTTTTGGCATGTTTAAGAGAATAGCTGATGATATCAGGGGCGGTATAAGTCGTTCCCGAGGCATCTTTCAACAGAAGAGTGGCTAAATAATAAGCGCTTATTGCAGGATCTGAGTTGATAGCTTTTATTTCATTGCCATATTCCTCCCATGATTTGATGGTGTGGTAATCTATCTGACATGGTAAGGATATTGTATTATCTGATGGTTTAAGCTCTATTTTAACCTGTCTTGATATCGCCTTGCCAGTCGGTGAGATATCGGTCAGTATTCTTACTTTTTTTAAGGCGATTATTTTTGAAAGAACCTGGAGCGATTCTCTGACATGCAGCTTTTCATAGACTCCCGTTATGTTGTGCCCTGGTTTTTTTCGGTTTTCCATGAAATGAACAACCCTATTATATTCCTCTGGCTGGTTGTTCATACCGCTGAAAACACTTTTGGTTGGTTTGTCAACAAGGGGAAGAGCAACTGTTCTAAATGCATTGTCATCAACGGTTATTACAATATCCGGCACAAAGTCCTGAATCTTTGCAAGAGCAATATTTGCCTGCTTTTTAATCAGGACGGGTGTGTTATTGTTTTTCTTGGTGTCCATATAGTATGTGGCAATGGTAATATTCTTTCCATTAATCCATCCATTCTCTCCAAGAGCACTAATAATGCCATCATATTGTGGCTGACCGCAGATATTGTTTTTTTCATAGCTGCAGACAATAAATACGCGTTTAATTTTTCTAGCTGCTACATTATTTGCGAAGAGAGTGGTTGTAATAAAAAAAGATAGCAGTATTAAAAATACCTTGATGTATGTTGCCCGCATAATTTATCCCTATTGAATTTGTTGTGTAAGCAAAAGGTCAAAAACCCTTTCAATCTATGCTGATAAGGATCCGTAATCAGCTCCGGTTAATAAATGCAAAAATCTAAGTGGACATTAATTCCTTGATGGCATGACAATTGCCGTCATTTTTTAATTTCAAGCTTGAATTCAACCGTTGCAATCGACGGAATCCACTGAAAAGTTTAAACTTTTTTTGAACCCTCTCTGGATATTGCGGATATCTCTTTCCTTAACTTTTGCCTGAATGTTAACGAGGGTGGGCAGCTTTAGTAAATGTGGTTTTTGCGGCTGCGAAAGCCGTCCATGGCTGACCGGTGAGAATGAGTGAGAGCCATGTCAGAACATTTCTTAGTCCACCTTAATGGAGATTTGACAGAAGGATAAAGTGATGTTACCTGAAAAGTGAAAGATCAAAAAGAGGTAATAAATGGATATTTTTATCCATATTAATTTTTCGATATCGAAATAACTGGAAAATATGGGCAGATATAAGGTGGTATAAGGGAAATTTTCCAGTTATTGACACTGATAGGATGGACCGCTGCGCGCTCCGTCCTATCGCCGCCGGATGCTTCGCCATTGACCTGAAGGTTCCGCTTGCGCTCCACCTATCAAGGCCAATGGAGCCGACTGCGATTCTCAGTTTTGGCGTGAGCAAGCTCCCACCAAAACCTGCGAGTCTCGCGGCTCATCCGGCGGCGTTTGGACCGACCTTAAATCCGAGCTAATTCAAAAAATATTGGTATACAATTTGACAATAGGAAAAAAATACGTTTTTCAATCATTAAAGGTTAGCGGTGCTAATTGCGGCAATCTCAGGAATCGGCAGGTGAGCTTTATTTGTTCTGCCCCTCAACCACAACTAAATCGCATTAAAAGTCATTTCTTGACGTTGGTACTGTTTCATAGTACTATTAATTTATGAAACGTCAACACCAGAGAACACTTGAATGAATCTTCTCACACCCTGTGAGTGCAAATATAAAATGGCAGGATATAGAAGCTTTGTTTAATTTTCTTGGTGCTGAGTTGATTGAACGTGAAGGCTCTCGGGTTGAGGTGTTTCTTTTCAATGAGGTTCGAGTTTATCATCGACCTCACCCACGCCCTGATACTGATGAGGGTGCAATAGCAAGTGTTGAATAACTATTTATTTCACCGCCTATTTTTCAAGATAAAATACCTCC
>CAYZIS010000024.1:0-34380 GCA_964478545.1 uncultured Thermodesulfobacteriota bacterium
ATTCTTTAATACCAAAACATTTTTAACTGTTGCACTTACGAGTTGAATCTAAGATGGTTTATAAATCCTAAAGCATAACAAAATGAGCTACGTTAAACGGATCTTATTTGGTTAGCCCCAACTGCCCCTGGTTTACCTTGTTGACATACTTTCCCTTAACGATCTGCACGGTCGCAATTCGCTTATCGCAAGAAGGGCAATAGATGTTAGTACCTTTCTCCGAGTAGTCATTTATGAATATGCCGGTATAGTCTTCTGTTATGCGGTCCCGATGAATTTTCAACAACCTTCTTCCCGGTCCTTTTTTATATTTCAGTAACTTTTGGCCGCACCGGCAATAAATTGTAAGAATCTTGTATTTGGTTAGCTTCTTCAATAGGGAAGCCTTTCTTGTTTTGGTTCAGCATCAATTGCCTGCTAACATCACTTGCATCAGCTGCAGGCGAGGCAGGGTGGGCTTTAAATCTTCATCGACCGTGGTGCCGAAGCCCGTCAGCTAGATGCGATAGTGTAAACAAGAGCATGGGTGTCAGGCCTACACATTTCACACATCTCAACATTCATGCAAATTCTGGAAAAGCATAATCAGGCCTAAGCTTCTGCAATGCAGGTTGCTTTGTTGTCAACTGTGTAGGCCTGACACCCATGTTTTATATTCCCATGTTTTATCCTTTGTGAGTGGCATTATTGAGATTTGCCATTCATCTTTGGAAGCTTCATTTTTCCTCTTAACCACTGCAAAGCTATCTTGTAAGCTGGATTGCTCTCGTTTTTTATGAGGAACTCTAACTTTGTGACGCTGGATGAATATTGAATAGGGAATTCTTCGCTTGGAATTCGGTTGAGCATTTGATTTTCTTCCGTTTGGAACCACGGATTGTTTTTCTCAAAAATCAGGATCAAGTCTGGACTTAATTTCTTGAAGCTTTCATTTATTGGTATCGCGCCAATCTTTCTTCGCAAATTAAATGACAAACTATCCATTGCGCAAAGATGGCCTGTGTTGTATTCGACGCCAAAGGTGTTATATCTGTTGTCTGCGCAGCCATACCTCTCTATGTCGTCGATGAAATCCGTAGTGGCAAACATTTTTAAGTGATGTGATACGCTTGCATCAACCTGAATACTCTGGTGCGGTAGTATGCTAAGGCTGGCAATCGATATATCGATTCTGCTTGCGGCTTTAAAAAGTGCGTTAATTGGGTGGGCTTTAAAGCTTTTGACACCCTCGCCATTCATTAAAAGGAAAGCCTTTAAGTATTTCTCTATAGCTTGTGCCGCTGCCCAGTAAAATCCCCGTGGCAGCCCCTTTTGAGCAAGCAATCGGGACATTAGGTAATCCTGATCGCCAGGCACAACAAAAGACTCGTAAATGACATCGGCGGCGTTGCATTCGGCGCTTGACTGGATGTGCTCAGGCATGAGTTTGAAGTGAGCTATTTCTCGGCTCATGTCGAAGCTATAAATAGAACCGATTTTGTCATTTTCTGAATTCAAGATGCGTTCTTTCTTTGTTTGTTTGGGATAAAAAGTCTAACGAATAAGGCTCACCTGCCGGTTCCTGAGATTGCCGCAATTAGCGCCGCTGGGCTTCTTCCGGTCTGGTACAGCAACTGGTTTAGCCGCCTTAAATTCTTTCTTCCCTGATGCAAAAAATTTCCAAATTTGTCTCTTTCAATAGCTCACCAATCCTTTACATCTTCAACCACCAATATTAAAAGATGTAGCCCAGAAATAATAATGGCTAAAATCTATTTCTCCGGTTGGAACTACCAATACATAAAGACTATATGATCCCGGAGGTAAAAAAGAAGTTGGAATATTCCCGTACAGTGATTCATTGATAGCGGCAGAAACATTGGTTTTCCATTTTGGGAGAATCGATAACCTTGAGGCAGACTGTAACCCGTTTGAACTATCAATTAGAAATAATGAATCAGCAAATCCGATGGCAAGATAAATATCCACCCCTGATGAAAATGCAGGAAGCCCTACTTGAAGATTCAAGTTACCAGTTGATAAGTCACCGATGGCAAATGGTTGACAATTTGCGGGGTTGGATTGAATGACCAGATTTATTGCCGGGGGATAGTTCCAAGCAGATTGATTGGAAGAAGGTGGTGTACCAACTACAACAGGAGGAGGAGGAGAGGTAAAATCTATATTAAGGATATCATTCCATTTAGCCGATGTATATTCTGGTAAAAGTCCGTTAATAGTGGGATCAGGAAATGTACATGCTATCACATTGTTATCTTCATCAAAATCCGGCAGAAAAGTCCGCAAACCAAAAGGCTGGTCGAAAAACCTGCTTAAATCCAACACAAAATGATCATCAATCATTGTCGGACCAGCAAGTGAGGCTTTGACATCTTGCAGAACATTGCGAAATTCCTGCTCATCTTCCAGAGAATCGGAGTCGAAGGCAATAAAATCATCTCCCTGGTCATCTTTTTCCGCCCTGATGAAATCGGAAGCATCAAGATAGCAGTCTATGCTAAGTTCCAAGTCTGATCCAGCCGAACTCATCTGGTCCGGCGTCAACAACTTCAAAAAATCCGCATAGACAGCAAGCAGGTCATCATTCATGGAAAAAGAGTCATCCTCAACCTTAGGAAGTAGATATGCCACATTGAATTCAAGGTTATAAGAAGCAGTTATCTGTATGGTGGACTTCAGCGCATGGAGCAAGGCACGGTACATAAGCACATCTCCATAATCAACCTCCAGCCCATCACTGCTGTCTATCTCCTCCGGAGCAATCAGCAAAGAAAAGGTAGAATCTATCTGGGTCAGATTTAGGAGCGCCCCGTCAATTTCAGGTATCAAACTCCCTGTAAGAAAATCAATATACTTCGTAGAGGTAGGCGCACCTGGAGGCAGGTCTGTATTCCCGTCTGCATCTTCGGAAAAATCTACGTCCCAGTGATAGATATCCCTGCCATCACTGCTGGCGTTATTACGATCCAGCAGAGCATTAAAATCAACACCATAAACAAGGACCAATATGCGGGTAACGCTGTAAAATGCATTGGCAGCCTGATTGCCAGGATCTTCCGACACTGCGCTGCTGAAACGAATATTGGCGTTGACAATATCGTGCTGCCCCAGAAATGTTCGGCCTTCACTGACAAGCTGTCTGGCTGAAGCTTCATCTGCCATACTAACCGCAGGGATGCATAACAGGGCAATAATCACCATAAGACAATAGTAACAATTCAATGACCTAAAAAACCTCTGATATCCATACTGCACTTTTTCTCCTCCTTATATTACAATGGTGTTTATGCATCTTCCAATTTTTTCAAATACAAATCTGTTTTCAAACGGGAGCCATATCTTCGTTGCCCGTTAACCGTAAGTTTATACGCACAGGGAATTTTTAATATCCCCCGCTCTAAATTCCACTCCAAGGTAGAGGTATCAAGTATGCGCCCCTCCCCACCTGTCTCCACTTTTACGCTGCCTTTAAAAATCATACTTTTATGTTTGAAATCAAAATCTGCAAACCGACTGTTAAGTTCGAAAATGACCATATTATTTTCGTGGATGCGCCAGAGAATATCATGCATCTCAAACCCTTTTACCGACCGGGAGGACAATTGCAATATATCGGCAATATTTTCCGCCGAACTCGCTAAACCATCACGTTCATTTGCCCTACTATCTTTCCTGCCCAGCATTAAACTCTGCAATATGTTTTCCCTGGTAAACAGCATGTCACTTACCGGCGGATACATATCCATAATGACGGCATCAAAACGCATAACCTTCCAAAAACCTAATCGCAGAAAACCACTTTTCTTACTGGTTAATTGAATTTTCCCAAGCTGGAGATTAATAAGCAAACGATCACCCTTAAAACTGGAAATTTTTATGCCTTGAGCAATAAAATTTCCAGACACTTCCTGCTTCTGGGTTGTTGGTAAAGATCTGATAAAAAAACCAACCATGCAAAGCAAAACCACAACACTTATGCATAACAAATAACGGAGGATAGGTTTATTCATTTATATGCTTCACCTTAAGTAACAATTGATGGTGGCCGCCAGTGAATAAACAGGTAAAAAAAGTAAAATAAGACTGATCAAAACAAAAAACTTCTTCATACCATCCTCCTCCTATATAAATTCATTATGCACATTAACACCGTTTTACCCACCTGTCAAATTTCCCTTATCTCCAATCTGGTTTTCTCTCGCCAACGCTATATATATTACCATATGAAACATGTTTCACCCCACACAATTCCATTAACGAACCCCCCAATAACCACCAAAAACAGGAGAAACCACCATGACCATCCGTCTACCGCCAGACAATTTCTTTGACCGCATCCTGGCCATCTTTGGCAAAAAGAGAAAGATCATCATACCGGATAATATCAACCAAACAGAAAAACAACTTGGCCCTTATGTCACCATCAAAACCAGAAAAGAGGAATTCTTCAAAACTTTATTTCGCCGCCAGTCATAACAAATCATAATCACTTCCAACGCAGAAATATTTTTTCATTCTGCGTCACCCAATCATCATCAACAACATAAAACCGATCCAAACTCACAACCACACAACTTCCATCAACCAGCTCAAACACCAACAACCTTCAACCAGGAAGGAGCGTCCACCTATGCGTAAAACCATTGTCATTGTGACAACCACCACCATCCTCTTGCTATCACCTCTCATCATCACTGGTTGCAACGACCAGAAAGAACAGGAATTCGGCAAAATCATGGAACAGGTCAATGTCCTGCGAATGGAAAATTCAAAGTTGAAAAAGATAATTGCCAGAAAAGAAACCAACGAATCAGGCACGACTTATACCAGACTTGGATTGATCACCGTTTTCATTATCTCTGGCGGTCTTATTGTTTGGGTCATTAACAGGAGGAAAAACGATGGAGCAGAAGCCTAAATTCAATTTCAAGAAATGGCTGCTTATTGCTTTTCTGGTGGTGATTGCCATGATCGCAATAAATATAAAAATCAAGATGAAGGAAAGATATGCCAGGCCATCATTTTACGAAGTATTCAGTCGACGCTCACAACGCCACATCGATGACATAAAAGCCTACGCCTACCAGATTTACGCGGTGATGATCGAGGAGGTGCAAAACGATAAACAGTCTTTTGAAACCATCATGATCATTGGCTTCCTGGCTATTGTTATCATCTTAATTCAAATCATTATCGCTATCACCAGACTGCCACCAGGATATTTAGTCAAACCAGAGAAATACAAGGTAATGAAAAAACCAATTACTGAACAGCCAACGTCAACCAACCACGAAAGGAGCAAAACATGAATCTGTGCATCTTAACTGGCAATTTAGGCAACGACCCAGAAATATTCTATTCCTCCGATGGAGATCCTATTGCCTCGTTCAACCTGGCTTTCAAATCAGGAAAAGATAAAACCTCCTGGATCAAAGTCACCGCTTTTAAAAAGACATGGGGCATGAAAAGCGGTCCACCACTGAAATTTACTTGCATAATTTGGGGGGTTATGAACGGCAGGCAATGGATATCTTTGAATCTGCACGGTAAAAAAGTCTCACATACGTTCACACATGGCCGGGGAGATAAATTAAAGGATTACTTGATAAAAATCAAATAATCCTTTAATTTTACTTGTTATTTTAAACTATTACAGCGGACAGGCACAAAGATTGGTAATCCTCATGGCCAGGTTGTCAGCCATCTGCTGTAAAGCTTCCGTCACTTCAGCATTGGGGGATCCATGGCCGACAACTTCCGGCTGGATAATCTCTGATTTCATATCTTTCAGGTATGCTTCCATTTTCGGCAGAACACTGACATTCCAACTATTCTGGGTAAAAACACCTACAGGGTAACCGTTCTTTTTCTTGTCCTTAAACAGCATCAAGTAATATTCCAGTTTGGGATAGATATTAGCGTCATAGGTAGGCGCCCCGAAAACAATCCCGCCGGCATTCAGCATTTCGCCAAGAATCGCTCCTGATTCGGCACTGGCGGCATCAAAATATTTCACTTCGATGCCCTTTTCTTCCAGACGCCGACGTACTATTTCTCCCATTTTATGGGTATTGCCCCACATGGAACCGACGATCATCACCACTTTTGCTTCTTTCTCATTTTTTGCCCATTCCTGGTAACGGCTGATAATCGCCATGGGGTTCTGCCGGTAGACCGGCCCGTGGGACGGGCATAAAATATCGATACCCATCCCCCCTTTTACCCACTTATCAATAGCCTTGACCACATGCTGTAAATAAGATGCGACAATGGTCCCCAGATAACGCTTTGCTTCAGGCCAGTAGGGCTCCAGATCCATCTCATCATCAAAAAGAGCATCATCAACTGCCCCATAGCCGCCAAAAGCATCACAGGAAAAGAGTACTTTATCTTCGGCCAGATAGGTAAACATGGTATCAGGCCAGTGAAGCCACGGATAGCTGAGAAATTTAAGCGTTTTACCCCCGAGGTCAATACTGTCACCATCTTTTACCGCCGTCACCCGCCCCCCTTCACCGTAAAACTGATCAAGAAAAGTTTTAGCCTTGGCGGTACAAAGAACCTCCGCCTGGGGACAAAGCTTGTAAACTGCCGGTATGGCTCCGGTATGATCGGGTTCCATGTGGTTATGAATGATATAATCAACTTCATTCAGAGGAACAATTTCTTCCACCCGGCCGATAAATTCATCGGTATAGGTGGTCTTGGTCAATTCAATCAGGGCTGTTTTTTTCTCTCCTCGCACCAGATAAGCATTATAGCTCATACCCTTGGGCAAAGCCCATAACCCTTCAAAACAGGGAGTATCATGATCATTGACCCCCACCCAGTATACTCCATCGGTAATCTTGGTTGCACTGTTCGGCATGGTATTCCTCCTTCACCTTATGAAAAAATGATGATTAATGTGAAATTTTCCCAACAAAAATACCATCTCTACCATTGTAAGTCAATTATTTTTGTTTAGATGAAAAGGAGCAATCAGATCAAGTTGCAGACTATGACCCATGGCAATAATGGCGGTGGTCAAAACAACATCATTTCCACCCTGACCAGAACGCTCGGACAGCCTTCCCGCTGCAGGCTACGGATATCATCCAAGTATTTGAAATCAACCGAAACCTTCTCAATCATAAGACTATCTGCCCACCTGTTTGTCATTTTATGCTGAAATCAGCTTCAGATAACAAAATGCAAGAATCTAGCCGGACACCAATGAATCAAAATAGCATTCTCATCAGAAATCGACAAAACCAGGGTTTTCTTAAATTCTTTTTAACGGATAAACCTGCTGTAGATTTGTAATCAAAACCGACACTCAAATAGGCAGGGCACATGGTCCCTCATCATCAATAATCCCCTACCTTTTAAAGAAATTCTAAAGTATTTCCATAACATTACGATATCATAAGATAAATTACCACAATGTGTCCAGGCATCTGTCAATATGGAAAGTCAACGGAAAATAAATCAAACAACTCAGACTGATAACGTTTCAGCCAGCGAATTACAGACGGCAAAGACGGCAATCAACACCCTGCTGGTGGCAGTGAAAAATGCCTGTCTCTACCCGGAAGATCATGCTGTCTGCCAACATTCCATTACTCATGCGTTTAACCAGATTAATAATTTCATCAAGGATTATAACAATTTTAAAGTTACGGTTAATCAAAACCAGTTTCTCTATGAAGGAAAAGTGATTCACCATGCCCCACCCGATTCCAGCAATCTGGCATTTGTGTTTTATGGTGACGGAATTCTCTGGCTGGAATTTCAGCAAGGACTGAATGCCGAAGAAATCAAAGAATTGTTTCAGATTGTTAACCACTATAAAAATCCTCAGGAGGAAGCAGAAGGTGATCTGGTTACTTCTCTCTGGGAAGCTGATTTTGACCATATTTCTTATGCAGCAGCTGATATCAACCCGGACCCTGACATTTTTTTGGATTTCCCCTTGTTTAGAGTCAGCAACAAAATGGAAAACGGGGATTATCAGCTTGACATAGCTGCAGGAACAGGAATGCCAGCGTCAGGTGAATTCGATAACCAGATAAACACCAGGCAGCCGTTTCAGGCGGAAAATGGGAGAAACGGCGGTTCCAGTGATAAAATCAGAGGGCCACTCATAGGCTCCGGCATACTACGGATCGCTGGAGAAAAAAGCCATGGAAGTGGCACTGGACCCCAGGTGTCCTTAGGATCCGGTACTGACCGGGAACAGGGAACCAAAAAAAAACCAAGATCTAAAAGCATTGAACTTGCCGTTCCCCTGCCCCAGGTTGAGCGCCATCTCTGGACACTGACAACAGATGAAGAAGAAGCTTTGCAACAGATGGTCGCAGAGGAAGAACAAAGTTTACGATCAGGAAATGTTTTTGATGTTTTGTTGAACATCTTGAAAATCCAGACAGATGAAGCTGATTTTGCCGGCATTCTTAGCTTTCTGCAGGATGAATTCAAGGAATCGTTATTTCAAAGGCAGTTTCCAACCTCTCTGCATCTTTTACAAGCCTTGCGGATCATGTATGCTCAGGAAAACCAGGATAGAAAATGGATACATCCACTGATTGCCAGGTTTTTCATAACGGTTTCCTCACCCCCGACCTTGCAGGTGCTGAAACAAATATGGTCTGATGTTGTTGAACATGAAACCGAACCGCAGCAACTGGCACTGGCCCGCATATGTCAGCAACTGACCCCGGTGGCAAATCAGACCATCATACCCTTGCTGGCTGGAAATGTTCAAGGTCAACTGCCACAGATGCTGGAAAAAATTGTCCAAAATTTTGCCACCCGTGACCTGGCATCATTAACCCCCTTGCTGGACAACCAAGATGAATCAGTGGTCCTGAAACTTATTGAAATCATTGCCACTATCGAAGATCAGCAAACCACTAAAATGTTACTGAAACTGGCAAAACACCATAATTTCCAGATCCGGAAGGAGGCAATTAAAACCTTACTGAATCGTGAACCAACCCTCTTGCCAAAACTTATCCACGGTCTGGATGATGCTTATGACACTATCCGATTGATGATACTGAATCACCTGAGTCGTGAACGGCATAACCTGGCGGAGCACCTGTTATTGGAATATCTTGCCCAGCACAAGTTCAATGCCGATGAAGGCAATCATCTACGGGATTGTTATCAGACCCTCGGACGTTGTGGTTCCGGACGTTGCATACCTTTTTTGAAAAAAATGCTGTTGGAGCATAGTTGGAATATTTTTGGCAACCTGGCCACAAGCCATCGTGAAAGTGCGGCTCTTGCCCTGTATCTACTGAAGCAGGAGGAAGCAGATAACGTTCTGAAACAGGCTGCCAGAAGTCTTAATCCCCAGATAAGACTTGCCTGCCGTAAAACAAGGGAGCAGAAACGATGAGCCCAGCAGGAATGTCTGCTTCAAATATTGAATTACGGGAAGAATGGTGCCGGCAGGGAGAAGATCTGCTGCGGGCGCTGATGGGCCTTCTGCAAACCGTAAAGATTCACCAAAGCAATAACAAACTTGTTACCCAGGGGGTTGAAACTTTACGACAAACGGTAACTGTCCTCTGTAAAGAAGATGATCAGGTTTCTCTGATCATTGCCCATGGGCGATTTTTTCTCAATGAAGAAAAGTTTCCCCATCGGCCGATGATTGAAACGCTCATCCATACATTTCAGACTTATTGTTTAAAACGTCATCTTCAGGGCATCACCTTGCAGATGACCATTAACGAAACAGGTGACCATCGCATTATTGAAGGAGCAAGACTGCTTAACAAAGCAGAGTTGGAAGATGAACCGGAAATTCTGCTGGGACGTCACCTTGACCAGGGGAACCTGCCCTGGCTTGACCTGGTATTTGAAGAAGACGGTGAACTTACAGAAGAACATTATGACAACCCATCAGATTTGAGCCATATAGTTGACCCCATCAATAAGACAGGTCAAGAATCCAGTATTGCAAATAGTCAGCCAAAATCTGGTTCAACTGGAGGTTCTGCTGCAAGCATATTGAATCAAGGTAACGTGGTTGATGAATCGAAAGCAAAAATCAACAGTGGTTATTTTTCGGAGGATGAAAGTAAGACATCAACCGGAATCGCAACCAAACAGCGCGCAGCTTCCTCCTATTGTTCTGCACTTGCTTCCATAAAAGAGGTTGCTGAAAAGATTTATAGCCAGCAACGGGTGGGAGTCCGCCGTTCAGTTCGTCTCATCCAGAACATGGTGGACCTGTTGATTGACAAGGAACCTCTATTTTTGGCCATGAGTACCATCAGGGTTTTTGATGACTATACTTTTACCCATTCTGTTAACGTGGCCATTTTATCCATGTGCCTGGGAAAAAGACTGGACCTGTCAAAGACTTTACTGAACCGGTTGGGACTTTGTGGCCTTTTTCATGATTTGGGAAAGGTGGAAATTCCCAAGGAGATCTTAAATAAGAAAGGAAAACTAACAGAACCGGAACTTACCATAATGCGCAGCCATCCCTTGAAAAGTGTCCAGCAGATTCTCAAATTAAGGGCTTCGCAAGAGATGAAAGCACAGATTATTCTGCCACCTTTTGAGCACCATCTACGTTATGATCTCTCCGGCTACCCGCAGCTTAAATGGCAGAAACCCGTGAGCCTTTTTGGTCGGATAATAACTATTGCCGATGTTTTTGATGCCATAACTTCACCCAGAGTATATCGGCCAACCGCCCTGAGCCAGGATAAGGCCCTGGGGTACATGCTGGAAGGATCCGGTACTGACTTTGACCCCCTGCTGCTCAAAGTTTTTATTAACATGATGGGGGTCTATCCCGTTGGCACTCTGCTGGAGCTGGATACCGGTGAGCTGGGGCTGGTGGTGGAAACCCCAGATGATGCCGAAGAAGGCCGACCTCTGGTTACTCTGTTAGAGCAGAATGATCATGGCCGATATGTTAAGGGTAAAACTGTCAATCTTAATACACGGGGGAAGGAAGCCGGCAAGTTTCTCAGAAATATCAACAAAACCCATCATCCTTCAACCTATGACATCCAGCCGGCAGCGTTTATCATCTAGGAGACTGTCCGAAAATGCCCTTTTCCCCCAACTCTTCGTTATGCTCAAAAAATTATCCTCGGAATATCATATATATGCCTGCGGTAATTTTTTTCGCATGCCTCGATTTGAGAAAAAATTTCTATTCTCGGACAGTCTCCTAGCTATGATGGTTTCTTAAAAACTCCATCTTCGATCTTATGTTGCAGCGGGCCTCATAACCTGTGTTAACAGTCTTTTTCCACTGATAAACACCAAATAAACCACCGCCGTCAACAAAATAATGCTGGCCCCGGAAGCCAGGTCAAAAACAAATGAAAGCCATAATCCGGCCACAATACAAACAGCACTAATGATGACCGATAAGACCATCATTTTGCACAGGGAAACAGTCAGCTCCTCAGCAATGGCAGCCGGGATGGACAACAAGGCAATCACCAGGATCAAACCAACCACCCGGATCATCATTACTATCGACAAGGCTACCAGAATCAGCAGCAGACCCCGAATCAGCATAACCGGCAAACCGCAGACTGTGGCATATTCGGGATCGTAGGAAATGGCAATCAATTCCTGATTATAACGAAACACTATCGTCATGATCAGCAGGTCTATGAGCATAATAAAGATAAGATCAGCCTGGGTAACCGCCAGGATACTGCCAAAGAGATAGCCAAACAGATCGGCATGATATCCCGGAGTCAAATCTACCAGGATAATCCCCACAGCCATGCCAAAGGCCCACATGGCACCGATAATGGTATCAGGACGGCTTTTGCTCAACAGCCTGACACCACCCATACCCAGGGCTGCCAGCACCGAAAAGACCGAAGTACAGGCCAGGGGTGGCAGGCCTGAATAATAAGCCAGTCCGACACCGCCAAAAGCTGCATGGGCAATACCACCGGCCAAAAATACCAAGCGGTTGACCACCACCAGGGTTCCAATTACTCCGCAGGCAATGCTGACCAGCAATCCCGCCCAGAGGGCATTCCGGAGAAATTCAAATTGATAGAAAGATTCCAGCATCTTTACCTCTCCTCCGTCTTGTAGCGCCGCTGCATATCAGGAGGAATGCGGCTGAAACAATCGATGGGGAACCCCGTGAGCAATAAGGTCCACAGGACAATTATAGGTTTTTTCCAGCATTTCGGCGGTAATCAGACCTTCATTATGGGCAATTAGGATCCGGTTAACACAGGCCACTGAACGAACGTATTGGGAAATCACTCCGATATCATGGGTGATAATGACGATGGTTATGTGCTGATTCAGTTTTTGTAACAGATCATAGATATTCTCTTGGGCTCGACTGTCTATCCCCACAGTTGGTTCATCCAAAAAAAGGATTTCCGGATCACGGCATAAAGCCCGGGCCAGAAAAACCCGCTGCCGCTGTCCTCCGGAAAGAGCGCTGATGGGCCGTTTTCGAAACTCCCACATCTCAACCCGTTGTAGTTCATCAGCTGCCCGTTGACGATCCTCCCGGGTATAGCGATATCCCCAGCCTGACGACTGCAATCTGCCCTGCAGAGCTACTTCCCAGACAGTAATAGGAAATTCCCGATCTTCAGGAGCATGCTGAGGTACGTAAGCAACCTGTGATCGAGCATTTTTCGGCGAAGTTCCCAGGACGTTGATAGTTCCCTTTTGCGGTTTCAATAAACCGAGAATTATTTTCACCAAGGTAGTTTTACCGCCACCGTTAGGTCCGATAATCCCCAGGAAATCACCCTTATGGATGGTCAGGTTAATATCTTCAAGCACCGACAGATGGTCATAGGCAAAGGAAACATTTGCCACTGAAACGACCGGAACCTGGCTATTATTTTCCTTCTTATTCAATATTTTTTCCAATATATGCTGGTTTTTTAATATGTTTGCCTACTGTTGTCCGTGAACATATTTGCGACAATAGTAATGTGTTTAACGGGGGTGTTTCGAGTGTATCAATGATAAACTTCAGCCAGTTTTCGTGCCAGCGTTTTTAGATTTTCCAGCCAGTTTTCCGCCAGGGGATCGACTTTCACCACATTTCCATCCAAGGCCTGGGCCAGCACCCGGGCACTGTTACCCTGGTATTGGGGCTGAACAAAAATGGTTTTTATTCCCAGCTTGCTTGCCTGGTCAATCAGGAGGGCCAGGGACTTTGGGCCTGGTTCATTGCCATGATGTTCGACGGCCAATTGCCTGAGCCCATATTCCCGGGCGAAATATCCCCAAGAGGGATGAAATATCAGAAAATAGGGATGATTTTGCATTGGCCTGGTGGCCTGGTACAACTGTTCATCGAGCAACTCAAGTTTCTTTTCCCAGGTTGCCAGATACTGCTGATATTTCTGCCGATGATCCGGGTCTATGGTCGATAGCAAGTCAGCCATGGTATGGGATATTTTCCTCACCAACCGGGGAGCAAGCCAGATATGGGGATCAAGATAACCCTCTGGAGATGGATTTCCCCGCTCCCCCACCGTTTTTCCTTCTGTGACCATTGGCATTTTTTCAATTCCCCGGGAGGTATCGACAAATAGTAAACGCTTATTCAGCTGGCGAAAGCGGGAGACCCATATTTTTTCGAATTCAACTCCAATGGTAAAATAAATATCTGCAGACGCCAGAACCATCATCTGTGATGGCTTTGGCTCATAGGTGTGAGGACTGGCACCAGGAGGTACCATTACCGTAACCTCCACCAAATCACCGGCCAGTTGTTCCAGAAAGAACTTCTGGGGCATAATGCTGACAATCGCCCTGACTCTGGCCAGGGCCGGAGAGGGTAACGCAGAAAGCAGCAAAACCATGAAAAGAAGGCCACTAAAAAACCTGCCCGGGGAAAGATGCCACTCACATATCACTATCAATCCCTGCTGCCTGGTCAAGAATAATAAAACCCTTTCTGACCTTAGTCTCGTAATAAACCATCCCCTGCTCATCCGCTTGTTTAAACAGGTATTTACGCACCAGCTCTTTTTCCTCTGCACTTAATGGGCGGTAAAATTCCAGGTGCCAGAGGGTATGGTACAAGGTATTCTCCAGGGTATCATGGCGTTTCCACCGGGCATGCTGAAAACTAATTTCCGGGGAGAAACCTAAGCTATAAAGATAGTTGAAAATAGCGACGATATCCAGGGGATCCCAGACATAGGGTTCATTAAAAATCATTTCGTAACAATGATTATACAGCGGGTTATCGCGAACTCCGGCCCAGTAGACCAATGCCAGGTAGCGGGAAGAGAGTTCCAACAGGCGATCAACGGTTTTCAGCTCATTTAAGATAGGGCTCATGGAAACAAATACAAGATCGAATGTATCTTCGGTTTTATACTGGTGAAAATCACTGCAAACCACGTCAATATTTTCCACCTGCTGTTCACGTTTCTTTGTTTCAAGCTGGGCAATCATTTTTGGGGAAACATCAAGGGCCGTTACCCGTTTACACTGTCGGGTAAAATGAAAACAGTGGGTTCCCGGACCACATGCAATATCGATGACGCTATATTCCGGTTGAAGAAGATGCCTTGCACGCAGTTGTTCCATAATCCATTGTTGATCCTGCTTGAAATCATCATCGTGCTCATATTTCTGGTAATGTCCGGCCAGCCCATCCCACTTTTTCGCCGTGGTTATTTTGTGGTTGGCAAAACTTTTTTTACGTTCTTTCTCATATGTCCGCCAGAAACCCGGTTTGAAGGGATCATTGCCAGATTGCATAATTATCTCCCGATTAAAATAAGACTTCAGATTAAAGACAACAAGAGAGCCTTCCTTTGTCTCAGTAAACACCAGCCATCCATAGCACAAAAATCCCTGTCTTTCCAGCTCAGGTCACTATGGTGTTAAAAAAAGTGAAGCTCCACCGGCAGAGCTGGTGGTTTAATGTTTTTAATTATTGCCAAATTATTGTTTTTGGTATACAAATTTCCCACATTCTTGAATTAAATCAAGTGGATCATATATTGCGTGAGTCAATCCGCTAAAAGCGAACCCTAAGCTTCAGAAAAAAGCCGCTCCCTTAATCGGGAGCGGCTTTTTAATAACCTATGATCTAGAACCTGAAAAATCTAAAGATGTTTCAACTTGGCATAACGTTCTTCAGAAATCCCATCCCAGGCATCATGATTTTTTTTGAAAGTCATATAGGCATCATAGACTTTTTTAATGAAGGGATCCCTGGCAGCCATATCATCCAAGACTTCTTTGGTCATCACTTTCAGTTTGGCCAGCACAGCATCCGGGAAGGTCAGCACCTGGACATGATGCTCATTAACCAGTTTCCGCAGATAGATTTCATTCAGAGCCTCAAAAGTAGAAAGGCACCATATATTTGACCTGGCACAGGCAGTTTCTATAATGGCCTGCAGGTTTTTGGGCAGAGCATCATACTTCTGTTTGTTCACCATGCACTCGAGGGTGGTTCCCGGTTCATGCCAGCCGGGTGAATAATAATATTTAGCCGCCTTGTAAAAACCCATCTTATAATCATGATAGGGACCAACCCACTCGGTGGCATCAATGACGCCACGGTCAAGGTCAATCCTCTTATTTCCTTCCTGCCAGGCTAAAAAGACGGGCGGTATTTTCACCGCAAATCAGGGCTTTTTGTTCCGGGGTAATTCCAGCTTGGTCCATATCTTTAAAATAGCGGGCCGCTTTCAGCAGGGGATAATCGGTACCCAGGAGGATATGCTCAAAACCGATTATCTCCCCTACTATCTTGTAAATTTGCGGTCGGTAAAGATAAGGAGAGGCAGCGGTATCATAATAAAGATTGGCAACCACTTCTTCCATCTCCCGCTTAAGCAAATGATAAAAGGGAAATCCCCCCCCCCAATGGGCAAAAATCGTTGGCACATCACCATAGAGACGGAGAAATTTATCGAGATTGCGCAGCATCACGTCACATTTTCCCGGATACTGATGCCCGACCGGTTCATTGGTATGCAGCATCAAAGGAAGGTTGCCAGCTGCCCGCAACACCTCAATAACCGGGGCGAAATTTGATATGATGGATTCGGTAAAACCTTCGATATAAAAAGCCAGTTCACCCACCCCGGACAAACCCGCTGCCAGGCAACGTTCTGTCTCAGAAGCGGCTTCTCGTGGATCAGCGAAGCCAAAGCAGGACAGGCCGATCAGTCGATCGGGATATTTTCTCACCTGTTCAATAATATAATCATTGCACAGGCGGGAGATGCCCATATCCCGCCAGGGGAAACTAAAAACGACGCAGCGATCAATTCCCTCATCGTCCATCCGCGCCAGTAATTCCTCCGCCAGCACCAGTTTTGATTTAGGTGGTTCATAAAGAAGCTTAAATTCTGGTTCAGTGGAAAAAAATTTATCCCTTTGGCTAGCAATTTCCGGGGGAAACAGGTGGACATGAGCATCAATAATCATGGTAGTCAGCTCCTTCAAAATCATGTAATCATTAAAAACTAACGCAGGCTAACGCCCGCAACCAAAATCAATGTACCAGGATGTTCCGGCATGGCTCTCGCTCATTCTCGCCGGGCGTCCGCCGTGAATCACCGTCCTGGTGATTCGTTCGGCGGCCAAACCAGCCTGCCTGTCGCCGTGCCTACCGGCAGGCTGGGCAGACACGGCTATGAGCTAAACCCGAACATCCTGAATGTATTCCCGACAATTTCTTGTTTTTTATACCCCTCAAGGGGGTACTGAAAAGAGTGACAGGAATTCAGGAGTAAGTTACTAATAGCTAACTGCTAAAAGTTGATAGCTTAATTTAGGTGTGTGTTTCTGTGGCTAAAAATACTTAGTGTTCATCCGGAAACATCCGTTTCCGGATGGAAACTACTTACAAAATTCTCAATATTCCTTCATAGAGATAATCATGGGTATTATTGCGAATATCTTCAGGATCAAGCCGGCGGCGGGCCATTTTGCCCTTCATTGCCGCTTCGGCAACCGCGGCCGCTACCCGCGGTGGGATCGCCAGGTTCATTGCCGAGGGAATTATCGTACCTTTGGCTAAATCTTCCTCAGTAACCATGGCAGCAATGGCATGGGCCGCAGCTATTTTCATCCGGTCATCAATCTGGCGGGCTCTGACATCCAACGCCCCACGAAAAATACCCGGAAAGGCCAGGGAGTTATTTACCTGATTGGGGAAATCCGAGCGACCGGTGGCCACCACTTTAGCCCCAGCCGCTAAGGCTTTATCCGGCATAATTTCCGGTAACGGATTGGCGAGGGCAAAAACAATGGGATTGTCAATCATAGTCTTGATCATGGCAGCTGTCAAGGTATCCGGCTTGGAAAGACCGACAAAAGCATCAGCATTTTTGATCACTTTGGCCAATTTCCCCCGCAATTTATCCGGGTTGGTCAGCTGGGCCATCTCCTGTTTGTAGGAATTCATCCGCTCCTGTCGACCATCATAAATAGCTCCGACAGTATCACACATAATAATATTTTTGATTCCGCCACTGAGTAAAAGCTTGGTAACCGCTGTCGCACCGGCACCCGCTCCATTAACCACCACTTTAATTTTATCAGCTTCTTTCCCCACCAGCTTCAAGGCATTTATCATTCCGGCCAGGACGATAACCGCCGTACCATGCTGGTCATCATGAAATACCGGAATATCGAGTTTTTGCCGGAGGATTTTCTCTACTTCAAAGCAACGGGGAGCCGAAATATCCTCAAGGTTGATGCCACCGAACACGGGTGAAATAGCTTCCACCACCCGAACAATTTCATCCACATCCTGAGTATCAATGCAAATAGGTAAGGCTTCTACCCCACCAAAGGTTTTAAATAAAATGGATTTTCCTTCCATTACCGGTAATGCCGCCCGGGGACCTATATTCCCCAGGCCAAGAACCGCAGAGCCATCGGAAACTACCGCCACCAGATTGCTTTTTACAGTTACATCATACAGTTTATCCGGATCATTCATAATCAGTTTGCAGGAATCCGAAACCCCGGCAGCTGAATAAAGGATGGAAGCCAAATGGATGTCCTTGACCGGAATTTTAGCCTCAATGCCCACCACTCCCATGTAACGTTTATGGAGTTCCAGAGACTGCTCATCAAGTGAAGGCTTCACCTCAGCCTGTTTTTTTGGTCTGCTTGGAACCGGTAGAATGGCCAATTCCCCTTCGTATACGTACCGCAACAATTTATCGCGTACCTGATCCGGATCAACTTTTTTGCGATTCACCTTTTCAGATACGGCAGCCATTGCCACCTGCCGGGCAATTTCAGGAGCCAGGCTGAAATCAATAAGCCGGGGAATAATATTAAGCTCACTTAACAAATTATCTGGCACATGCTCTTGAATAGCCTTTACTGCCGCCATCTCCATGGACCGGTTAATCCTCCAGGCAGCAGCATCCAGAGCTCCACGAAAGAATCCGGGAAAGGCCAGAGCCGAAGTCAGATAATTCGGGTGATTAACATTGCCGGTAGCAACAATAAAAGCACCGGCTTTTCTGGCAGCCAAGTAGTCAATCTCAGGTTCTGGCAACGCCAGGGCAAAGATTATCGGCTTGGCCGCCATCTTTTTAATCCATTCCGGTGACAAAACTTTACCCACTGACAAACCGATGAAAACATCAGCTCCCGGTAAAACTTCTTCCAGTGTTCCCTTGACATGGGATTTGTTGATGACAAAGGAAAGTTCCGATTTTACCCAGTTCATGTTGGCCGTCCGGTGACGGTAGATCGCCCCCGCTTGATCACAGAGTATCAGCTCCCCAACGCCCAGCCTGACCAACCTGCGGGTCAAAGCCACACCGGCAGCCCCGGCTCCATTAATGACTACCTTACAGTTTTCCAGTTTTTTGCCTGCCAATTTCAAACTATTGGCCAGGGCAGCCAGGATGACAATGGCTGAACCATGTTGATCATTATGGAAGACCGGCAGCCGAACGGCCCTTTGCAATCGCTCCACAATTGCGAAACAATCAGGCGAAGCAATATCCTCAAGACATATTCCGCCCATGGTCGGGGCCATCACCCGGACAATTTCAACAAAATCATCAGGATCAGCAGCATTCACGGCCAGAGGAATGGCATCAATCCCGGCAAAAGTTTTAAAAAAGACGGAAACCCCTTCCAACATGGGAATGGAGGCTTTCGCCCCCACATTGCCCATTCCAAAAACGGCGGTACCATTGGAAAGGAGACCGACAGTGTTGGCCCGCATGGTATAACGAAATGAATCAGCTGAATTTTCAGCTATCGCCAGACAGCTGGAAGCAACTCCAGGTGTATAGACCAGACTCAGTACAGAGTTATCTTTAATTGGCACTTTACTGTGCACTCCGATCAGGCCGCGATATTTTTCACGTAATTCAAGTGATTTCTTAGCTACTGCCACGATAAAATAGTCCTTTCATTTTGATTAGCGGACGGGGGGCATCCTGGTGGGAAGATTTGGCGGAAGATATTGCCCCGGATAGGGAGCAGCAGGAGGAATATCCTGGACTGATGGACGAGAAGGATTTTGGCCAGGGAAAGCAAAAAAATCTTCAGATAAAACCCCCAGTGATTGGCCACTGAACAGTGAAATCAATTTAATCTGAGCTTTGCTCTGGCCATTAGCAACTATCAGATAAGGTTGAATAATCAAGCCATACCGACCTTCTTGACGTAATTCATGCTGCAGTTGATCAAGCAGAATCTGGTTAACCTGGGGGATACCGGCAATTTTCATGGTCGTAAATCGCCCCAGTTGTAATGAAATAACTTCCGTCGCCTCACGGCTAAGAGGGGGGAAGCCGGTCATATTCTTTACCGGTGCAACATAAGCCATGATTGGTACAGGTATCATTACCTGGTTTCCAACCATCAATGTTTTCTCCTGCCGGACAATCAAAGCCCGGGCAACACTACCCGCTGACTCAACAACAGAGACAACGCCCTTAAAGGTTTGGCTAAAGGCTTTCTCAGGATTTTTCTGATCCTGAGTACTGGCATCATAAACCAGAAATTCAGCCCCTTCCCCGGGAACAGTGCCGCCGGCAAACTCAAGAATAACTTCATTTTTTTCCTTGATGATGGAAACAATCTGTCCCTTGCCGTACAGGTTCTGTTCTACCTGGTCAAAAAGAGAAACCAATGCATCCGTCAGTGATGCTGCCCCGGCAGAAACCGCGAAGAAAAGAAAACATATAAGGATAAAAGACTGGCAGAGTTTACGCATAGAATACCTGTAATTTGACATTAACATACAAAAAATTGATACTTTCGCTAAAAGTCACAAAACCGCTTGGAGCTAAGCCTGGGCATCTCTGGCAATTACTCAGAAGCCATTAAAATTTATCCGATAGCCTTGATAATCCGTTCCCCAGCTTCCTGTAGCCTTGCCTCTGGAACCGTAAGGGAAATACGAAAGTACCCCTCTCCCGCATCGCCGAAACCATTTCCCGGAGTTACCACCACCCCGGCCTGTTCGAGCAGCATGGCAGCAACACCAGCAGAATCCATCCCAACTGGATTTTTTATCCATAGATAAAAGGTAGCTTGAGGGACTGAAAGAGTAAAGCCAGCTTTTCCCAGGGCATTTACCATTATCTCCTGACGATGCTGATAGATGCGGCACAATTCGACAACACAATGTTGATCAGCGCTCAAGGCAACAATCGCCGCCTCTTGTATAGCCTGAAAAGCTCCGGAATCTATGTTGGTTTTTACTTTCCCCAACCCATTGACAACTTGAGCATTCCCGGCAGCAAAACCTATGCGCCAGCCGGTCATATTATAGGTTTTGGAAAAGGAATGAAATTCTATTCCAATCTCTTTAGCTCCCGGAACCTGGAGGAAGCTTAAGGGACGGTAATCATTATAGGCCAGTTCGGTATAAGCCGCGTCATGGCAGACAATAATGTTATGTCGGTGGGCAAAGATAATTACCTGCTCGAAAAAATTCTGATCGGCAACCGCACCTGTCGGATTATTGGGATAATTAATAAACATAAGTTTTGCCCGATCGGCAATCTCATCCGGGATGGCCTGGAGATCCGGCAAAAACCCATTTTCTTCCAACAGGGGCATTTTATGGACAAGGCCACCGGCAAAACCAGTTGCAACCGCATAAACCGGGTATCCGGGATCAGGTACCAGGACATAATCACCAGGATTGACAAACGCCAGCGGAATATGAGCAATCCCTTCTTTGGAACCAATTAATGAGAGGATCTCACTGGCCGGATTACAGTCAATCTCAAACCGTCGATTAAGCCACTGTGAAGCAGCTTCACGGAAAGCTGGCATACCCACATATGAAGGATATTGGTGATTTTCTTTCTTAGCCGCTGCATACTGCAGGGCACTGACTATATGAGCAGGGGTTGGCAAATCAGGATCCCCCACTCCCAGATCAATAATATCAATGCCCCGGGCTCTAACTTCAGTTTTTTTCTGATCAATGGCGGCAAACAGATAAGGTGGCAGCGTTTTGATCCGCTCAGCATAGTTTATGGTAAAAGGTGATGCCACAATTTTCTCCTTCGTTATTGATCCAGTTAGTTTTAAAAATTTCCAGTAGTTTCCGGTTAGCAACGTTACACACTACGCAAAAACATACCGGACAACGCTGGAAAATTTTGGTAGTGCTAAGATGCTTTGTTCATTAGCAAATTCACCAACAGCTTGCAAGTTTTTTCCCAAATCTGGCAACCCGAAAACAAGATAATTTTACTTGAAAGTCCGATATAAATGTGATCTGATAAAGGGATGAAATCAGCAGTATCCGGTTAGAAAGTTGCATACTGTCAACCGGAGCTGATTTCAGCGCTTTTTGGCGCTCGATTGCCTGCTTTTCCAGCGGCTCATTGCGCTAAAGTTGCCAAACTCGCCCTGTAGGGCACAAACATGGCAACTTTCACGCTCCAATCACCGGGAAAAGCAACAGCATCTCACGATGTCGCGCTTGAAACAGCACCGGTTGCCAACATTGAACACAACGCAAAAAGCATACCGGACAGTACTGGGGTGAAATATGTCAACTACCATGATCTGGTGGAAACCATGCAAACAAAAAATCTGCTCATAGCTGCCATTATAGGTCTGGTCATGTTTTTATTATTGCCTGCCTGTGCGGTTAATCCCGTCAGTGGTTCTCACGAAGTCATGCTTTACAGTCCGGAAAAGGAAGTGAGTATGGGCAAAAAAGCCCATCCCCAAGTTCTGGAAAAATTTGGTTATTACAATAATCCCAAATTACAAACATATATTTCTGCCATAGGAAAACGGCTAATCGCCCATTGTGAACGGCAGGATATTCCGTATCATTTTACCCTCATTGATTCTCCGATCATCAACGCCTTTGCCCTCCCGGGAGGTTATGTATATGTCAGCCGGGGATTGCTGGCAGAGATGAATAACGAAGCCCAACTGGCCGGAGTTATGGGGCATGAACTGGGGCATGTCAACGCCCGGCATAATATGAAGCGGCTTCAGTCAACGGTGGGGATGAATATTCTGGTAGCGGCCGTCGGAGCAGCAACGGGATCATCCCTCTGGCAGAATGTTAGTGGACAACTGCTGGGTCTCATCAGCCAGAAATACAGCCGTAGCCAAGAACGACAGGCAGATGAACTGGGAACCAGGTACATGGTCAGGGCTGGTTATGATCCCCGGCAGATGAGCGTTTTCCTCCAGCGGTTACGACAGCTCCACAGTCATGAACCCTCGGCGCTGGAAGCCATCATGGTCTCCCATCCACTCACCTCAGAAAGGGTTGCCAGTACTTCCCTATTAGCTAAAAAACTTCTGAGACGCTACCCCCAATCAAAAGCCATCAAACGGGACAAATATTTAACTGCCATTGATGGCATGCTGTTCGGACCGGGTAAAAAAGCCGGATTTGTCATTGACAGAACCTTTACCAATGTATTCTGCCGTTTACGATTCACCATTCCGGCGGAAATGGAGCTGAAATCGCTGAAAAACGGTTTCACTCTCAATGGTGAACGCCAGCAGCACTTAATCTTTCTTTACCGAAAGTTTGACCGCTACCTGCCACCCGATGCCCTGGCTGATTCTTTTATCGAACAATATACTACCCGGTTGCAATCCCAAGAGGAAATCACCATAGACCGGACAAAAGGAATAACAAGAAAGTATAAAGTAAGAGATAAGCAAGGCAGATGGCAACAACTAACAATGACTTCCCTGTCCCGACAGGAATTCGGCTATCTTTTCCTGGCGCTGACCCCTATCAGTCAAAAACCGGGATTTATCGCCAAACACCTCAGTCTGATTAACCGAAAAACCGCTGAAGCCATTAAGCTTCCCAAGGTAAGGATTTACCCGATACGCGAAGGAGATACCCTGGTAAGGATAGCTGATCGTTTGTTATATTCAGCTGGAGAAGCCGAAACGCTCGCCGGCTACAATGGGCTGACAGGAAAATTTGATCTACGGCAACCATTACCGGTAACAATGAAGCTGAAAATAATCCCGGCCTACCCGAAAGATTCCCGGGACTCTTCATCCATCAACCGGCAACCTTCCAACATAATTGCTTCGGTACTGCCAAAGACATTACGTTCTGGAAGTTTATCCGGGGTTACCACCTGGAAAAAGCCACCTTTCCAGGTTAAAATGTCATAAATAACAGCCTCTCCACTCAATAATTCAGTTGCCGCATGGATGATCTCACCATTGTGGAGATAAACACTGGCTGCACATCCAACCTCATTTCCAAGGCTGATTAATGCATCCTTGGAGCGATTGGCCAAAATCTGTACCGTTTCCATGAAACCCATTTCATCGAGGGATCCGGAAACACCGGCAGCATGTCTGTTGCTTGCCATGGATGGTTGATACAACTTTATCAAACGACTGAGTTTTAAATATGTCACTTGGATACTGCTATCCTTAAGGATAACATCATCAGCTCCGGCAATCAATGCCGCTGAAATTGCTTTCTCATCAGTGACCGCCGTAAAAAAGACAAATGGAATCTGCTTTTCAGCCATGGATTCTGGCCCTTCATGATGTAACGAACGGCAAAAGTCCATACCCTCATATCCATCACCAGCCATTTCACTGACTATCAGAACAACTTCCTGTTGCTGTAAACAGGATAGTGCCTGTTCCGCGTGCGGACAAAAAACCACTTCATAGTTTTCTCTGGTAAGTTCCTGGTACAAGTCACTATGATCACGTTCAAAAATCGGGTCTATGATCAGAATAATCCCATTGCTGCCACCCAAGCCGGCCAATCGTTGTTCATGAACCACTATCTGTATCAATTGGTTCACCAATTCTTCTTCCAGCAACCCGGGGGTTTTCTGACTAAGCAGAATTCGCAACCGATCAGGTTCAAGCCGTTCAGATTCCTGATCATGCAACACTTCAAAATAAGCAAGCAACACGGTAATAACTTTGGACGCCAGGGGTAATTCAGGCGACAAAGGCCGATTAATACCGGCGATAATTTCCGCCAGAGAAAAGTTATCCTCAATTTCTGCCAACATAAGTGATGATTGTTCATAAGGAAGAATGGGCATGATAGAAAATATATCACTATCCTGCGCATTTAATCCAGACAGGTAACGGCCAATTTCCTTCAAATAGATGGCCAGCTGTAAAGCTTCCTGGGATTTTCTGTTCATTCCGATTGAAGTTGCCAATAATTTGGCATAATGCGATAGCTGGTTACAGCTTTCCATAATTCCCTGGTTGTCGTTGGTCATTCTGCCCAAAAGTAACTTCACTGTTGACAAATAGGTGCGGAAAATCTGTTCGGATGACAATTCAGCCCCTAGAAGAATACCCCCCAGAGTTCCATAGTGGCGGACTTCCAGCAGTTTTCCATTCTTCAATCTGAAAGATTCAAGACGCTGATCATGGGATTGAAAAGTCCGCCGTTTCAAAAGATACATGGCATCTTCTATCTCCAGTTCCTTTACTGCTTCACTCTCGTCCAGCACTGGTGTTACTCTATATCCTTCCTGGAGCAAGAGGGTTTTCAATGCATTACGAATTTTATGGTCTGGTTCAACCAGAATAATCCGTTTCCCGGGAGAAGATGATTCGATGATATTTGACTCATGGTCTTCATTCAGGATATTGGACTCAGATGCCATCCGGAAATCAATAATTTTAAAATCAAAAGGCAGCTCTATCCCCCGTTTTTCACGGTTTACCTCTTGATGAAAGCAGTATTTCTGCACCGCATCATGCATCTCAACCTGTGATGCCACCCGCCATTGAATCTCAGATGATTTCCATATCCGATTCATCTCACTCTGCAGGGCAACATCTTCTGGCTGCCAGGTAACCATACAGATATTCCGATTATCCTTTTTTACCGGCAAGGCTGAAAATCGCACAGCATCCCTGGATGAAAAACTGGCCAGCATATCTTTGTCAGCCCCCTGATGAAACACCGGATAATAAGGCATTTGACAATGCAGTTCATAAGCTTTACCCAACAGGGCATAATTGGCCACCCCCAGAAAGATGAGACTTTCTTCCAGAGTTTCTTCTTCAATATTTTTCTGCCGCTCCAATGCGTTACGTAAATCTTTTTCGGAAAGGAGCTTATTGTTTATAAGAATCTCAGCCAATACTTTATCGATTATCATGTATATCCCAGCTCTTTCTTGATGATTCGTCACAAATCAGACAAAAGCATTACATTATCCTATCGGCAAAAAAGCATAAATAATGAATTAAAAAACGGGTATTCCCGGCAATGCCAGGCACAAGTAAAATTTTCTTATTTTTTGTGACAGAAATTCAGGAGTAAATTACTGGAAAATTTCCAACTAATGTTCGTCCGGAAATCTTCATTCCCTGATGAACGCTTTCGACGATAAGCAGTCAGTCCGGTTTCACCATGTTCCATCAGGTAGTGAAAACGGGCATTGTTATCCTCAGCCCCACCAAGCCCGGCAAACTGGTGCATGGTCCATAAACGGCCACGATACATGGTAGGCTGGACACCCCTTGTATAAGGATATTCTCCGGGATAACCCAGTTCATCCTGAAAACTAAAACCCGCAAGATCTCCAGGAGTATATAACTTTTTTATGGGCTAATTGGATAAAGTGTTAAACTGTGGCAACCTTTCAGGGTATTTTTTAACCGCTTTAGCATAGAGGTCTTCCCAGGCTTGCCGCCTTTCATCAGTTCGATCAACCGTTTTTTCACCACTCATCAGTCTTTCCTCCTGAAAGTTTATTCATCCTTTGGACGGACTTTCATCTTCAGCTAAAGACTAATAGTTTAATTCAGGTATTCAGCTAATTGTTAAAATGCCCCAAGAATATGGCGGGCAATAACCAGCCTCAGCAGAATGAATCCCGGAGACCGGAATCTTCCTGCTAATCGTGAGCATAATTAAGTTACAGATCAACCATTAACTTCCTTCAACTTTTCAATCAAGGCCGGGACAACTTTATAAAGATCACCTTCAATACCAAAATCAGCAACAGTCAGAATATTGGCTTCCGGATCTTTGTCAATCCCAACAATACACTTGGACGAACCCATACCTGCCAAGTGCTGGATAGCACCGGAAATACCGCAGGCAATATAGAGATTGGGACTGACCACTTTGCCTGTCTGGCCAACCTGGGTCTGGTGGTCGCGCCAACCGGCATCAACAGCCGCTCTGGAGGAACCGACAGCCGCACCTAGAGCATCAGCCAGCTGTTCAATAAGATCAAAACCTTCAGGATTCCCCAGACCACGACCACCCGAACAGATGATATCAGCTTCCGTCAATTCCGGACGATCACCAGCCTGCTGAATCACTTCCTTGACGCTCATTCGTGAAGCAGCTATCTCCGGGGCAAAATCTATCACTGCGGCTGCACCATCAGCTTCTTCCAGCGCAAAAATATTAGGCCGCAGAGTTGCCATCTTAACCACTGAATTCACTTTATAGGTTGCCACAGCGTTACCGGCATAAATAGGATGGATAAAGGAAAAATCAGCACCATCATAATTTATTTTAATGCAGTCAGAAACCAGACCGGCGTCTAAACGGGCAGCTACCCGGGGTGCAAGATCTTTACCAATAGCGCTATGCCCCAAAAGGACCAGACTGGGATTTTCCTGTTTTACATAATCAGCCAAAACTCCGGCGTAGCTTTCGGTGCTATAGTCTGCCAGTTTGTCGCTGTTGACCACCGCAATTTCATCAGGACCGAATTTTTTCAATTCAACCGCCAGACCGGAAACATTATCACCAGCCAGTAATACCTTTAGTGAATCCCCGGCAGCTGTAGCCAGCCGTCTACCTTCACTGATGGTTTCAAAGGCAATTTTCCGTAATGCCCCACCTCGTTGCTCAGCAAATACAATAATACTCATAATGGTCTCCTCCTTTAAATGACCTTCACTTCATCTTTTAATAAACTGACCAACTCCGCTACCATTTCATCAATCTCACCGGAAAGAACCCGCCCAGCTTTGCGAACCGGCGGTAATTCAGTGGCAACTAACTCAGTTTTCACTGCTACATCCTCAGCACTCAGTTCTAAATCTGCCAGGCTGACCACTTTCAGTTCTTTACGTTTAGCCTTCATAATGCCGGGCAAGGATGGATAACGAACGTCATTCAATCCTTTCTGGGCTGAGAAAACTGCGGGTAGTTGCATTTCAAGGACTTCACTACCGCCATCAATTTCCCTGGTAGCTGTTGCCTGCCCATCGGCAACTTCCAGAGCCGTAAGCACGTTGGCCTGGGGCAGATCAAGCTTTTCGGCCAGCATTGAAGGAACTTGAGCAGCTCCATCATCCACTGCTTCCTTGCCACAGAAAACCAGATCATATTCCATCTGAGAAATAAGTTTGGCCATGACCACGGCACAACCGAGGTTATCAACCTGCTCCAAAGCCGGATCCTGAATCAGGACGGCCCGGTCTGCACCCATGGCCAGGCAATAACGCAAGGCCTCCTGGGTTTTGTCACCGCCAACTGAAACCACCACCACTTCACCGCCATTTTTTTCTTTCAGACGAATGGATTCTTCAACGGCATATTCATCATAGGGATTAATAATCAGGTTTACTCCCTGGGTGGATACCTGGCCATTATCAATGACGATTTTAGCTTCGGTATCAAAGGTCTGTTTAATACATGCTACAATGTTCACGATTATTACCTCCTCATCTATGGTTTATTTTAAAATGTTAGCCGATATCACCAAACGCATTATTTCACTGGTTCCCTCGTAAATTTCAGTAATCTTGGCATCCCGGAAATAGCGTTCCATGGGATAATCAATGGTATAACCATAGCCACCAAAAATCTGAATCCCTTTGGTCGCCGCTTTCATTGCCAACTCGGAAGTCATCAGTTTACCCATGGCAGCCTCCTTACTGTAGGGCAATTTCTGATCCTTCAAAAAAGCTGCCCGATGAGTCAGCAGACGGGCGGCATCATATTCAGTGGAAAGATCCGCCAGCATCCACTGGATCGCTTGCAGGCTGGCTATGGGTTTACCAAACTGCACCCACTCTTTCGCATAAGCGGTTGCATCTTCGATGGCTGCCCGGACAATCCCCAATGCCTGTGAAGCAATGGACAGGGACGGTACTTGGAGTCCCCAAGACCTTCATGCAGTACATTCATAATTGCCAGACAGGTATCAAGGCCAATCAAATCAACCAAAGCCAGGGGACCCATGGGATGGTTCATTCCCAACTTCATCACCGTATCGATATCCTCAGGTTTGCCCACACCTTCAAAGAGGCAATACACCGCTTCGTTGATCATCGGCAGCAAAATCCGGTTGGCAATAAACCCGGGGTAATCATTGGCTTTGCACGGGGTTTTGCCCATTTTTTCAGCCAGCTTCCTAACTGCCGCATAAGTCTCTTCGGTTGTAGCAAGACCACGAATAATTTCCACCAGTTTCATTACCGGCACCGGATTCATGAAATGCATACCAATAACTTTGCCCGTCCTCTTGGTAGCCGCGGCGATTCTGGTAATGGAGATTGAAGATGTGTTGGAGGCCAGAATGGCCTCTGAAGCACAGATATCATCCAATTTGGCAAAAATATCAAGCTTGATTTTTTCATTTTCAGTGGCCGCCTCAACGACAATATCAGCATCCTTACATGGCAGCCAAATCCGTGACAGTGCTGATCCGCTCCAAAATCGCATCCATCTCTTCCTGGCAATTCGACCTTTTTCCACCGAGCGGGAAAGATTCTTGGTAATCGTTTTCATCCCCCGGGCTACAAATTCAGTGGCGATATCGTGCATGATTACCTGCATGCCGGTGGTAGCAGCAACCTGAGCGATGCCATTACCCATCTGGCCAGCACCTACGACGCCAAAAGTATTAATCGCCATAATTATTCTCCTTTAATGCAAAATTACAAGATTCCATTTTTCAACAATCAAAATCAAGGTCGTTCAATAACCATGGCCGCTCCCTGGCCACCACCAATGCATAAGGAAGCCAGACCTTGATGCGCATCATTCTGCTCCAGGGCAGTCAGCAGGATCACAAGAATGCGGGCACCACTACAGCCAATAGGATGGCCAAGGAAAATACCGCTGCCATAGATATTTGTTTTGTCCATATCAAGATTCAATTCCCGCATGCAAGCCAATGCCTGGGAAGCAAAGGCTTCATTCAATTCAATAAAGTCAATATCAGACAACGACATCTTGAGTTTACCCATCAGTTTCCTGATCGCCGGAATCATCAAACACCAGTTGACGTATAAGCCTGGCTATTATCGTGAGTTATTATCAGTTAACGTAAGCTGTTATAGTGTAAAAAATAAAAATAGGGTTAGTGATAAACATAGCCCTATTTGGTTTACTATCTGGCACTCGTTTTTTTAAGTGTTTTTTCTGTCTCAACCAATTTCACAAAATGACATAATTCACACTTGTCGTCTTTGCGATCAGCCTTATGACAATCCCCGGCAAAACAACCGTGCATTCGTGGTCGATTTGTTTCAATAGAAAATTTATCATGGGTTATGGAAAAATGACAAACCAAACAATTATCGATCTTTACCTTCTCACCTTTAAAGTGCTTTTTATGTGATATTTTGACAATTTTGGTCTCTTTCACTTCTTTTAACTGGGGAATATCTTCATGGCACTGAAGACAGTTTTCATTCAGTCTGTGCTTGTTTGCCTGAAATTTTTCCGGAATAATCAAACTGCGATAATGATTAATCATGCCATCATCAGACGCAGGGAATGGACCACGATGCTGACTGTGGCATTCATAGCAACTTACTTTCTGAGGATGAAACTTCGATTCATGCCACTGGCGGAAAATGACCGGGTGGCATGATTGGCACAAAGTTGGATCCGTGTTGGATATTCTGGCAATGTAGAAAAAGGCAACGGTAGAACCTGCCAACACCAGCAGCACCAAAGTCGTCTTTAGCCACACGGGCAGATATTTGAAAAAGGAAAAATCTAGTTTCATCTATATTCCCCCTGAGTAAATATCATCCGGATATTACTCAATCTGAGAAGCATACAGGCAACTTAAGCTTTAATAATTTGAACCATTGGCTCAATCAGTGTAATACCCGAAACATCTCTATTCTGTTTACTGGATAAAATTGGATTAATGTGAGTTCCATTGCCTTGTTTTTTCCACCATATGGGTTCTTTCGAATCCCAACAGTTCAGGCGCAGTGTAAATGGCGTATAGAATAGAGCTTTACGACTCAACAATGATTTAGTCATCGGATCCTGATCAGCTATGGTTTCAGCCGTGGCCACCCGCCCAACTTTAGAATGACCATGCCCCATAGCAATAGCAGCACATTGGGGATGAATCGCTTCTGTAATCCAGGCACGGACAATTTTATCACCAGAATTTGTTCTTATCTTTACCTTGTCCCCTTCTTTGATCCCCAATTTCTTTGCTCGTGATGGATGTATCCAAACGGGATTTTCATGCCGCAGTTCGGCCAGATATTTACTATTGGCTGTTTGTGAATCGAGAACATGCCATTCAAATGGAACCAGATAAAAATCAATTTCCGCATAACTTTCCCGGGAAAGAGGCTGGGCATCTTCAAGGTCTTTTATCTGCAAATTAACCGACTGTATTTTTTTCCCTTCTTCGGTAAACACAAAAAACCCCGTTTTTTTAAGATAAGTCAGACCTCCTGAAACCACCAAGGTAGAAATCTTAGCCACTAGAGCTTCAATATAGCTTTCCACATTTTGATGAATAAAGGGGCCTGAGACAGGATTCTGAATCAATTTCCGCCCCAGATCAAGGACAACCTGATTAAATTCACGACCACTCTCAACCGGCGCTAATAAAGGATTGAAAAGTTGTAGTTTTTTTACTTTTGCCTGCCGCAACAAGAGAATTTCATCAACGGGTCTGGAAACCGGCTGACGCAGGGATAAACATTGTTGGTGTTGGTTCAACCGACGGCTGAACAATCCCCAGGTTTCGAGTTCCGTCGCCATGGGTAAAATTAAATCAGCATATTGTGAGGTTTCATTGATATAAGTATCAAAGGCGGCATAAAACGAAACCTGCAATTCATCCTTCAGCAGGGTGTTGGGCCATGCTCCATCATAGGTATCAAATACCGGATTTGCCTGGTACGATATCAATACCTGGGCTTCATTATTCTCTTTAAGCTTTTGAAAAAACCATCCGGAAGCAATGGAATTATCAGCTAAATATTTAGTGACTTCTCCAGCTATGGGTGAAGGATCATCATATTTTAAACTTCCCTCAGCAGATAAAGCCCCACATAAAACATTCAATAGCTCGATGGCACAAGCATTTTCCCAGCCATTTTCAGCCCGAAAGACCTCATCGCCAAAAATAACCATTGACGGCTGACGATGACTGAGTTCTTGAGCGATCTCACTAAAAACTTTAATTGTAAGACCAGTATTTTTAGCTACAGTTGCAGGAACAAAAGAGGATAAATAAACATTCAGGTCCGCAATCTCAATCCCCAAATGAGAGAGCAATTGCTTATCATACCATTTGTTAGCAACCATGATGTGGGCAATCGCTTTAGCCACATCGCCATAATGACGCGGATGTACCGGATGCCAGGCATCGCTTTTCCCCCCGGTTTGCGACAAACGCGAGGCCACGGTTACCATCTTCAGGCCGTTACTATTCAAGCCTTCTATCAAAGACTGCACCTCGGTTATAAAAGCATCACCAGAACGAAATGGATCATCGGCAAAATTCAATAGATAACGACATTCACGATAATTACGAAAACAGACAGAACGACCATAGCGCTTTTCCCGGAAACGTTTCATGAGCAATTGCTCATCAGGTTCAACCAGAGTGGCACGGGGGAAAAGTGATAGAAAAGGCGTTGTCAATAATTCATCCCGTCCATTGATAAAAGCAAGATTTCTTCCCTGATTGGCATAGACCGGGGATAACTTCCGGTTTAAAACTTCATAAGCTTCATTCCAGGATATTTCCTGCCATTTTCCCGCACCCCGCTGTCCTACCCGCTTTAAAGGCTTCAATAAACGATCAGGATCATACAGTCGATCAAGCTGCCCATAGGCTTTGGCGCACAATTTCCCTCCAGCAACCGGGTGTTCATGATTGCCAAGCATCATCACCACCCGATCACCTTCACGGTACGTTATTAAACCACAATGATTGTCACAAAGTGAGCAGGTTGTCGGCTTAGGATTACGATGCTTCCGCGTCACTTTAGCCGATTGTTCATTCCATGGTTTACGCCGCTTCTCAGCCAGTCTCAAACGATCCGGCAATACCAGAGATGCACCGCTCCAGGCTCCGAGTTGGATGAATTTTCTTCTATCAACTTTCACGGATCACTCCTATACAAAGCTACATCAAAGGTAACACTTGGCCACCATAAACGGTAACAATACGCATTGCCAGGATACCAACCATATTCATGATTGCAGCTAAAATCAGTAAAAAGTTATTTTCACGAAATTTTGGAACCATGACAATAATCAAGGGTATAACCTTGCCGATAAGATTTTCCAGAATCACAAAACCGAAGAACATCCTGCCAAACAGCATGAAATGAGCAACTTCCTGTCCTTCCAGTTTTGAATAAAGCAGGACGCTGTAATCACAAAAAACCAGAAAAAGATCAACCACTAACAACCAACCAAGAATTTTGGCCAAGGTATGAATAAGATCATAATTAATTTCATGACTTTCAGTAAAGAAGCGATCACGAATCATGATCAACAGGATCATCATGGAAATACCTGACACCATGGCTGAAAAAAGAAAGACTATAGGCATCAGGCCGGTATTCCAATAATCCCTTGCTACTCCCAAAGCCAGAATCCAGCCAGTATAGCCATGCACCGCCAAAGCCAAAGGAATACCAATAGTCCCAAAGAATTTGGTCCATTTCTTATTTCCCTTGAACATGAAAATGCCATAAATAATTAAATTTATCGGGTATAACATGAGGAGAAAGGCACCATAAGTCATTGCCGAAATTGGATTCAAATAGACAAAGTGATTCCATACAGATTTGATCGGCCAGGCAACCTGCATTAAAAGAAATTGAGGGGCCAATAAGAGCAGCAACACTGCAGCAACCACCCCTATTTTCCCGGCAGGCTTGAATTTTTCAAATCCAAAACCATAAGAAAGGGTGGAAATCATGAAAGAACCAGCACTCAAACCAGTCAGGTAGAAATAATAAGAAATCAAGAAAGCCGTGGTCGTCTGGTAGTGTACATCAAAAACTATTTTTCCCATACGAACTCAACCTCCCGCTTGATTTTCATGGTTGCCTGATCCAGACCAATATAATAAACACGGGGCCCGGTACCCATATCGGTCTTTAAATTCTGTACCGCTTTAGTGGCAATCAATTGGGAAACCTCGCTTTGAGAATCATTAAGATTACCGAAAATCCTGGCTGACGTAGGACAGGCTTCAACACAGGCCGGCTTCAGACCTTCATCCACTCGATGATAACAAAAATCACATTTATCAACGATGCCCTTTTGCGGATGGATATAACGTACTTCGTAGGGGCAGGCAGCCATACAATAACGACAACCAACACATCGATGCGGGTCAACCATAACAATGCCATCTTCCCGCTGATAGGCAGCATGCACAGGACAAACCTTTACGCACACAGGATTTTCACAATGGTTGCACAAAGTCGGCCGAAACACCCTGACTACATTAGGATATTTGCCCTTCTCAATTTCCTTTACCCATGTACGCCACATGCCAAGCGGCACATCGTTTTGTACCTTGCAGGCAATCTCGCAGGTATGGCAACCAATACATTTATCAAGATCAATCACCATCCCCCAACGGGGCAGTTTAGTATCTTTTTTTTCTTTGGACATAGAGCATCTACCTCAGTTGATTGATGGACTCGTAAAAAGTCTAAATTGCCATAAAAGAAGGTTAACTGCTTGAT
>CAYZIS010000025.1:0-32786 GCA_964478545.1 uncultured Thermodesulfobacteriota bacterium
TTAAAAACAAACGTTACAACGATGCCAAACTGGTCGACACCTTTGCCAACTGCTTCGTCAAACGAGATCGACCCTCAAACTCTCTGGCTAAGGCGGCGGAGAAAGATCAGCCACAATCTATTCCGTCCACTCAAAAAAAGAAATTGAATTTACGTAAGCTCTCCAACAAAAAGGAGGGGCAATAATGTATTGTAAACATTTTGGTTTGACTCGTCACCCTTTCGATAAAGAAATTGCGGTCCATGAGCTTTTTGCCTCAGAGCAAGCCAGCGAATTAGAAAATCGGTTACAATATTTGCTGGATCTCAAAGGTATCGCTCTGGTAACTGGTGATGTCGGCAGCGGTAAAACCACCATTTGCCGAAAAGTAGTCAGTAATCTACATTCAGGACTGTATAAAGTTTTTTATGTCAGTCTGACCACCGGCAACGTCATGGATGTCTACAAATCCATCGCCTGGGAGATGGGACTTTCCACCGAAAGAAGCCTCTCGACCTTGTATAAGGTTATCAAAGATGAGATTCAAAGACTCTGCCTGGAAGCCAAACAGCAGCCGATTCTCATCATTGACGAAGCTCAGTATTTGCGCAATGAGATTTTAACCAATCTGCGCCTGCTGACCAATTATGAGATGGATTCAAAAAATCGACTCTGCCTCATTCTTATCGGCCAGGCGGAACTTCGCCGCCGCCTGACAATGGGGGTTCACGAGCCCCTCTGGCAGAGAATTGTCATGAACTACCACCTTTCCGGATTACGGCAAAATGAATTGCTCGACTATTTGGAACATCACTTGAAACTGGCGGGTACTGAGCGTAAAATATTCGAGCCTTCAGCGGTAGAAGCTATCTTTCAGGCAACCAATGGTCTGCCGCGTAAGGTTAATCTGTTAGCTCACTACACTTTAAATGCTGTAATTTTAGGAGTCGGAAACAGCGCCAATGCCGACCATGTCCGGCAGGCACATGATGAAATCAGCTGAATTTTAAGTTTCCCGGGGAAACGGAGATCGGCTCTGCTGGGGAGTAACCGGTCAAGGGATAACCGGGAGGGCGAGACGAATTGTTCGTCTCAAAGGGGGAAGTCTACGGGCTTCCCCCGCTTTTTTTACAATTCGGACGCCCTTAAAACCTTAAAAAACCCACTGAGCTGCCACGTTGTCAAAGAGCTTGAAACTGGTGCAATAATTCGCATATTCAGGCACTTAAAGCGGTATTTTATTTTGAAAAATAGGCGGTGAAATAAATAGTTATTCAACAATAGCGAACGTAAGAGGTTCGGCTTTACTCTGGTCTCAATCCTTTTTTCCATAAGGCTCATTCATTCGTATTAATCAAGGTTGCCAATAATGGTAGCTTAAAAATAAGTCTCAATCCTTTTTTCCATAAGGCTCATTCATTCTTGGCAGAACTGATTGACCGATAACTGATTGACCGATAACGTCTCAATCCTTTTTTCCATAAGGCTCATTCATTCGTGCTTCGGGCGATTGCCAAACACGAGGACCCCATCAAGTCTCAATCCTTTTTTCCATAAGGCTCATTCATTCACGCGAGATGAGCGTAAAAGGATCAATGGTAACAGAGTCTCAATCCTTTTTTCCATAAGGCTCATTCATTCCATAGTGTAAGAGAGCAAACCGGCTTTGTTATGTTTTTTGTCTCAATCCTTTTTTCCATAAGGCTCATTCATTCAGAAATGGTTTATGACGCAATACAAGTTAACTATAAGAAATGGGTCTCAATCCTTTTTTCCATAAGGCTCATTCATTCGAACAAGGGACAGTTAACCTTGAAACAGAAAGCATTGATGTCTCAATCCTTTTTTCCATAAGGCTCATTCATTCAAGCCTGCTTGAAGGCAAGGAGAAAATAGAGGATATTAGGTCTCAATCCTTTTTTCCATAAGGCTCATTCATTCTCTTACGCGAGATGAGTGGAAAGGGTTCTATGCCATATGAGTCTCAATCCTTTTTTCCATAAGGCTCATTCATTCGAGGAAAAGGAAAATATCTGTAATGCAGCTGCGACTCGTCTCAATCCTTTTTTCCATAAGGCTCATTCATTCCAGAATGAGGGCGGCGAAGGTTTTAATCCTTATCGTGATGTCTCAATCCTTTTTTCCATAAGGCTCATTCATTCCGGGTTTGAAATTGTGGATGAAGAGTTGGCCTCCAAATATGTCTCAATCCTTTTTTCCATAAGGCTCATTCATTCTGCATTGTGTATATTGGCAGAACTGCTTTAAGCTATTAACTGGTCTCAATCCTTTTTTCCATAAGGCTCATTCATTCCAGTCCATTAAGGGAGGCAATGTTAGAAGGTTGCCAAAGGTCTCAATCCTTTTTTCCATAAGGCTCATTCATTCCAACAGCACGACTGAAGAAAAGAATCATTTCGAAACTATCGTCTCAATCCTTTTTTCCATAAGGCTCATTCATTCGAGATTATGGCAAAAAAAGAAAGAATGTATGTGGTTAGTGTCTCAATCCTTTTTTCCATAAGGCTCATTCATTCCGCGAAAAGATTAGCTTGTTTTGATGGCTACAGTTGGAGTCTCAATCCTTTTTTCCATAAGGCTCATTCATTCAAAAGTGGACCCTCTACAGAGGGGACAGTCCATTGAATGGTCTCAATCCTTTTTTCCATAAGGCTCATTCATTCCCATAGACTATCTGGCTGTTCAGCAGGCCGGTGAAGGTCTCAATCCTTTTTTCCATAAGGCTCATTCATTCGAGGTGCAAAATCAGCCGGGATGAAGTGATGGCTGATCTGTCTCAATCCTTTTTTCCATAAGGCTCATTCATTCGAAAAAAGGTGAGATTTATTGCGACACTGGCTTGATAGCCAGTCTCAATCCTTTTTTCCATAAGGCTCATTCATTCGAAAAGAAAATTGGGCACTAGAGCGTGGGAAAGACGGGTCTCAATCCTTTTTTCCATAAGGCTCATTCATTCTGAACGGTAGACGTACTCCAAATCAAACACCGAGAGATAGTCTCAATCCTTTTTTCCATAAGGCTCATTCATTCAAAGACAATACTTATGTTATTGAGCTTGGTCAATTTTACGTCTCAATCCTTTTTTCCATAAGGCTCATTCATTCCTTAAGTAAAGGAGCAAGTATGACCAACCCCCCTACAAGTCTCAATCCTTTTTTCCATAAGGCTCATTCATTCCGCATGGGCCACCGTAATAAAGCTCAGGACCATGCACGTCTCAATCCTTTTTTCCATAAGGCTCATTCATTCCGAGCTGGAACGAAGGGCAGATGAAGCGGACAGGAAAAGAGCGTCTCAATCCTTTTTTCCATAAGGCTCATTCATTCTTTTAGAAGAATTACTTAAGGGGGAAAAGCTTTGTACCATTGTCTCAATCCTTTTTTCCATAAGGCTCATTCATTCGCGTCACTACCAGGACGAAAGCCCTGTGGTTGCAGTTGGTCTCAATCCTTTTTTCCATAAGGCTCATTCATTCGGTGGAGTATCTCCGGGAGATCGGCCTGGCCGGCCCGGGTCTCAATCCTTTTTTCCATAAGGCTCATTCATTCCGAAATGGATAAGCTGGCAATGGAAGAGGCGGGGTATCTGTCTCAATCCTTTTTTCCATAAGGCTCATTCATTCGATGCTTTGAAGGTTGTAACGGTTGGAAGTAATATGCCGGTCTCAATCCTTTTTTCCATAAGGCTCATTCATTCGCACTGGCCTTCTGGTGTAACCGCTGTCCGGTCCAGGGGTCTCAATCCTTTTTTCCATAAGGCTCATTCATTCGACTTCTACCGGGAATCATTTAGACACATTGTTGTAGTCTCAATCCTTTTTTCCATAAGGCTCATTCATTCATGAGCGACGGCGAGAAGATGAGCGGTTCGACAATGGTCTCAATCCTTTTTTCCATAAGGCTCATTCATTCAAATTAGAGGCAATTGCAAAGAGACACGCCACGGAAAAGTCTCAATCCTTTTTTCCATAAGGCTCATTCATTCAGAGAAATCGTAGTTGATGAAACGATGACGATCCTTGGGTCTCAATCCTTTTTTCCATAAGGCTCATTCATTCTATGTATTATAGACTGACAATTAAGCCAGAGACTAAAGGGTCTCAATCCTTTTTTCCATAAGGCTCATTCATTCATATATCCTCTTGTCTGATCGGTGGGGCCAATGCCTGTCTCAATCCTTTTTTCCATAAGGCTCATTCATTCCCTATATATCCTCTTGTCTGATCGGTGGGGCCAATGCCTGTCTCAATCCTTTTTTCCATAAGGCTCATTCATTCGTAATGGCATATATCTGGGGGAAGGATACCGTAAAGACGAGGGTCTCAATCCTTTTTTCCATAAGGCTCATTCATTCCACTCAAAAAAGCGGGACAGCTTGAATCAGTCGGTGGCTATGTCTCAATCCTTTTTTCCATAAGGCTCATTCATTCGGCGACATCCGAGAGGCAAGCCCTTGAGGTATTCCGTCCGGGTCTCAATCCTTTTTTCCATAAGGCTCATTCATTCGGTTGGTCACGCTCTACAGCCAACATCACACGAGCAGGGTCTCAATCCTTTTTTCCATAAGGCTCATTCATTCGAGCAATGACTTATTCATTAACTGCGCATCAATATTGTCGTCTCAATCCTTTTTTCCATAAGGCTCATTCATTCAGTCAAATAGCTTCGCTACAACGAGAAAGGATATCTAGAGTCTCAATCCTTTTTTCCATAAGGCTCATTCATTCATAAAGACGATCCAGATGCACACCAACACAAAACAAACGTCTCAATCCTTTTTTCCATAAGGCTCATTCATTCAAAGAGGCCCAGCGCGTATCCAACAAGTTTAATGATCGTCTCAATCCTTTTTTCCATAAGGCTCATTCATTCCAAAGAATTTATAAGAAAGAACGGTATCAATAACGCCGTCTCAATCCTTTTTTCCATAAGGCTCATTCATTCACTACTCTACAATTGCCCTGATTTATCAAGGTGTTACATAGCACATTCCGCCAACCTAGCGGGTTTTTCTCACAAAGACCAACCATTTTCCACCCAGTTTCCATTTTATCTCCTTTCTTCAATTAGTTACATATTCCGTGAGCCTCTCCACAAAATGGCAATTCACAGGAAATCTTCCTGGTTGACGGAAATAACCGTCGTTTTGAGAAGCGGTCACTGAATATCTATATTCTCTTTACACGCTTGTACGCCATAAACCGATTGTCCATATGATCCAGCTGAAACAATATGCAATTGTTCAGACATACCTGCTCGCTTGAATTTTCGGTTAATCCGGGACCGATATTGCAAAAACCATTCACGGCGATCAAGCCTTTCGGATAAACGTCTACGAATATTTTCTAAACGGCCAGACATTTTCCCCCAGCAATTTTCAAGAAAACTCAGGATATCATCATCGGGAATCTCGAAAGGGGAATGATAACAGTCAGAACAACCATCACAACCATGATCAAGACGACAATTTTTCTTGGACAAAAGCAAAAAGCAATAAAGCGCTCCCTCAACCGGGGTCAAAACAACCTTTTTCCCTCCAGACATAACCGTGCAAGTACTCAGGATAAAAATTATATGTACAGACAAAGACAAAGTGTCTAATCTTTTTTGAACCTGTTCAACCAGTCCGTCCCATGACTCCAAAAATTTTGGTCTGACAGAAAACTTATCACGCAAGCGTATAAAGGGGAGACAGGCTAATTCAATTTGCGCATCACTACTGTTTATTCGATACGGTTGGCCACTCATGCGATCGAAAGCTATAATTTCTTTAGATTTACTTGGTGGATAAAAAAACTCCGGATGATTTTCATGATAAAATCAGCCAGTCTCCGATTATCTTCAATTGTTCGAACATCTTCAAGCTCACCCGTCAAAGTAGGTACTGCATGAACAGTCGCAGAAGAGAACTGGATGCATATTCGTTCTGAAAGAAAATCACGGCAGAAAGTATGAAAAAACCCGTTTTCAGGATCTAACAGCCGCGTTTCCAATAAACGTTTCCCAGCTCCGGTGGTAATAACATGAATTTCATCTGGTATCCACGCCGGTTGACGCTGCACAACCAGTGCATACAAAGTTTCAGTAATAATCTGTGGTGAAAGGCCGCAAAGAGTCAGCAGTACCCGTCGCTTATTATCTTCCATCCAACCAGCCCTTGAGTACGGCAGTAAAACCCCGAAGTTCCTCAGGAGGGAAAACCCGATGTTTCCTGGCCGCTGCCCGGGAAAGGATGTGCTCAGGCAGCGGACGGGCGGAAACCAGGGCACCCAGGCCGTAAATGCCGGCTATTTTATTTTTCAGGGAATCAAGTTTATAAACAACTTCACTTGCTCCCTTTCTGAAACGACTGGTTTTACATTCCAGAAGATAGAGCCGATTATCACGCATAATCAGGCAATCAAACTCATTGGCTACCGGCTCATCGCCGGAATCAGCCCATGAAACAACCTGTGACCAGGACACCTCATCCGCCCCGGCGGCACAGGAACGGGCAAAGGTATACTCTTCAAGCCATCCCCCGGATAGGTATCGTGCTGCTTCTTCACTGGCGATTGTCACCAGATTGTTGCAATCAAAAGAGAGCAGACCTTCATCTTCCAACTGGGATAAAACCCTGGACACCGTTTTGGGGCGGGAAAAAGATCGATCTAAAAAGATTTTCCGGGGCCAAGCATCAGACGCCCTCCCGGAATCAAGGACCCCGGTACCGGCAAAATTCACAACCCCAATAAAAGTATCCAGAAAATTGGCATTTTCTGCCAGCAAACGGGCTGAGGTCGGCACCGCCGGCAGGGCATCTCCCCGCCGCCAGGTTTTACGGGGTATTTTAGGATGCAGGCCATAAGCGGTCAAATAATCACTAATGCTAAGGACGGGTTCCAACTGGTAAGCTTTTTCTTTGCTGGGATAAAGAAAATGGATCAACCCCTGGGCGGTATCAACGTAAATAACATTACCCCGGTCGAGGGAACTGAAAAGATTCGCGGCCGCCAGAACCATCATCTTGGTCCCACCGGTCGCATTGAGCAATAAAGACTGGCCATCAGGGAAACTCTCAATGACCCTGAAACAAAGCTCTTCCATCCCCTGGGGATCAAAAGGCGGTGCGGCTTCTTCCCATATACGACAGGGCAGGTCGTATCGTTTGAAAACCCGGGTCAACCCTTTAGCCTGCGGCCGCATCTCATCAGACACCAACAAAATCACTTCAGAAACCTGAAACCGGGGATCGAGAGCTGGTATCAGGTTGGGAATGGGCTGGGCAGAGACCAGGTTTATGAGGATATTATTCATAGAATTATCATAATTTATTTTCGGCTCAGTTTTTCGATTCTATCCACTAACTGTTTGAAAGCTTTCTTCTTATTTTTATTCTTGCTTTTTTTGCAACCCCACTCGCTGAACTTCTTCTTTAAAGCTTCCGCACAGGGTCTATCCAAACTCGATATTTTAAGCCCTGTCTGCTGATAGGTTGACCAATCAGACAAAACTGCAATGGATTGCAAAAGATCACTGGCAACCGGCTCTACGGGTATCGTTTTCGGCTGAGTTTTGGATAAACAAGGTTCCCAAGCGACCGGGGAAGCTGCAAACCAATCGGCGACTTGCTTATCCCTTTCCTCTGTCCATTTTTTGGGATTTCTCCGAACGACTCGCAAAGCTGTGGCTTTGACCCCTTCGGCGAACTCTTTCTTCTCACGATAATCTGTTGCACCATCATTTTCGAGAACTTGCACTTTAAAATCACCCCAATTACCCAGTATTTCAATTTTACGCAAAAGCGACCGCCAGGGATATTTTATCTCTTCAATCCTAATCAAACGCTTTCTCTCTTTTTCTTGCTGAGCCTCCTCCACATCTCTAAACCATTGCTGTACTTTTTCAGGTTCTTCACCTTCCCCAAGGATCTCAAAACGGCCATAACCAAGTGCGGTTTTGGCGCCAAATCCCTCTTCGGTTAAAGCGATTTTCATGGCCGCTTTTATCCTGGCCGACAGACCCTCAATATCAGATGACGGTGCTTTCTGGAAACCATAATGTAAAAGAAAGCGAAAAACAAACTCCTGCCCTTTTTTCAGAACCAGGAATTTAACCGGAACCGGATTTTGATCCTCAGTCGGACCACACTTTTCCCCCTGCGAACTGTAATAATCGCCGTAGTGAGGATTTAGAATATCCTCTGCCAACTCCGGTTGTGACAATGGATAGGCATCGAGAATCACCAAACGGCCGGCCAAAGCATCTTGTTTGTCGGAAAAACCGAACAGGGTACGGCTAAGGTCATCCTCATGCCAACAAGGTTCGCCTTTTTCATCTTGCTCCAATTGATCCAAAGGCAACCAGTTGTCATTATCATCCTTTAAATCATTGATCATATAAACCAGTCGCAAAAGCCCCTTCTGCCCGGCGGCAGGGATATAGGGAACCCCCAAGGTATGGTCGAAAATCATACCGGTTTCAGTGGGATGGCTCATACCCAGACCGGAAATATAAGGCGACTGCAAACGGACATGAAAAATAAAAACTGAATAGCCGTCGGTTTTGGCCGCCTGACAAAAATTACTCTGGCGTAAATGGCGATCACGCAGACCGTGATTAACCTGTTTTTGACTCTGGCAATATAGATTGTTAAATTGGAGTAGCGGACTATTCTTGGATGGTTTACCTGAACTTTCACCACACAAGGGTTTAAACGAAGGTTTATCCCATTTATTTTTCCCTTTTTGCACAACATAATTAAAATCCTGGTGATATTCGAGAAACTTATTGAAATAGAGACCGAAATTAACCGGTACCGACTTCTGTAGAACGGCGTCAACCTGTCGGGATATCAGCCTCATAATTTATCCTCCGCAAACAGGGCTGCGTTGGCATAGCGTTTGAGCCATTCGAGCATCGCCAAGGTCTCTCTTTGGGCTCTCAAGTAAACCATCTGCTCCATTTTACTGACCTGCAATATCTGCTCTTTTTCATCTCCTGCCTGCAACAGCTCGCAATTAACCAACCAAGCCAGAATAATCTTCAAGGCTGCGAAATGCTTATCTTCTGATTTGAATTTAATATGACCAGATTGTTCTTTACTTCCTTTAGCCGCCAGGAAAGCAAGAGCTTGGCCAAAACCGTTCTGTAAAATCATGGATGGCAAACCTGCCGCAAAACTCTTGAAATCTTCTCTTTTACACGGCAATTTCTCAAGCTGTTCCAAGGAGAAAACCGCCCGTTTTTGAGCCAGAGTGGTTCCCATCACTCACCTCCATTGTTATCAGCCAAGGGCCAAGTTACGGCAAAGATGCCCCGCCCCAAAGTCAAATCACCGCCCATCTGGATATGACTCGCAACTGCGGAAGTAACTACATCCGCAATATTTTTCATCTTTAAAGGATCATCTCCGGCAACTTTCTCATCCCCAAAAAAGATCAGGCAATACATAATCGTTTCGGCGGGCAGCAATTCTTCATAACGAAGAGACCCGATTACCGTGATTCCGGTTGCCGGATCAATCTTGATCTGGGCCTGAATCTCTGTGGCATTTTCAACAAGAAAGGTGAAATGATCATCGGAAACCAAAACCAGACGTTCAGCTTCGGGGACAAGATCTTGCAAAAAATTACTTAATTCCTCATTTTTATCGGCGGCACTCAGGCAAACATCCTCAAGTACCAAATCTCCGGAAATAACATTCGCAGTGTCAGCAATTACGAGATAACTATCCTTGGGCACCATCAATGCGGCCATATTGCCGGTTTTACGACCGACCAAAGCCAGATCGCGCAACAATCTTTTAACCAGTGCCGGACAAGTAACCCAAACAAAAGGCGCGGCACTGGCCCGTACCGGAAAGGCCAACAAACGAGCATCGGAAAAAGCCACGGCTCCGGCCTGACCGCCGCCGTGGCCGGTATCCGAGCCGAAAATCCGGTTAGCTGCTTCTTCTGCCTGTTTAACTTTACCGGCAAAAGGTTCGAGAGCCGTGGACGAATGAGCCCAGAAACGTGAACAGTGATTGCGAAATGCGCCCTTGACGCCGGAGGCCTGAATCTGCGGCCAACCGCTGTGTTTCTCCCTTTGAATCGGCAAATCCACGGCCCCGGTTGCCGCACCTGAGCCCGCATGTACCGGTGATATCGCATGGAGCAGACAAAATTTTGTGTTTTCCTGTAAATACATAACCCCCCCCCTTTTTTTCCTTTTTAAAGCCGGATAAAACCGGTCGGTAAGACTAAATTTTTAGACCCTTGAAAAACTGTACCCGCTGGATAATAGGTCACCATATCTTTGTGAAAACCTTTCTGCATATCCCAACCCCCGACCCGAAGTAATTTACCACCGGCCCAGGAACGCTCAAAAAACTCTTCCGCCAACGCCGTAACCGGAATCGGAGATAAGGTCATCACCAAGTTAGAATTTTTGTTTTCCGGCAACGTCAGGTGGTTGACTTTACAATAGCCACAAACTCGTTGTTCACCCCCCAGCTGCAAAATCCCCTGATCGGCAAAGTCATTGGCCGTTGGCGCGACAACTCCGATCAAAAGCTGCACTCCCGGTTTTAACCTGATGTGTTGTGAAGCAAAAAGATGACCTTCCTTGACCCGGCGAGTACACTTTTCCAGAGCAATTCCAAAACGTTCTTCAGAATCGTATAGATTACGACAATGAATCAGGGCGGCCTTCCCGGCAACCATAGTTTCCGGCGCAGTCAGCAGGTCAAGGCTGAACCTGCCGGAGGATTTTTCCGCCAAGACAAAACCGGCAGCTGAAACCCAGTAGCCGTGCAACGGTTCTAAATCTGTAGCCATCGGATTCTGCACCCAAAAAGGGTTTTCGACGGAACCAAGCAACCCAAAACCACGGCAAGTATCAGAAAGTGGCTGGGCGGCCTGTAGACGTAGCGATAAGGCCTCTTCCAACTTATCATTTTTTTCTCGAAACCAATGCCCGGGAGCCGGTAGAAAAACCTCTCCTTGCAGCCGAAAAATTGGTCCCAGTAATTTAAATCCCGGTTTTTCAGGGACGCCCAGCAGAGGATAGAGCTCAGCATATTTCTCCGGATCGGCCAGATAATCATGGGGATTAATTTTTTTCTGCCGCAAGAGAGCTGTACGCACCGCCCCGACAAAAGTTGAAGGCAGTGGTGGAAAAAGACTAATCGCTTCATGACTTTCCCCGGCGACCATAGCCTCGGCCCCGCGAAAGGTTAAAGTATCGACCGGATCCAACGCCAGCCAGGTGATTTTTTCCGGCATAATTAGACCTCCTCCAACAAATTCAGTCGTTGTCTTCGACAAAGACCGATAAATTTGGCGACAATCAGTGATTCAATCGGCAATGGCCGGTTTTCATGATCCATACGATCCAACAGTGCAGCCACACTTTGGGCTAAGACTTTCCGTTCTTCATCTCCACCGCCAACCCCTGATCTTTGCAGTTGTTGTTCAATAAAAGCCGGTAACAATGAAGCATCTTTTTCCATAATCGCGGCCAAACCGGGGCGCAGGGTTTCGAGACGATAGGCCAATGAAGAACTCATAGCCCCCTCTTCCATCCCCGCCAAGCTGTCGCCGACAATCAGAAAGTGCTCCAACAATGAGGTTTCGGCCAGCCTTTTACTCAAGGCAAGTCGTTCTTCCGGCAAAGCCGACCATTGCCCCAACATGATCCGGCCGCCGCCGCTGCGTTTATCGAGTTCCAGGGCAAAAGCGTTACGCCCGCCCTCTTTTATAGTCATGTTTTTGGCCATATTAAGGAGTTCATGACTGCGTCGCAAAACTCTGGACAACGGCTTTTTGTGATGCGCCACAAGAATCCCGGCCGAGATCGAGATTTGATCTCCTTTCCCCGGATGGATGGCCAACCGATCGAAAGAGAGATTCCAATTTGAGGTTAAAATTTCACCGCCGCCATCCTGAGCACCATTGAGTGAAATAAACCCGGCACCATATAAGCGGGATATTTCCCGCGCCGCATCAACCACCGTCGCGACCGGCATAATTGCGCAAACATCATCGCCGCCGGCGTAGATCAATTGACCATCATATTTATTGATAATCGCCGGCACAGTATACAGGGAAAAATCCCCCAAAGCTTCGGAAATTGCGGCGTGTGTAGAGGGAGCTACAAGCCGCCGTTTGTCAAAATAGTTCTTCCAAAAATTTTTATACTTGCTGAGCTCAAAGTCACCTTCAAGTCGAGAACGCAGCTCCGGGGCCAAAACACTGCCCCAAGTCGCCCCCAGGGTTTCACCATTAACCAGCTTGCCCAAATGATCCCCATCCATCAAAAGAAGGGCATAGTATTTCTGGTGATCACGTACCGAGTGGGCTTTGAAAATCTTTCTCGCAGCCGACTTATTCACCAAAGCGGTATCTGCGATATCATAACCTTGACTATCCACAGTCTGGCGCTCATTTTGCTCATGCCAACATTGCGCGAGCAGAGGCAGGGCTTTAGATTTTTCGTCCTTTCCCAGCAAGTCGGCGAGTAACCCGGCTATCGACTCATCTTTTTTAGCTTTTTCGGTCAACGCTCGACACCAATCAAGCATTGCCATCTCCGTGGTTGAAGGAAATTTGTCGGCATTTTTGAAAAATGGCTTTAAAGGATGATCATCAATCTCCTGACAGACCCGATACGCCAACCGTTTAACCAGACCGATGGCACAAAGGCGCTCGGTTTTCTTAAAATCCGTTGAGGTACCCCAGGCTTTACGTAAATCCTGCCAGAAGGGATCGCGGGAAGGTGGCGGGTTTTGATCGTCCGAGGTTTTGTGATCATAATGAATAATCTCATATTCACTAAACATATCACATTTAATACCCGCCTCCGGTACCCGGTGATTAACCCAACTCAACTTGCACGCCGCCAGACATCCTTGGGCCAGCGCGTGACTGACACTATAAAGAAAACCTTTGCCATCCTCATGCTGGCGAAAAAACTTTTCCGCCTCTTCAAGCAGGTCAAACGCCGGTTTCCAGGAATTCTCGTGCAAAAGGGTGGTTACTATATCTTTGTCACTTTCCCCCACCAACGGTGAGGCGGCCCATTGGAAGTTCCAATAATCACTCAACTGCCTGGCAAAAAGATTTTTAATAAAGGAGTCTTCTTTCTTTATTTTTTTAAAAATCGAGGCCAGTGTCCGATCTCCGAGATTCATCCAGGCGTCTTTAATGGCGGCAGAAATTTTATCCGCTACTTCAGCTTCCCTACCTTTTGGTACCAGAAAAACAAATTTATTGGGAAAAGAGGCAACCCCATTTTTACCCTGCCGACCAGCATTACGTTTTCCGTTATCAAGCAAGTCATCCATTCCCAATTGGCCGAGAAGATCTTCAACCATAGGTTGATCGTGGAGGCTGGGATAAAGGACATGGTCAGCGCCGAGCTCGGAGATAACCACTTTAATCCCTTCAAAAGCAAGCCATGAAAGAATCAGCGAGCCGCTCCATAAATCTCTTAACTTGCGCGATTTAGCAATAAAATCCTGCACCGGAGTCAAGGCAAAAACCATAATCCCGGCCTGGCGTTCAGGTGATAGTTCATTGCAGGAAGCCAACGCCGAAACCAAACTATTATGCTGCCAGATAGAGTGATCCGGCAGACGGGTATCGGCCGGTAGTCGCGGCCACAAGGTCCCAAGTCCACCAATATTATTTGCCGCCAGACGCTTTTTAAAAAGAAAGTGGAGATAATGGAAACGCATCGGTGCAAAGGCCTGTTCATCACCTTTAAGACCGGGTTTTTCCGACAAACCTTGACCATCAACCTTAACCCCCAGATCGTCACGCAACAATTTTTGCATCGCCGCCGCGATATTCTCAATTTTTGCGGTCTTTCCTTGACCCTGCAAGCTTTCCGGCAAATTTATGTGCAGGGCTTCGTTGCTACCAAGGGGATGGGTGATAACCGGGTTTTTGAGAAAATCAACCGCCCCATTTTTCTTTGCCTCAGAAGAATAGCCCGGCAACACGACCCGATCCATTCCAGCCGCGATACGATCTTCATCTCGATAATCTTCCGCTTGCAACGTCGCCGATATTCCCAAAGCATCAAGCAATAAGTTGCTACGTTTTTCATGACCGGGAATCTGCAATGCTTTATCCGGAGGATCGTGGAGGAAATTTTTAACTTTATTATTCCAGTAGCTCGTATCCTGGGCAAAAAAACTCATAACAACTCCTCCATGGTAGCACGTTGCATAATGCCGTCAAGTTGGGCATGTACCTTGCGCCAGATACTTTTCTGTTTTCCGGCATCAAGCTCTCCCCACATCTTTTCGCTGAACAGGTGGGGGACATGAAGAACATAGCCGCGATACAAACCAGTTTCGGATTTTCTGACCAGCAGACGTAAAGCGGAAGCGTGACGGTTCCAACCTTGCACCGAATGGTGCGTAACCGGATAACCCAAAAGATGCCGATCCTGCTTACCGTGACCGCTAATATTCAGTGACAGCCTTGTTTTCACATAAATATCAGCCAACACCCGCAGACATTCCTCCCAGCTTTTTGTGACGCCCTGCGTTTTCCAAAGTAACAATCCCTTGGTATCAGCCCCCAGACAATGAGGATAATCACAATTAAACGCATCATCAAAGGGTTTGATAACAGTTTTTAAAACATTTTCGGACGAGTTAAAAAAACCATTTTTCGCTGAGATGTTAAGCGACCCCCAACCGTTACGCGAGCGGCCGCCAGCTGTGCCGAAGGCTTTGAGCAGGGACAACACTATCTCGATATCTTTGGGACGGGCCGTTATCATCAGGCGAAAATGACCTCCGGGCAGAAAATACGAATGTTGCACAGCTCCTTTTATCAGCCCCATCCCCGCCAGATAATTCAAGGGATTAACTTCACCACCTTTAACTTCAGAATGCTTGATACCCTTAAGTTTTTTAAACCCGGCTTTGCTAACGGTTAAATTATCACCCGGCACAACCTGAACAATAACCTTACTTTTTCCACTATCATCATCAGGACTGCCGAATAACTTCGCCTCCGCAGAATACAAATCCGGAGCCGAATGAAATCGATAACCAAAGGCTACCCGCCACCAATACCGTAACAAACCTTTAAAGGATGCGGCCCGCAACTCGGCATTCTGATCAGCACCACCAAGAAACATGGGGGTAAGAATCTCGCAATCCAATTCAATCCTTTCCCGCCCGTAAAATCGGGAAATATTTATCGCCATATCCAGCCTCCTGATTTATCTGATTCTTACACTTGTAAATTTTCTTCAATAATACGATACCGGCCGAGCCCAAAACTGGTATTTTTTCCGGCATTGACGTAACTGCCCAAAACCAGAACCGGCCAAAAAGGCATTAAATCACCTGAAAAAGTAATACGGCCGATCAGGCCGCTGGTTGACATATAATCTTTTTGCCGAGTTGAATAACGTCGACTCTCCTGCCAACAAGTCTCGTCAGCAACGGTTTTGATGGCAGCGGCCTGATCAATAAGACCACGGAAATTGATCACCGGAGTCAAACCGCAATGAAAACGTTGCAAGATTGCCAGCCGGCGCAAAAGCGAGCGGTAAAGATCCTGAAAAAATAATTTTCTGACAATGCGTTTCTCCCGCACGAGCCGCAAATGGGTGAGAAACTCCAACGTAACTTGATCCGGAACTTCGCCGGCTCGTCGAATGAGGTCAGCTCCACTCTCAGTAGCTGCCGGCAGCAACTCCCGCTTTTTCTGATCGTAGATAACCAGACCCTGGCTGTCCATAACCTGTTCCAATTGACACTTCCCTCGCTCTTTTCCCAGCCCCCGGGATGCCAGCTCATCCATCACCAGCACAAAATAGGGCAGATAGTCATGGGCACGACCAATCAGTATAAGCCCGAAGGAAAGATCCTGTCCGGCAAGGATCATCCGTTGCGAAGTCAAAGGCGGCCAGAGAATGAATGGATGTGGAACCTTTTCATATTTGCGCATCACCACAGCCCCGGATGGTCGTGGCGTTTCAAAGATATAATTATAAGCACAATTTGCAGCCAGTATGCACTTTTCACACTATTTTTGCTGTCTGGCAATACAAACCGCTTTTTTGAAAGCGTAGCCGAAAGCCCCTCGCAAGGTAGAGCCTTTATAAGCTGGCAGGGGGAAATCTTCCAGCGCCCGGAAAGTAAAAGTCAATCTGGAGATACTAAAATCATCAAAAGATGTGATCATGAAATTCCATTTTAGAATATTGAGACATACACGACATCATCTATTTCTGACCATTAACAGCTCTAAACACATTAAATACAGCATAAAAACGTTTCACAAACATTTGCCAGCCAAAAAAATCTCATGATCAGTCTCGGATTCATAACATAAGCATCGCCAATGACCGTCATAAAAAAATATTACGGCCGCGAAACCAGTGCATTTGCGACATTATGAATCGAACACTTTCTAAATCATTAACATTGTTTTACTGCTTTGTCAAAAGCGATTTTTTTGTGACTTTTTCTTTTTACCACGCAATAATTTTCGTAACCTCATCCTGCTATACTGGTGAAAAAACGAAGATCGCCATACCGGAAAAAACTTTAATCCAGCATTTTCAGCTTTGACAAAATAAGCGATTACCGCTATATTTTTCCTACTTAATTCTGGCCTGCGGGGAATAAGGTCGTGAACACAACAAAACTATCAAGCAAAGGCCAGGTTATCATTCCAAAGCCTTTACGGGTATCCCACCAATGGAAACCCGGACAGAAATTTATTGTTATTGATACCGGAGATGGAATTTTGCTGAGGCCGGAAGAAGCCCCTTTTCAGGAAACAACTCTTGACGCTGTGGTTTCCTGTCTTGAATATGAGGGTTCGAAGAAAAGTTTGCAGGATATGGAGGAAGCTATTCACCAAGGTGTAACTGTATATCTGGCTACCCATCAATAAATAAATTAACTGCCAATCCCCCCCCCACAATTTTAAGCTGCCCCACACTGATCAATCCTTCCGCAGGCGGCAGGTCCTTAGCTGAAACCACTCACAGTTCAGCAAAAGGCAGGGCAGTTACTCCTGGAGCAAGGGGCAGACGGACATCTCCGGGATGTACCACATAGCCGGGCAGTACCCGGTCACCATAATCCTTCCGAAACATCCTGATGGAAGAGGCGAAGGCCGGCTTTGGTGTTGCTGATAGTTTCACCTCAATGGGCACCAATTTGCCGGCATCCTCAATAACAACATCCACCTCGGAACCGCTGGAGGTGCGCCAAAAGTACATCCGCGGCTCAACTCCCTGGTGGGTAAGGGTTCTGACAATCTCGGAGACCACCGCCGTTTCCATGATAGCACCGCCCATGGGGCCGGCAGCCGCATGTTCCGGATCTTTCAGGCCGGTAAGGTAGCAGAGGGTACCCACATCGGCAAAATAGATTTTGGGAGTTTTCACCAGCCGTTTGCCGATATTGACAAACCATGGCCGCAAGACAATCACTTGATAAGTGGCTTCCAATACTGATATCCAGGCCTTGATGGTATTCACCGCCACCCCCAGATCATGGGCAAGATCACTTAGACTGATCAGTTGGGCCGTTCTGGCCGCCAAGGCGCGCAGCAGATTCTGGAACTGGGAAAGGTCGCCTATCTGACGTAGGGAACGAACATCTCTTTCCAGATAGGTCTGGATATATGATCCATGCCAAAGACTTATGTCCCGTTCCCGATTGACCTCAAGCTCCGGATAACCACCCCGCAAAAACTCCTGCCACAGCTGTTTTCCAGAAACATGAATCGCCCCCCCCCCATTCCACGACCCGGCATCCTGCCATATCAGCGGAGACAGCGGCTTCCGGGCTGCCTCACGACGTGACAGCGGCAGCAATCGCAGCATCGCCACCCGCCCGGCCAAGGATTCCGTGACCTTTTCGGCCAGCAGCAGATTCTGGGAACCGGTGAGCAGGTACTGTCCCGCCTGTCCACAGTCTGCGTCCAGACCCTTTTTGATGTAAGGCAGCAAATCCAGCGCATACTGCACTTCATCAAAGATGACCGGTGCCTAGATACATCTCCAGAAAACCCCTGGGGTCTTCCCTGGCTACCGCCCGGATATCCGGCAACTCAAGGGAAACATAACCGTATTTATCGGCAAACAGATGTTTGAGCAGGGTCGTCTTGCCGGACTGTCTTGGCCCGGTCAGCACCACAGCGGGAAACTGGCCGACTGCTTTCCAGAGCACTGGCTCCAATGATCTCTGGATGTATTTTTCCATCAGGCAATCACCTCCACTTGCAATATTGTATTTCAGATGCAAAATTACAAGCTGAAAAGAGGAATTTGCCGGGATCTACTTTTCTTAACCAATCATTTTCCTGGCCACCACGTTTCCCAGGACCCAAATCACATCCAGAGCAAATAATTTTTCAATATTCCGGTCGAAGAGATATTCCACCCGGGCCTCGAACTCATCATCCACCTCCCAAAGGGCGACAATCCAGGAAAGCTCGGGAAACCAATTGAATTCAATCCCGTACTCACCGTGAGGAGCAGGGATCCGCCGACTGCCATCCCCTGGCACACGAATGCTTTGCCATCCCTGGCAAAACGCCGGAGAATCAGCACCGAAGCTATCACACGGGGACCACGAAAAAAAGTGGTTTCACCCTTAAGATGTCCGGGGTGATTAACCCTTCTGCCGACGGCAATAATTGATACTGCGCCGTAAATTTCAGCAGACAAAGGATCACAGACTTCCCCGGCAGGTAATATCTCGTGATTATTTCCTGTGAATTTCACCGAATTTTTCTTGACATATAATAAAATAACGTATTAGAACTGACAGAGAGTATGGGGTGTCCTGCAGCAATAGCAGTACTTTCCACAAAATTTTTAAAAAAACCTCCAGACTTATTAACATTGATAGATTGTGGTAGATTGAATTATATACTACCAGTTATTAGCAATCTTTTTTTATAATATCCCTCCAAAACTGACTGCAACTTACGTTTTTTCAACCAAATCAGGGCGTCTTTTTCGTATCGTCCTTTACATTGTGTATTGAAATCCTTTGAAAAAAAATTCCAGGTCTTTTCCTATTTTGTCATATCTATCATAGATAAGATAACGCCATTATAGCAGTAAGTAAAAGTAAAAGGAGGGGTACAATGAAAAAAATAGCCATCTTGTTTTGCATTACAATCTTAATTCCATGGTTCTTTTCTGGTAACGCCTTTGGAGAACAATCATGTTTTCCAACTTTTTCAGCAGATAACAAACTTTATATTCCTGAAATCCAGGTGAGCAATGAAATATACACGGTGGATTTTCAATATCGCGACTCAGGACCCAGCGATGGAATCTGGTTTGAACTGAACACGATCAATGCTGTCACTGAGCATTGTTGTTCCAACCCCGCCTTAGCTTTTGTAGACAACGATCAATTGATTATACGTCTCCCACTCATGGTCATTGGTGAGCAGCCTTACTGGATTGAACTGCAATACGCGGCTTACCATGAACATATCTGGTTTAAAATCAGCAATTACGGCCTGCTTTCCCATCAAGTGTTTGTCACCTCGGTGAAAGGTAGTGGGGACCTGTCAACCTGGCCTGATGCCAACGGCAAAACAGGCATTGAAGCCGGTGACGCTATCTGCCAGGCCAGAGCCCAGACAGCAGGGCTTAGTGGAACATTCATAGCCTGGCTTTAAGACGAACAAGACGATGCCTATTGCCGCATACATAATTTGTCCGGCAAAAAAGCAGACAACTGCGGCCAGACTTCCCTGCCCGTCAATGCCGGACCATGGGTGCGAACCGACGGCTTTCCCTTTGCCCCGGCGGCTCTACAGCTCTTTGAAAAAGGAGTGGTCTATTCCGGTCTGACTACAGATGAATTCAGTCAATCTGAAGAGCGTTGGTACTTCACGGGAACTTTTCGTGACGGAACGCTTCACGACAGCAACTCCTACACCTGTGAAAACTGGTCCAATAATGAAGATAATAATAGAGTCAGAGGCAGCGTATCTGCTTTCGCGGGAAGATGGAGCTCCGGCACAAGACAATCATGTGTCGGCCCCACCCACCTTGTATGCTTTGAAACAGGACCGGGACCGGAACTTGCACCATTTGTTCGTCCGGGGAAAAAAGCCTTCCTCACTTCTATACAAGGAACGGGAAACCTTTCAAGTTGGTCCGGGACCGATGGCAAGACTGGAATTGAAGCCGGTGACGCGGTTTGCCGCGCTCTGGCCCAACAGGCAGGCCTTGAAAACGCGGACCATTTCAAAGCTTTGCTTTCAGACGACACTACCAGCGCCGGCAACAGAATTCAGGCTGACGGCCCATGGGTCAGGCTGGATGGCATACTTGTGGCTGAAAACAAAGATGATCTGGTGAATGGACGGTTTCTGACCATACTCAATCTCACGGAAAAGGGTATTTATTCAAATCAATCATCTTCATGGTATGCATGGACGCCTATCCTAGGAACTGCCGGGCAGAATCAGAATAAAACCTGTGGCAACTGGCAAAACGATAACCCTGAATCACAAGGTCATGATTCAATAGTTTTCGACTTGTCACCATGGATGAATAACAGTTATAGCGAGTGCAATGAAACACATCCTCTCTATTGCATTGAAGATTAATCCACAAGATAGCAAGACAGCATTTTCAAGGAGGTATAAAAATGAAATTCTGGCATTCACTGCTCACTGTCTTCATTCTACTTTCAGCAATTCTTTTTCTGTCAATACCAGCAGCTCACGCACTGGATCTTCATCCAGATATAAATTTTGATTACAGCTACAGCCCCTATCAGATGCCGGCATCACTTTTGAACCTGTATGTTTCCCCTGTACCTCCCGGAGAACTTCTCCCAGCGCCCGCACCAGCAATTGAGATACCGGGTAACATCAAACCATGGGAACCACTTACCATAGAACTCATTCCCCAGCTGCCTGATCTAGGAACAATGATCTTCAATCCCGGTCCCTTCGATTTGATGATCATCACCCATAAAGATTTTATTGATGAGTTGGAACCACTGAGGCAGCACAAGGAATACATAGACGTAAAGACACAAATCTTCAGCTGGCAGTCTCTTGACACAAAATTTGCCGACCAGGGACAGGATACTCCCGAGCGGATAAAGAAAGCCATCTGGTATTATCGAAAAAACTGCGGGATCAAATATGTCATGTTGGTGGGTGATTCCGACATGTTTCCAGTGCGCTACTGTCGTATATATGACTCTAAACACTGGGGGAATGGCTATACACCCGCAGATTTGTATTATGCTGATTTATTTAAGCAGGATGGAAGTTTTGATAACTGGGACGGTAATGGAAACGGCATATTCTGTGAGATGCAGGTGGCCGCATGGACCCCGGGCTCGACGCTGGCAGATATCAACCTTGACGGGCTGGATCTCTATCCTGATATTTCCCTCGGCAGGGTTCCGGCATCAACAAAGGCTGAAGTCACCACCTATGTAAACAAAGTGATCAGCTATGAATTTGCTTCATACAAGGCTTCATGGTTCAAAAAGAGTTTGCTCATAGTCCCCGGCTATCACGATAAAGATTCAGACCCTTACCAAGAATATCCAGGGAGTTGGTCTGCCAAGGAATATGTTGCCAATCAACTTGAATCACTGGGATTTACGACAACCAAATTATATGACCACCGCATCACCAACCTTCCTGCCGGGTTGGGAGATGGTGATCCGTCAGTAGATTCCATTCGGACCACAATCGATAACGGCGTTGGTTTCCTGAATTTTTCCGGACATGGAAATCCACATGTGTGGGGAAATGCAATAAACATTAATGAAATTAACACGCTCAACAATGCAGACAAGCTCCCGGTCACCTTTGCCGCCGCCTGCTCGACGGCCCGTTTCCATGCTGACACCAATTATCTGGCAAAGGACGGTACCACCTTTAACATCTCATTGTTGTGCCCAAATACAGATGAAGTGCATGGATGCTGGCCGGCCAATCCAAACGCTGGAGTTGCCCCTGAACCGGCTTGCTTACAAAAAAGCAGCTCAGGGAATTGGGATCAAGACTCCATGGCCGAAGGCTTCCTGGTAAAAAAAGATACAGGCGCCATCGCCTACATAGGTTCATATACGGGCACCCAGGGTGGTTCCCAATACCTGGATAAATATTTCTTTGCAGCCTATACCGCCAGCATAAAACCCCCAACCCTGGGATTTTTATGGAATTCCGCCGTAAAAAGATACATTGATAACGATTTTCACATCTATTTCAATTCGACTCACGACTGGGTTCCAGCCGCCATGTTCCACCATATCCAAAAATATATGCTGTTTGGCGATCCATCCCTCAGAGTGGGAGGGGTGTCACATTTCCAGAGGAATGATTTCACCGGCACGTACAACATGGCGCATGATGGGTGGTTTGGACAATTGGAACTCCAGAAAAACCATGGTGATGTTGTCGAAGGAACAGCCAATATCAATGGGAGATATATTACCAGGGACGGACGGGAACATTCAGCGAGAGGATACGTCAGGACAGCTGAATACCCGGTCCCGGATAACAATGGACCAGACCATAAAATAAACTTCTATATCAATTTCAATGACACCCCCGATCAAGCGGACGACCAGAAATTCGAGGGCTATATTTTTACCCATGGGAAAGACGCCATGGCGGGGATCACCTACTGGAACAACACCCCCTTCGGGTTCTATTCTACAAAATCCGGGCATGGACAGGCAGGCTTCGATGTCGATACATGGGTTGAAGCTGGCACAATAGAAAAACAGGATTTTCTGGGTACGTACCAAATGAACCATGATGGGTGGACTGGAACCCTGAACCTGTGGGCGGTAAATGATGACCCCATAGAACAGCTGCCGAACATAAAAGGTACCTATACCGATCAGGATGGCCATGAACACAAGGTCAGGGCATGGGTGCGTACCTCTACCTATCCCCTGACCGATACCTGGGGACCCAAGCATAAGATTGTGTTGTACATTGATTTTGCCGATACTCCGCAGGTAGATGATGATCAAAAGTTTGAGGGGTACTTGTTTACCCGCACCAAGGATGCCTTTGCGGGGGTAACATACTGGAATGGGACACCATTCGGATTTTATGCCAAAAAACAATGGCCTCAGGCGGCCATCATGGCAAACAACAAGGATATCAGCACAACCGTGGCCAGCAATGTACCTGTTTCCATCACGGTGGAGCTGGATCCCAGAGCATATGAACAGAAGCTCAGTGACTGGTGGTTTGTTGCCAACACCCCATTTGGCTGGTTCTCCTTTATTTACCCCACCGGTTGGGTACCTGGATTGCATATGTGTATACAGGCCCCGCTGTTTACCGTGGATGCCGTCGAGATACTTAATATAGGTCTGCCGACCGGAGATTATACTTTCTATTTTGCGGTAGATAACCTGGCAGATGGAATATTGAACACGTCCTGGTGGGATTTTGTATCCGTACATGTCCAATAGGAGGGACCACAACAGCCGGACAAGGAGAAGATAAACGGACTTTGCTTTTTAACAGCGGATAGCTGGATAACTGACTGGCTGCCAGCATATCAAGGCCATCTCTTTCCCATCCATAAGTTAGAACTTTTCAGGCTTCCACTCTCAGGATTCTCAACAGATAGGTATACGTTTTTTTAGGGTATTGATACCTCTATGGACGGTAGTATATTGTTCTAAACGGCAATGAGGCCCAAGAAATTGATCCAGACAAATACGGAGGAGCAAAATTAAAGCTGACAGGCGTGGTCAATACCGTTGATGGCAGCGATTTATATAAGGGGGAAAAGGGCGTGATAATAATATGCCCGTTCATTATTCAGCAACACAAACCAACCTGGAAACCGTATTTAATCTTATGAGAGGGCTAACCACTGAAGATGATTTCATTTTCCTGTTCACCACCAATCACGGCGGAGGATTCCTGAAAAACGATCCCGATAAGAAGTATAATGTCTATGGTGGACAGTTCGATACAAACGGAGATGAGGCCGGCGATATTCTGTTGGAGAAAAATTACAATTTAGACATTAACAGTGACGGCGACAAGATTGATCAGGTCTCCTGGGACGAATACCTTTATACGTGGGGTGGTGAAATTACTGACGATGTTTTCCATACCATGGTCGCCAATTTAACCTACGACCGTATGGTCATCGTTATGGAACAATGCTTTAGTGGTGGCCTTATTGCCGACATGGCACAAGGGGGAGGAAACAGAGTCATTATGTCGGCTGCTGGAGAGTACAAATTCTCCTGGGCTATGGGGCCATCATACAACTATGATGAATTTTCTTACCATTCAAGATGTTAGGGCTTGGCTCAGAGCGGGTTTGGCCGCCGGAAAAATCACCAGGACGGTGATTCACGGCGGACACCTCACAGCCGACCATGGACGGCCGGCGAGAATGAACAAGAGCCATGCCGGAACATCACAGAAAGATTTTTATTGGATAGAGGTCGTTGACCCACCTGGGTTAACACCCGTCAATGAAGAGTTTAAAGCATTTTTGTTTGTTGCATGCTCATCTGCTACGACTATAACTCAAATGAAGCTCATGTCAAGGATGGCCAAATTTATGGGACAGCATCTTCCTGGCCACCACGTTTCCCAGGGCCCAGATCACATCAAGGGCAAATAATTTTTCAATATTCCGGTCGAAGAGATATTCCGCCCGGGCCTCGAACTCATCATCCACCTCCCAGAGGGCGACAATCCAGGAAAGCCCGGGAAACCAATTGAATTCAATCCCGAATTCACCGTATGCAGAAGGGATGCCCCCGAGGGCCAGGCCCCGGTTGAGGAATGCCTGGCCGTCACGGGCAAAATGCCGGGCAATCAACACCGATGCCATCACGTGGGGACCACGAAAAAAGGTGGCCCCGCCCTTGAGGTGGCTGGAACTTATCAATCCCTGCACCGGCGGCAGGTTTTCGTGGGAAGTTGCGTAGAGTAGCAATCCGAGAATTACCAACCCTTCCTGGTAGGTAATATCTCGTGATTCGCTCAGGGAAACAATGCTTTTCGTTTCCGGAAGTACGCATACCGGCTGCCCCCACCAAAGCAACTCAATCCCTTTTGCGGAAACCTTAATCCCAGGAAATATTTCTCCCTGTCGATGGCATAATTCCACCGCCAGCTCCCACCAGCCGGGATTCAGCTGCTCAAGGCGGCAATATTGACGGCTATCCTCCGGGTCCGCCGGCCATTCAAACTCGCTCATTGTTTCTGCTCTCCGGCCTGCGTGTCCTTCTTCATCGGGGCGGCAAACAACACCGTGACCTCCAGCTCCCGGCTATTGCGAATCAGGGTCAGGTGACTACAATCGCCAATTTTCTTATTCAAGACGGCATATTGCACATCCTGGCTGCGTCGCACAATCTGCCCATCAATGGATGTAATCAGGTCCCCCGCCAGGATATCCGCCACTGCCGCCGCACTTTCCGGCTGAACCAAGACGATCTTCACCCCTGATTCACCGTCCTGCAGCTGCACCCCCAGGCGGACCCGGGAATCATTGAGATTCCGATAGGGGATGCACCAGAGATAATCAGCCACATAGAGCGGCAGCTCAGGGAAATCCACCTCCATACGCTGGGGCTCATTTTCCTCCAGCTCGGCAGGAGTCGTCGGCATGACAATGGTATAGGGCCACTGCCGCTGCTTAAAAACTTTACGGGGAATACCAAAACCGTAAGCCACATGAAAGCCTCCGGTCAAGACAAGCATCTTCCGGTCACGGCCCGCCGGGCTGTCCAGATAGTCGATAATCGATTCAGCCATGGTTTTTTCCCAGAGCATCTGCATACCATAGAACATTTCCAGGTGACCATGGCCGCCGGCATGACCAGCAAACAGGGCCGCCAGGGCCTGCTGCTGGTAAGGATCATCAGGCTGGGGATAGGTACCCCCATTCAACTCTTTACTTTCATGCGGCAAGCTCATTTTTTCCGAGCAGCTGACATTGATGGCCCGCAGTGGTATTCGCTGCTCGCGAATAGTGCGCAGCAGATCACGATAATACGGGTAGTCAAGAATGCTCCAATCACGGCCGAAAACCGAGAGAAATTCCCGGTCGTCCATTTTGCCGGCCAGCCAGCGATCAATATCTTTCTGGCTTCGGCGGCCGAACATTTCCATTCCCACCGCCAGCTGCCCCTGATAACGGTGATGAAGAGCTTTGACCATCTCAAGCTCAAGCCGATGGGCATAAACATTATCATGGGATTCCCCAAAATAGATAATCCGGTTGCCCGCCGTCAGTTGATAAAAATCCTTTTCACTTACCATCACCCCGGTGGGTACATGTAAAATTTCACCTCGTTTCAAGGTTCCGGGGTCGCGATAGGGAGAACCTCCGGGAACCCCAGAGGAATCCATGGTTGTACAGCCAGTCATCAACACCCCCACAAGCAGAAAAAATAAGAAAAAGTTTCGGTTTAAAACAGTCATCAACTATCCCTCTTTGGTCCCTCAGGCTAAAACAAGTTGCCTACCTCATAGACAAATTGCTAAACAGAGCGACAATTATAACTAACCATGGCAATTTCGCAATGAAAAAATTAACTGACACCATACCCTTTTACTACGGCTGGCTGATTGTCGCCGTTTCCTTTGTCACCTTGGGAGTGGCATTTGGAGTCTGGTACTCATTTTCCGTTTTCTTTGTCACCATCATCAAAGATTTTGCTTGGAACCGGGCGGCCACCTCCAGCATTTTCAGCCTTTTCATCATCTGCCATTATCTCAGTGCCGCCGTAGTCGGCATTCTGATTGATCATTATGGCCCCCGATGGCTGATTCCAATCGGCGCCTTCTGGCTTTCAGGTTTTCTTTTGCTGGTTTCCAGATCAACCACCCTGGTCCAATTTTATCTCACCTATGGGCTGGGGGCCGCCATCGGGGTCAGCTTCATCGGCTTTGTCCCCCATGCGGCAATCCTGCCCCGCTGGTTTATCCGCCGCCGGGGACTGGCGGTAGGTATTGCCATGTCAGGAATCGGGATTGGCATGCTGCTCATCCCACCGCTAATGGAACATATCATCCAACTCCATGGATGGCGCATCGCTTACCGTGTTTTAGCTTTACTGGTTCTTTTAGCCATCCCACTGAATATTATTTTTCAACGTCATAGCCCCGAACAAATAGGTACGATTGCCGACGGAATACCATCAACGGATAAAGATACAAACAAAGGTCCGAAACGAGAGCTGGTCATTTTAGATCATCCTTGGACTGAAACTCACTGGACCACGGCCAACGCCATCAAAACCCGTCGTTTCTGGCTGTTGGCTAGTGCCTTTTTCTTCGGCCCCTTTGCTATCCAGGGAACCCTGCTACACGCGGTCACCTGCCTGGTAGATGGAGGGCTCAGCTTTTCCAAAGCGGCCTCTATTTTCGGCATCCTGGGACTCTGCAGTTCCGGTGGTAAAATCTTCATTGGTTTCCTGGCTGACCGCTGGCCGCGCGAAATTGCCAACAGCATCGGCATGGCGACAGCTTCCCTGGGCATCATTGCCCTTTTGGGCGTTCCCTTTCAACCAACCATTTTTCCCTATCTTTTCGCTGCCGGTTTCGGCATCGGTTATGGCGCTGCTGCACCACTTTTCCCATCCATTGCCGCCGATTTGTTCCAGGGACCGACTTTCGGCCGCATTTTTGGCCTCCTTTCCCTGTTCCTGGGGCTGGGAGGAGCCAGCGGCGCCTGGGTTGCCGGCCGGATATTTGACCTGACCAACAGTTACCATTATGCTTTCATTCTGTCAATTGCTGCCCTCTGGCTCTCCTGCCTGTCCTTCTGGCTGGCCGCTCCAAGGAGAGTGCAGCGTATCCTGCCCATTGAACAGGAAAATAGCCCTGAAGCACAGCACCATTGCACCTCACGCTGAGAGATACTACATCTTTTCGGTATTATACCGATAGAGAAACAAGCACCTTTTATCTTTGATGGCCTCGTAAAAACTCCATCTTCTTCGTTAAGCTGCATGCCGGCAATCCGGAGTTTTTTCCATCATGCAGGCATAAATGATCTTCATCTCCACATGGCAATTTGGACATTCCAACGGGTCCACTTTACATGATCTCCGCCTTTCCTTCTAAATGGTTCCGTGAAATTGAAGAAGAACAGCTCACCAATACCAATGACTACGTTGCCAATGGACAACTTGATGAAACGATAGAGGAGTTCGAGAAATTTCTGACCGAAGAAAACGAAGCCAAAAGATATTATTCCATGGGCTTTCGCTACCTGGTTAACCACAAGTTCGGGAAGGCAATAAAACTGAATGACATGTACGCTGAAGCCTATAAAGGTTTGGCCTTGGCCCACAAAGGCAAAGGAAACGAATCAGAATACATAAAATACATGAATGGTGCAGCGGAAATTTATGCCCAGCAGAACCGGCTGGAAGAGGCAAAAAAAGCATTCATCCAAATCTTAAAGGAAGATCCGGAGGCGATAAACCCTTTCAACGCCATGGGCATCAACTGCCACAAGAAAGGGGATGTGGCCAGGGCCCTGCACGCCTATACCCAGGCTATAGAACTGACACCTTTTGATGAAAATGTTTACTATAACATCTCCATTGCCTGCGTGAAGAACAAAAACACCAAAAGCACACTGCAAAATATTATCAAAGCCCTGGAATTAAACAGTGAATTTCTCAAAGCCAGGAAACTCTATAAGAAACTGGCAAGCAAAGACTGGGCAGGCCACTCGCAAAAAGGAGCTCAGCAGCGCGGCGGTAGACAGTCAACGCTGTTGCAGGATGAATAACATGTAGTTATTTTTTCCCACCAAAAGGCAGCTTGAAGTTCTTGAGGCCTTCAGGAATTTTGAACGGCGTACCACGGCGACCCTGTTCTTCTCCTTCACCTTCAGGCTGGCCTCGTTTATTGTCTCCCATACCCATGACCGCCATGATGCTTGACACTTTTTCATAGCCTTTGGGCACTTGAAAATACTTATCCGACGGTGTCCCCTTCTTGATATTACGAAGTTCCGTAACTTCTCCATTCTGCGTTTTTGTTCGCAATGGCATATCAAACCGATCACTCACCCAGGCGATATGCTTGTTTTTCCTCCTCATCCCCATAAAGGTAACCGTTGTTTCCACTTCCTTCTTTGTGCATTTGTAACCGCTGACTTTTTCAGTTCCCAATGTTCTGGCATTTTCCGACATGTCAAACGTTTTCATATCCTGTTTCAGTTTCTCTTCATCAAGCGGACCTTCATAATACCGTTTTTTCTCATGGTTAAGAAAATATTGCCGCTTTTTGGCTTTGAAATAGATCACTGAAAAGGACTGCTCTTTTTCAGGACCAGGCAAGCCGTCAACTCTCATCTTTACCGGAGTCATATATATTTTACCTGAACTAATAACTTTCCCACCGGCATCGATGTGCACCTGATCAGCAGTAAACGATTTTATTTTACCACCCCAGGCAGCAAAAGACGAGGACGGGCTGAAAATCAGCGAGGTAACCGATAGTAAGAATAAATACCCGAAAAACAAATTTTTTTGACGCCGGTTGTTCAGCATTTTTCTATTCCTCCTTGTAAAGGTGAATCATATTTTGGCGTATGTCATTGTCCGGCTGGCTGTATGTTCAAATCAGCTCATTCCTGCTCACCTCACCAGCACCACCGGGCATTCCAGCAGTTCCCCGAAACCCTGTTCATCCAAGACAAAAGTATCATGACCAAGAACCATCACTCCGCCGTGTTCCCGGCTCACCAAGCGGGCCACCGTCCGAACAAACTGATAGGAAATTGCTTTCCGAGAAGTGATGCTTATTTCAGCAAGAACGTCTTTTCCGAGTGTTGAAACCTCCCCACATGAGAACAGTTTTGTCACCGAGGAAACCTTTAGGTAACCATTCTGATATTTCCGTACACAATTCAGAAACCTTTGTCAATTACATAAAGATTAATACCGATTGGCCTCACCGATAATAGGCTAATAGCACAAACAGCCCCTACACCACGATTACCAGGTTGCAGTAACCGACTCTTCATACCCCGGCCAACCATCATCGAAAGGTTCGTAGATAAGATCAGGATACTGGTCAGCATCATTGGTGGCCTCCAAACCAGCCTTGCCGGGTGGTGGTCGCTCCCAAAGTTTAAGGTGTAAAAGAATCACGCTTTCGACGGTCGCCGCGCATCCGGTTTGAATACCAGCCATAATAACGTACAAGTTGAAAGTTTTTTTCAGGAATGTGCTGGGTTATGGCAGCAATGAAATCCACCGCTGAAAAAAGCTCGAAGTTTCTCCTGTTTCTGCCATAGGTCATCTTCGAACGATAAATCACCGTTCCCATCTGCTCATTATAGGTCATCTTCACCGTCGAAAAAGGACTACGGATGATGAGGGGAAGACTGAAAACATAGTGGCGGTGGGGCACCGGAAAGAGAATGTTCTCCCGAAGATGAACGCCGAATTGTACAACTTTTTTAGCGTGGCAACTGGGACAAAACCACCGCCCCCGGCAACTGAAGGAAAGCAGGAACTCATAATGGCAATCCGGCAGCGGACCCGGGCAAATCCTTCCTACAGATCTCCACATCTGAGATATTGACCAACAACATCAGGGATTACCCGGCGATAAAAGCCATATTTTTCCACCAGGCACCGTAATATTCGATAATCTTTTTGGAATCTTTGAGTAAAGAGTGTAATATGAATATAGCAAGACCTCCATTGTGTATTTTGTTTTGGTTGACAAAAATATAGCACAACCTGGCATCACTGTCACGTTAAATCATTGAAATTACAGGATATTTATCAAGGTAGCCTTCGGTCAGGAGGTATGATTATGAGCATAACTTACAACAAGGAAGAGATAAAGTACGGCAAACAAAGAGGTACAATATGGCATTTTTCCTCTTTTATTGTTCTCGCCTTCCTGGCTCTCCTCCTTTATCCACCAGCAAGCCAAGCAAAACCGGCAGCGGCAGACAGCCTGCGAATTATTTACGGCGGCAACCTGATTGACCCCGGTCAGAAGCAAAGCTATTTTCTCCCCTACCTCGTAATACGTAAGAACGGTAAACGGATATTAATCACTTCAATCCTTGATCCAGCCTACTTAAACTATCTGCGCCGGGATAAACTCAAAATCACCGATCCGGTTGCCACCCTTAACCGCCTGAAAAAGGACATCAGTCATGATCTTTTTATCGTTATCGGTCATGCTAAACGAAAAAATATTCTGACATGGATTGACCAGATTCAAGGCATTGATCTGCTGATCCAGGGACATCAGCCGGGAATCTCTCGGCAAGCAAAAAAATACAAAAATACGACTATCGTCATTAACAACATCCGCGGAGGACAATACACTACCCATATTGATGTGAGCTGGACGCCAGCTAACAAAGTAATCATTTCTCAACCAGTGGCAATCAAAGCTAATGCCAGGCAGACAATGCAAGACCCACAGATCTCCAGACTCATAAACGATTATGAAAAATGGCGGCGGGAATTTCTCCAGCAACAGACATGCCCAAGACCAGAAAATACGAATTTTCAAGCCGGTGACCATGCGGACCTGTCACCATTGCCACACCCCAAACACGGATCCGGAGTTCAATTTTGAGCAGGATCGACTGAAAGTGGATCATCACCAACACAGCCAGGCACTGCCGGAAAAAAACCTTAAAAATTTATTTTGTGAAGATATGAGAAAAAAGGGGCAGCTCAATGACTGATCTTTCCACTAATTTTTCAATCAAAAAATGGCCGGAGGGCGAACGGCCACGTGAAAAATTGATTCAGCATGGTGCCGAATCACTTAGCGATGCTGAATTATTGGCAATATTGCTTCGCGTGGGCAAAGAAGGCTCATCTGCAATTGACATGGGGAGGCAACTTATTGACAGACTGAACGGCCTCAGTGGGATTGATCGCACACACGTTGAAGATATTCTTCATATCAAAGGCCTGGGCATTGCTAAAACTGCTCAGATAAAAGCGGCCATTGAAATCGGAAAGCGTGTTCGAAGACAGAACGTAATGCCGGTATCCTTTGATTCGGCAGAGGCTATCGCGGCATTCTGCTATCCGAAGTTCGAGGGTAAAAGAGATGAAATATTCCTGGCACTGCTTCTTGACGGACAAAATAACTTGTTGGCAGAACGTATCATTTCAGAAGGAATCCCCACACAGTCAGTTGTCTATACTCGAAAAGTCATGGAAGAAGCCCTTCGGTTTTCTGCCAGTACCATTGTTGTTGTACACAATCATCCTTCAGGGGAGCCCAAACCCTCTAAACAAGATATCCAAACAACCCATAAACTGAAACAAGCGGCTGATATTTTGGAAATGCTTTTATTGGATCACATCATTATCGGGCAAGAACAATTTTATAGTTTTTTAGAGCATAAAAATATTTTGACATAAAGGAGCCAGTACAATGGCTGGTAAGACATATAAAAAAGCAGATGAAGTCCAAATCGACGGGAATAAAATTTTCAGTCCTGTTCGAAGAATGTGGCTTTCATTAACACCAGAAGAACAGGTCCGACAACAATACCTGACCGTTTTGATTGATGAATACGGATATACTCTGGACCAAATTGACGAAGAGGTGAATGTCACCGGTAGGGGCAGTGCCCAGGCCCGTGCAGATTTCGTTATATGGCGAACAGCGAAGGACAAGGCCGATCAGAAAGCACCGTTTATCATCATTGAATGCAAATCTGATAACGTAACGATTAAAGCGGCTGATTATGCACAAGGCGAGAACTATGCGCGAATTGCAGATGCCCCTTTTTTTGTGACCCATAATTCCCGGGAAACCAGATTCT
>CAYZIS010000026.1:0-32195 GCA_964478545.1 uncultured Thermodesulfobacteriota bacterium
GCATTAAGTCAATGTTTTTATTGAGTTTTTACCATATCTTGGCAACACCTTTTATGTGTGTAGCCGGACGAGGTTAGAAATATTTACCTGAATGAGTCGTAACTCTTTTTGTTTTCTGCTTGACTATAAACTTTAATAACACTATATATAGTGTTATTAAAAATATTAATAATGAGGTTATTATGAATACTATAACTGCTAATCAATTAAAGACAAAAGGTATATCTGCAATTGAAAGTAACCTTGTTGCTGATCGTGAGCTAATAATTACCGTCCGAGGAAAAGAAAAATTTGTGGTTATGAATATGCAACATTATAACTTTTTTCGTGAATGTGAGCTTGATGCCGCTTTACATGAAACCAGGGCCGATTATCAGGCCGGTAAATTTGTTAGCGAAGAGGTTGAAAAACATATCAAACGGCTCACAGAATGAGTTATAAACTTGTTTACACCGACAGCTATACAAGGAGAGCAAAGAGGTTTTTCAAAAAACATCCAGAGCTGATATCCCAGTATGAAAAAACTCTCAAAATACTAGAGATAAATCCTCAACATCCCTCGCTGAGATTGCATCGATTGAAAGGAAAATTAAATAATTTACACTCGGTGTCTATTAATATTTCTTACCGCATCACCCTGGAATTTTATTTTATAGAGCAAGAAATCATTTTGGTAAATGTCGGACCTCACCATGATATCTATCAATGAATATCTAAGCAGTAAGCTTCCTGCTCGTTTTTCTGGCCGCTTTCCCCCTCCCCATTGCTACCTGGTCTTAACTCGTGTTCATCCGGAAACATTAGTTTCCGGATGGAAACCAATTGTATGCCGGTGAGCATCCGCCGTCGGTTGACCAGATTGACTGGCTGATTATCATGGGCGGGTCAATGAGTGTAGCCGAGGAAGAACGCTATCCCTGGCTGGCTGCAGAGAAGACCTTTATCAGACAGGCGATTTACCAGGGAAAAAGGGTGCTGGGGATTTGTCTGGGAGCTCAATTGATTGCCAATGTCTTGGGCCGCCGAACGAATCACCACGACGGTGATTCGTTCGGCGGTTGGACTAACTTCCTAAATTTTGTCAACGATAAAGATTTGACCCCCTTTCATTATCATCTCAACTCTTTATGATAACTTTGCAGGGATTTCACCAATGCCTCGCCTTTTTTCCGCGCCGCTATCCCTTTGGCGGCAGCTAAAGCGGCTGCTGGAGTGGTAATAAATGGAATCTTGTAGTTAATTGCCGCCTGGCGAATATAAGAATCATCCTCATGGCTGTTTTTGCCCCTGGGAGTATTGATGATCAACTGAATTTCACTGTTTTTTATGGCATCAATAATATTGGGACGACCCTGTTTCAATTTGAAAATCTCTGTGGTTTCAATCCCCTGTTGCCGCAGAAAACGGCTGGTTCCCTCGGTGGCCAGAATTTTAAATCCCTGCACACTAAACTGCCTGGCCGCTTCAATGATCCCTGGCTTATCCCGCTCAGCAACGGTAATCAACACAGTCCCCACTAACGGCAAGACTGACTGGGTCGCCTCCTGCGCCTTGAAGAAAGCCATACCGAATGAATCAGCCATCCCCAGCACCTCGCCGGTGGATCGCATTTCCGGACCCAGCACCGGGTCCACTTCAGGAAACATATTAAAGGGAAAAACAGCCTCCTTGACCCCGAAATAACCAACGGGTTTTACCGTCAAGCCTAAATCGGCCAGTTTTTTACCCAGCATGACTTCCGTTGCATAACGGGCCATGGAAATATTGCAAATTTTTGAAACCAAAGGGACGGTTCGGGATGCCCGGGGATTGGCCTCCAGAATATAAACCGTATCGTTGGCAATGGCATACTGGATATTCATCAAGCCAACCACCCCCAGCTCGACCGCTATCTTTCTGGTGTACTCTTCAATAGTTTCAATATGTTTCAACGGGATGCTGATGGGAGGAATAACACAGGCCGAATCCCCGGAATGGACACCAGCCAGCTCAATATGCTCCATTACCGCCGGGACCAGGGCATCAGTACCGTCAGCAATGGCATCAGCCTCAGCCTCGATGGCATTTTCCAGGAACTTATCAATCAAGATTGGCCGCTCCGGTGAAACATCAACGGCAGCCAAGACATAGTGACGCAGCATATCCTCGTCATGAATCACTTCCATCGCCCGACCACCTAAAACATAAGAAGGCCGAACCATCAGGGGATAACCTATTTTTCCAGCTATCTCCAGGGCCTCAGGCAAAGTACTGGCCATTCCCGATTCCGGCTGGGGGATGCCAAGTTTACGCATTATTTGCCGGAAACGGTCCCGATCCTCGGCCAAATCAATGCTCGCCGGAGACGTTCCCAAAATTTTCACCCCGGCAGCCTCCAGTTCCTTGGCAATATTCAGGGGCGTCTGGCCACCGAACTGGACAATCACGCCTTCAGGCCTTTCTTTTTCGTAAATGCTCAAAACATCTTCAACCGTCAGGGGTTCGAAGTAAAGTTTATCGGAAGTATCATAGTCAGTAGAAACTGTTTCCGGATTACAATTGACCATGATCGATTCGTAACCGGCTTCGCGGATACAAAATGCCGCATGAACACAGCAGTAATCAAACTCAATCCCCTGTCCAATGCGATTAGGCCCTCCCCCAAGCACCATAATTTTGGGCCGTTCACTGACTTCAACCTGGTCCGGGGCATTATAAGTTGAAAAATAATAAGCTGCATCTTCAACCCCGCTCACCGGCACCGGCTCCCAGCCCTCACAGATCTCCAGATTTGTCCTTTGCCTCCGAATATCCTCTTCTGCAACTCCGATAATCTGAGCCAGATATTTATCGGCAAAACCATCCTCTTTTGCCTGGCGCAGCAGATCATCAGGCAACGACTTCCCTTTGTATTGCAGTACCTGTTCTTCCAATTGTACCAATTCCCGCATCTGCTCGATAAACCAAGGCTTAATATAAGTAATAGCATGCAGTTGATCGATTGTTGCCTCCTGGCGTAGAGCCTCATAAAGAATAAACTGCCGTTCACTGCTGGGATCCTGCAACTGCATAAACAGTTCTTCCAACGGAAGATCATGGTAATTTTTCGCGAATCCGAGACCATAGCGACCAATTTCAAGCGAGCGGATGGCCTTCTGGAACGCCTCCTTATAATTTTTACCGATGCTCATCACCTCGCCAACAGCCCGCATCTGGGTACCCAGTTTATCCTCGACACCGGCAAATTTCTCAAAGGCCCAGCGGGCAAATTTGACCACCACATAATCTCCGGAAGGGGTGTATTTTTCCAATGTCCCGTCCCGCCAGTAAGGAATTTCATCCATGGTCAGACCACCGGCCAGGAGGGCAGAAACATAGGCAATGGGAAAACCGGTGGCTTTTGAAGCCAGCGCCGAAGAGCGTGAGGTGCGAGGATTAATCTCGATCACCACCACCCGACCGGTTTCAGGGTCATGGGCAAACTGGACATTGGTGCCGCCAATCACCTCGATAGCCTCAACAATATCATATGAATAGTTTTGCAGGCGGTCCTGCAATTCAGGAGCAATCGTCAACATGGGAGCCGTACAATAAGAATCACCTGTATGTATCCCCATGGCATCCACATTTTCAATAAAACAGACCGTAATTTTCTGATTTTTGGCATCACGAACCACTTCCAGCTCCAGTTCCTCCCAACCCAGAACCGACTCCTCCACCAGAACCTGGTGCACCAGGCTGGCCGACAGGCCACGGGCGCAGATGGTCCGCAACTCATCAACGTTATACACCATTCCTCCACCAGTACCGCCCATCGTATATGCCGGCCGGAGGACAACAGGATAACCAAGCTCTTTGGCTACCTTTTCAGCATCTTCAACCCGGTTGACCGCCGTGCTTCGCGGCATCTCAATTCCCAGGTGATCCATAGTTTTTTTAAAGGCGATTCGATCTTCACCCCTTTCTATGGCATCGATATTCACCCCGATAACTTTGACCTTATATTTTTCCAGGATGCCGGCCTTAGCCAGTTCTGAAGAAAGATTGAGAGCCGATTGCCCTCCCAGGTTTGGCAACAAAGCATCCGGCCGCTCGGCAGCAATAATCTTCTCCATGGTCCGCAGATTCAGGGGTTCAATATAAGTGACATCAGCCATATCAGGATCAGTCATAATCGTCGCCGGATTGGAATTGACCAACACAATCTCATAACCCAGCGAACGTAAGGCTTTGCAGGCCTGGGTACCGGAATAATCAAATTCACAGGCCTGTCCGATGATGATCGGACCTGAACCAATAATCATTACTTTGTTGATATCTTCACGTTTCGGCATCTTTTCTCCTCCTTAACCGAAAAAACCATTATCGAAATTTTCACCCATGTACCATCTGCCAAGCCATCATTATGCCTGACCACATGCAAAGGTCAACAAAAAAAACAGGACAATGCCAGCAACGCCAATATACTTGGTGATTGAAGAAAATATTTATTCATGTTAATAAAATAAAAGTTTTGTCGCCATACGCTTTTTCAAGTAAAAAGCGACAGTGAAGACATCCTGAACATGGTTGCGGTAGACTAATTTTCCGGTATAAAACACAGATGATGAAAAAATGGCAATACGATACCGAATTATGATTGTTTCAAAGTACACAAACTGTTTTTCACAAGCGATAAAGAGCAAGGGTCAGTATAATAAAGCCTACATTTAATAAGGAGGAAATCATGGAGAGTGTAAAAGAGTTTATGGCCGGAGTTATTCGCAAAAATCCTGGAGAACTTGAATTTCACCAGGCGGTTGAAGTGGTGGTTGAATCGATCGCCCCATTCCTGAAAAAAAATCCCCAATATGAAGAAGAAAACATTATAGAAAGAATGGTTGTTCCTGAAAGGGTTCTGATTTTCAGGGTGCCCTGGATTGATGACAAATGCAAGATTCAAGTGAACGTAGGCTACCGGATCGAGATGAACAGCGCCATTGGCCCATATAAAGGCGGGCTCCGGTTTCATCCCAGCGTTAATCTTGGGATCCTTAAATTTCTGGCTTTTGAGCAAGTTTTCAAGAATAGTCTCACCACTCTGCCCCTGGGCGGCGGTAAGGGTGGTTCGGATTTCGATCCTAAAGGGAAATCCGATATGGAAGTCATGAAATTCTGCCAGAGTTTTATGTCTGAACTTTTCCGTCATATTGGCGAAAACACAGATGTCCCGGCGGGTGACATCGGCGTTGGTTCACGCGAGATAGGTTATTTGTTCGGTCAGTATAAAAGATTGAGCAATGAGTTTACTGGCGTGCTTACGGGTAAGGGTACTAACTGGGGCGGCAGCCTGATCCGGCCCGAAGCTACGGGTTACGGTTGTGTCTATTTTGTTCATGAAATGGTGAAAACCCGAGGCGAAGACCTTGAAGGCAAAACCTGCGTTATCTCCGGTTCCGGTAATGTGGCTCAATATACCACTGAAAAACTTCTGGAATTTGGGGCCAAGGTGGTCACTTTGTCGGATTCCAACGGTTTTATCCATAAACCAACTGGTTTGACCGAAAAAGATCTCAAGTTTGTGATTGAGCTTAAAACCGTTAAACGGGGTCGGATTAGTGAATGTGCCAAGGTTCTTGAAGGTTGTAAATACTTTGAGGGGAAAAGACCGTGGGGGATTGCCTGTGATGTCGCTTTTCCCTGTGCCACCCAGAATGAAATTGATGAAAAAGATGCTAGGATGCTGGTTGAAAACGGTTGTTATGTCGTCGGTGAAGGTGCCAATATGCCAACTATTCCGGATGGTGTCAAAGTGTTTCAGGATGCCAAAATCCTCTATGCTCCCGGCAAAGCTGTCAATGCCGGCGGTGTTTCAACCTCCGGACTCGAGATGAGTCAGAACAGTATCCGGACGGCCTGGACCCGCGAAAAAGTTGATATGAAACTTCGTCAGATTAAAATAAATATACATGAAAATTGCGTAGAATACGGCAGACAAAAAGACGGCTACATCAACTATGTTGTAGGTGCCAATGTTGCGGGTTTTGTCAAAGTGGCGGATGCGATGCTCGATCAGGGTGTTGTATGATTATATCAGGATACGACCACCCTCCTACTCCTGTGGTCGGGTGGTCGTTTTTATGATAGTTCAAAGTTACAAATCAGGATTAAAATGAAACCCTTATTTAGTTCCGGAATCGAGGCCCTTGACGAGATGTTGCAGGGGATACTTGCTGGTGACAATGTTGTCTGGCAGGTTGATGATATCAGGGATCAAATTCCATTTGTCCACGCCTTTTGTCGATCTGCGTATTGCGACGGGAAAAAACTGATATATTTCAGATTTGCGTCGCATGAAGCGCTCGTCCCCGATGAATTTGCAGCTGAAGTGCATCTCCTGAATGCCAAAGCCGGATTCGAACAATTTATCAATAAAATACTGAATGTCGTCAAGACGAGTGGCAAAAAGGGTGTGTGCTACGTGTTTGACTGTCTCTCCGGGCTGGCGGAGGACTGGTACAGCGACCGGGTTCTGGGAAATTTTTTTAAACTGGCCTGCCCATATCTCTATGTATTAGACACGGTTGCATACTTTGTTCTGATTCGAAATTCACATTCGCCGCTCTCAATAAATGCTATCCATTCAACGGCTCAGGTTGTGCTCGATCTGTATCGAAGCAACGAGAGGGACTATATCCTGCCCTTGAAAGTTAAGGGGCGCCATACGTCGACCATGTACATGCTCCATTCATTGATGGGAGATAAACTGGAACCGGTGACTCGGAGTACCATTGTTTCTGAAATCCTGTCGACGACACCACAGCCATGGATTGACGGCAATCTTGTCCGTCGTGACCCCTGGATAAAAATTCTGGGGGAGGCACAGGCGGTATGCTCAATCTCGGGTGATCTGAGTTCGGCGAAAGAAACCAAGTCTCTCCAAAAGCAGCTGATCAGGATGATTATCACTCGTAATCAAACCGCTGCTAGGTTGTGCGAAGAGCATTTTAAACTTACCGATCTGGTATCTATCGGTAAACGGGTGATTGGTACAGGGCTTATTGGTGGAAAATCAACCGGTATGCTCTTGGCGCGGGCTATCCTTAAAAATGATAATCCGAAATGGGATAAACTTCTGGAGATTCACGACTCTTTTTTTATCGGCGCCAATGTTTTCTACTCCTTTATTATTAATAACAAATGCTGGTGGGAACGACACCAGATGAAAACTTCTGAAAATCCCTACATTGAAGCTGAAAAGATCAGCCAAAAACTTCTCAACGGGAGCTTCCCGAAGGATATAGTCGATCAATTTAAGGAGATACTGAACTATTTTGGGCAATCACCGATAATTGTCCGATCAAGCAGCCTTCTGGAGGATGCTTACGGCAATGCTTTTTCCGGTAAATACGAAAGCGTTTTCTGCGTCAACCAGGGTACGCCCAAAGAACGCCTGGAGCAGTTTAAGGATGCGGTACGCACAGTCTATGCAAGTTCTGTTAGTCGAGATGTTTTGACCTATCGCTTGCATCGGGGCTTATGGAATCGGGACGAGGAGATGGCTCTGCTGGTGCAGAGAGTCTCCGGGGATTTTTACGAAGATTACTATATGCCGCAACTTGCGGGTGTGGGTTACTCCTACAACCCTTATGTCTGGGATTCGGAGATTGATCCGGCCGACGGCCTCTTGCGGCTTGTGTTTGGTTTGGGTACCAGGGCTGTAGATCAGCACGATGATGATTATACCCGCATCGTTGCGCTCAATGCTCCTTTAAAACGGCCTGAAGTGAGCTCTGATGATGTTCGCAGGTACAGTCAGCGGATTGTCGATGTCCTTGATCTGAAAAACAACACCCAGGTGAGTACGGAGTTCGAAACCGTTGCCAAAACAACTCCCGGGCTCCCTCTTGAACTCTTTGCGGAGCGTGATCGTGAAATGGAAAAGCGAGCCCGGCAACACGGTGTTCAAGACGTTTTTTCCTGGATGTTGACGTTTAAAAATGTCTTTACCGAGACGATTTTGATTGACGATATGCGGGAGATGCTCAAGATTTTGGGCAAAGCCTATGATTATCCGGTTGATATCGAGTTTGCGGTAAACTTTTCCGATGACAAAACCTACCGGATCAATCTTCTTCAGTGCCGCCCCTTTCAGGTTAATGTCGAAATAAGTGGTGCCAAACTGCCGGATAATATTCAGGAAAAAGATATATTTCTCAAGACATCGGGGCCTATTATAGGACAAGCCGTAGCTCAGAAAATTGACCGGATTATCTATATAATCCCGTCAAAATACAGCGCCTTGACAACGTCGGAACGTTATTCGGTTGCCCGTTTGATCGGAGATCTAACCAATGATCTGTCCGACGAGAAAAACGTTATGCTGGTCGGGCCCGGACGTTGGGGCAGTAAAATGCCGGAATTGGGGGTGCCGGTTTCATTTAATGATATCAGGAATGCCTCGGTTCTTTGTGAGCTTGTCACCATGCATGAAAAACTGACCCCCGATATCTCTCTGGGAACCCATTTTTTTAATGACCTTGTCGAAATGGGTATTGTCTATATCGGCATTTATCCTGGCGATGAAGGCTACGTGCTGAATGAAAAACTGATTCTGCAGGGTTCTAATGTTTTATCTGAAATTTATGAAAAAAAAGATAATGTCGCTGCCGCGATACATGTTTCAGATATAGATAATACACTGACGAGTCTGTTTTTTCACGCCAATACACTCAGTCAGGAAGGAATTGTTTTCCAGGCAAAAAATTAAAACACCCTCTATTTCGGTAAATCCTTAGGCGGTATAGTAATAAAAAAAGCGGAAAGCTAATCATTTTGATTAGCTCCCCGCTTTTTTTTGTGTACAGGATCAAACTTTTACATAGAGAAGGGTTTTTAACCCTTTAAAATACGTTTGGCGGCATCATCGAGGACGTCGGTCATGAAGGGGATGCCGGTTACCGCTTCAGTCTCGCGGTTGCCGGAGAAGACCTCATCCCGGGTGATCTTGTTAATGTTGAATTTGCGGGCTCCGGCCAGTAACTGCTGGAGGCCGGCTGCCAGTTTGTCGGCCAGGGTATACATGGCGATAGCCCCGTAGGGGATATTTTTTATCTCATCGGTTCCGACCTTCTTTTCAACTTCGTGGTAGCCGGCAAAGATTTCATCGGCGTAACGTCCGTATTGGGCAACATTTGGTGGCAGAGATTCCCAATGGCCGCTTAAGCGTTGGCGTTGTTCCGGTTTAATAACCCCTTCAACATTGGCACCGAGGTAACCGGGGATCATTACCGCCCGACCCATCAGCGCGAGTTTAGTGAACGGGGCACCTAAAGCCAGGGCTTTAAAAATATGGTCTTCACGGGCCATGCCGCCACCGATGCAGAGGTCGACAACCTTGGCTCCCTGATTGGCAAGAATGCTGGCATACTCATAAGCCTTGGAATGTAGATGGATTGAAGGTACGCCCCAGCTTTCCATCATGTTCCAAGGACTCATGCCGGTGCCGCCGCCGGAGCCGTCAATGGTCAAAAGATCAAGTTCGGCTTCGGTCGCAAACTTGATCGCCATAGCCAGAGCTTCCATGCCGTAGGAGCCGGTTTTTAAGGTGATTCGTTTGAAACCCAAACTGCGCAGATAGTCAACTGATTCCATGAAATCAGCTTTAACTTCATCAACGTCGGAGAAGGCGGTACCGCCTAAACGGCTGTGCCGAGCAAAGGCGAGGATAGCGCGGTTTTTGAAAGCTTCCTGGACTTCCGGAAGAGTTGGATCGGGGTCGACTATATAGCCGCGATTTTTAAGGAACTGGGCGTATTCAATGCTGGTTACCTGGATTTCGCCGCCGATGTCCTTGGCTCCCTGGCCCCATTTTAACTCGATGATGACTTTCTCGCTACCGTATTTATCAATGATATATTCGGCTACTCCGGCGCGGGTATCTTCAACGTTCATCTGGACGATGATGGCGCCATAGCCATCGTAGTAACGCATGAAAGTGTCGATGCGGCGGTTAAGTTCGGGGGCGTCGACAATCTTGCCATCTTTAAGAACCGACTCCTTGTCAACTCCGACGACGTTCTCACCAACAACAATCGGAAAACCGACCAGGGCCGCGCCGACGGCAAATGATTCCCAGTATTTGGCCGCGATGAAGGTTGAGCCCAGGGCACCTGAGAGTAATGGCATCCGGCATTTGGTTTTTATCTCTTGGCCGAATTCGGTCTCAATGTTGACATTCGGAAAGATACAGTCATCGGCATTGTTGGAAAGCCCTTGAGCCAGGCCATGGGCCCCGTAGCTGTAACCCTGGATACGAAGAGCATTGTAGTTAACGCCGACATGAGTTGTGTTGGCGCTGCCCGCAGTAATTTCGCCGAAATCTCTGGGATAGAGCATCTTGCGGCCCCTGATGCTTGAAAGCCAGGTTTCACATTTTCCTTTGCAGTCGGCCCGGCACAATGTACACAGACCTGATTCACAAGGATTGCCCCGGTTAACCGTTCCCAGCGCATCGTTTGATTTTTGCCATTCAGTCATGATCGTTCCTCCTCCTCTATTCTACAATCTGTTTGTTTCCGGCAAGCAGTTACCGTAAAAATGAATTCCCATGTCATTTATCACCTTGAATAATTCCTGTCAATAGTTTATAAATACAACGGATCCTTTGGAACAAGGTGGTATATGTAAACATTATTTTTCCGGCATTTTTGCCAATAAATACCGGAAAAAACATTTTTTAAAACCCCTGATCACCCTTGACATACGGACTGTCAACTTGATGATTGTTGACTTTTCCCGACTTGTTGGGTAGAAACCAGATACTATGGGAGAAAAAATCAAAAGGAAACAACTGGCAATTTTGCGGATTCTGAAAAAGGTTGAAACACCGCTCAGCAGTGCCAAAATTACTGAAGAACTGGCAAATTTAGGCCTGGATATCAGTGAACGCACGGTGCGTCTCTACCTCCAGCATTTGGACAAAGAGGGTTTTACTCAAAATTTTGGCAAGCGGGGGCGCCTGATCAGCGAGGCTGGTTTGCGCGAGTTGGACTCTTCCCAAATCATGGAACGGGTGGGGTTTTTATCGGCCAAGATTGACCAAATGACCTACCGGATGAATTTTGATCTGGATAGCTGTTCCGGTTCGGTGGTGATCAACTTTACCCTGGTAAACCTTGACGAACTGCTGTCGTGCGCCGACAAAGTCAAACAGGTCTTTGCCCAAGGCTACACCATGGGGGAGTATCTGACCCTGATGGCTCCGGGAAAACACCTGGAGGGAATCATTGTCCCTGAAGGGTTGATCGGGGTGGGTACCGTCTGCTCCATTTCTCTGAATGGGATCCTGCTCCAGTACGGCATCCCCACAACTTCCCGGTTTGGCGGTTTGTTGGAGTTGCAAAACAAGAAGCCCACCCGGTTCGTTGAAATCATTAACTACGACGGCACCAGTATCGATCCCCTGGAAGTCTTTACCCGCAGCGACATGACTGACTACCTGGGGGCCATTCAGTCTGGCAACGGACGCATTGGTGCCAGTTTTCGGGAATTTCCGTCCGGCAGCCGGGAGCTGGTGGAAACCCTGGCCGGAAAACTGGCTAAAGCCGGATTAGGGGGGGTTATGTCTCTTGGTCGACCCGGCCTGCCGCTTTTCGAAATTCCGGTAAACCAAGGCAGATTTGGCGCCGTCGTCATCGGCGGCCTCAACCCGGTCGCCATCCTCAAGGAAAGCGGATGCCGGGTATCTTCCCGGGCGATGGCCGGTCTTATCAATTTTGACCGACTGTTCCACTATGAAGAGTTGACCGAACGCCTGGCAATGATGGGCAGCAGATAGTTTCAGAACAGCCGTCAACGCTAAAAGAGAAAAAAGTTAACATAGAAGATCAGACATCCTGTGATTGCCAGTTTTTTACATACCCAACGGAAAAACCAGCAATAGTTTGACATACCAAAACAATGACATAAGAGGAGCAGTATATGTGCCGGCTGAGCGCCATTATTTCAGATGAGTATTTCTCCCCGATGGAAAACATCATGGCCCTGGAAACCATGAAAGAGGGACATGACGGCTCCGGACTGGGACTGATTCTCCGCAACCTGGGCGGAGCTTTTGAAGAGCTCAAGGAAAACCCTATCCTTTCAGGTATCTGTTCAAAGGAATCGATCCCCATTCTGGATGAGTTCATGGTTAAACTGGGCTTCAGAACCAAGCACCTCTGGACACCGAAAATCTCCCTGAAAAAAGGGATGTCGATCAAGAAGCGGGATTTCTACTTTGCCCGGGCCTACGAATACCCCGACTGGGCCCAGGATGCCGACCAGCAGACAAAAGAGAACCTGCTCCTCAAAACCCGGCTGGAAATACGCAATATGGGACTCGCCGATGACACCATGTATGTCTTTTCCTTCTGGCCGGACATGATCACCCTGAAGGAAGTGGGTGATCCGCTGGAAGTGGGCGAGTTCTTCGGACTGGACCAAAAGCCGCTACTGGCCAAGACCATCCTGGCTCAGGGACGCCAGAACACCAATTATGCCATCAATCTTTATGCTTGCCACCCTTTTTTCATCCAGGGAAACGGAACAATGACAAATGGGGAAAACACCGCTTTCGTTCCCATTCGTGAATTCTTAACCGGCCGTGGCATTCCCGGCTACGTGGGCTATCGCAGCGACAGTGAAGTTTTTGTCCACATCCTCCATTACATCCGTCATGAACTGAAATTTCCGCTAAAATATTATAAAGATGTAATCATGCCGTTATTTGACCGGGAAATGGGAGAACGATCCGACCGCAAGGCCATAGAACTACTGAAGAGGGTATTACGGCCACTGACCATTGATGGCCCCAACTGTATTATAGGTTTTGACCAGAGCGGCACTATATTCATGACTCAAGATTCTAAGAAACTGCGGCCGGGAGTGGTTGGTGGGGTCCCGGGTAAATATGCCCTGATGTCTGAAGTCTGCGGGCTGGATGCCGCGGTTCCCGACCGTGATACCAGCAAAGATGTCTTCCCGATGAAATATGACCTGGTTATGGTAGATGAAGAAGTTAAGGAGATAAAAGTATGGAATCAAAAACACGGCTCGATGTCAACGGTCAATTAACAATAAAAGACCTGCCGTATTTCATTCACTGGAATCCAGACAAATGTACCCGCTGCGGCCAGTGTACCTCGGTATGCCCCAACCAGGCCATCGAACCGGCAGTTTTTGTCAGTCGTCTGGTTTCCTCGGAAGGCTCCCTGCCGATGCCGGCTACGGTCCGGACCACGTATCACGGCATTCGCCAGGTCACCGACATTGAGCACTATTGTGTCGGCTGCGGCATGTGCGCCCTGGTCTGTCCCAATGGGGCCATTTATCCGGAATATAATCCCGCCAACAAATTCCTGATCAACCAGAACCGGGGTGGAGCTCCCCTTAAACGGGGCGGTCGGCGCAACGACCCGAATACATCAACCCTGGACAAACTGAAATTCACCCGCATTTCCATGCTTACCGACCCGGCTCTTGATGCCGGACGGCATGAATTTCACATCCGGACCCTGTTGGGCCGCAACATTTCTCCCGACCAGCTGCCTCTGACCGTCAAGGATGATGATTTATGCCTGGATGAAACGGTTTTTGTCCCCCCGGTTCGGGAAATTTTTCCAATCCGTATCGGCGGCATGTCTTTTGGCGCCCTTTCACCCAATATGTGGGAAGGTCTGGCTATGGGGGTCGCTTACCTGAATGAGGTGGAAAAGATCCCGGTAGTCATGTGCACCGGTGAAGGCGGCATGCCGACGAGGCTGTTGAAATCCCGCTTTTTGAAATACTTTATTCTCCAGATTGCCTCCGGTTATTTCGGCTGGGATGAAATCATCCACGCCATCCCCCATATGAAGGAAGATCCGGCAGCTATCGAGATAAAGTATGGCCAGGGAGCCAAACCCGGAGATGGCGGATTGCTGATGGCATTTAAGGTACTGGATCTGATTGCCAAGGTGCGGGGTATACCGATGAAAATAGACCTGGCATCACCGCCGACCCACCAGACCAAATATTCCATTGAGGAAGCAGTCGCCAAAATGATTATTTCCATGTCCATGGCTTTTGGCTTCCGGGTTCCGGTCTACCCCAAGATTTCCGGCACCAAAACCGCCCTGGCGGTGCTCAATAACCTGGCCCGGAATCCCTTTGCCGGCGCCTTGACTATTGATGGAGAAGATGGCGGTACGGGAGCCGCTTACAATGTTTCCATGGACAAGATGGGACATCCCATTGCCTCGAACCTGCGGGACTGCTACCTGAATCTGGTAAAAATCGGTAAACAGAATGAATTGCCGATTTTTGCCGCCGGTGGAGTGGGAAAAACCGGTAACCTGGCGGCTAATGCCGCCGCCCTGATTATGCTGGGAGCTTCCGGGGTTGACTGCGGGAAATACATCATGCAGGCAGCCGCCGGTTGTTTAGGAGATGAACAAAATCGCTGCAACCTCTGCAATGTCGGCCGTTGTCCTAAAGGGATTACGACCCAGAATCCCCGGCTCTACCGGCGACTGGATCCGGATCTGGTGGCAGAGCGGGTGGTTGATGTTTTCAAGGCCGCGGACACCGAATTGAAAAAGATTTTCGCTCCCATGGGGCGCAGCACCCAGCTACCCATCGGCATGTCCGATGGCTTGAGTGTTTCCGACCGGCAAATCGCCGAACGACTGCAGATTGATTACGCCTGTTAGTATCCATCCGGAAACACAGGTTTCCGGATGAGCAGTTAGCGCTTAGCTTTTAGCCCTCAGCTTAACCACTTGTTTTTTTAATAATTCAAGGATTAGTTTCATGTATGAATTACACGGCATAGTAGACGGAAAACGGGTCAGCTCGAAAGATCTTGAGGAACAGATCCAGCAGCTTGTACATGATGGTAGACACCAGCTAAAGATTATTTCTGATGGCCAGCATGGCATTGGCGGCCGCATCTGGCCTTCAACGGAAAAAACAACCATCACGGTGGAAGGTCCGGTAGGTCAGCGACTGGCTGGAATGGGAATGATGGGGACGGAGATTATTGTTCATGGTTCCTGTTCCGACGATGTCGGCTGGCTGAACTGCGGGGCTAAAATTACGGTCTTAGGAGATGTAGCCAATGGCACCCATAATGCCGGCGCCCAGGGAATCCTCTACGTCCAGGGCAGCGGCGGTGCCCGTTGCGATACGATGACTAAGTTCAATCCCCGCTTTGAACCGCTCCAGTCCTGGTATTTTCGTGATGTGGGGGATTCTTTCGCTGAATTCAAGGCCGGTGGGATTGCCGTAGTCTGCGGCGTTGAACCGCGGCACCCGGACAACATCCTCGGCTATCGCCCCTGTGTCGGCATGGTGGGAGGAACCATTTATTTTCGTGGACAAACCACTGGTTACAGCACCAAGGATGTTCGCATTATAGATTTGGATGATACCGACTGGGAATGGTTGACCACCAATATCAAACCATACCTCACGGCCATCGACCGGATTTCCTCTCTTAAAGAACTGACTGCCGACCGTTCAGCCTGGCAGAAGATAGTTGCGCTCTCCCCTGCTGAGCGCAGTGATATAGGTGGCAAACGACTGCCCATGGACCAATTTCGCCTGCAGACCTGGGATGAGGAAGTCGGCCAGGGAGGAATTGTTGGTGATCTTCTGGATGAAGAACGGACCATCATCCCCTACATTGTTACAGGGGAAGACCGCCGCTATTACCCTTCCTGGGACAATGGTCGTTTTATGGCTCCTTGCTGCTACAGCTGTCCAACGGAAATTCCTACGCATATCCGTACCCATTTGATTCGGGAAGGAAAAATGCAAGAAGCGTTAGAACTTATTCTGCAGTATTCGCCGCTACCGGCCACTGTCTGTGGCCAGGTATGCCCCAATCCCTGCATGGATGCCTGCAGCCGCGGTGTATTGTTACGGGAACCGGTCGATATTGCTTTCCTCGGCAGCCTCAGTCAGGAAATTCCAGCCCCGGAAAAAGCACCGGCACGGGCAGAAAAAGTAGCAGTCATCGGTGGCGGTCCCGGGGGCATTGCCGCCGCCTGGCACTTGGCACTGGCTGGCATTCAGGTCACGCTTTATGAGCGAGAGGAAGAACTGGGAGGAAAAATCCACCAGTGCATCCCGGAAAATCGCCTGCCAAGGGAAATTCTTAGCCATGAACTTGACCGTTTCCGCTCTCTAGACATCGAAATATACACCGACTATACGGTGGATCGGAAAAAATTTGACCTTATTCGCCACGAATATGATGCGGTCGTTTTGGCTACCGGCGCCCATGCGCCCCGGATGATTCCCTTCCCCGGCTATGAAGACGTAATTCCGGGAATTGTTTTTCTCAAAGGAATAAATACCCGCAGCCCCATAAACCTGGAAGACAAAAAGGCCATTGTTATCGGCGCCGGTAATGTGGGAATGGATATTGCCTGTGAAGCCTACAATCAAGGAGCATCATCGGTCATCGCGGTCGACATCCAGGCACCTGCAAGTTTTGGGAAAGAGCAGAAAATGGCCCAGGCCCTGGGAACCCAAATCATCTATCCGAAATTCACCGACCATTACAGCAAAAAAGAAGGAAAACTCTATTTCAAAGACGGCAGTCACCTGGATGCCGATGTGGTTTTCATTTCCATCGGTGAAAGCCCCGAGCTCGATTATCTGCCGGAAACCGTGGAATTATTCCGGGGATATGTACAGGCGGATGAATACGGACACACTAATGAGGAAAAACTGTATGCCATTGGTGACGTCAATAAACCGGGGCTGATCACCCACGCCCTGGGTGCCGGGCTGCAAGTTTCGAGGACAATTCTGGCTGAGCTGGAAGGAAAGCAGGCCCAAAAGCGTAGCGATGAAATGATTGATTACGGCAGGCTCGGGAAGGAATATTACGAACGGGACCGCATGCCCCAGCCGCAAGATGGTGATAGCGAAGCCTTGAAGTGCATGTCCTGCGGTCTTTGCCGTGACTGCGGCATCTGCGAACAGTCCTGCTACTGGGGAGCTATCTCCCGCCAGGAAACCGAAGATGGCGGCTACGAATACGTGGTCAATGATGACCTGTGTATCGGTTGTGGATTCTGCGCTGCCGTCTGTCCCTGCGGCATCTGGCAGATGTATCCGATGGAAGAGCATAACATCTAACATTTGCCACGCAACAGTAATGTCTACTCAAAAGCCCTATTCTGACAAGAATGGGGCTTTTACTATTTACAACCTGTCCACCTCCATCATCACCGGGCAGTGATCACTACCCATCTGCTCTCCCAGATAGGCAATGTTTCGCACTCGGGTGAAAAAGGCTTGATCAACGAAAAAATAGTCAAGGCGCCAGCCGACATTCCGGGAGCGGGCTGCTGAGCGAAAACTCCACCAGGAATAAACATCACCCTTATCCGGAAAAGTTTTACGCCAGACATCAACCCAGCCATTCTCAACCCAGGATGTTATCTTTTTTCTCTCCTCGGGATGATAACCAATCTTCCCATCATTTTCTTTCGGCCGGGCAATATCTATGGCTTCATGGCAGCAGTTAACGTCGCCGGCAAAAATTATATTTTCCCCAATCTGGCGCAAGGTATTTATGTAAGCCAGAAAGCTTTCATAAAATTTGAGCTTTCCCTGCCAGGCCTCAACCGATTTGCCACCATTGGGAAAATAAACCCCGAATATCCGATTAGTTCCAATTTTAACTTGGGCCACCCGACCTTCATCATCATCAAAATCAGGCATACCGGTAAAAAATTCCGGCTGGGAAGATCTGCTCTTTTTAACCCAGATCGCGGTGCCGGCATAACCGGCCTTACGGGCTGAATGATAAAACTGCCAATATTCCGGATGTTCCGTCAACTCCCAGGATAACTGGCCAGAATTGGCTTTGACTTCCTGTAGCAGAAAGATATCCGGCTCATAGCGTTCTAAAAAGCTGGACATCTCACCTTTTTTTTCCACTGCCCGGATACCATTGACATTCCAGGAAATTATTCTGATCTCTTTATTCATTTCAAAACTCTCCTGATATAAATAGCACTATCGAACAGAGGTTAATTAAGTTGGTTCGCTTCATCCTGCTTCGCAAGGGATTAGCTTGACAAAAGCTATCGGAAATCACCAATAAAAACAGCTATCACGATTCAGCTTCGTCAAGAAATGACCCCCAATCCCTTAAAAATAAGGAGAAAATATATGATCGCCAATTATGATGTAGCTGTCAAGAAAAATCCCGGGCCAGCCAACCAAACACAACCAGCGATTCACTGAAAAATAAAATTCGCCGGTACCAATGCCATGTCTAAAACAGATCATCAACGGTTAGGGTTTAATGGTTGAATTGCATCGTTAATACTGTTATAGAAACTTTTCAAGCTAACTTTTAGCGTTCGTATTTTTTCAGCCAATCAGGTCCTTTTTTCTCACTCCTAAGGAAAGATAAAATGTGTGGTATTATAGGGATTTTCAACCATCCTGAGGCCAGCAATCTGGCCTATCTGGGGCTTTATGCCATGCAGCACCGAGGGCAGGAAAGCGCCGGCATCATTGCCACAGATGGCGTAGAGTATACTAGTCACAAAGGGATGGGACTGGTTGCCGATATTTTTTCTGAAGAAACTATTGCCAAACTTTCAGGTAACCAGGCAATTGGACATGTTCGCTACCCCACCACCGGTTTATGCAGCATGGAAAACGCCCAGCCGTTCATGATCAACTTTTCCCTCGGCACCCTCGCCATTGCCCATAACGGTAACCTGGTGAATGCCGAAGAGATTAAGCGTGAGCTGGTCAATAATGGCTCCATATTTCAGTCCTCAATGGATTCCGAAGTCATCATGCATCTGATTGCCTGTTCCCGGGAATCAAAGCTTATAGGGCGGATTGCTGATTCTCTGAAGCAGGTAAAAGGAGCTTATTCCCTCCTTTTCATGAATGAAAACCAGTTGATTGCTGCCCGGGATCCAAGGGCTGTACGTCCTTTAGTTTTGGGAAAACTGAAAGACAGCTATATTGTCGCTTCTGAAACTTGTGCCTTTGATCTGCTGGAAGCAGAATTTATTCGCGAGATTGAACCGGGAGAACTTCTGGCCATTTCAGCAAAAGGGATCAAATCCTACTTTCCCTTTCCCGCCAAAAAAACGGCCCACTGTATTTTTGAATATATTTATTTTGCCCGCCCTGACAGTATCATGTTCGGTGAAACAGTCTATGATGTCCGTATCCGTCTGGGCCGTCAGCTGGCCCGGGAACACCCGGTAGAAGCGGATATGGTTATACCAATCCCCGACTCCGGCACCCCGGCGGCCCTGGGATATGCCAAAGAAACCGGTATTCCCTGGGAACTGGGACTGATCAGGAATCATTATGTGGGAAGAACATTTATTGAACCTCAGAATTCCATCCGCCATTTTGGCGTCAAAATAAAGCTGAATGCCATAAAAAGCGTTATTAAGGACAAACGGGTGGTAGTCATAGATGACTCCATCGTCCGGGGGACAACATCCAGAAAGATTATTAAAATGATCCGGGCTGCCGGAGCCAGGGAAGTCCATGTCCGCATCAGTTCCCCACCTACCGACTTCCCCTGTTATTATGGGATTGACACCCCAACCAGAAGTGAGCTTATCGCCTCCAGCCATACAGTGGAGGATATCCGGAAATATATTACCGCTGACAGCCTGGGATACATTAGCAGCAACGGAATGAAACAGGTAATTGGCAGCCAGGATTGTTTCTGTGATGCCTGTTTTACCGGGAATTATCCCATCACTTTCCCGGCTCTTGAACAAGCCAACCAACCGGCCCTTTTCTAAACCAATGAACATTGCCATTGCCCAGCTCAATCCAACAGTGGGGGACATTAAGGGAAATATCGCCCGGCTGAAGCAGGAATTGGAAAAACTGATCCCCAAACAGCCCGATTTAACGATTTTTCCCGAACTTTATCTTACCGGCTATCCGCCCCGGGATCTGCTTGATCAACCGGCATTCATTACCGAGGCGGAAAAAGGACTGGAAACAATTTGCGGGATTTCTAAAAATTTCCCCAACATGGGCTTGCTGATGGGAACCGTCATCCGGGAGGAGGATTCTGGAGGACAAAAGCTCTTCAATGCTGCCATATTACTGCAAAACGGGAATATCCTCTTTATCCAGAAGAAATCCCTGCTGCCGGTTTATGACGTCTTTGATGAACGACGCTATTTTGAACCCGCAGCTGATGTCCTGACTTACGACTTCAAGGGTGAACGGCTGGGGATTTCCATCTGTGAAGATGCCTGGAACGACCCGGAGATGTTTGATGCTCCATCATATTTGCTAGACCCCATTGCTCTACTTGCTGAGCAGCAGGCAACCATGATGATCAACATCTCTGCTTCACCCTATCAGGTAGGCAAAGACCGGTTGCGTCATGAGATCATCCGTTACCATGCCCAGCGGCACCAACTGCCTTTCATCCTGGTCAACCAGGTGGGTGGAAATGATGAACTTATTTTTGACGGCCACAGCTTTGCAATGAACGGTAGTGGCGAAATTACCATGACCGCATGTGGTTTTGCCGAAGAAGTAAAATGCTTTAGTCTGCCTGATGTTGCGGTTGTTGACCAAACAACTGGATACCAGCTGACGACCGCTGACGATAATGACGATCTGGATAAAATTCACCAGGGCCTGGTCCTCGGAGTAAAAGATTATTGTCAAAAATGCGGCTTCCGACAGGCCCTCATCGGGCTTTCTGGCGGCATCGATTCAGCCCTGGTCTGCTGCCTGGCCGTGGAAGCCCTGGGCAAAGAGAACATTTGGGGAATTGGCATGCCCTCCCCCTATTCTTCCAGCGGCAGCATCAGTGATGCCAGAAAACTGGCTGAAAACCTTGATGTCAGGTTTGATCTCATACCCATCAGAAATCTTTATGAAAGCTATCTTGATTCACTATCTTCCTTATTTGCCAACCGGGCTGCGGGTGTTACTGAAGAGAATATTCAGGCACGAATCAGGGGGACCCTGCTGATGGCCCTGTCCAACAAGTTTGGCCATCTGCTGCTGACCACCGGCAACAAAAGTGAATTGGCCGTAGGCTACTGCACCCTTTACGGTGATATGTGTGGTGGGCTGGGAGTTATTTCCGACCTGCCGAAAACCATGGTTTATCAGCTGTCAGAACGGTTAAATGAATCTTGGGAAATTATTCCCCAGAAAATTATCAACAAGGCTCCTTCGGCTGAACTGCGCCCCGACCAGAAGGATCAGGACACCTTGCCGCCCTATGATATTCTTGACCAGGTACTGGCATATCTTATAGATCAGGGATTGTCCGCAGCTGAAATCATCGATAAAGGGTTCGACCCTGAAACCGTTCAATGGATTGCCAGGGCGGTAAGACGCAATGAATACAAACGACGGCAGGCGGCCCCGGGACTGAAAATCGCCAGCAAGGCTTTTGGCATGGGACGCCGGATGCCCATCGCCGCCCGCTATAATATTTGACTATAGGCTATCTTGAAAAAGGAGAAATACCATGGAAAACCAAACGGCTAAATGCTATACCCTGGAAGAGGGACTGGTCCTCAGCTACAATGAACGTGGCTGGGTTTTGTTACGTGAGGGGGAAGATCCAGTTGGTTCTGACCTACATCAGGAAAACCTTAAAGTGCCTTATAAGGAACATAAATCTCTGCTGGATTATATCAAGGAAATCATCAATAAAGGGTTGGAAGATACCGTCCATTAAACTGAATATCCGGAGGAAGCCATGTACGTTACGATCGAATACTGCGGGGAGTGAAATTATCAGGCACGAGCCGCCAGGCTGGCGAAAAAAATCAAACATTCGACAGAAACCGATGCTCTGTTGCTCAAATCCAGGGGTGGGGTTTTTGAAGTCACCGTCGATGACATGCTGATTTATTCAAAAAAGGCTACCGGGACCTTCCCCCGGGATGACGAGATTATCGCGATGCTGAAAGATAGATAGCCTGCATTTTAATTCACTTTTCACGATATGATAACGATTTTGTAAGCGCCTGGTGATATGGCTGATAAAGCAAGGAGTTTAACCCTTGCGCTGTAGCCCTTTCTGATAAAATATGTATGGTATACTCCATATACACTGATATGGCAGATATCTTTTTCCAGACTATCGTCATATCCATAAGACCAATGGTTCTACCTTTATGACCAGCAATATAATGAAAGAGAATCAACGGTTACGACAGCAGATGCAGGAGTTACTGCACCAGGCAAAAAATAACGAGGAAAAAAAACAGCGGTTTGATAAACTTGAGCTTCGCCTGATCGGCGCTGAATCTTTTGCTGAGCTGTTTTCCCTGCTTATTAATGATTACCGTTCTATTTTCAAACTCGACTACATCTCTCTGACCCTGATTGATCAAAAAAATGAGCTGGAATCCCTGATTAAAAACATTAAGCCACCCTTAGATCAGCATAGAGAACTTATCTTTCTACCTGAGCCAGAACTTCTCAAACAGCTGTTTTCCTCCCCATTAGGGCCCCTGTTGGGACCTTATCAGAACCAGCAACATCACATCCTATTCCCCAGATGTTCCCCGAAACTGGCGTCGGTTGCTTTACTGCCCTTAAAAAGACGGGAAGTAATAATTGGCAGTCTCAATCTTGGCAGTTTTCAACTAATACGTTATACGGATGATGGGCATGCCGACTTCCTCACCCACCTGGGATCAGTTGTTTCCATGTGCCTGGAAAATACCCTGAACCATGAGCGACTGAAAAGAGTGGCTTTAACAGACCCTTTAACCGGAATTTTTAACCGCAGATTTTTTGACCGCAGAATCGCTGATGAGGTTTCCAGAACTCACCGTTATGGCCAATCCTTAACCTTCCTGTTTTTTGATCTTGATCATTTCAAAAACATCAATGATCAGCTGGGTCATCAGACCGGTGACCAGGTCCTGCAAAAGATTTCCGGTATTATCAATTCCCACCTGCGCCGCAGCGATATCTTTGCCCGTTATGGCGGCGAGGAGTTTGTGGTTCTGCTTCCCCATACAACCTGTAGTGACGGCCGGGAAATTGCTGAACGCATCAGAAAAAATATTGCTGGACATAATTTCGAACTGCCCGACGGAAATATAAACAAAATAACTATCTCCATCGGGGTGGCTACCCTGTTGCCGGGGATTGCAGGAAAGAAGGGGACAACCGGACCTGAACAATTAATCAAAGCAGCCGACCAGGCCCTCCTGCAGGCCAAGGAAAATGGACGTAACCAGGTTGTCTGTGCTGATGACATCTAAGGCAGGTAACAATATGCAAGTTTCTAACCGGACACTGACTAAATATGGGCAAGGGCGCAATGGGCCGCGCCCAGCAGGGCAGCCTGATCATTGAGAATTACCGATACCGGAAAGCGGGGCATCATATCGCTTAAACGCCCTTTGCTGTTGAAGGCTTCAATAAACCGTGATTCACGAAGTTTGGGCAGGATTTTTGGCGGGATACCGCCACCCAGAAACAGGCCACCACGGGTCATACCAATAAGAGCCAAGTCCCCCGCCGCGGCTCCCATAATTGCAATAAACTTTTCCAGAGCGGCACTGCAAAGGGGGACAACTTCTTTCAATCCCTGCTCGGCTATCAGCCGGGGCGCATTCTCCGGATTCAGTTGTTCCGCCAACCATGCTGGTTCATCATAACGACCGCTATCCCTCAACCAGCAATAGATATTATACAGGCCGGGGCCGGAAATTAGTCGTTCCAGACTCACATGACCGTACTGCTGTGCCAGGGCCTGCCACAACTCAAGGTCATCATCTTCATGTGGGGAAAACCCCACATGACCACCTTCGGATGGCACCGGAACATAGTTGTCACCATCATTAGCAATGAGAAGAGCGGTCCCCAGACCGGTCCCGGGAGCCATAAGACCAATATTAAGACCAGGACCACCCGAACCGCGCTGTAGAGGAAACAGCTCATTTTTCCGCAATAATGGTACCGCGTAAGCGGTCGCCACCAGATCGTTCACTAATCTGATCCGCGGCCAGCTGAATATTTGGGAAAGACTATCTTCGGATACTTTCCATGGCAGATTAGTGGCCTTGACCTTCCCTTTGACCACGGCACCGGCAACACCAAGACAAACAGCCCCAATGGAAACCTGATGCCGGCCGAGGAAATCAGCAATAATCTCTTCCAGCCTCTCGGATTTACGGCTGCTATAGATTGCTTTGTAGCGTAGCAGAGGTCTGCTGGTTTTACCTTTAGCAAATATTCCCAAACGGGTTTTAGTGCCACCGATGTCACCAGCCAGGACAAAATCAGCCATCAGCCGGATTCCACCAGAGAAATAAGATATTCCAATGCATTTTCAGGGGAAACATCAAGGTGTATGCGCAGCAGGCGACGACCATTTTCCACCAGCGCCTGAAAATCTCCCTGGGCCTGGGCGGTAATGAGGGTTCCGAAGGTGTAAGGTTCGCCGGGAATGGGAACATCCTGGGCAGAATCAGCCGTAAACTGAATAAATACCCCCTGGTTACCATCTCCCTTATGGAGCTGTCCGGTTGAATGGAGAAACCTGGGACCATAACCAAGAGTCGTTGCCACCCGGCAGCGCCGCTTAAGCAGCAGGCGCAGCCGCTGTAGCAGCACGTCATTTTTCTGCCCCATGGACAGATATGCCATGAGAGCAAGATAATCTCCAGGTTTAACCAATTGCAGAAATTGTTGCAGGTACTCCTTGACTGAACGGGGAGGCTGCGGCAATGGCAACCCATATAATGACAAATAGTCATCCTGAATCAAAGATGTTGGGAGTGACAATTCCCCGGTCTTTTTACAGGTTTCCATCAGTTCCCGAGCTTTTATTTTTGCCGCTTCAACATTGGGCTGGTTGAAGGGATTAATTTCCAGTACGGCACCAGCCGCTGCCGTGGCCAATTCCCAGCGATAAAACTCCTGGGCAAGAGCCATAATCCGTTCTATCTTTATGACGACCACCGGAAATCCCGCAGCCTTCAATTTTTCAATTCCTGACTCCAGAGATAATGGCAGATCACCGGCCAATTGCAGGGAAACAAAACAGCAGTCTTCCCCATAAGCAGCCGGTGTCAGCAGCGGTTCACCAACTACCGGCAGAATGCCCCGGCCCAACTTGCCGGTACTTTCCGCCACCAGCTGTTCAATCCAGACCCCTAAATGTTCCAGTTTTGGCGTTGAGAGAAACACCACTTTGTTGCGACCAGCCAGGGCCAGCTCACCCAGAACCACTCCCAGAACCAGAGCCGGATTTTCGGCTGCCGGCACCCCGGAACCGGCGGCCACCTCCATTTGTGCCGCCTGTTGGAGAAATTCAGCCACATCAATCCCGATCAGGGCAGCCGGCACCAAACCGAAATAAGTCAGCGCCGAATAACGACCGCCCACATCAGATGGTGAAGAAAAAATCCGGCGAAAACGTTTTTTCCGGGCCATCACCTCTAACTTGGACCCCGGATCGGTAATGGCAACAAAATGGTTCCCGGGATTTTCCAACTCTTCGGCCACCCGGTGGAAAAAATATTTATAAAAAGAAAGGGTTTCAATGGTGCCGCCGGATTTACTGGAGACCAGAAAAAGCGTTTTTTTCAGGTCAATGGAATTGTCCAGGGCACGGATAGCATCCGGATGGGTAGTATCCAACATCTGCAGGCCAGGAAAACCAGGGGTATTGCCAAAAATCGTCATTAAAACTTCGGGCGCCAGGCTACTGCCCCCCATGCCCAGAAGCACCACGTCAGTCATACCGGCAGCCTTAATTTCTACGGCAAAATCGGACAGTTCTCCGGCTTCAGCCGCCATGGACTCAGGCAAATCAAGCCATCCCAGACGATTCATGAGTTCCGGCGCAGCGGCCGCCTGGTCAGGATCGGCAATCCAGAGGGTTCCATCGTGTTGCCACAAACGTTCGGAAAACCTGACATTTTCCCAGGTTTCCAATCTTGCGACAACCCGGTCATTATAAGAGCCAAGAAAAGTTAACTGCTGGTTAAGCTGCATACTCATAAGCCCACCCTCCCCAGTTTGATGGCATCGTAAAAACTCCCCCTTATCTGGCCGCCAGTACCTTCTTAACAATCTGGTCGGCAGTCAGGCCAAATTCTTTATAAAGTACCTGAGAGGGTGCCGAAGCGCCGAAATGATCGATACCAATAGTGATACCTTTATCCCCCACATAACGATGCCAGCCTTGGGTTGATCCGGCTTCAATGCTGACTCGGATTGGGATTGATGATGGCAGAATACTCTCGCGATAGTCTGCCGACTGTTGCTCAAATAATTCCCAGGAAGGAATACTGATTACGCGGGAAGAAATATCCTGTTGGCCCAGCAATTTTCCGGCCTCCAGGGCCAGGGAAACTTCCGAACCAGTGGCCAGGAGAATAATCTCCGGTTGGCCAGCAGCCGGATCACTGACAATATAGGCACCCTGGGCAACCCCTTCATGGACAAGGTTGCAGTCCAGTGACATGGTTGGCACATTCTGCCGGGTCAGGATCAGGGCGGTAGGATTGTTTCGCTGTTGCAGAGCCACCTGCCAAGCCGCCGCCGTTTCATTGGCATCGGCAGGCCGGATAACGGTTAACCCGGGAATGGCTCGCAGGGCGGCCAGATGTTCGATGGGCTGATGGGTGGGACCATCCTCCCCCAAGCCAATACTGTCATGGGTGAAAACATAGACAACCTGCCGGCCCATCATCGCAGCCAGGCGAATTGCCGGTTTCATGTAGTCGGAAAACACTAGAAATGTACCACCATAGGGAATAATCCCACCATGCAGAGCCATGCCATTCAAAGCCGCACCCATTCCGTGTTCCCTGACCCCAAAATGAATATTGCGACCTTCATAATGCCCAGCGGCAAAATAACCCGCATCGCTGATCTCGGTTTTATTGGAAGGAGCAAGGTCGGCAGATCCTCCCATCAAAGTAGGAATGCTGGGAGCCAGAGCATTTATCACCTTACCGGAAACAGCCCGGGTGGCCATGCCTTTGGCATCGGCAGGATATTCAGGCAGGTTGTGTTCCCAGCCTGCCGGCAGCTTCCCATTTACCACAGATTCCCATTGTTTGGCCATCTCCGGATATTCACGACCATAACCCTCTACCAGCTTATTCCATTTCTGCTCTTGTTCAGCCCCCTGCCGGCTCAAGGTCTGAAAATACTCCAATACTGCTTCCGGAACATAAAAATCCCCGCCAGACGGCCAACCAAGTTTTTTCCGGGTCAAGGCAATCTCATCAGCGCCCAGAGGGGAACCATGAGCATCAGCGGTATCCTGTTTGTGGGGACTGCCATAGCCGATATGGGTACGGACAGCAATCAGAGACGGGCGGGCATCATCACGGGCGCTCCGGATGGCTGTGGCAATCGCCTCCAGATCGTTGCCATCTTCCACCACCAGGGTCTGCCAATTATAGGCATTGAACCGGGCCACCCGATCCTCAGTGAACGCAAGGTCGGTACTGCCCTCGATGGAGATATGGTTGTCATCGTAAAGACAAATCAATTTTCCCAGTTGCAGGGTTCCAGCCAGGGACGCAGCTTCATGGGAAATCCCTTCCATGAGATCACCGTCACCGGCAATAACATACGTAAAATGATCAACCAGGGGAAATCCCGGCCGATTGAAACGACTGGTCAGATGCCGCTCGGCAATGGCCATCCCAACAGAGGAAGCCAACCCTTGTCCCAGGGGGCCGGTTGTCATTTCCACCCCGGGCGTATGCCCATATTCCGGATGGCCGGGGGTGTTGCTGCCCCACTGACGGAAATTTTTTATATCATCCAGGGAAAGATCATAGCCACTCAAATACAACAGGGCATACAACAGCATGGATCCATGGCCAGCCGAAAGAATAAAACGGTCACGATTAGGCCACGCAGGATTTGCCGGATTATGATGAAGAAATTGCTGCCAGAGGACATACGCCATGGGCGCCGTCCCCATGGGCATTCCCGGATGACCTGAATTAGCTTTCTGAATGGCATCAACCGCCAGCATCCGGATGGTATTAATAGATTTCTGCTCTATCTGTATTCCTTGTTCACTCATGACTGCAAAAACCTCCATCTGAGTAAAATTCCTGAAATCACGATTTTTAGAAAGTGGAACTAGTTTCCATCCGGAAACTGATGTTTCCGGATGAGCACGAACTATATAACATCGAGGGGTTATTCCGCAATGACAATCTCTCCATAAAGGACATCGTTGAAACAAAAAAATCCCGCCAGTCAAGTATTTTTTCCGGCGGGATCTTTAAAAAATTAACTAAGCTTCCTTAAAAAATCACAAACCGATGGCACAGTAAAAGCTTCATATTCGAGGCAGGCAAAACCTGAGTTATGAGGTGTACTTATAGTACGTTGCAATGACGAAGGTTGCAGCATAACAAAGAAGATGGAGTTTTTACAAAGCCATCAACTAGCGAGCCATAGTGAGAAACAAACCGGCAGCCACTACCGTACCAATGACCCCGGCGACATTCGGTCCCATGGCGTGCATGAGCAGAAAATTGTGTGGGTCCTCCTGGGCACCAACCGTTTGCACCACCCTGGCAGCCATGGGTACTGCGGACACCCCGGCAGCCCCAATCAGGGGATTTATTTTTTCTTTGGAAAAAACATTCATAAGCTTAGCCAGCATAATACCACCAAAGGTACTGAAGGAAAAGGCAACCAGACCAATGATAAAAACCAGCAACGCTTTCGGAGTCAGGAAATTCTCCGCGCTCATGGTACCACCGACCGCCAGCCCCAGGAAGATGGTAACAATATTCATCAACTCATTCTGAGCCGTGGATGATAGTCGTTCAACAACCTTGGATTCACGGAAAAAATTTCCCAACATAAACATGGCCATCAAAGGAGCAGAAGCCGGCACAAAGAGACAAATCAGCAGACAGGTTATCAAGGGAAAGATAACTTTTTGTCTGCTACTCACCGGTCTCAATTGCCGCATGCGAATAAGCCGTTCTTTCTTGGTAGTACACAGGCGCATGATAGGCGGCTGAATTATCGGCACCATGGCCATATAGGAGTAGGCAGCCACCGCTGTAGCCCCCAACAGATGCGGTGCCAGGGCTACGGTTGTAAAAATAGTGGTTGGCCCGTCAGCGCCACCAATGATCCCGATTGAACATGCTTCCGGAATGGTAAAACCCATCGCCAAGGCGGCAAAAAAAGCCATATAAACGCCAAATTGCGCCGCAGCTCCCAAAAGCAGAGTTTTAGGATTAGCAATCAGGGGGCCAAAATCCGTCATGGCTCCCAATCCGAGAAAAATCAGCGGGGGAATAATCTCCCATTCCAATCCATAATGATAGAACACTCCGAGGATACCATGGGCTTCCATCATATGAGTTATAGGCAGATTGACCACAAAGATACCAAACCCTATGGGAACCAGCAACAGGGGTTCATATTTTTTCTTGATGGCAAGATAAATTAGGGTAAAGGCCACCAACCACATGATCACATTACCAACGGTTAAATGATAAATGCCGGTTGACAACAACAACTTATGTAGCAAAGATTCCATTACTCACCTCATAAATATAACGAAAGGCTTTTCAAACCGCTCATTTTTTTCTTAACATAATTACTTCTTCCCCTGGGGAGAGGGAAAGCGACTCAAGATAGCATTAGATATTTTAAGGGAAACTACCAATATACCCAAAATCAGAAACACACATGAAAAACCCACTCCGAAAATGCGCACCGCCAAATACCATTTTTCCATATTCCTACCTCATATTCAGACTAAACTTTTGCCAGTTTATTTATCAGTATCCCAAGGATGACACAAGCAATATTTTCCATACCGACCCTGAATAATATTATGACCACAAAATATACTGCAGCAACAAACATGCCATAAAATGTCGTTTGTTATCCACCCACTATGCAATAAAATAACTTTCCAGAGCTGTCAGTCCTATGGAAAGCAACCGGTGATAAAGCAAGCCCATCGTTTAGTCAGTATTTTTCACCCGTCGTTCTATAACTATGCTTAAATTTCAGGCATCATCGATAAAAAATCACCAGCCCCACATTGCAAATACTTGCATAGCATTGCCTTAATCTTCATCATTTCTTCATACAAAAGCTGCTATCTTTTCATCAATTATCCTTCTTGACCACATACATGAGTGCACCGATTTTTTATTAAGGAGAAACAACGAACATGATTTTTTCCAAGCGAAATAAACTACTCAATCATTATTTTTTTCTCTCTTATCTGGTCATCCTGGCCCTCTGTTCCGGCTACCTCAAAAGTATTTCTTTTTCCGGTACCAGGTCAATATTCTACGTCACCGCTGTTTACCTGAGTTACAGTTTTATATACCTGTTGCCAGCACTCCTGCTCACTAAAACTGTTCACTGGCTCCAGTATTGGCTGAAAAAAGACACTTCCAACTGGATGACATTGCTGGTCTATTCAGTAGTTATCATCGGTACCGGCATCACTGACCTGATACTGCTGGGGGACTGTACTATTTACAACATTTATAATTTTCACCTGAATGGCTTTGTCTGGAACCTGATTACCGCCCCTGGCGGCATCGAATCCATGGGTGGCAGCAGTTCCACCAACATGGTTCTCATTGCCATTCTCTTCGGAGTACTCCTTCTACAGGCTATCTTGTTATGGGTTGTTGCTCTTTTTCTCTGCTGGCAGCCGCCTAAACAAACCCTTAAAATGCGAAGAAAGTATCTCTATCTGTTAATAATCTTTATCACCCTAACTCTCGGTGAGCGGATCACCTATGGGGTCAGCAAGCTGCAGGCATACGGACCCGTATTAACCGCCAGCAATGCCTTTCCATTCTACATGCATATGAGTTTCTACCACCTGGTAAAAAAGCTTGGTTATAACATTCAACGTGAAAATAATCTTCATGTAAATGAAGACCGCAAGCTGCTCTACCCGCTCAAACCTCTGATTTTAAAAAAACAGGAAAAACTGCCAAACATTGTCCTGCTGGTTTCTGAATCCTGGCGCTGGGACATGCTGGATCCGGAAATCACCCCGGCAACTTGGAAATTTGCCCAGAAATCCCACCAGTTCAGGCACAATTACAGTGCCGGCAATGGCACCAGGATGGGTATATTCGGTTTTTTCTACGGCCTCTATGGCCCTTACTGGTTTCCTTTCTTGAACGCCAGACAGAGCCCGGTATTGATGGATACCGTCCAAAAACTCGGCTACCAAATAAGCATGTACACCAGTGCAAAATTCTCCTACCCGGAGTTTGACCGGACAGTGTTGGCTAATCTGCCAGATTCAGCTATTCACGAGTACGGAAGTAAGGGGGCAGGCTGGGAGCGGGATTGCAAAAATGTGGGAGACCTGCTTGATTTTTTCCGGAATCGGAATCCGCAGCGACCTTTTTTCACTTTCATGTTTTTTGAATCTCCCCATGCCCGCTATTATTTCCCCCCGGAAAGCGTTATCAGAAAAAACTATTTGCAGGATTTCAATTATGCCACCATGTCGCTGGATAAAGACATTAGCTTGATCAAAAATCGGTATATCAATTCATGTCACCATCTGGACAGCCAGCTACATCGGATCTTTGACTATCTGGCAGGGGAGAAACTACTTGAAAATACTATTGTCATCCTGGTGGGAGATCACGGGGAAGAATTCATGGAAAAAGGCCGCTGGGGCCATAATTCAGAGTTTCATGAAGAACAGACCCGCACCCCATTGATCGTCTGGGTTCCGGGAACCGGCAGCAGCGTCAGCGACCAGATGACCAGCCACCTGGATATTGCCCCCACCCTGTTGCCTCTCCTGGGAGTTACCAATCCTGCTGCTGACTACTCCATGGGACACGATTTACTGAGTGGCTACCACCGCCAGTACACTGTCATTACAGACTGGTCTCGGGTGGCTTATGTGGGAAAGGATTACAAGGTCATTATTCCTTATAAAAGGGCGGGCTTTATCCAAACCAGGATAACGACCAAGGATGATCAGGAAATAAAGGATACCAGAGCCTTTCTGGCGGAGCACAAAGATGTAATCCCCCGTTTAATGAGGGAGTTAAGCCTTTTCAAACAACATAAGAAATAATATGAGACTTTGACCTGTTAATTCCGGTAGGTAGGTATGCGTTCCCAATCGACATCTGTCAAGCCATTTTTCAAGGTAGCCTGAAGTGATTGATCCCCTAATTTTTCCTTGCATAATT
>CAYZIS010000027.1:0-31940 GCA_964478545.1 uncultured Thermodesulfobacteriota bacterium
TTTGTCCACGATGTCCTGGCACATTTTTCTGTCCACGATGTGGTGGCACTCAACAGCTAACTGCTAATCACTTAACTTAGGTTCTGATAAAAATTGCGATTATCCAGATAATATGATAGTAGCCGAAAACTTATTAAAGGTGCAAGAAGAAACTGTCCGATATAAGGTCATTATTAGACAGAAATCAAGGACTAATCATGCAGAAGTTTGAACAATATTGTGGAACTGGAAATTATATTGCCTCAAGAGCATTACAAAATGATGTGAATGTGGCCATTGCTTTGGGACGTCCCCTGCTGATTAAAGGTGAGCCCGGAACCGGAAAAACTCTGCTGGCTTCCAGTATTGCCGAGGGGCTGGGAACCGAGCTGCTGGTCTGGACCATTAAGTCAACGACTAAAGCCCAGGACGGTCTTTATATTTATGATACCGTTCAGCGCCTTAATGACTCCCGTTTTGGTGATCATGACATTTCCGATATCAAGCATTATATCAAACATGGAAAATTAGGCCAGGCATTTACCAGCTCAAAACGAGTGGTTTTACTCATTGATGAAATCGATAAGGCTGACATTGAATTCCCCAATGATCTGCTGACTGAACTGGATGAAATGAAATTTTACATCCCGGAAACGGCTGAAACCATCAGTGCCCTTCATCGCCCGGTTATCATCATTACCAGCAATGCCGAAAAAGAATTGCCTGATGCTTTCCTGCGCCGCTGCGTCTTTCATTACATTCAATTCCCCGATGCCGCGTTTATGAATGATATCGTCAAGGTTCATTTTCCCAACCTGGAAGAAAAAATGATGAAGGAAGCAGCGAGCGCTTTTTTCAGCTTGCGCGAGCTTGACAATCTGCGTAAAAAGCCTTCCACCAGTGAGCTTATCGACTGGATTAAGGTCCTGGTTGCTTCCGGAACCCGTTCCAAGGATATTGTCCGGCAGCTCCCCTTTCTCGGAGCGTTGTTAAAGAACGAACAGGATTATCATCAAGTGGCTAATGGAGAAACTGAAATAAAATCCATGCGCCGCCCATCCTTTCTACGCTGATCCCGCAGTTGTATTACGTATAATGTTTACTCAATTTTTCTATACACTTAAAGCCTACAAGGTACCGGTGAGCCTGACCGAATGGTTGGCAATGCTGGAAGCGCTGGAAAAAGGTTTTGCCGGTAACAATCTGGTGAGTTTTTACTACCTGTCCCGTTCGCTGCTGGTCAAATCAGAAAATTTTTATGATCAGTACGATCTTGCCTTCAGAGATTTTTTTACCGGGCTGGAAGTTCCGGAAGAATTATTTGACGAACTCCTCAAATGGCTCAGTGAAGAAACCCTGAAGCGTTACCGTGATTCAGTTGACCTGTCGTCACTGCCCCAACATGATTGGGAAACCCTGCAAAAAATGTTTGAGGAAAGACTGAAGGAGCAGAAAGAACGCCATAATGGCGGAGGACGCTGGATTGGAACCGGGGGAACCTCACCCTTTGGGCACAGCGGCGTTCACCCGGGCGGCATCCGGGTAGGTGGCGAAAGCAACAATTTAAGCGCGGTTAAAATCGCCACCGCCCGTAAATTCCGCCAATACCGCAAAGATGTTACCCTGGATGTCCGGCAGATGAAAGTTGCCTTGAAAAAACTACGGTATCTGCGTCGTACCGGGAATCTAATGGAACTTGATATTGATGAAAGTATTGACCAGACCTGCAAAAATGCCGGCGAAATCGAACTTGTCTATCATCCGGAACGGAAGAATGACGTCAAGATGCTGTTGCTCATGGATGCCGGAGGGTCCATGTTACCTTATGCCCAGCTGGTCAACCGTCTGTTTTCTGCCTCCAATTCGGTAAACCATTTCAAAAAATTTCGCTATTACTATTTTCACAACTGCATTTATGATAACCTGAATGCGGGAATGGAGTTTGGCGAACGGGTTTCCACGGCACAGCTGCTGAAAAATCTGAACAATTCCTATAAGGTAGTCATTGTCGGTGATGCCAGCATGGCGTCCTATGAATTGTTCATGGAAAACGGTATCATTGACTATTATGAACGTAACGAAACCGCCGGCATCGTTTGGCTGGAAAGAATCGCCAATCATTTCCGTAATATTGTCTGGTTGAATCCCAATCCACCCCGCTATTGGCAACATCCGACAGTCAGTGCAATTGCCGACCTTTTCCCTATGTACCAGCTTTCACTGGAAGGACTGGAATCAGCGATGGTTGAGTTAACCCGGAAGGCCTCCTAGAGGGATTCAGTTTTCTTTTTCAGCTTATCAATAAGATGCATAATTCCCCTGATGATATTCACCTCACGTTTACTCATCTGTACGCGGCCAAATAAACGCCGGATATACTCCATTAAATGATCAGGGTTTTCAACATCAAAGAAGTTGGTTGACTGCAAAGTTTTTCGTGTATGGGCATACATCCCTTCCAACTCATTATGATTGGCATAGTTCCTGGCTGGCAGGGAAGGAATACGGCTGCCATGTTGACGAAATAATTCATAACAATAAAGCAATACTGCCTGGGATAAATTTAACGAGCTGAAAGCGGGATTAACCGGTATGCTGCTTAAATAATGACACTGGCGGCGGGAAGCGCGATCGAGACCGAAATCTTCACGACCGAAAACCAGGGCCACTGGCACTTGGGAACCCAGTTCCGTCGTTTTTACGGAAATTTCTGCTGGGCTATACAGGGGCAGACAATATTTCCCCTGGCGGGCAGTAGCACCTACAACCATGGGAAAATCCTTCAGTGCTTCGGCCAGATCATCGACACATAGTGCCTGTTCAAGCACATCATCAGCGGCACAGGAACGACGCCGGGATCGCTCAGTCAGATGGTCACATTGCGATGCCACCAGAATCAGCTTACTGAGGGAAAAATTTTTCATCGCCCGGGCAACGGCACCAACATTTTCATCCAGTTTTGGTTGTACCAGGACAATGCTTATGCGTGATAATCCACAATTTTGTTTGACCATAGTATTTTCATGAGATATAATTTAAACCTAAGCTGAGCCATTAGCGGTTAGCTATTAGCATTTAGCTTTTAAAAATCCGAGTTTTACGTTGATTGGCAACAACATTCAACGGGTGAAAATCTTTAACATCAAATATCTTTAAATTACTAAACTAACAACTCACAGCTAATTGCTAATCGCAATAATTTAGGTTAAACCAAAAATAGTTGCTGTGCGGTCAGGTTATTGCCTTGGAGGCCCTAAACGGAGGATCATAAAATGGGAAATAAACCGGTAATATTCAGTCAATACCCCTTCACTGTCGGCCAGAGGATCATCCGGCAGCGTGGCGAAAAACTTGAGGATTGGGATGTGATTGCCGTAACCGATGATGAAGTGACGGTAAAATGCCCTTTTCATGGTGATGTTTTGACTTGGAAACGAAAATACTTTTGGAGTACATCACCCTGAATACCCCATCATACCTGTAAAAGCTGTTGGCGCTTTATTTCAAAGAGAACAACGGCTGTAGCAGTGGCCACATTTAGTGAATCCAAAGGTGAATGCAGGGGAATGGTAACCAGAAAATCACAGTTTTTCAGTACCAGAGGCCTTATTCCCTTGTCCTCTGAACCGATGACAAGGATCAACCGACGACACAAATCAGCCTGGTAGATTGACAATTCGTTGACAGTAACGGTTCCGGCAATCCAGAATCCCTGCCGGCGTCCTTCCTGCAGCACGTTAACCAGGTTTTTTACTCTGCAAACTTTCAGATATTCCAATCCACCTGAAGCAATTCTTGCAACCGTCGGAGTAATACCAGCTGCCCGGCGTTCAGGGATGATAACTCCGGAAACTCCAGCTGCCGCCGCAGTTCGCAGGATGGAACCCAGATTCTGGGGATCGGTAACGCCATCTAAAGCAATAATGGTCTCAAGTTTTTCTCCGTAACTACCCTCTGGAACAAACAGTTCCTTGAGAGGACAATAAACGGCAGGTGAAACCTTGAGAATAGCCCCTTGGTGCCGTTCGTGCCCGGCCATCCGGTCCATTGCTGCTTTTGGCAGCCGTTTTGTCAGTACGCCCTGTTGTTTAGCCAGGCCTTCCAGAACCGCAATCCGATTTCCAGCATGTTCATTACAGTATAAAACTTCGATGGCCCGACTTCTGGATTGGATCACCTCTTTAACGGCATTGATGCCTAACACCAGTTCGGTCCCTGCAATGACCGGCCGTGCTGTACTAACCATTATTCCATTTACTTACGGCCGTGAAACAGCCGAAAGCTGACAATCTTATTCCACCAATTCGAAGTATCTTTTTGATCTTTCCCTGCCGCTGCAAAGCTATCTGATTCGGTCGCTGCTTGTAAACTGGGAACATCAGGATTTCCTGCCACAGGATTTTTGATTGCCTGCTCATAATTATCCAATTGTTTCTGCAATAAGTCCCGTTTTTCTTGAAGCTCAGCAACAACACCCTGCAGTTCATCTGCTTTTGCTGCATCAAGCTGTCTGAAACTCTCTGCCAACTTGGAAATGGCACCAATGGAACTTTTAATAGTCTGCAGCCGGTTTTGAATTTCCATTTTAGCCAGCTTATCTTCCACCATGGTCAGCCGCCCATTATGGGTTCGCAATGTTTTCAACTCTGATGACAGGGAAGAAACCTGTGAACTCAATTTCAACGTCCATAAACCTGAAATAATGGCGACAATAAACGCACATAACAATAGTATTGTAATAACCAACATACCCAAGAAACTTTTTTTCACTTTTTCCACCTGTACCTCATTGGATTGTTCCTGTTCAGTCATATGGTTCCCTTTCCAAATGATGCATAGTTATTTTCTCTCATATCAGTTACCATATAGGACAATGAATTGACAATGAAAAATGGTTTCCTGCGGCAGTTAAATGAGTTTTTTCCATCAGGATGTTATTGAAAACTACAGGTAAATATGTTAGTTGTGCAACTCTTCAATGACAGGATCATTTAGCCTCACTTTTCAAGGAGCGTGGAATATGGATGAATTTCGGCGAATCAATCGGCTCCCCCCTTATGTGTTCAGTATTGTCAACGAGTTAAAAATGGATGCTCGGCGAAAAGGGGAAGATATTATAGATTTGGGGATGGGCAATCCTGACCTGCCCACCCCGCAGCACATTGTCGATAAACTGGCGGAAGCCATTTACAACCCCAAAAATCACCGATATTCCGCCTCTAAGGGAATTGCTAAATTACGTTTGGCCATAACTGACTGGTATCAACGACGCTATCAGATAGAGTTGGATCCCGACCGGGAAACCGTAGTGACCATAGGAGTCAAGGAAGGACTTTCCCATCTGGCCCTGGCCATCGTAAATCCGGGAGACGTGGTTTTTGTTCCCGCGCCGGCCTATCCCATTCATCCTTATTCCATTATCATTGCCGGTGGAGATCTGCGCAGCATCCCCCTTTCTCCTGATCGTGATTTTTTTGAAGACCTGTTGTCAGCAACCAAACTTACCTGGCCACGACCGAAAATGCTCATCATCAGCTATCCACATAATCCCACTACCACGGTGGTCGATCTTGATTTTTTTAGCAAATTAGTGGCATTTGCCAAGGAGTATTCCTTGATAATTGTCCATGATTTTGCCTATGCCGACATGACCTTTGATGGCTATCGAGCCCCGTCCATTCTGGAAGTCGAGGGCGCCAAAGATGTGGCCGTGGAATTTTACTCCCTTTCCAAAAGTTACAGCATGGCCGGTTGGCGGGTAGGATTTTGTGTCGGCAACCAGCGTATTGTCCAGGCACTAACCAAGATTAAAAGTTACCTGGACTACGGCATCTTTCAACCAATTCAGATTGCTGCCATTGAGGCTTTAAACGGCGACCAGAGCTGCGTTCAGGATATTGTCAGCACCTATAAACACCGTCGGGATACCCTTTGCGATGGGTTAGCAAGGATAGGTTGGCAGGTGGAAAAACCACTGGGAACCATGTTTGTCTGGAGTAAAATACCTGAACAATTCAAGGATATTGGCTCCTTGGAATTCTCCAAAATGATGATCAGAGAAGCAAAAGTTGCCGTATCTCCCGGCATCGGTTTTGGTGAATATGGCGATGATCATATTCGCTTTGCTCTGGTAGAAAACGAACATCGTACCCGACAGGCAATCAGGGGAATACGCCATTTTCTCCAACAGCATTCATAAATCGTGTCCATCCGGAAATATTCATTTCCTGATGAACGCTTTCAGCGATCAGCCGTCAGCTATCAATAAAACATTGGAAAAACAGATGGTTAAACTGACTGCAGAAAGCTGAAGACTATAAACTATAGTTTTTTACCATACAGGATGAACAACATGAAGACAATCAATGTGGGATTAATTGGATTGGGAACCATTGGTGCCGGTGTTGCCCGGGTTTTCCAGGAAAACAGCCAGCTGATCACCCAGCGTCTGGGAGCCAAACTGGTACTAAAAAAGGTTGCTGATCTGGATATAGTAACTGATCGCGGCATTACCTTTCCAGCCGGAGTTCTGACTACCGATGTCAACGAAGTTCTTGACAACCCTGAAATTGACATGGTTATTGAATTGATCGGCGGCTATGAACCGGCAAAAACCTTTATTTCCCGGGCCCTGAAGGCGGGGAAACATGTGGTGACTGCCAACAAGGCACTGCTGGCCAAACATGGAGATGAGCTCTTCCAACTGGCAGAGGTTTCCGGTGTTGACCTGTATTATGAGGCCAGTGTCGGCGGTGGCATTCCCATCATTAAAGTCATACGCGAATCCTTAACTGCCAACCGGATCACGGCTATCAGTGGCATACTTAATGGAACCTGCAACTATATTCTCACAAAAATGACTGATGATGGATTGGCATACAATGATGTGTTGGCCGAAGCCCAAGACCTGGGTTATGCCGAGGCTGATCCCACTTTTGATGTTGAAGGAATTGATACAGCCCACAAGCTGGCGATTCTGGCGGCCATGGCTTTTGGCACGACGATTAATTTTGAAAATGTTTATGTGGAAGGTATTGCCAATATTCAGCCTGTCGATATTGAGTTTGCTCGTGAATTCGGCTACAAGATAAAATTACTGGCAATTGCCAAGGAAAACAATGGCAACATTGAAGCCCGGGTACATCCGACCATGATTCCAGAACATCATATGCTGGCAAAAATTGATGGGGCCTTTAACGCCATCTATATAAATGCCGATATGCTGGGTCCCAGTCTTTATTATGGCCAGGGAGCCGGAATGCTGCCCACTGCCAGCGCCGTGGTTGCCGACCTGATTGATATTGCCCGCAATATTCTCGGAAACAGCCATCATCGTCTACCCTTCCTGGCTTATCAGTCACCAAGTAGTGGTAATGCGTCCTATCAATCAATTGATGCCATCAGCTGCAATTATTACTTGCGATTTACCGCTCAGGACCAGCCTGGAGTTTTATCAATAATTGCCGGTATTCTGGGCGATTCCAATATCAGTATTGCTTCCGTCATTCAAAAGGGAAGAAATGATACCGGCGGAACGGTTGCCATTGTCATGCAAACCCACCGTGCTTGTGAGCGCGATTTAAAGCATGCATTGGATAAAATTGATACATTGGATATCATTGATGCTCAGACAGTAGTCATCAGGATGGAAACTGACCTGTAGTTTCCCCCACCATAGATTCCTGATAATATAATTGACTATTTTATCATAGAGTTATAGAGCATTTGTTAGGAGTACCATATAAGGTTAACAATATAAAAGTATTTGCAAGGTAACAATAAACCATGACATTAACAGAGCTTGAAAGCGGCAGACAGGCCCGGGTTATCACCTTTAACGGCGGTCCCAACATGATCAAAAAACTGGAAAATCTCGGTTTGCTTCGTGGAAAAACCATTAAGAAAGTCAGCAATAACCCTTTCAAGGGTCCGGTGGTGGTCAAAATAGAGCAGGTTGAAATGGCCATCGGTTACCGGATGGCCAGCCGGATAACCGTGGAGCCAATCTGATGGAAATCAGGGAGGGCATGAAAATTCTCCTGATGGGGAATCCAAATGTCGGCAAAAGTGTGGTATTCAATCGTCTGACCGGCGCCAGAGTGGTAACTGCCAATTATGCCGGAACCACGGTCGAATATACCAAGGGAACCTTGCTCCATAATGAAAAACATCTGGAAATCATAGATGTTCCCGGCACCTACTCCCTGGAACCCACCTGCAAAGCGGAAGAAGTAGCCGTCGAAATGCTGGCATCAGGTGACCTGATTATCAATGTCGCTGATGCCACCAACCTGGAGCGCAACCTCCATTTCACCATGGAATTAATGCAACAGGGAAAGCCCATGATTCTGTTATTGAATCTCTGGGATGAAACCCGGCACAAGGGAATTCATATTAACGTGGCCGCGTTGGAAAAGCTGTTGCAAATTCCGGTTATTACAACTGTCGCCGTAACAGCCGAAGGAATAAAAAATCTTATTTCGCGGCTGCCGGAAGCGGTTGTTCCGTTACCTCTGAACGGTCAGGCAAATGGTGATTTATGGCGGGAAGTCGGCAAAATCATCAAACAGGTACAGAGAATCACTCATCGACATCATACCTGGCTTGAAAGGCTGGAAGATATCAGCATCAAACCCCGCAGCGGCCTGCCGCTGGCGGCGGTGGTTATCTTTCTTACCTTTGCGGTTATCCGCTTTATCGGCGAGAACCTGATCAATTATGTCTTTAATCCTTTCTTTGAAAATCTTTACCGTCCTTTCATCTATCATGCCGTTTCCTATGCCTTCCCCAGTGGCGTCATTCACGACCTGCTGCTGGGTACCACTCCCGACTTTGTTGAATCGCTGGGGCTTTTGACCACCGGTATTTATGTTCCTATTGCCATGGTTTTGCCCTATATTTTCAGTTTTTACCTAGTCCTGGGATTTGTTGAGGATTTCGGCTACCTGCCCCGCTTTGCCATCCTGATGGATACTTTCATGCATAAGCTCGGTCTGCATGGATTTGCCATTATACCGATGATCTTAGGTTTGGGCTGCAACGTCCCCGGAGCCATGGCAACCCGAATTCTGGAAAGCCGGAGAGAAAAATTCATTGCCGGCACCCTGATGGCCATTGCTGTGCCCTGCATGGCCCAGACAGCGATGATTATCGGCCTGGTGGGTCCATACGGCCTGGTTTATGTAGCGATGATCTATGGCAATCTGGCTGTTGTTGCCATTGTTATTGGCAGCATTATGAATGCGTTGATCCCTGGCTACAGTCCGGAGATTTTTCTTGAAATACCCTCTTATCATTTGCCACACTTTGGCACCCTGATGAAAAAGCTGTGGATGCGCATCCGTGGTTTTCTGGCTGAAGCCATCCCTTTGGTCCTGGTCGGAGTTCTGCTGGTTAACATTTTATTTCTTTTCGGTATTATTGATCTGTTTTCCAATTTTTCAGCTCCAGTGATAGTTAAAATCATGGGTTTACCCAAAGAAGCAGTTTCATCCCTGATTATTGGTTTTCTGCGTAAAGATGTAGCCGTGGGCATGCTCGAGCCCCTCCATATGACCATCAAGCAGCTGATCATCGCCTGCACGGTGCTTTCCATCTATTTTCCCTGCATTGCCACCTTTGCCGTGCTAATCAAAGAACTGGGGGCAAAAGCGATGCTGAAGGCCAGCCTGATCATGGTGGGAACTGCCATCGCCGTCGGCGGCCTGCTCAACCTTCTTTTGCCAAATTTTTCCTGACAATCTTTATCCTGGAGTATACATGACCTCTGATACCATTACTTTAGCTTATAGTGTTGATTCTGATGATTTGTTTATGTTTTATGCTCTGCTGGAAGGTAAAATTTCAACGGAAGGGCTGGTTTTTCAGCATTTGCGCCACGATACAGAAAAGCTGAATGAGCTGGCAGTTCATCAGCAGGTTGATATTACTGCTGTATCCATCCATGCGTATGCCGATCTGACCGAAGACTATCTGCTCCTCCCCCACGGCGGCAGCATCGGGGTAAAATACGGACCATTGGTCCTGGCAAATCAACCGGGCACCATAGAAGATTTACGAGGCAAGAAAATATCAATACCTGGGATGAAAACTACCGCCTACCTGGTATTCAAACTGGCCTGTCCGGAGTTCGAACCGGTCATCATTCCCATTACCCCCTTTGAACAAACCTTTACGGCTTTGAAAACCGGTGAAGTGGACGCCGCAGTAGTTATCCATGAGGGCAACCTGACCTATGCCGAACGTGGTTTTGCCAAAATACTTGATTTAGGTGCCTGGTGGTGGGAAAAAACGGGATATCCATTGCCTTTGGGTGGTAACGTTATCCGTCGGGGATTGGGAGCAGAAAAAGTCAAAAAGGTTTCCCGACTGCTGCAAAAAAGTATCCAGTATGCCCTGGATCATCGGGATGAGGTGATTGACTATTTATTGGCCCGGGAAACCCGCAGTGACACCTTATTGCATAACCGGGCGCTGTTGGACCAATACCTTTCGATGTATGCCAACCGTGATACATTAGAGTATCCTGAGGCCGCCAGGCAGGGAATAAAAGAGCTTTTCAGACGCGGCTATGATGCCGGGATTATTGCCCATCCGGTAATGATAGAATTTGCCCCATAATTTCAATACTCAACTTATTGAATATTTCTCATGATAATACGCCTACCCCACCCTACACTAATTTTTCAAGGGGTAGGTGTCTCACCTTTATTGACACAGAGGGTATAATCTTCAAAAAAATGTCCCGGTTTTAGCCGTCCGAGTTAAGTGTCTTTGTTGAGGCACGAAAAAATCCACTTGACAAACTATTTTTCATATGTACAATAAGCTGTACAGGAGGTGTCAAATATGGAAGCAATAACCTATACAGCAGCAAGGCAAAACCTTGCTAAAACAATGGAAAAAGTTTGTAGGGACCGTGCTCCGCTGATTGTAACACGCAAATCATCAAATTCTGTGGTCATCATGTCTCTTGAGGACTTTGAAGCCCTTGAAGAAACAGCCTATCTCTTGCGGTCCCCGAAAAACACAAGACGTTTGATTGAATCTATTACCCAACTTGAAAATAACAAAGGGACTGAAAAGGAGCTAATTGAGTGAAGCTCATTTTCTCTGATCATGCTTGGGATGACTATCTCTATTGGCAAAAAACCGATAAAAAAAATTTCCGTCGTATCAATACTCTCATTAAGGAAACCAAACGTAATCCTTTTGAGGGTATTGGCAAACCTGAGCCGTTAAAACATGCTCTTTCAGCTTACTGGTCCAGACGAATAACAGACGAACACAGATTTATCTATAAAGTTTCCGAAAAAACAATTCATATCGCCCAATTGCGATACCATTACTGATCCATATCTATTTAGCCCCAACGTTAAACTCTGCCGCCGCCAGGAAAGAGGAGCAACTTACTGGAACTGTCGTGAAGGCTAAGTCATAACGAAAATCGACTGCGCTTCTTGCGGTCGGCTGTAGTGCCTGGTTGGGGTGTGGGTTTCATGACTCAATCATCATTTCAGGCGGAATAAAACAATATATTTTGAGTATTTTACACCCTTTCTAAAATTTAATCCTCTCTCAAGCGCTCACCACACTTTGGGCAAAGCAAAGAATCCTGTAAAAAATCCTTTTTAAAAACTGTGTATCCACAGCCTTCACAAGTATATACACCTTCACTCTTTGCTCTTAACTTCTCTTCTTTAATTCTTTGTTGCTCTTTGCTGGGGAAACTCCTCCACACCATCCGCATAGCAAAAAGAGCACCGAAAACCACTATCATAGCAGGAATCACGCCTCTTATGTTAAGCTCTTTCCTAATTATTTCAATGAAGCCGGCAAATAAAAAGATAACGATAATTACAACTATCTTGATAAAGCTTGGATTCAACGCTTTCTCCTTTTTTTAATAAAATTGAAAAATACTAACTGATATTGTCAAAGGGTTCTATTTGTATAAATTTTCAATGACAAAAGTATTTACAACATGATCAAACAGTTTTTCAAATTTAGAGAAGTTGATTTGTTTTTTAGCGGACAAAAGTTCCCCAACCTGGCCGTGGACTTGAATCATTTTATCTTTATAAAAGAAAATATACACAATCCCTTCCATTTCTATTGTTGTCCTTACCCGTTCAGCTTGCATTGAAAACCGCACCCAAAACCCAGGTTGATTTTCAACAGTTAACAGGCCACTATTTTTAAATTTAGCATTTTTGGGTAAAAATAATTCTGAAATATCTTTTTTGTTTAAAATTTCTTGAATATCTTCTTGGGATATTTGCTCAGCTTGCTCTAAAGGCAAATCGTTTATTTGTACAAGTATAATTTCGAGACCATTCCCGCTTTCACTAACAAATTTTCTCACAATATTAGGTCGGTTACCTTCTTTTGATGCCCAACTTTGAGGATAATCAATATGAAATACTATTCCTTTCGATTTTCCATTTCCATCTGATAAAAATCGTTTTTTGTAACCATCAAGGAATTCTCTCTCCGGTTGTTGTTCATACGTTTGGTTAAACATTAATAAAGTTTCAATCATGGGCGACTTAATTTTACCTTTTGCTCTAAGTCGCACTGTTTCAATAAAAAGTCGCGCCTGTGCTTCAGAAACATTGTCAATATTAATTGCTGTGGAAATTTGTTTTCTTAAATTTGCTTTTATTTTTCCCCATCTATCTACATCATATTTAGACATTAAGTCGTCCATATTTTTCAAACTTCGCCCGAAACTTGAACTGAACTCTTTTTGGGCTATTAATGACAAGCCATTTAATGATGGATATTTTTCAGAAATTTGATCTAATGAAAAGTTTTGACCCATGTGGAATCCGTATGTTTTTCCAATGTTTTTTGCTAGAGCATTTGTTAGAAAAGGACTAGCAAAAACATGTTGAGAAATTAAGCAAACAAAAAATGAAGAAAATATTAGTACAAACCGCAATAGCTTATAAAGAAGTCCCATAATTTGTTCCCTATATTTAAGTCTAATGACGAAACAAAAAGAGTTGTATTTGGAACTCAGTGTATATTCATTAGCACACCCCAACGACCAACATCACTTGCCGGGCCGGAGTGTTCGAGAAAACTACGGGCGGCGGTTCCCGGTCAAGTGAATGTTTTTGTTCGGCGATTTCTTGCCGACAAATTTGTTATTGGGAAGCCCAAAGAAACGTGGTCCGTCCCTGATTTTGCTGCTGATTTCGCTGATTTTGCGCGATTTTGGGACTATTCATCCCCAAAAAACTTAGAATCTTTGAGTATCTTTGTCAGCCCCGACAAGTTAAAAACAACAGCAATAGGTTCTTCACGGTGCGAGGTTGTGCGCATGGTAACCTTGCCGGCTTTAGCCAACTTCTTTATGAACTTACTTGCATCTCCGCAGTAGAAAGTGGCGGCATTGTTAGAACTGATATTCCACTATTGAACTTCGCATTTTTCTTTATCTACTCTTACTGTGACCAGCCCGTTGTTTGTTAGCTCCACGAACCAGGCAACGGCAACCTCTAACAAGCCACTTCTGTTTCGGAGCATTAGGAAGGGTTTCTTGTCACCCTCATGACTGAGTTCGCTCTCAGTGACAATATATACTGTCCTTTTGCCTGCCATCAAATCTTGACTGCTTTCTCCATACCAGTCACAAGCTTTGAACTTCTCTGCCATTGCTACGTTAAAGTTTAACAGAACTGTCATTACTATGATTGCTGTGGTGATTACTTTTTTCATTTTTTGTCCCCTATTTACTGAATTTCAGTGCACCCGATGGTTATGTGCTATTTTAGTTGTTTTGTATTTAAGATTTCGTTAATTGAAAGGGCCTTTTGTAGGTTTCCAGATACCCAACCTTGAACGAATATATCCCCTTTTTTGCTAAGCTTTATATCAAAAATATCTGAATGTTGCTGTCTCCATTCAACGAGATCCGATGCAATTAAACCTGCAATATCAAGCATACCCTCACCACGTAGGGTTATTTTTGAAATTTTCCTAAGGGCAAGAAGTATATCAATAGATTTTTTATCAAAAGCTTCATTCAAGCCTACCAATAATGTTTTCCAAGTTCTCAAAGATTCATAAGGAATGTTGCCTTGGTGGTGAAGAGCATGGCAATTAGGACATAAAGCTATAAGATTATTAAGACTATTGTCTCCCCCTTCAGATACTTGATCGAGATGGTGTAAGTTTATTGCCAAAACCATCCGACAAACAGGGTTTGCGCATCTATAACCTGCTTCATGCAAAACTTGCCTTCGTGTCTCACTTTGAATTTGTCGTCGTGCCATCTCAAGTATCCTTAAATCAGGGAATTTTAAAAAAAATCGGGGACAGACCGAAAACGCCGGGATAAACCGGCATAGAGTAGGGGATGAAAGAGCCCCACATGAAAGGAGAAACCGCTCCATTATGGCCCCGAGTCATGTGCGGGCCGCCGTGAGGTTGCACGTGAAGTAGTTGACAGGGGAAGCGTAGGCCAGCCATTGAGCTCCGAAATCACCAAATTCAGGGTGCCGACCGAGTGGTCTGAGCGGGAAGGCAACACGGCAAATGATGTCAAATGGTAAGTCATATACCGGCCCTGCGGAGTCTTAGAACCTGTGCATGCGTGGACGCTTTATGCTCGAGAACCGGGAGATCTCAGAGGTTTTCGGCTGCATTAAAGCCGGAACGGTTGGGGAAGGTCTGTGGCCATACTCCCAACGCGAACATCTTTGAGAAGTCAGACACCGACATAGTACCAGAGAAGGAGCCGAACAAAGTTGATTATCCCAAATCAATGGCGGAGGTTCTGGAGGGAAGGGAGGTGACCAAGGGGAAATTCTGAAAAGCCCGCCTGCGACCTGAACGCAGCGACAGGAGAAAACATTGAGTGGACTTGACAGGATACGAGAAGCTGCAAGGCATCTATATCCAAGCCAGCGGCTTTGCGTTATTTAACCCGAGGTAGGAGCCGTATGAGGTAATTCCTCACGTACGGATCTGTGCGGGGGGTGCCGGGTAACCGGCATTCCTACCGCGATACTAAAATAAATCGGGGACAGACCACGATTTATTTTTTTGACACTAATTGGGAAAAACCGGGACAGATCTATTTTATTGACATGTTCCGACATCATTTACCTTCTTTCAATATCTGTCTGATGTAAATTTAACCAACGTAAGTCGACTTCGGTTTACTTTGAATTTTACCGCCGAACTTGTTATTATACTGAAGCTGAGAACATTGGATAACATCGTTTCAATATATCCCAATATTTCACGATTAATGCACTATCTTAAAGCACTAATTCTTCAAGACAGCCATCAAATTCTGAATCCTGGCCTTGATTCCGGCGGAATCAAGGCCATATTTTTGCCGCAGCTGCGGCAGGCTGCCCTGCTCAATAAAATGGTCTGGCAGTCCATGAATGGATAATCTGGTTCCGGTCAAACTGTTATTGGCCTGGAATCCGGCTACCGCACTACCGAAGCCACCGAGGATGGAGTTTTCTTCAACGGTCAGGATAAAAGGCTGATTTTCTAGACACTCCAGCAGCATTTTTTCGTCCATGGGTTTTATATAACGACAGTTAATCAGGGCAACGGGACGATCTGGGTGTTCTTGAGCCAATTCTTTAATCGCCTCCCAGGCAGGATAGACGCAAGAACCTACGGCCAGGACGACGCCGGCATTCCCCTCCTGCAACATTTCCCAGGAACCGATAGGCAGGCATTCCCACACCTGATCCATTTCAACCCCCACTCCGCTACCCCGCGGATAACGAATGGCCACCGGGGCATTATGATGCAACGCGGTTTTGAGCAGATGCTGCAATTCATTTTCATCTTTCGGGGCCATAATAGTAAGATTCGGCACCAAGTTCAAATAGGAAAGATCAAAAGCCCCATGATGTGTGGGTCCATCCTCACCCACCAGGCCACCACGGTCAAGGCACAACGTAACCGGTAGATTTTGCAGGGCAATATCATGAATGACTTGATCATAGGCCCGCTGCATGAAGGTTGAATAAATGGCCACAAATGGCCGTAAACCCTGAGTTGCCATTCCCGCAGCCAGGGTAACACCATGCTGTTCGGCAATTCCTACATCAAAAACCCGCTCGGGAAAATCACGAGCCATGATTTCCATGCCGGTTCCGGCAGGCATGGCCGCCGTGATACCCACCACGCTCTCATCATCTCCCGCTAGTTTGGCCAGTGTCTGACCAAAGACAGTGGTATAGGACATGGGGACGTTTTTCTTTTTTGCCACAACACCGGTGGCAACGTCAAAAGGACCAACACCGTGAAATTTACTCGGTTTCTGCTCGGCCGGCACATAACCCTTACCTTTTTTGGTAATCACATGAACCAGAATCGGACCATTAAGTTTTTTCAGGTTTTGGAATGTTTCTACCAGAGCATCAATTTTATGGCCGGGCAGCGGGCCGACATATTGAAAACCGATATCCTCAAACAAGGTACCCAAAGGTACCACAAACCCTTTAAAAGTTCCTTCAGCCCGTTTCACCATCTTAAAAAGAGGATCGCCTACTCCAGGGATGTTGGACAATACAGATTTCACATCATGTCGAAAACGATTAACCAGTTCCCCGGTCATCAGGCGGTTGAGATAACCGGATAAAGCACCAACATTATTGGAAATCGACATTTCGTTATCATTAAGAATCACAATCAAATCACGATCAAGACTACCTGCCTGATTGAGGGCTTCAAAAGCGATGCCGGCAGTCATGGAACCATCACCAATAATGGCAATGGACCGTCCTGGTTTACCTTGTAATTTCCGGGCCAGGGTCATTCCCAGAGCGGCGGAGATGGAAGTGCTGCTGTGACCAACCCCAAACGTATCATAAGGACTTTCTTTGCGTTTGGGAAAGCCGCTCAGGCCATCCATCTGTCGGAGGGTGGAAAACCGATCACGGCGGCCGGTGAGCAGTTTATGAGCATATGCCTGGTGACCTACATCCCAAACCAATAAATCATCGGGAGTCTGAAAGACGTAATGAAGTGCAAGAGTTAGTTCAACCACCCCAAGAGAGGAAGCCAGATGGCCACCATTACGGGCAACCGTATTAATAATTACCTCCCTCAGTTCTGTGGCCAGTTCCGGCAGCTGCTCAACCGCCAGGTGACGTAAATCATCAGGATTATGTATTGTTTCTAAGATACTCATGTAACCTCTCATAGATGATGGCTGCGAAAAACCCCATCTTCACCTTACACTGCAACCGTCATCGTCGCAACATGCGCTAAAATCTGGATAAAAGGCTTTTTCAAACCAGATCATCCAGGGTAATCTTGTGTTTGTCAATGATCCGCCGCAATTTTAAAAGTGCTTTAGCCTCAATTTGACGAATACGTTCCCGGGTCAACTCAAGGGTTTGGCCAATTTCTTCCAGGGTCTGAGGATCATTGTTATAAAGGCCAAACCGATGGATAATAATGTATTTTTCTTTGGGAATCAGTTCATTTAGCCAGAGCAGTATGGTTTTAAGTCTGAGAATCCGATGCAAATGCTCCATGGGATTAACGGCGTTGGTGTCGGCCAGCTGTTCTAACGAAATTGATGCATCTTCATTTTCGTCTGTTCTACCGCCGGGAGCTAAGTGAACCAACTGCTTAAATGAACCAAGAAACGAATTGATGGTTGAAAATTTATGGTCAAGGTAAGCGGAAACTTCTTCCAGGGTTGGTTCGCGATTATATTTTTTGATAAAATCACGACAGCCCTTGACGTAAAGGTTCAATTCCTCCATCACATGAATGGGCAGGCGGACTACTTTACTCTGGTTGACTATAGCCCTCCGCATATATTGCCTGATCCACCAAACCGCATAGGTTGAAAACCGGCAGTTTCGTGTAGGATCATAGCGTTCAACGGCTTTGATCAAACCAAGGTTACCTTCTTCCACCAGGTCCGGCACGGGCAAACCCCGGTTAATATATTTTTTAACCAGGTAAATCACCAGTCGCAGGTTTGCCTCAATCATTTTTCGCTTGGCTTCTTCATCACCCTCCTGGACCCGCGTTGCAAGTTCCCGTTCCTCCGTTTGCGAGAGCAAAGGTATCGAACGCACATCTTGAAAATATCGTTGCAGAATTTCACTATCAGTAAAATTATGCAAATTGTTTCTCATCGATTCCAGACCTTTTCCCCAATTGTTTTAACAGGGCGCTGAATGCCACCTCAGGATTTACATAGCAATGTACTTTCGGAATAAAATGCCAATGCTGGCTGATGGCAACTAATGGTTTCCCCAACTTCATCGCAATGCTGATTTCTGCTTGGGTACCATAAGATCCCGGAAGTGCCACCACTCCGTCAGCCGAGTGGATAACAAGAAAATTTCTCAGGTGCCCAAGGTTCGTAACAATTTCATGGTCAATATAGCTGTTGGCCTGAAAGCGCTCAGCCCCGGGAACAATGCCAATAGTTGTTCCACCAGCATCCTTGGCTCCCCGGGCAGCAGCTTTCATTATTCCGCCAAGCCCTCCACAAAGAAGAACATTGCCGGATTCCGCCACCAGTCTGCCGACATCAGCAGCTTGTGAATCCCATTTTGTTTCTGATGTCCCGGCACCTACAACGGCTATCTGCCAAGGATTATCATTCCTGTGCTCATGTACTGCCATATTTCCCCACCAGTTTGACAAAATTGCAGGGAATCAACGGTTGGCGGCTATAGTTACCTTTACAATCACCGGTGATCTTGTAAAGTTTCTGCCCTTCTGTTTCCACCAGCGGGAGCAGCATTATGCCGCTGGGAGCCAACTGGGAAAGGAGAGGTTCAGGCGGACTTATCACCGCCGCGGAAATTACGATGGCATCAAAAGGGGCTTCATCATTCCAGCCATAACTGCCATCGAATATTTTAATGATCACATTATTACAATTCTGCTGTTCAAGCCGTTTACGGGCCATAATCGCCAGGGAACGATATTTTTCTATGGCAAATACACGCTCAGAAAGCCGACTCAGAAGGGCAGTTAGATAACCTGATCCCATGCCGATTTCCAGGATCTTTTCATGGCCTTTTAATTTGAGTTGATTTAAAAGGTAGGCAACCACATAGGGTTGAGTCATGGTTTGTCCGGCACCAATGGGCAGGGAATGATTGCCATATGCCTGTTCAGCCAGAGCTGAATCAAGAAAATAATGTCGAGGAACCTCAGACATTGCCGCAATAATTCGGGGATCGTTAATCCCCTGGGCAATCACATGCTCCTCCACCATCTTTTTTCGCCAGCCAGTATAACGCATAATGTATTGTTAGCAAAAAAAGGGGATTAAAAGCAACCTAAAACCGGTTGAATAGTCATATTACAGCATAAAGCAAGCAGAGATTATTGAAAATCATCAGAAGTTTGCTTCAATAAATTTTTCCGCCTGAACCGCAGCGACGGCACCATCAGCTACCGCCGTGACAATCTGACGCAGGGGTTTCTGACGGACATCACCGGCGACAAACAAACCGGGACAATCAGTAAGGGTGTCCTCGCCCGCAGGGATAAATCCTCGATCATCCATTGGCGTCAATCCTTCAAGCAATTCAGATTTTCCCCGCATGCCAACATAAATAAAGACACCTGAGACAGCAAGTAATCGCTCTTCTCCTGTCTTTACCTGTTTAATTTCAACGCCCTTGACCTCTGAATCCCCAACAATTCTTAACGGCACGTGATTAAGGACAAACTCTATTTTCTCATTGGCAAAAGCCCGTTCCTGAATTATTTTTTCAGCCCGCAGGGCGTCACGCCGATGAATAATATAGACCTTACGGGCAAATCTGGTCAGGAACAGGGATTCTTCAATGGCAGCATTGCCACCACCAATAACGGCAATATCCAGGTCACGGTAAAAGGCACCATCACAGGTAGCGCAATAGGATACCCCGGCCCCCTTCAACTCTTGTTCCCCGGGTATTCCCAGCGTCGCCCATTGGGTCCCCGTGGCTACAATAACAGTTTTGGCGGATATCTGTCCATCTGAAGACAGGATTATCTCAAATCCGGGATTTTTGGAAATAATCCTGGTTGCCTGCTGAAATTGACGAACCTCAAGACCGAACTTTTTGGCCTGCACCTCAAATAATGGCCCCATACTGGAACCGGCAAGCGGTTCCGTAAAACCAGGATAATTCTCCACCAGTTCGGTTGAGGAAATCTGGCCTCCCATCATCATTCCTTCCAGCAAAACAGTATTTAATCGCGCTCGTGAGGCATACAGCCCGGCAGTAAGACCGGCAGGTCCCCCACCAATAATAACAACATCATAATCAAACATGTATCCAGACCTCCTTCATAAAATTTGTTCCCAACTCATAAATACCACAACTATCACGGGATTAAAAAATTATGGCAGTCAACTTCCTTTAATCTAAAGTTTTTCTGTTGGTAAGTAAAAATTTTTTCTTTGAGTTCATGATTCAGCCGGGGACTTTCAAATCGAAGCTCCAGCTTTGCTGCCGGACAAAGAATTTCCAACCTTTGGGGAAAAGTTCCACCTTCCTCAGTAGTAACAAAATCTTCATAAGTCACATGCCATTCAGTACCGTCAGAAAACCGGATAATCTTTCCGGCTGGCATGGTACCGTCTTCAACAACCAGGTATTGAGTATGAGTAACCGGCAGATTAGCCAGTTCAGGATCAGTTACGTTTTCAGTTTTCATGAGCATGGGCGGTGGTTTGGAAAGCAACCGCAGCCAGGAAGCCATTAATTCAATGTATGTCCACCACTTATTATGCTGATCACATGAACCAGTTGGTATTCCCATCCCCAGATCACCATGATAGGTAATCTGACCTTTACTATCTGAAAGCCAGAACTCACGGTCGACAATCAACAACTGCCAGGCTACGGTATACCATGGAGTCAACCATTGGACTTTCAACAAACCGGGGGATTTGGCGCTAAAACGGATGCGCTGGGAATTTTTCTGCCCATCACGGGCTTCCAGTTTAATCACTCCCCGGGCATCAATGGTTTCAACATCGACCAGCTTATCCCAGGCAGCAGCCAGGATATCAGGACGGACATACCCCTCCGGCATAATTTTAACTGGATGACCAGCGCAACCATATATACCCAGCACCAGTATTACCAACAAACTTATCAGCCGGTAATTAACGGCGATGAAATCTTTTTTCCATCTCATATCGGCTCATAGTGAAATAAAGGGGCCGCCCGTGGGGGCAGGTTTGACCAACATTCACCGTGTCAAGTTTCATTAGCAACAACTCAATTTCTTCACGACTCAGTGCATCACTGGCTTTTATTGCCAGGCGGCAGGCCATTCCGGCTGCCAGTTCATCAATCAAAGGCAGATTCTTTATCGACTGATTACTACTTTGAAGCAGATCACTGATCACCTCCTGGAAGAGTTGCCGTGGATCATAATCTTTTGCCAGAACAGGAATCCCGCTCAAAACAACTGCATAATTGCCAAAAGGAGCCAGAGTGAAACCCAGTTGATTCAGAATTTCACTACTTTCACCCACCACCGCCAATTCATCAGGGGACAAATCCATACTTATCGGCAGCAACAATTCCTGGGAACCATTGATAGTGCCCATTTGCTGTTGCAACTGATCATATAAAATTCGCTCATGGGCGGCATGCTGGTCAATCATATATAACGCATCACCATGCCTCAACACCAGATAACTTTTCCATACCTGACCAATAATCTCCATAGTGGAAAAAAAACTTTTTCCCCTTGCCATGCTATTATCGGCTTCAAATAAATACTGCTCCGCTTGTTCATGGACTGATCCAAAGGTATCGCTATCAGCTGGCGTCCTTAACCCGGGATGCCAGGCTGGCAACATATCAGGTTGATAATCATCTGGGTTTTCAACCCCGGACGCAGAAGCAGCTCTTCCATAATCCGAGGATGGTGGAATGAAAGCAGCAAAGGGGTCATTTCCTGTTGTCCCGGTAGTTTTCAAACCGGGATATCCACTGAGAGCTTCCAGAATGGACTGCCTGATCAGGGAAAATATCTGCCCTGATTTAGCGAATTTAACCTCTTCCTTGGCCGGATGGACATTCATATCTACCAGGGAGGGATCAATAGTCAAGAATAAGACACTGACCGGATAGCGCCTTTTTTCCATCAGCCCCTGATAGGCTTTAAGCACCGCTGAAGTCATCACCTGATCTTTGACCATGCGGTTGTTGACAAAAAGGTAGATCGAACGTCGGTTGGATCGGTGCAATATTGGTGGAGAAGTGAAGCCGGCCAGCACACCGGCGGTTGAATTCCCCCCGGAAACCGGCAGTAATTCTTCACCGGTCTCACGGCCAAGGACTTCCATTAACCGGTGGCGCAAGTCACTGCCGGCTGTACGTTTAAAAACAGATTTTTGATTATGGCTCAGGGTAAAGCTGCAATGTGGATGAACCAGTGAAAACCGATTCAGGCAATCAAGAATAGCACCACGTTCAGTACCGGTGGTTTTGAGAAACTTTCGCCGGGCAGGAATATTATAAAATAAATCCCGGACACTGACCCTGGTCCCAACCGGGGCGCCAGTGGTGTCAACCTGAAGAGGATGGTCATCATTCATGGTGATACAAACCGCTTCATGAACCATTTGGGTTCTGGTTTCAAGAATAAAGCGGGAAACTGCGGCAATACTTGGCAGGGCTTCACCACGAAAACCAAAGGTCTTCAGGGCAAAAAGGTCTTCTTCACTGACTATTTTACTGGTAGCATGCCGCTCCAGAGCAAGCAGGGCATCATCTTTTCCCAGACCACAACCGTTGTCAATAACTTCAATCAGTTGTTTTCCGCCATCCTCGACGAAAACGGTTATCTGATCGGCTCCGGCATCCAACGCATTTTCAACCAGTTCCTTGACCACCGAAGCCGGGCGTTCGACCACCTCACCGGCGGCAATCTTATTGTGAACCTGGGGGGGGAGTATATGAATGCAGTTTTCAGATTTCACCAGCCAACCTTTTGTTGATGCTCACGTAAAACTTCTGCCGGCACCAGGTGCAGGAATAAACGAAATGCCAGAAATAAAATCAGGATATCATCTATTCCACCAATAAGCGGGATCATGAAATCCGGAATTAAATCATAGGGCAGCAACAGATAGAATACAGCACCAAGGGGAATCATTTTCAGGTGCGCAGGTACCCGACGATCTAAAAACAGCCCCCAGCAAATTCTGGCAAGCTGTGGCAGGCGGCGGAGTATGGCATTAGTGTGATAATTCGGCGGCAAGTTTTTCTACCTCTTCCACCAGTTCATCAAGCAGTTTATCTTCAGGAACTTTCCGTACTATCTCTCCATGTCGAAACAACAATCCATTGCCCCGACCACCGGCAATACCAACATCGGCTGTTCTTGATTCACCTGGTCCATTGACAACACAACCCATTACCGCAACCTTGATCGGCTGACGAATATGCTGCAACCGCTTTTCCACCGCCGTGGCAAGATCGATAAGATTTATTTCAGTCCGGCCACAGGTGGGGCAAGAAATCAATTCAATGCCTCTTTGTCGCAATCCCAGACTCTGAAGTATCTGATAGGCAACAAAGATCTCTTGAACCGGATCAGCCGTTAATGAAACCCTCAAGGTATCCCCTAATCCAAGATACAATAAAATACCGATGCCCACAGCTGACTTTATGGCTCCCCGTGTTGGAGTTCCAGCTTCAGTAATGCCAATATGGAAAGGATAATCAACCTCTTCAGCCAACAAACGATAAGCATCTATAGTATCTGTCACATTGGACGATTTCAAGGAAATCTTGATCAGATTGAACTGTTGATCTTCCAGCAGGTGAATATGTCGCAACGCACTATCCACCATCGCCCTGGGAGTATGGCCAAAACGATCGACCAGATCTTTTTCCAATGAACCGGCATTTACTCCGATACGGATGGGAACACCCCGATCACGACAGGCATGCACCACTTCCCTGACCCGCTGGTCTGAACCGATGTTGCCGGGATTAAGCCGTAAAGCGTCAATACCCTGATTGACTGCTTCAATGGCCAGTTGGTGTTGAAAATGGATATCGGCTATCAAAGGAACAGAAATAGCGGATTTTATTTCTCTGAGTGCTTTCGCTGCTACCATATCCGGCACAGCCAACCGCACAAGTTCACATCCGGCTTTGGTCAATGCATGAATCTGGGATACGGTAGCATTGACATCCCTCGTATCAGTATTGGTCATGGACTGAACCGAAACGGGCGCATCGCCACCAATCGGCAATTGACCAATCATTATTTTTCTACTCTGTCGTCTCTTAATCATATATACTAATCCCGCTGTAGGTAAATGAGAAATTCCCGGTTGCCTTTCTGGCCGGTAATGGGTGAAGTCATCTTTTGCCGGAAGGCAAAACCAACTTCTTCGGCAAAATGAATAATTTTTCCCAGGGCCTCCTGCTGTTTCTTCTCGTCCCGGACAATCCCCCCTTTGCCCACATTCTTCCGGCCCACCTCAAACTGCGGCTTCACTAAAGCAACAACCGGCGTTCCGGCACTCAAAAGGGAATAAACCACGGGGAATACTTTTTCCAGTGAAATGAAGGAAACATCAATGACGCAAAAGTTTATTGTTTCCGGAAAATCTGATCGCGAAAGGGAACGAATATTGGTACGATCCATCACCACTACCCGGGAATCTTGCTGCAACTTCCAAGCCAGCTGGCCGTATCCCACATCGACCGTATAAACCTGCTGCGCTCCATGCATAAGCAGGCAATGGGTAAAACCGCCAGTGGACGCACCAATATCCAAAGCAACGCAACCGACAGGATCAAGACTGAAAGTTTCTAAAGCGCCAGCAAGTTTCAGCCCTCCCCGGCTGACATAGGGGAAATCACGCTCTTTAAGGCGGATAACCGCCGCCAAGGAAACCTTCTGGCCGGCTTTGTCAATAACAATATCATCACAGAGAACCTTGCCAGCCATAATGAGAGCCCGGGCCCGTTCCCGACTGGCTGCCAGGCCCCGGGAAACCAGGATAACATCCAGTCGTTCACGGTCAGATTTCATTCTGCCAGAACGGCATTCATTTCATCAACCAATTTATCCGGATCAAGACCATGAGCCAGAGCCCCTTCTTCAATAGTTTCGAACATGGAAGCTGAGCAACCCAGACACCCAACTCCTTTCGCGGCAAAGACCTCAGCCGCCTTAGGATATTTAGTTAACAGGTCACGAATGGGGGTTGATTTACCAATCATTTTATTTTCCTCCGGTTTTATGTTTAGTAAGTTAATTAAGTTTGTAGCATAATTATAGCTGTCTGTCAATCTTTGCCACCAAGGTTAAACCATCAAAGTCATAGGGGAAAACCTTGATTTCCCGTTTAGGAAAAATAGACGGTTCGTGGATAACAAAATCATGAATTGATACATTAAGATAATTTCGTGAATGGCCAGAAAGAGATGTCAACACCCCCTCAGATTTATGTACCTGCTCTACAATAACCCTAAGAGGATGGTTTATACATTCTCTATATGATGCTGTTTTCTTTTGCTTTTCCAATTTCTTCAATAACTTCACTCTCTCCTTCTTCACTTTTGCCGGCACGCTATCCTTCATTTTGGCAGCTTTGGTTCCAGGCCTGGGAGAATAGGGAAAAACATGGAAATAGGTGAAAGGCAAATCGGTAAGCAAATGTAGCGTATTTTTAAAAGCCTCTTCGGTTTCAGTGGGATAGCCAACAATAATATCGGCCCCAATGTTTACCCGGGGATTTAACTGTTTCATGGTCTTGACCAGATTTATAATATCCTTTTGACCATAAGGACGCCCCATACTCGCCAGCACCTGATCATCTGCTGATTGCAAAGAAAGATGAAGATGTTCACAAAGATTGTTTTCTTCATCCGCCAGCAAGGAAATCATAGTCGGAGTGACTTCCTGGGGTTGCAACGAGCCCAAACGGACGCGCAACCTGGATTCCTGCAATAGTTGTTCAAGCAAAAAAGTAAGATCATGATCCGGGTTCAGGTCTTGACCGTACTGTCCCAAATGCACGCCAGTCAGGACCAGTTCATGATACCCGGAATCAGCAATTGCCTTTGCTTCACCGATAATTTCAGCACTGTTCAAACTCCTTGACCTACCACGCAAGAAAGGAATTATACAATAATGACAGAAGGCATTACAACCGTCCTGAATTTTCAGAAAAGCCCGGCTACGCCCCATAAAGCTCCTGGCTTTAAGGGCGTCAGCCGGCATAGAACCGGAAAAACCAAAACTTTCCGACTGATTAGCTGCCGGGTCCAACTTTTTATTATCACTAATCCACTGGGGAATAAAAGCTTTACCGGCATTACCAACAATCGCTGCCAAGCCTTCTATGCTATCAGCAATTTCCGGATTATACTGGGCATAGCAACCGGTCATAATAACCCGGGCCCCAGGGTTGTTTTTTATAGCTTTACGCACCTCCTGACGACTCTGCATACCCGCCTTACTGGTAACCGCACAGGTATTAACGATGATAATATCAGCCGATCCATCACGAGCCACCTGGTACCCACGACGTTCCATTTCCTCAGCCAGAGCACAGGATTCATAATAGTTTAATTTACAACCCAGGGTAATAAATGAAACCTTCAACGACTTATCACTCCTCCAAACAGCAGTTGCCCATCCTGATAAAAGGCTGCTCCCTGGCCGGGAGTAATGGCAAATTGTGGCTGATCATATACCACACGAATAGTATCATGGTCTATTATTTCCAGTGATGCCGGGGCCGGCAGATGTCGATAACGTATCTGACACAACAATCGCTGGGGACATTGCTCCGGTTCAATAAACCAGTTCAGTTGCCGAACAATAAAAGTCGTACTGTAAAGATTCCGACGCTCCGCTACCACCAACTGATTTTTCACTGGATCAATGGCATAAACATAAAGAGGCTCAACATGGGCAATACCCAATCCTCGGCGCTGCCCAAGGGTATAACGATGAATACCACCGTGTTTGCCGATAATCTCACCCGCCAGATTGACTATATTGCCAGTTTCAGAGGGGGTATCAGTCGAGCCAGGACAACACAGATCGACATAGGAACCATCTTTGACAAAACATAATTCCTGACTTTCACGATAATCAGCCAGTGGATAACCAGCTTGGCGGGCCAGGCCCAAAATATTTTCCTTTTTCAGTTTTCCCAGGGGGAATTTGGCCGCGGCCAACCATTGCCTTGGAACCTGCTGGAGGAAATAACTCTGATCTTTCGTTTTATCCTCTCCCTGGCTGATTACCGGGTGGTGATTTTCCCAGCTCGAGAGCTGAACATAATGCCCGGTGGCCAGCCACCGGGCATGAAAGGTTTCGCCGGCATGCCATAAGAGAGCAAATTTCATCCGGGCATTACAGCGGATACAAGGATTAGGCGTTACCCCGTCAAGGTATGATTCTGCCAGGTAATCAATAACCCGTTGTTTAAAAAGCTCCCGAACCACTATTATTTCTACCGGCAGTGACAATACATTGGCTGCCAGCATCACCCTCTGCTTGAACAAATCAGGATCAATGGCTCCCATGTCCAAGGCCACAAGTTGGACTTCATAGCCTTCTTCGCGCAATAATAAAGCCGCGATAGCACTGTCAACACCACCACTGAAACCAACTACAACCTTTTCATTCACGGGGAAATCGCTAGCAGTAAAGATTAATAGGTATTCATCCGGAAATGTTCATTTCCTGATGAGTGCTTTCAGCGATCAGCCATCAGCTTTCAGCAAAACATCGAAAAAACAGTTGGTTAATCTAGCGACAGAAAGTTGAGAGCTGACTGCCCCTCCGGGAACAGTGGTTTCCTGAGGGAAGCTAATTAGAATTACAAAGGAGAAATACGCCACAAAGATTCTGCAACTTCAACCAGTGTATCAATAAACTGTCTGATTTCTGCAGCGGTTGTCCAACGACCGATACTGACCCGAAGAGCACTCTTGGCTTCAGCTTCCGACACCCCCATAGCCCTCAACACCTGGGAGCCCCTGCCATTTCCGGAAGCGCAGGCTGAACTGGTGGAAACAGCTATCCCTTGCAAATCAAGATGCATTTGCAACGACTCACCATCGATGCCGGGCAGTGAAAAATTAGTGGTATTGGACAACCTTTTAACCCCACTGCCATGAAAAATCACTCTTTGTAATTTTTCTGTCAGTTCAGCTTCCAGATCATCTCGTAGTTTTGCCTGTCGTTTTACTTCTTTATCTAAACTTTCAGGTTCCAACAGGCTAGCAGCCTTACCCACCGCAACAATATTGGAAACTGCCTCTGTACCACTACGGTGGCCTTGTTCCTGTCCCCCACCATGAATAAGAGGTTCCAAATTCACGCCGGAGCGAACCCACAAGGCACCTACACCTTTGGGGGCGTAAAACTTGTGACCCGAAAGAGAAAGTAAATCAACACCCAGCTGATTTACATCCACTGAAATTTTACCCACAGCCTGGACAGCATCAGTGTGCAGCAAGATACCATGTGACCTGGTTAACCTGGAAATTTCTTCTATCGGGAAGATAACCCCGGTTTCATTGTTAGCCAGCATCAGGGAGACCAATATTGTCCGTTCATTAATTGCCGCTTCAACCTGATCGGCAGATATCATGCCATTCCGATCAACATCGAGATAGGTGAAATCAACCCCCAATCTTTCCAGAAAGGTACAACAATTTATTATCGCCGGATGTTCAACCGCGGAGGTTATCACATGAGCTTTGGTTAAATCCTGCTGACAGTAAGACCATAAAGTTCCCTTGATGGCCAGATTGTCACTTTCAGAGCCACAACCGGTAAAAACAATCTCTTCAGAATCTCCGCCAATTAAGCTTGCCAGTTGTTCGCGTCCCTTATTAATTGCTATCCGCGCTTCCTGCCCCGCCCAATGAGTACTTGAAGGGTTACCAAAGAGATCTCCCAAAAAAGGCTGCATCTCTTGCCACACGACTGGATCTACCGGTGTTGTACCGTTGTAATCCAGGTAAATCTTCATACGCTCCTATCAATAATATTCTGCAGGGTTACCGAGTCCAGGAATACACCAATGGTATCATCAAGTTTATCCCAAAGAGGGCGGGTCAGACATTTACTGCTTCCCCGTCCAGCATCACAGGCCGGCAGATCTTGAGTACAGGCAGCGCAGTTAACCGGCTGCATGCATTCTTGCACCACATTCATAATTTCCGCGACCGTGATTTGATCCAGATTTTTGGCAAAGTGATAGCCTCCTCCGGGACCCCGCACACTTTTCACCAATCCGGCACGTCGCAAATGGACAAAAAGCTGCTCAAGATAACTGACCGATATCCCTTCATGGGCACTGATCTGCTTCAATGAAACCGGCTTTTTTTCATCAGCCAAAATCGCCATGGCCAGCATAGCACGCACTGAATATCTTCCTTTAGTCGACAACTTCAAAAGCTCACCTCCATTGCCCGGGGCGGACAAGCCGTGACACATAAACCACAGGCGGTACAATTTTCAGGATGAAAAGAAACCAACATCGAGGGCCGTTCAATACTTAAGGCCCCGGTTGGACAAATAGCAGTACAGGCACCGCAATGGATGCATAATTCTTCATTACGTTTTACACTCTTATTAATTGACTCAACTTTGACCCCCTGTTTCACCAGATAGTCAAGTCCCTGTTCAATCAAAGCCAGATCACCGCTGATTTCCATCGCCAGGTAACTTTCTTTCTTAGGCAGGATTACCGCTCTCAGGATATTAAAAACCAGATTATAATCCTTGATTAAACGATAAACGATCGGTTGATCATAATTTGATTGATCAAAATGAAGCACATATGTTTTTTTCATCTTTACCTCTCATTTCTGAGATAGTGAAACCAGTTCCAGCTCGCCACCAGCTGCCATCTCATCCCCCAAAATGGCAACGGCCCCGTAAACCGAGTCAAAAGCCAGGGCTTTCTGTATGGTTGGTTCCAGGTCATCTCTGGTTCTGATCCTATTGCCCATGGCAGTTGCCAGAGCATCAGCAAATGAAGCCGAATCAGCATAAATACATACAGCATCAGCCATTCCCAGGCTGAGAGAATGTCCCACCGTTGATGATGACGTACAGATGCCGGCAGAAAAATTTTCGGGTCTGTTGATCTGAATTCCTAATTTACCACTGAATGATGATTGACCAGCAAAGATTCCCACAGTATAAGAGCTTGCTCCCGACAGAAAAACATCACCACCATTTTCAACCATTACCACCGGACTCAGGGCCAATAAATCACGACCGACAGCCTCAGCTACCGCCCCGGCAACCGCCGCCATCGGCCCGACCCCGGCTTGATTCCCGGCAGCAACCATACTGCTCACTACCTTTGGCAGTAAAGCATATTCCGGGGGGTCAAAGGGATAAAGCTGGAAGCGGACTTCAGGAAACTGCTCCAAAAACGATTCAAGCTGATACCGATAGTACATTAACCGCTCTCGGGAAAAATTTTGCAGGCTTACATCTACCGCTCTGATCAAAAGGTCTGATTCAGCAACCGTTACATTAAAGGTGGCCAAAGAGCTATTATCCGCATCCACTTGCAAACGGTAACAACGCTGCCGATACGATCCTGGATCCGACTGTTCTCCCCTATTCTCTTGCACGAACTATTTCCCCTGTCCGAATATGCTTATTGATTTTGACATAACCATACAACATTGTCAAGTATATGCTTTTACTGTTGATGTACTCTCTGCTTAAACTGCAGGCGGGAATTTCTTCATATTGTCTTTCTTATCGTTGACTATACAGCCTATCCAACGGATTCTGTATTGCATCAATATCCTTCCGCATAACATGCGTATAAATTTCTGTTGTTTTAACATCAGCATGCCCAAGGAGTTCCTGCAACACCCGAATATTCACTCCATGTTCAAGCATGTGGGTGGCAAAAGAGTGCCGCAGCGTATGCACCGTGGCCCGTTTATCAATCCCTGCCCTTCCAGCCGCCCTCTTCACCGCTTTCTGCAGACCTGATTCAAGCACATGATGCCGTCGTTCTTTGCCGCTGCGAGGGTCAATCGAACGAGACCGACCGGGAAACACATATTGCCATGGCGTTTCCCAGGCAGCATTTTTATATTTTTTTGCCAGGGCATTGGGAATGTATACTTCGCCAAAACCTTCTTGAAGATCACGTCGATGCAATTCCTTGATGTGCTCAAAGAGACGCTTCACCTCATCTTCTGTTAGTACGGTGGGCAGTTGTCGATTTCGTCTGGATTTCACCGGGGCGATGGTCCCATCAAGGGGACTCAATAAAACATCACGATAGAAAAAAACAATGCATTCAATGCCTGTCGCTGGGTTGATACCGCAACATTTTCCACCGTTGCCAAGTGAGATAAAAAACGCTCTACCTCACTGGTCCCCATCTCCTTTGGATGACGTTTTTTCTCATAAAAATAAATATAGCGTCGAATCCACTGGCAATAGGTCTTCTCAGTTGAACGGGCATAATGATAGTATCGCAAGGTCTCAAGAACCTGATCCATCAACATAAGACTGGGATTCGGAGTAAATTTTACTTTATTTTCCATATTGCCGATGATATATTAAATAAGAGCGAAAATCAAAGGGAAGAGGTGATAGTTGGACAATTATTTCCATATCAAACCACTAATATCGAAATATCTGGAGAAAATGGCCAGATATAGGGTGATATAAAGGAAAGTTTTCAGTTTTTGACAATGGAAAATTCTGGAATATGAGTAAGATACCTACAAGGAGTACAAAAAAGTTTGTTCAAAATTACAGTTAGGCCAAAGGCAGACTTGACCCCTCATCTGACCCCTCATCTGACCCCTCATCTGACCCCTCATCGTGTGAGTTTTTCCCATGGGTAAATTAGAGAAAATAGTCTCACATTCACGGGATGGCGTTGGCCCGATGCGTGCTGAGCGCCACCACCTGATTTGTTCTTTGTTTGAGGAATACATCGAAATGTACGC
>CAYZIS010000028.1:0-30175 GCA_964478545.1 uncultured Thermodesulfobacteriota bacterium
GGAGGTATTTTATCTTGAAAAATAGGCGGTGAAATAAATAGTTATTCAACAACAGTAAACCTTCTACAAGAGAAGAGTTTAAGGAAAATACCATTTTATTGTGTATAACTATTGTTTCCCAAATATGGGGAAGTAATATGAATGAGCTGAATGAACTTTATGATTTGGAAAATCAAGCCTAACGAATAAGGATAGATTATGTGAGCGTAGCGAACCACAATCTATGCCCGTCAAGTTCAAAACCAGGGGTATCTAAAAGTGGTGATAAAGTGAGAAAATCTCGTTTTTTGTCACCTCATAAGGTGATTTTAGCATTTATTCCAATAACCATTTTACGGATGCGCTTATACTCTTTTTAATCTTGCTGAACAAGATATCCCTCCTTGATGAAAGCTTTCAGCGATCAGCAATCAACTTTTAGCAAAATATTAAAAAAACAACGGATTAAGCTGAGAGCTAAAGGTTGATAGCTAACAGCCCATCCGGAAACGCTAGTTTCCGGATGGAAATAAACTAACTGGTCTAATCAGATTTGATCGTAAACATCTCACTGTGACCGGTATATTTTTTTCTTAATTTAGGTTTTTCAATTTTGCCAGTCGAGTTACGGGGAACTTCGTCAAAGAAAATCTTCCGCGGCCGTTTATAGCGGGGAAGTCCTTCACAAAAAACCTGCACTTCCTCAATATTTAAGACCCGCCCTGGTTTTACCTCGATAATGGCGGCAACTGCCTCTCCAAGGCGCTCATCTGGCAGGCCAATCACTGCCGCATCCTGTATATCATGGTGATTTTGGAGGAAATTTTCAATCTCAACCGGAAAAATGTTCTCTCCTCCGGCGATAATAACATCTTTCTTGCGATCCACCAGATAAATAAAACCATCATCATCCACCCGGGCGATATCTCCGGTACGAAGCCAACCATCCTTGAGCACCCTGGCTGTTTCTTCGGGATTTTTATAGTATTCTTTCATCACCCCGGGACCTTTAACCATTAGCTCACCCGGTTGACCGGGTTTCACCCGCTGATTATTGCCACCAACAATAGCATATTCCCAATCGAAGCCCGGCACCCCGATGGCCCCAACTTTATGAATATTTTCCATCCCCAGATGAACACATCCAGGACCGGTTGATTCACTCAGACCGTAATTGGTATCATAATCATGATGGGGAAAAACTTTCAGCCAATCTCTAATCAGACTGGGCGGTACCGGTTGGGCGCCGATATGCATCAAGCGCCACTGATCCAGCTGGTAATCATCCAGGTTTATTTCACCATTCTCGATAGCAGTCAGGATATCCTGGACCCAGGGGACCAGCAACCAAACAATTGAGCCCTTTTCTTCCGACACCGCCTCAAGAATCCACTGGGGGCTGGCCCTTTTGAGGATAACCGCTTTTGCCCCGACGATAAAATTGCCAAACCAGTGCATTTTGGCCCCGGTATGGTACAGTGGCGGAATCAGGATAAAATTATCCTCATGGGTTTGCAGGTGATGGCGGTTTTCAACAATACAGGCCGCTTCCAGATTACGGTTGGTCAACAGAATGGGTTTTGGCCGCCCGGTCGTTCCCGAGGTGAAATAAAGAGCCACCCCTTCTTCCAGCGCCAGGGGGATATCCAGGGACTCAGGGCTTTCAGCCGCCAGCAGTTTGGAATAGCTGCTGGCAAAGTCAACATCGGTATCGCCGACATAGACAAACTCTTTCACCGTCGGCAGGCTGTCCTTGATGGATGTAATCCACTTCAGGAACTCCGGCCCGAAAAAAAGGACATCGCCTTCGGTAACATCAATACAAAAGCTGATATCATCGGCTGTAAAACGGAAATTCAGCGGTATCACCCAGGCACCGGAACGAATAATACCGAAGTAAAGTGGTAACCACTCCATACTGTTCATCAATAAATGAACAACCTTGTCGCCCTTACCAATCCCCATACGCTTAAGCATGTGGGCAACCTGATTGGCCTGCTGATCAAATTCGGCCCAAGTCATTTCTTTTCTGGTTCCCTTGACCGGGTCGCGCTCAATAAGTGCAATTTCATCCGGATACATCCGGGCATTTCGTGCAAGAATTTCCGTAATTAACATATATTCCCCCTCGGTTAAACTGGTTAGGTTAAATCTGCTGTTTGATCATAAGCAAATATCAATCCAAAACAGATAACCCAAACATTTTTTCAATGTGGTAGATATAACATGAATAGAATTTATAAAACAATTATTTAATCTCGAACACTTCCTTGATCCCTAAGCAATTTTTCACCATTAAATGGTTAGTTTTTGCCAATTTTTTCTAATCTTACGATGTTCATCCCGCAAATAATTCCCATGGACCATCCTTGACAATTCCTGCATATTACCCCATTATGGTATATACAAGAAACAGAACAAGAGGTATTTATGGCAACAGATAAAGGCACATCCGTCGGTGATAGCCCTGAGAAAGTCATTGTCGAGGCTAAACGCTTCCAAAGGCAACGTGAACAGGGATACCGAGAGCAGGCCCTGAAAATATATCCTTGGATATGTGCCCGCTGCGGCCGGGAATTTTCCGGCAAAAAGCTCCAGCAGCTGACCGTCCATCATAAAGACCATAATCATGACTATAATCCGGCTGACGGCAGCAACTGGGAATTGCTCTGCATCTACTGCCATGAACAGGAACACACAAAATACCTGGAAGAAAATCAATATGGCAGCGACAATGCAGCCGCAGGCAATGAAAGCCCATCATCCACCTTCAAACCTTTTGCCAACCTTGAAAGTTTGTTTAAAACAAAAAAAGACTGAAGGCTGCCTGAACTTTTTCTTTGTGGACTCTGTGAACTCCGTAAGAATATAAACTTTATTCAACCCATTTACTTCCGGCTACGCCGGTTTAAGGTGTTATGCAGGTGACCAGACGAAAAGTAATCATCATCGGCGGGGGACCTGCCGGGCTCATGGCTGCCGGTCAGGCGGCCGAAGCCGGGGCTGAAGTCCTGCTGTTTGAAAAGATGAGACAGCCCGGCCTCAAGCTTGGAATTACCGGTAAAGGTCGCTGCAACTTTACCAACATTGCTGAAAAAACTGATTTCATTGCCCATTTTGGCAAGACGGGGAAATTTCTCCACCAGGCATTCGGTCGTTTTTTCAATAGAGAGCTCATGGTTTTTCTCGAGAATCTGGGCTTGAAACTGGTAACTGAACGGGGCGGCAGAGTTTTTCCCGCCAGCGGTAAAGCAACCGAGGTGCGGAAAGTTTTACTGAAGTGGATTAATAAGGGTGAAACCAAGATCAATAATATCTCGTCGGTGGATGAACTACTGCGAGAAGACAGCCGGGTCACTGGCGTTATTTCAAAGGGAAGAATATTTTCGGCTGACGCGGTCATTGTGACCACCGGCGGCGCATCCTATCCTTTGACGGGATCAACTGGGGATGGCTACGGATTGGCGCAGTCTGCCGGGCACACCATCATCCCCATACGTCCGGCACTGGTTCCCCTGGAAACAGCCGGTCCTGAAGCCGGCAAAATGGCGGAATTGAATTTACGCAATATCAAAGTCAGAATGCTGGTCAATGGCAAAAAACAACGGGAAGAATTTGGCGAGCTTATTTTTGCCTCCTTCGGCCTGACCGGTCCGGTCATTCTCACCCTCAGCAGCGCGGCGGTGGATGCCCGCAGGAAAGGTCAGAAAGTCGTCTTTTCCCTTGACCTCAAACCGGCCCTTGATGAGCAGAAACTGGAGGCCAGGCTCCTACGTGATTTTGCCGCCCGCGGCAATGAACCCTTAAGCAGTGTCTTGCGTGGTCTATTGCCACGGGAAATGGTTCCCGTCTGCCTGGATCTTATCGACCTTGCTCCTGATCGTCTGGCTAATGGCATTACCGTCAAAGAGCGACGGAGACTGCGAACCTGGCTCAAGGATTTCCGCCTGGAGATGGTCAAACCGCGGCCGTTGAAGGAAGCCATTATCACCGCCGGCGGCGTCAACACCCGGGAAGTAAATCCCCGAACGATGGAATCCAGGCTGATTAAAGGTCTCTATTTTGCTGGAGAAGTGCTTGATCTTCAAGCTGATACCGGCGGCTACAATCTGCAGGCAGCCTTTTCAACCGGCTGGCTGGCTGGCCGGACTGCAGCAGCAGAAAAATAAATTAGGTTGCAATAATCTCATAAATGACTATAGTGACCACCCGCGCTCAATTCTTGATGGCTTCCTAGAAACTCCATCTTTTTGATAACCGGAATTACTTTCACCGCTTTTGGTATTCCTTTGCCTGACGTGGGGGCAGATATAATATCTGCCCCTCATGAAGACAATTTTGAGGATCCAGATGCCGGGAAAGCAACAGGATACCCTCACAATCAAGTGTCCAAAACGACATAATATCAATGAATTAAAGGACTACAATTAATGAAAAATATCAACAGAAATGACAAAATACGAAACATCGCCATCATCGCCCATGTCGACCATGGTAAAACCACCCTGGTTGATGCCATGTTCAAACAGAGTGGCCTTTTCAGGCCCGGCCTGGCGGTTGATGAGCGCCTCATGGACAACATGGACCTGGAGAAAGAAAGGGGTATAACCATTGCGGCCAAAAACTGCTCCGTCCGCTACCACGATATTAAAATAAATATTATCGACACTCCAGGGCATGCTGATTTCAGTGGCGAGGTTGAACGGGCGCTATCCATGGTAGATGGCGCTATCTTACTGGTTGATGCCTCTGAAGGACCTCTGCCACAGACCCGATTTGTCTTAAAGAAGACTCTCGAAGAAGGACTTAAAGTTATTGTAATTATTAATAAAATTGACCGAAAAGATGCGCGACCGGATGAGATTCTTGACGAAATATATGATCTCTTTATTGATTTGGGTGCCAACGATGAACAGCTTGAGTTCCCCTATCTCTACGCCATCGGCCGAGAAGGAATCGTCAAAAAAACCCTTGAGGAAACAACGGACAACCTGCAGCAGCTTTTTGAAACCATCGTCAGTGAAGTACCGGCACCTCAGTATGACCCCCAGGAACCATTTCAGATGTTGGTTTCCGACCTTGGCTATTCCGACTACCTTGGACGGCTGGCAATAGGCCGGGTTTTTCACGGCAAAGCGTCATTTAATGATGCCATGATCTGCATTAATAAGCAGGAAGAACTGCTACCGCTGAAGATATCACAACTGCAGGTCTATGAAGGTATACAGTTAAAAGTGGCAGAATCCGCTGACCCCGGCGACATCGTCGTTCTTTCAGGAATTGATGAAGTCATTATTGGTGATACCATCTGCACCAGGGAAACACCCAAAGCCCTGAAGCGCATTTCTGTCGATGAACCGACAATTTCAATGGAATTTACCATCAACACCTCCCCTTTCAGCGGCCAGGAAGGAAAAATTGTCCAGTCGGGAAAGATCCGTGAACGACTGGTCAAGGAAACCCTGCAAAATGTGGCCATCAAGCTCGAGCAGAAAGATGATCGGGATCATTTTATCATTAAAGGTCGGGGAGAATTCCAGATGGCTATCCTAATTGAAACCATGAGAAGAGAAGGCTTTGAATTATGTGTTGGCCGCCCAAAAGTGATTTTCAAATATGAAAATGGAGAAAAACTCGAACCAATTGAAAATTTATTCGTGGATTGCAATGAAAATTTTCTCGGGGTAATCACCGAAAAACTTTCCCAGAGAAAGGGCCGGATGAAAAACCTGATCAACAACGGCAAAGGCAGAATAAGAGCTGAATTTTCCATTCCGTCCCGCTCCCTGATCGGCTATCGTGATGAGTTTCTCACCGATACCAAGGGTACGGGAATTATGAATACGCTTTTTGATGGCTATGAGAAATTTCGCGGCGACTTCCCTACCCGTTTCAATGGCTCCCTGGTCTCTGACCGTCAGGGAAAAGCAGTGGCCTATGCCCTCTTCCACCTTGAACCTCGGGGACGGCTGTTCATTGCCCCTGGAGAAATCGTTTATGAAGGTATGATTGTCGGTGAATATAACAAGGATAAAGACCTGAATGTCAATCCCTGCAAGGAAAAGAAGCTGACCAATATGCGGGCGTCCGGCAAAGATGAAAGCACTATCTGCACCCCGGTTAAACGGATGTCACTGGAAAGGGCCATCAACTTTATTAAGGATGACGAAATGGTGGAAATAACACCAAAATCCATCCGCCTGCACAAACGGGTTTTGTCGGCCCAAAAAAGACATATGATCAGAAGTTAAGCGATAAGCCGTTAGCTATTAGCATTTAGCTTTTAAAAATCAGGGTGATACGTTAATATCTCAACTTTCGGAATTATGAAAAAACAGCCCAGCCTGCCGGCAGGTTGGGCAGACACGGCTATGAGCCAAGCCCGAACAGCCTGATAATATATTCTGGTAACGCAAATCAGAAAGTTGAGTTACTATCAAATAACAGCTAACGGCTGGAAGTTCGTAATATTAAACCTTCTGTAATCATTAAGTTAATAGTTAATCGCTCAATGCAGATATGAGACAAGCAAATCAAGACCAACTCATGATTCATGCAAAAATAAATCAGGAGATTTCACTTCTCATGACAAAGTATCGTCGAGAAATAGACCGGCGCCGGACTTTCGGTATCATCAGCCATCCGGATGCCGGCAAAACCACCCTGACGGAAAAACTGCTACTCTATTGCGGCGCCATTCAGCAGGCAGGGGCAGTCAAAGCCCGAAAAGCCCAGCGACATGCAACCAGTGATTGGATGGCAATCGAAAAGGAACGGGGGATCTCGGTCACCACTTCGGTAATGAAATTTAATTATCGAAACTTTGAAATAAATCTCCTGGACACCCCGGGGCATCAGGATTTTTCCGAAGATACCTATCGCGTCCTGACGGCAGTTGACAGCGCCCTGATGGTCATTGACAGCGCCAAAGGGGTTGAACCTCAGACTGAAAAGTTAATGGAAGTCTGCCGGATGCGCAATACCCCGATCATCACCTTCATCAACAAGCTTGATCGTGAAGGGCTGCTGCCCCTGGACATTTTAGATGAGATTGAAAACAAGCTGCAGGTGGAGTGCACCCCACTCTCGTGGCCCATCGGCATGGGTAAACGATTCAAAGGCGTCTATAACCTATACAAAAAAGAGCTCCATCTCTTCACCCCCGGGCAGAGCACCAGCCGTCAGGAAGGCTTGATAATTAATGATCTCATGAACCCAAAGCTTGATAAACTCCTCGGCAGCCAGGCCGATGAACTCCGGGAAGATATTGCCTTGCTTGAAGGGGCGGCCAACCCTTTCGAACTTGACCATTACCTGAAGGGGAACCAGACACCGGTATTTTTCGGTAGCGCGATCAATAATTTCGGGGTCAAAGAAATGCTGGATACCTTCGTGGAAATGGCACCTTCCCCCGGTCCCCGGACAGCCGTAACCCGGGAGGTTTCCCCCTATGAAAAGGATTTTTCAGGTTTCGCCTTTAAAATCCAGGCAAACATGGACCCGGCCCACCGGGACAGGATTGCATTTATCCGCATTTGCTCCGGTAAATTTACCCGGGGGATGAAAGCCTTTCATCATCGCATCGGCAAAGAAGTTACTTTTGCCAACGCCACCATTTTTATGGCTAATGAACGGGAGAATGTCACCGAAGCCTACCCTGGAGATATTATTGGTATCCATAACCATGGAACCATAAAGATCGGTGATACTTTTTCCATAAAAGAGCCACTGAGATTTTCCGGCATCCCCAATTTTGCTCCGGAATTTTTCAAAAAGGTTATCCTCAAAAATCCGATGAAGATCAAACATCTGCAGAAAGGTCTTATCCAGCTGGCCGAAGAAGGCGCCGTGCAGGTTTTCAGACCACTGGAAAGCAATGAGTATATCCTTGGGGCCGTGGGTGTGCTGCAGTTTGACATTACCATGGAACGCCTCAAAAGTGAGTATAGCGTCGATGCCATTTATGAATCGGTTGATTATAAAACTTCCCGCTGGATTGAGTGTGATAACCCCAAAATGCTGGACTCTTTCAAACAGAAGCATCGTGATAATCTTGCCCTGGACGCTGAAGGATCACTGGCTTTCCTGACCACCAGTCAATGGAAACTTGATTTCACCATGGAAAAATGGCCGGAAATAAAATTCTACAAAACCCGGGAGATCAATGATATAATTATTGACTGAATTGCTGGAATATGTAACTTTTTATCAGGAGGTTTTATTATGCGGAAACTCTTTTTATCATGTATCCTATTCCTGTTTTTTGTTTCAATCTCTTATGCTGCCAACGGTATCATCAGCACTAAAAGCGCCTTTGACGTCCCCACCACGGCCAACCGCCTGGAAAAAGTGCTGGCGGCAAAAGGCATGACGGTCTTTGCCCGGATTGATCATGCCGCCGGCGCTGCTAAGGTGGGGGAAAATCTCCGCCCGACGGTACTGATTATTTTTGGCAATCCGAAAGTCGGCACGCCCTTAATGCAAAGCTCCCAGAGCATTGGCATCGATCTCCCTCAGAAAGCATTGGTATGGGAAGATGAATCTGGCAAAGTATGGCTTTCCTACAACGACCCCCGCTATCTGGCCAACCGACATGGAATCAATAATCGCGAGGTGATCATCAAAAAGATTGAAAAAACTTTGGCTAATTTCACAAAAAAAGCTATAATGAAAGAATAGTCCTTTTATTCAACTTTATTTACGGGAGGTGTACTGATGGATAATCAACAAATAACATACCGCTGGTTCAGTAAATTTTTTGCTATAATCCTTGCTTGTGTATTTCTCTTGACATTCGCAGAAACTTCAAGCGCCGCCGACTGGCTGCAAAAAGGTAAAGATATGCTGGGCGGCTCAGGGCTTGGCGGCAGTTCCGTTGCATCCAAGGCTCTGAGCACCGACGAAATAGGTTCAGGGCTGAAAGAAGCGTTGAGGGTCGGAAGTGAGAGGGTGGTTGAGCAACTGGGAAAAGCGGATGGGTTCAATGCTGATCCTCAAATTCATATACCGTTGCCGGAAAACCTGAAAAAAGTGCAGTCTGCCTTAAACAAAGTCGGCATGTCATCCATGGTGGACGACCTTGAACTGCGTCTTAATCGGGCAGCCGAAGCAGCAACGCCCAAGGCAAAAAAACTGTTTGGTGATGCCATCCAGGAAATGACCATGGACGATGCAAAAGCCATCTACCAGGGACCGAATGATGCGGCAACCAGCTATTTCAAGGGAAAAATGTCAAAACCCCTGGCAGAAGAAATGAAACCGATTATTGAAGAAAGCCTGGCCCAGGTGGGTGCTATTCAATCCTATGACAAGGTGATGAGCGAATATAAATCATTACCATTTGTTCCTGATGCCAAGGCTGATTTAACCAACCATGTACTTGATAAAGGCATGGACGGCATCTTTTATTATATGGCCAAAGAAGAAGCTGCCATCCGCCAGAATCCGGTCAAAAGAACCACGGAATTATTGCAGCGGGTTTTTGGAGCAAAATGACCGGCAACCAGACCCTGGAGACAATCAATAACCGACACAGTATCAGAATGTTTGCTGATCAACCAGTCAGCGAAAGTGATATCAACACAATCCTCCAGGCTGCTAATAAAGCACCTTCTGCCCATAACCAGCAATCCTGGCGTTTCATCGTCGTTCAGGGAGAGAAGAAGCAGGCTTTGGCTAAACTAGTCAGCTCCCATGCGGCAGCGTTTCCTCGTCCATCAACGGCACTATTGCGCATGGCCTCCCGCAGCGTTGCCAGCGCCCCAATAGTCATTGCCGTGGCCAACACCGGCAAGCTGATTGAACATGGCACCGATCTTTTTAAAATAGACAAAAATATCTCTTATGACTTCTTCCGCACCATGGAGATCCAGAGTTCAGCTGCTGCCGTCCAGAACCTTTTATTGGCAGCAACTTCCTTGGGGCTGGCATCGGTTTGGCTAGGGATTCTTTTTTTGCTGAAGGATGAGGTGTTGGAATTTCTGGGAGAGCCAGAGGGTGAATTTATGGCCGTTATCCCGATCGGCTATGCCAGAAAATCAGGCAGCAGCCCGAAAAAGCGACCGCTGCAAATGATTGTTAAAAATTTGTCGTAATCACTGTTGTCTGCATGCTTTTTACGGCAATAGCATGGTACTCAACCGGGGGTTATTTCGGGCGCGACATCGTGAGGGTAGCCCTTTACTTTTTTCCGGCACATGGAGCGTCAAAATTGCCTTAATGGGGGACCGTTTTAAAAACTGTCCCCACAGGCGAGTTTGGATTCATGTTTGTACCAACCAGTATCATGACATGGTTTGAGGTCCATGAATCCCTGTTCTGGTGGCTTACCATCTCATCAGCGCTGGCCTTCATCGGTACCCTGATCGTTGTTCCCCTTTTACTGATCCGGATGCCGGCAGACTATTTTACCCGACAGCGACCCTACTATCATGGTCGGCATCCCATTATCCGTTGGATCATTATAATCAGCAAAAATCTTTTTGGCATCATCTTCCTGTTGGCAGGCATAGCCATGCTGTTTCTTCCCGGTCAGGGAATCTTGACCATCCTGCTGGCCATTACCCTGCTTAATTTTCCCGGAAAACGATACCTGGAACGGCAATTCATCAGCCTACCAAGAGTGCTTTCAACCATTAATCATATTCGCGGACAGGCACAGAAGCCACCGTTGTTAAACCCTAACCGTGAAAAAAGATAGCTGGAGTTTAAAAATGATTATTAAAGCATCTATCCTGGTATTTTTCACCCTCTTCTCCCTGATTGCAGCCCGCCAAGCCTTAGCACAGCAGGAGCAGGAAAAGGCAACCTTTGCCGGTGGCTGCTTCTGGTGCATGGAACATCCTTTTGATCAGCTGGAGGGAGTTGAAGCGGTGATTTCAGGATATACCGGCGGCAACACGGAAAACCCCACCTATGAGGAAGTTTCCACCGGCACCACCGGCCATCTGGAAGCGGTACAGATTACTTTTGATCCCCAGCGAATCAGCTATGCGAAACTGCTTGATCTTTACTGGCAGCAAATAGATCCCACCGATGCCGGCGGCCAGTTTGTCGATCGGGGAACGCAATATACGTCAGTAATTTTCTACCATGGGGAAAAACAAAAAACAGCCGCTGAATTATCCCGGCAGGCACTGGTTGATTCACACGTATTCAAAAAACCGATAGTCACCAGAATACTGCCGGCAACTACCTTCTATCCGGCGGAAACCTATCACCAGGATTATTATAAAAAAAATCAAGTCCATTATCGTTTCTATCGGACCAACTCCAGAAGGGATCAGTTCCTGGACAGCGTCTGGAAAACGGATGAAACACCGGTAGATAATCCCGGTCAAAAGAAAGAATATCAGCGCCCGACAACGGAAGAATTACGAAGCAAACTGACCATGTTGCAATATCATGTCACTCAGGAAGATGGCACGGAAAAAGCCTTTTCCAACCAGTATTGGGACAATAAAAAGGCTGGAATCTATGTGGACATTGTTTCCGGTGAACCTCTTTTCAGCTCTACGGACAAATTCGTGTCCGGTACCGGCTGGCCCAGCTTCACCCGCCCCCTGGAAATAGAACATATCGTCAAAAAGGAAGATCGCCGACTGTTCAGCGTCAGAACTGAAATACGCAGCAAGGATGCTGATTCCCATTTGGGCCATGTGTTCAGTGACGGACCGCCGCCAACCGGCCTCCGTTACTGCATCAACTCAGCCAGCTTACGCTTTATCCCGGTTGAGGAGCTGGAAAAAGAAGGCTATGGGAACTACAAAAAGCTCTTTGCCACCACGAAGTAAGCCCTCAACAGGCTGACTCAGCGGCCAGCAACAACTCTTACATGGTTTTGAAAAATGCACCAGGTCATTGTTACCATTATTCCCATCTTCATGCTTATTTTTCTGGGAACCGGAGCCCGACGACTGGGATTCATGGAACCACAGTTTACCACCCCGGCCAACCGCCTGGTATTCTACCTGGCCATTCCCGCCCTGGTCTTCCGGGCATTGACCCGGGCCTCGCTTAAAGAGCAATTTGATCTCCGGCTGGTGCTGATGACCATGCTGGCAGTACTCATCATTGTCCTGCTGAGCTGGCTTTTCAATCATCGCCGGACAGCGGTTTCCGGCCCGGTCAAGGGGACATTTTCCCAGGCGGCCATTCATGGCAACCTGGGCTACATTGGCCTGGCCGTGTCATTTTACTACCTCAGTGAAGCAGACTTCTCCCAGGCCAGCATGCTGGTGGGCTTTTTGATGCTGATGCAGAACTGCCTGGCGGTTTTCATCCTGCATTTCTATGGCAATGCTGAAAAGAAAGGTCGGGGGTGGGAAATGTTTACCCGGGTATTTTTCAATCCGGTTATCCTGGCGGCCACTGGCGGCATGATATTCAACCTGAGCGGCATCCATTTACCAGTAATCATTGACCGTTTTTTACAGATATTGAGCGGTTTGGCCCTGCCCATGGGGCTTCTGCTCATCGGGGCATCACTCTCCCCCAGCCTTTTACGTCGCTGGTTACCCCTGGCTTTTTTGTCTGCAACCTTGAAACTGGTGGCATTGCCTGGCCTTGGACTACTACTCTATTTCCTGGTTGGTCTTAAAACCACAAGCATGGTTCCCGGTTTAATTCTGTTGGCAACACCCTCTGCAACGCTCACCTTTGTCATGGCCCAGGAAATGGGCGGTGAAGTTGACCTGGCAGTAGCTTGCGTTTCTTTAAGCACCATCCTCTCCGCGTTCACCTATGCCCTCTGGCTTGGATTGCTGACCTGATTCACTTTTCATGCTTTATTGTCTCTGATTTTCCTGTCATGAATCGTTGCAGAAGGTCACCGGATGGATGCATTAAATTCATTGGGAATTCTCGCCGGCAGTTCATGGGGATCAGGAGTCAATCTCTATCTGACCATCGCCGCCCTGGGCATCACCCACCACATGAGCCTGATCACCCTGCCCGGCAATTTGCTCAACAAGACGCTGTAGAGGAACTGGGCAGGGGTTCTAATTTTGTAGTGTATTTTATGACTTTATCAGAGCTTTGGTATTACGTCTGCCCAGCCCCTCAGCTCAGCGTTATACCTTCATTAAAAATAATCCGCTTGACATATTACGACGAACGTAATACGCTTCGTATATGATAAATTCATTCTCCTGCCGAGACACTGAAAAGTTATTCAACGATCAGCGAGTTCGCCGCTTCCAATCTTGTGAACGGCAGGCGAGAAAAAGGCTTATGGTTCTTCATGCCGCTCCGAGTCTGGAAGCTTTAATGCTTAACCCAGGCAATAAGTTTCATGCTCTAAAGGGAGATAGGAAGGGGCAATTCGCTATCAGTATTAACAAACAATGGCGTGTTTGCTTTGAGTGGCATGATTGTAATGCATTTAATGTTGAAATTATCGATTATCATTGAGGTATTATTATGAATGCTAAAAAACTTCTTGACCCAATTCCCCCTGGTGAAATCCTGCGTGAAGATTTCATGCAACCATTAGGTATCAGTATAAACCAGCTTTCACGTGACCTTTCTGTCCCTCCCAATCGGATCAGCGAGATTGTCAACGGGAAAAGGTCCATCACTGCCAATACCGCTTTGAGACTACAGCGCTATTTTGGTATTGAGGCTCAGTTTTGGATGAACCTACAGACCGAATTTGATTTGAGAATGATAAAGCGTAAAATTTGGTCTGATATCAAACTGCGAATTATTCCAGTTAATACAACAAAAACAGGGCTTGAGAATAATGCCGGGGCATAATCAGGCTAATGCAGCCGACGCAAAAAACCGCGTGGCTCGATTGACATAGTTAACAACATCAAATGGGAGAAATAATTGAAAATCAATTTCGAATGTCAAAAATGCAAAAGGATCTTTGATTGTGACATAGGGCAAGTCTCGATTGATGAAAAAACAATGCGCCCAAGATTTGAGAAAAAACTGGTTTGCCCAAAATGTGGTGAATTAACAATAGATGAAGTTTACCTCACAGAGCTTGGCCAGGGTCAGCTAACGGAAGCAACAATGAATTTCTAAGGTTTAAAATAGTTGCTATTCCCGGCTAGAAGAACGGCAAACATTGGCGTTTATGAAAGACATTATTGACCAGTGGTTTGCGGCCACGCAACCGGATAGAAACAGGTAACTCCATGTCCGACAAAGAACAGAAATTTCTCGATGCTCTTGACAAGAAGCTGTGGACTGCGGCCGACAAGCTGCGCTCCACCCTGGATGCGGCCCAGTATAAACATGCAGTTCTGGGACTTCTCTTCATCAAATATGTCTCGGATGCCTTTGACATCAGGCGGCAGGAGTTGATCGAACAGTTCAAGGACTCTAAACATGACTATTTTCTGGACAGGCAAGAATATGATTCGGATGAAGAGTATCAAGGTGAGGTTGCCTCTGAGTTGGAGATTCGCGACTACTACACCGAAAAGAATGTCTTCTGGGTGCCACAACTGGCCCGCTGGCAGACTTTAAGGGATAACGCGACCTTGGCCCCGGGCAGCGAGATCGGGATTAAAAACGGTAATATCTCAACCTACACCTTCCGCAGTGTCGGCCGGCTGATTGATGACGCCCTCGAGGCTATCGAGAAGGACAACCCGAAGCTAAAGGGCATTCTCAATAAGCAGTATGGCCGCCTGCAAATCGACCAGGTCAAGCTCATCGAGCTGATCAACCTCCTCTCCGAAATCCCTTTCACTCACGAAAACCTCCAGGCCAAGGATATCCTCGGCCACGTCTATGAATATTTCCTCGGTCAGTTCGCCCTGGCCGAAGGCAAGAAGGGCGGCCAGTTTTATACCCCAAAGGCGATCGTCAGCCTGATCGTCGAAATACTGCAACCCTTCGCCGGTCGGGTCTACGATCCGGCCATGGGCTCGGGCGGTTTTTTTGTTCAGAGCGAACGTTTTATCAAGGAGCACGGCGGCCGCCTCGGCGATGTTTCGATCTACGGTCAGGAATACAACCACACAACCTGGCAGCTGGCCGCCATAAATATGGTTATTCGCGGTCTCGATTTCAACTTCGGCCGCGAACCGGCCAACACCTTCACCAACGATCAACATCCCGATTTACGGGCCGATTTTATCATGGCCAATCCGCCTTTCAACATGAAGGAGTGGGATACCGGCGTCAGTGACGATGACCCCCGCTGGCAGTATGGCCGGCCGCCTTCCAACAACGCCAACTTCGCCTGGCTCCAACATATGCTCTACCATCTAAACCCCACCGGTTCAATGGGCCTTTTGCTGGCCAATGGCTCGATGAGCTCCAACACCAAAAATGAGGGAAAGATTCGCCAAGCCCTGGTTGAAAACGATCTGGTCGAATGTATGGTCGCTCTCCCCGGCCAGCTTTTCACCAACACCCAGATTCCGGCCTGCATCTGGTTCCTGACCCGTAACAAGAAGGAACGTAACAGTTTCCGGGACCGCTCCGGCGAGGTGCTGTTTATTGATGCTCGAGGCTTAGGCTATATGAAGGACCGGGTGCTGCGGGATTTCAAGAAAGAGGATATCGCCAAAATCGCCGGCACCTTTCACACCTGGCAAAAAGACGAAGGCTACGAAGATGAAGCCGGTTTCTGCAAGTCAGCGACCCTGGCGGAGATTGCCAAACATGACCATGTCTTAACACCGGGCCGCTATGTGGGTGCGGCGGCTGAGGAAGATGACAGCGAACCCTTCGCCGAGAAAATGGCCCGGCTGACCGGTCAGCTCAAAGAGCAGTTTGCCGAGAGTGGCCGGTTGGAAGAACAGATTAAAGAAAATCTGGCAGGGTTGGGATATGAGTGCTGATCCTCAAATAACTGAATATGGCAAAATCAGAGGTGATTTTTCGAAAAATCAACTTGCTGATTTATGTTTAGAAAAGATTGGTGTTCAAACAGGCCCATTCGGCAGCCAACTTCACAATGAAGATTACGTTGAGGTAGGAACCCCAATAATCACTGTTGAACATTTAGGTGACAATCGTATTCTTCACCAGAATACGCCTTTTGTTTCTGATAAAGATAAAGAAAGACTGTCAAAATATCATTTACAGAATGGTGACATCGTTTTTTCACGTGTGGGATCAGTTGATAGGAGGGCGCTTGTTCGTAAATCAGAAAATGGATGGCTTTTTTCTGGCCGTTGTTTACGCGTGAGAGTCGATAAAAGTAAAATAGATCCGACCTATCTCTCTTATTTCTTTGGTTTAGAATACTTCAGGAACTACATAAGGAGTATTGCTGTAGGCGCAACCATGCCTTCGATCAATACAAAAATTTTAAGTGATGTTCCAATTTATTACCCCAACTTAGATGAGCAGAAGATAATTGCCAACATTCTTTGCTCATTGGATGACAAAATCGAACTCAGCCGCCAAATCAACCAGACTCTGGAGCAGATGGCCCAGGCCATCTTTAAATCCTGGTTTGTGGATTTCGAACCGGTCAAGGCCAAGATCGAGGCCAAAAAGAACGGCCAGGACCCGGAACGCGCCGCCATGAGCACCATCAGCGGCAAGACCGATGCTGAACTCGACCACCTCCCCCCTGTCCAGCTTGTCCAACTCACCACCACCGCAGCCCTCTTTCCCAATGAACTGGTGGACTCCAAATTAGGGTTAATTCCCAAGGGGTGGGAGGTGAAACCCCTTGACAAGATAGCACATTACCAAAATGGCCTTGCCCTTCAGAAGTTCCGCCCTGAAAACGAAGCTGATTTTTTGCCTGTTGTAAAGATCGCCCAGCTCAAAGCTGGGGTAGCTACCACGGATGAAAAAGCCTCACCAAATATAAAACCATCCTGTATTATTGACAACGGAGATGTTGTTTTCTCCTGGTCTGGTTCATTAATGGTTGATCTCTGGTGTGGTGGCAAGGCAGCACTAAATCAACATTTGTTCAAAGTCACATCTGATAGTTACCCAAAATGGTTTTATTATCTCTGGACTAAACACCATCTTGCTGTTTTTCAACAGATTGCAGCTGATAAAGCTGTGACGATGGGACATATCAAACGAAGTCATATTAAAGAAGCATTGTGTGCTGTGTCTAATGTCGATTTTGGCGTTTTTGATCTCATTGACAAATTGCTATTTAAGCAAATTGAGTCTCGGCTGGAATGTGTGACTTTAACCAAACTCCGCGACACCCTCCTCCCCAAGCTCCTCTCCGGCGAAATCAGTGTCGGAAAGACTAAAACCACTAATGAGGAGATGGCTGTATGACGGTAGTGAAACCATGTCTTTGCTGAAAAACAATACAAGAAATCAAAAATATAATTGCCTGATTATTTTTAACCTGTCGATAAATATGCAAAATATCGACATATAATAAAAATGTGTCGATACCGTAAAGACAATGGGTAAGCGATGATCACTGAAGATCAGCTTGAACAGCTCTGTATTGACTGGTTCCATGAAGGCGGCTACGACTATGCCTACGGACCCGACCTTACCCATGACGGTCCCAGGCCGGAGCGGGAGGATTATCGCCAGGTGGTTCTGTTCAGCCGACTGCTTGCGGCCTTAAGTCGTCTCAATTCTCACCTGCCCGCTGCCACCCTGGAAGAAGCGGCGCTTATGGTCAGTAAACCGCAATCACCGGTCCTTTTGCAAAATAACAAGGCTTTCCATAAGCTGCTGCTGGAAGGAGTGCCGGTCACCTATCGCGACGGCAAAGAGAACCGTCATGATCATGTCCGGCTGATCGATTTTCACAATTTTCATAACAATCAATTTCTGATCGTCAACCAGTTTACGGTTCAGGGCAGCAAAATGAACCGGCGGCCGGATCTGGTGGTTTTTATCAACGGCCTGCCGCTGGCGGTTATTGAACTGAAAAACCCGGCCGATGAGCAGGCCGATATCTGGGATGCCTTTAATCAGCTCCAGACCTACAAGGATGAGATCAGCGATCTCTTCGTCTTTAACGAAGCCCTGGTAATCAGTGACGGGATTACGGCCCGAATCGGCTCGCTGACCGCCAGCAAAGAGCGTTTTGCCCCCTGGCGGACGCTCAAGAATGAGCATGACAAGCCGCTGTTAGCGTATGAACTGGAAAAGGTCGTCAAAGGCTTTTTCGATCGTGAGCTTCTGCTTGACTATCTCCGCTACTTCATCATTTTTGAGCAGGATGGCGATGTCATTATCAAGAAGATTGCTGGCTACCACCAGTTTCACGCGGTGCGGGAAGCGGTACGGGTAACGGTGATCGCCTCACAGCCATCAAAAAGATTTTCCCAGGGTGAAATAAGAGCAACTTATGGCCGCGAAGTCGTACCGGGCTCCCGCAAGGCCGGGGTGGTCTGGCATACGCAAGGGTCGGGCAAAAGTATCTCGATGTGTTTTTATGCCGGTAAACTCCTGCAGCAGCCGGAGATGAGCAATCCGACGCTTGTCGTGGTTACCGACCACAATGATCTCGACGGCCAGCTTTTCAATACCTTCTCTCATGCCAGAGAATTGCTGCGGCAGACTCCGGTCCAGACCAACAGCCGGGACAATCTGCGCGAACTGCTGGCCGCCCGCCAGGCTGGGGGCATCATCTTCACCACCGTGCAGAAATTTTCACTGGTCAACGATGAAGAAACCCATCCGGTCTTAAGCCAACGCCATAATATCGTCGTCATCAGCGATGAGGCCCATCGCAGCCAGTATGGATTCAAGGCCAGGCTCGACAGCAAAACCGGCAGATACGTCTTCGGCTATGCCAAACATCTGCACGATGCCATGCCCAATGCCTCTTTCATCGGTTTCACCGGCACCCCGATAGCCCTTGAGGACAAGGACACCCGGGCCGTTTTCGGCGATTACCTTTCCATCTATGACATTCAGGACGCCGTCGATGACGGCGCCACCGTCCCTATCTACTATGAATCCCGCCTGGCTAAACTCGACATCAACCGTGAAAAAATTGAAGAGCTTAATAATGAAGTTGAAGAGGTCATTGAAGATGAGGAGGATCTCACTTTACGGGAAAAGACCAAGAGCAAATGGGCGGCCCTGGAGAAGCTGGTGGGGGCTGAACCACGTTTAAAAGAAGTGGCTCAGGATCTGGTGACACATTTTGAGACCCGGACGGCAGTAATCCCAGGCAAGGCTATGATCGTCTGCATGAGCCGGGAAATCTGCGTCAATCTGTATGATGAGATCATCGCTTTAAAACCTGGCTGGCATGATCCTGACCCCGAAAAAGGGGCCATCAAGATTATTATGACCGGCTCGGCCGCCGATCGGAAGCACCTGCAGCCCCATATCTACAACCGACAGACCAAGAAACGGATTGAAAAAAGATTTAAAGATGTGGTTGACCCGCTTAAGCTGGTGATTGTCAGGGATATGTGGCTGACCGGCTTCGATGTTCCCTGCTGTCATACCATGTATGTTGACAAACCCATGCGGGGGCACAACCTGATGCAGGCCATCGCCCGGGTGAACCGGGTCTTCAAGGACAAGCCCGGAGGCTTGGTGGTTGATTATATCGGCATCGGAAACGAGCTCAAAAAGGCCATGAAAGACTATACCGACTCCAAGGGAAGAGGCTCGCCTACCCGGCTGGCTGAGGAAGCCCTCGCCCTGCTGTTGGAAAAGCTGGAAGTGGTAAGAGGCATGCTGCATAGGTTCGACTATAGCGAATATGAAACTGATGCGGTCCGGCTGCTGCCGCTGGCCGCCAATCACCTTCTGACACTTGATGACGGTAAAAAGCGTTTCCTTGACACCATGGCCGCCATCGGCAAAGCGTATTCGCTTTGCAGCACCCTGGATGAAGCCAGGCCGCTGCGCAAGGAGATCGCCTTCTTTTCGGCCATCAAGGCCGTGATCATCAAACACACCACGGTCGACAGCAAACGCTCCGAAGAGGCAAAGAATACCCTGCTCAAACAAATTATCGACAATGCGGTAATCTCCGAGGGAGTGGCTGATATCTTCGCTCTGGCCGGCCTTGACAAGCCCAACATCAGCCTCCTTTCCGACGAATTTCTGGAGGATGTGCGCCGGATGCCGGGTAAGAATCTGGCGGTTGAGCTGTTGGAAAAACTCCTGCGCGATGAGATAAAAACCCGAACCCGCAACAATGTTGTCCAGGAGATGAAGTATGGAGAGCGCCTGCTCAAAACTTTAAGAAAATATCACAATCGGATTATTGAGACAGCTCAGGTTATCGAAGAACTGATTCAGATGGCTAAGGACTTTCAGGCAGGTATCAAAAGAGATGAGGAACTGGGTCTCAGCCCCGACGAGATCGCCTTCTATGACGCTCTGGCTAACAACGAAAGCGCCGCCCGGGAACTGGGTGACGAGACCCTCAAGAAAATCGCCCATGAGCTGACCGAAAAACTCAGGGCCAACACCACCATCGACTGGCAGATCAGAGAGAACGTCAGGGCCAGGATTCGCAACATGATTCGCCGGCTCCTGAAAAAATACAAATACCCGCCCGACCGCCGGGCCGAGGCAATCGACCTGGTCTTAAGGCAGGCCGAGAAGCTTTCCACTGCCTGGGCGGCATGAGGATTTTGCTCAAAATTTGAATATCACGATTAGTAGAGGTCAAACATGAGAGCACGAATAGTAAAAATAGGTAATTCCCAAGGCATACGGATTCCAAAACCTCTCCTCGAACAAACGGGAATCATTGACGATGTTGAGTTAAAGGTGGAAAAAAGTCAGATAATTATATGCCCTGTATCAAATCCGAGAACCGGATGGGATAATGCTTTTAAAGCTATGGCTGATAGAGGTGATGATACAATTATAGATGAAGCTGAAAATATTTCACATTCCTGGGATGACGAAGAATGGCGATGATAGCAAATCGATTTGATGTATATTTGGCAAATCTCGATCCTACAGTTGGTTCAGAAATCAAAAAAAACAAGCCATGTCTGGTCATTTCACCTGATGAAATGAACTCACATATCCGCACCGTAATAGTCGCCCCGATGACCACAGCCGGGAAAGATTATCCCACCCGAATCTCCTGTACATTCAAAAAGAAAAAAGGTCAAATTGTCTTAGACCAGATACGAACTATCGACAAAACAAGACTCGTAAAAAAGCTCGGGACTATCAATCCGGGAACACAATTAAAAGTTATCACAACATTACAACGGCTATTTTCGTTCTAAAACTACCCAACATACGCATGCACAGGATGCTCGTAAATTGCGCCTAATGCGAGGCGTATAATTCACGTTCAATCAAAAACCTTTGCCTGGCAGAAAGGCTGCCGGATAAGAGTGCTTTTGCCATCAGTCATCTTCGCCGTCGAACCGGCAACTGAAGAAAAGTTTTTCGTTTCCGTACCCCGGTAAAGCATGATACATTCTCCTAGCATCGCGGCACCTAAAACCCGTCTGAAGGGACAAACAACGAGACCGATGCCCGACGATGATACTGCACATTTTATCACTTACCCTGCTGCTGTTCACCCTGTTGTTCCCCATCAGTTCCCGGGCGGCAGAATTGAATCCCTGGATTCACAGCTGCTATTTCGAGAACGACCTGTTCACCGGCACCGACAGCAACTACACCAACGGGGTGAACCTGTCGCCAGCCGTACAGGACAAGAGAAAAATCCCCAAAAAGGTCCTTGACTTTATACACCGGAAAAGCATCCTCCCGGCAGGCATTGCCACCATGGACACAGTGGAAATTCAACTGGGTCTGGTAGGGCCGGAATCGTTTGCCGAGAACTCCCAGAAGATTGTCCATAATCTCCGTGATCTCCAGACCCCCAACGGCTGGGATCATCAGCTAAACAATGAGCCCGGTATTGTCCTCGCGTATGAAAGAAAATGGCTCTTTCACCCCCACAAAGAGGGGATGGGCGGCCATTAGCCATGTGGGCGGCACCCTGGGCAATGTGGCAACCTACTTCAATGGCGGTCTGGAGATGCGGCTCGGCTGGAACATTCCGGAAAATTTTGGTGTTTCGCTGATCAGGCCGGCGGGCAGCACCAGCATGGGGGTGAGCTGCAGGCCAAGCTTTTATCTCCTCGGCGCCTTTGACAGTCGGCTGGTTTTCAGGGATATTTTTCTAGATGGCAATACGTTCACCCATAGTCACAGCGTCGACAAGAAACCCCTGGTCGCTGACCTTGCCGCCGGCGCCGCCTGCAGCTATGGCAGGTTCATGCTCACTTTTACCCAGGTCCTGCGCACCAAGGAGTTCAAAAAGCAGGATGACCGCCATAGTTTTGGCGCCATCCCCCTCTCCTGTTTTTTCAGCTTTTGAAAGGTCTGGGGGGTCATGGCCACCCCTGGTTTGCCGTGTTTCAAGCCAAAGCTGCTGTCAAGATTTTTTGTACATTTCTCTGGAGAAGTACTGGCGGGTGATGGATTCGAGCCTTTGGTGCAGGCTTTGTTCCGTGCAGCTTGAAATCGCTTCATAAAGAGATTTTGCGATGGTGATAAACGTATCAAGGAGGAATGGATCGAAGTGATTGTTGCGTCCATCTGCTAAAATTCCCATGGCGTCTTCAAAAGGCATCGGATCCTTGTAAGGCCGACTGGAAGTCAGGGCATCAAAAACATCCGCAATCGCAAAAATTCTAGCGGTGATTGGGATTGAATCACCTTTGAGACCGGCAGGATATCCCCCGCCAGCAAATTGTTCATGATGATATTTGACCACGTCCGAGGCATCTTTCAGCCACTCGGAATGCCTGATAATGTCGATGCCGTAGTTGACATGGCGCTTCATTATCTCACATTCACGTTCTGTCAGCTTCCCGGGTTTCAGCAATATCTGATCACTGATTCCAATTTTGCCAACATCATGCAGAAAGGCGCCTTTGATCAGTTTTTGAATCAAGCTGTAATGTAGGCCATGCGCTTCAGCAAGCTTTACCGAATAGATTGTTACCCGGTAGTTATGTATATCCGTATCACTATCCCGTTTGGCAACAGCGCTGCCAAGAACCCTCAGAGTTTCGATATTCGCTTGCAGAAGGCTGTCGGTGAGTGTTGACAATCGCCTGAAGAGCGTTATGATAATGGGGTAAAGAATCAGAGTGGTCAGCATGACGATACCGATGGCCTCAAGGACCGTCCGCATAATTCTTCTCACAACCTCGTCGATGGTTTTTCTGGAGACGGCAAAAAGGCCTTCAATGACTGCCGCTTGCTCTCCTTTGCTGTTGGTGAGCGGATAAGTGAGCTGAATATGAGGTTTTCCGTTGATCGTTCTATACTTATGATATTTTCTGGAGTTTTTTGGCAGATGATGGTCGAAAGATAACATGATATCATCGACTGCCTCTTGATAAGTACACAGGGTATCTCTTTCGATAACAATTGGATTGCCATCAAGGTCATAAATCCCCGCATAGATGACATGGCCCATCCCCAGGTTCATTTTGCCAGCGATGGACAGTACCTTAAGCTTATTACGAAGAGCTGCTTTCCTGCCCAGCTTCGGGTCATCCAGCAGATGGTGAACTTCAGCATTAAAACGGGTAGCTATTTCGCTGGCACGGTTGTTGACCAGACGACCAAGTCTTTGCAGCTCAATGAAGAATACGGCAGATGCAAGGACAATGGAAATGAGGGTGCCGGCAACGACAAGCCTAAATAATATTTTTTTTTGGATAGTGGATTTAAACGATGACCTGGTGTCTTGACTGGATTTATACCTGGCAGCAAAACTGCTATCCGGATTAGTTTTTTGCTGGGAGATGCTTAGGCTAGTGTGCATATTGCGTATCACGCTGTGAAAATGAATAAATAATTGATACAAAACAACCGATTAGCTTTAATGGAAGAAATTGTATAAATTTATATGTGAATATATTTAATATGGTGTTAGTGTTGATGTTCTGACTTGAGGACAATACTGTAAAAATATAAAAATATGATTATCGTTATGTTATGATATTAGTCCAGCCGCAGTTAACTGATCCTGCAGGTTAATATCCTTATCGTTGCTCATTTTGTTGTTGTACATGCTTACATTCTTGTTTGCCCGGCGCTTTCTATCATATCGGAATATCATCTTGAAAACTTGACTGTCATAATTTTTATATGTTTATCACGATCCGCCCAGTGCCTGTCTTTTGTTCTTCAAGACTGAAGGAGGCACATGGGGGGGGGTATGATTTAACCTCGTTTCCATGAGGGATAAAAATGCAAGACAGACTTATTCTGTGGACATGTTTTATATCTCTATTATTCATGTGTGGCTGTGCTGCAAAAGCTCCATTTTTTACCGCTGGCAATAATTATCGCAATACCCAGGAACAACTTTCGAAAAGTGAAATGAAATGCGGCGAGCTTCAACGGACACTTGAACTTTCAGGGCGGGAACAGGCTCAACTGCAGCTCAAAGCTAATCAGCTGCATGATGAAAACAACTTTCTCTATCAGAAAGTTGAAGAGTTAAATCAAACAATTAGAAAAAAAGAAATAGTTATTTCCCTGCAGGAGACGGTTATTCGACTGTTTGATGATGAAAACCAGACATTGCAGAAGAATATACAGGAACAAGTTGCCGCGCAAAATTCGCAGGGAGCCACAACTCCACTATTTGGTAAGCTTGTTTTCATGAACAACCTTTTGTTTCGGCCTGGAACAGCCATATTGAGTGCAAGAGGGAAGCAAAAGTTGAAAGAGCTCGACAAATTGTTACAGAAGGGGAAATATGTTTATATCCGCGTAGAGGGACATGCTGACAGCCGTCCACTGAAGTCAACGGCAAAGTATGCCAGCAATTGGGAGCTGTCTGCTCTACGGGCTACGACGGTGGTTCAGTTTTTTCAAGATGTACTTGGCATTGCTCCTGAACGGATGTCAGCCACAGGGTTTGGGCACTATCAACCGGTCACATCGAACGAGACAGTCGAAGGCCGGCGGCAAAACAGCCGGATTGAAATCATTTTGAAATAACAATACAACTAAAATTGCTTTTGTAGAGTGATAATCTTCTTTTCTTTATGATTGCAAACTGACATTGCCGATCATAAAACCAGCCGTAACATCCTTGTTTTATTAAACCCACTGATGAAATTTTCAGGACAACTGTATAAGCTGCATGGCGGTGGTTTTTGCCAGCTAAAATGTTTAATCATTGTTTGCGCTGTCTTCAGAGATTTTTTCCCTGTTGAGTTCGTGTTGACGCTGTTTGTACAGCGGATCATCAACATTAATGCTTTCCGGATCAACCAGCCAACGGAATCCGCCACGTGCGGCAACTTTATCCAGTTCTTTTTTGTAGCGGGCATAATTTTTTGGCGCCATGGCCACCAACGGTTCCCAATCCGCTTCCACTGAAAGAGTCGGGCAAATGGTCACGCACCGCCAGCAGTACATGCACGGCTCCTGGATGCGGGGTGGATCAGCGGCAATATCGATCCCCTGCACCGGGCAGTTTTCCTCACATGCGTGGCATTGAATGCAGGTTTCGCTGTTGATGCTGAACCTGGGGATGAATTGTCGTATAACCTCGTCGGTCAGGGCATTACCCTCCTCAATCCATTCCGGGGATGAAACCGGGCCGGCTTCGGGGATGAGATCACGGTCGCCGTTGGTAATTTTCACGCTGCTTTTTATGATCTCTTTGCCGAAGTCCTTGGCCTGCTCAAAATCAACGACATCCGGATGACCCGAGGTATAGCTCGGCTGCGGATAAAATGGTACGGTGATGTTTGCATAGGTATTGTAAAAACCAATGACCGTCACCCGCTTGGCCTGTAATTTTTCCGCTACCGAGGGAAAATAGTTGCCGATGATGTTGCCGTGTGTGCAGAAAACAAACCAGTGCTGGCCGTTCAGCTCCGGCAGTCCTTCGATAAAATCCCTGACATTGCTGGGTTCCTTGTACCAGAACACCGGCGCCCCAATACCAACGAGATCGTAATCCGATAATGACTTCGTTTTAGCATCCTTCAGGATCGTCATCTCGCACTGGCCGTCGGCAGCCAGAATGCCATCGCGAATGCACTCGGCAATTCTCAGTGTATTGCCCGTTTGGGAAAAATAGATAATCAATGCCTTCATGATATTGTCTCCTTGCCGCTGACGCTGGTGAAGCGCTTGATTTCCCCGCAGCCGCTCGTTGAACTGAACTGATAGGAAATTGCTTTTCTGAGGGTAATGCTTATTTCACCAAGAACATCCTTCCTCTGGATGTTGCAGTTCCCCACACGAGAGCAATTTTATCACCGAGGGAACCTTCAGGTAACCATCCTGATATTTCCGTACACAATTCAGACACCTTTGTCAATTGCATGCTGATTAATACCGGTTAGCCTCACCGATAAGGAGTTAATAGCACAAACAGCCCCTATACCACGATTACCAGGTTGCAGTAACCGACTGTTCATGCCCTGCCAAAACAAGCTTGGAAGTGTTACGTTTTTCCTATGATATTGGCATCCGGGTCAAGGCAGGTTATGGAATGACCGAATCTTTTGGCCTTTCCTTCATCCCACATTACGCAGTTGCAGATTATAGCTGAAATCAACAAGGAAGATATTGATTTCGGTGACCTTGAAACCATTATCTCGCACGATGTGGGAATTTCGTATAAATTGTTGCGTTATATTAATTCACCGTTTGATGCTAAACCAAGCAAAATATCGGCGATCAAGCAGGCGCTCATCTATATGGGGACAACCGAGATGAAACGCTTCATGTCGCTGATGACGATCACCAAGCTGGCAGAAGGTAAGCCCGATGAGTTGGTCAGGCTAGCCTGCATCAGGGGTAAATTTTGTGAGTTGATGAGCAAGGTGGCTAAACAGCCGGTTAAGCCGGCCGAGCTTTTTACGGTGGGCATTTTTTTCCCATTGATGCCATCATTGATCAGCCAATGGAAAAAGTTATGGCCCAGTTACCATTTCCCGAAAACCTGATTACCGCTCTGGTGGAAAAAAAAGGTTTGCTGGCTGGTTTCCTGATGCTCAGCGTTGCTTATGAACAGGGGAAATGGTCTGCCGTAGCTAAAATTGCCAACCGTTTGGGTATTGCAGAATCTGAGTTGCCCGCGTTGTACTCCGAAGCCTGTCAATGGAGCAATTCAGTGGCTGAAACCTAACCCCCTCTCCAGTTTTTTCTTGACTTCCCGGCCAGATTCAGTGATAGAAAGTAGCATCTAAACCTCGTGTATTACTAAAGGTATTTCATGAATCACGTCAATCAGCGCACCTGGCTTAACCTGCAGGGCAACTTCATATTTACAACCTTTCCTTCCTGATACCCCCATTGTAGGGTAAACTATCTTTTTAATTTCTCTATTACAATATTTTTTTTGCCGAAGTTGAAGACCTTGGGTAGCTTTTTTTGCGTTGAGGCAGGCCTTAGGGTTTTGGCGAAACTATGTGAAGAGGTGAACTTATGAGTTTCACTAATATATGCCGTTTTCCATCCGTTGAGGAAATTTTATCAAGCTTGCCATTACCGAAACATCTGGCGGCCATAAAAAAGAGTCGAGACCAGGAGATTAGGCGAATTTTCACCCGGGAGGATCAGCGATTCTTACTCATTATTGGTCCCTGTTCAGCCCATAATGAAGATGCTGTCTGCACCTATGTCAGCCGCTTAGCCCGTTTGCAGGAGCAGGTTGCTGATGTGCTGATGCTCATTCCGCGGATTTATACCAATAAACCACGGACTACCGGTGAGGGTTACAAAGGGATGTTGCACCAGCCAGACCATTTGAAGAAAACGGATATTGCCAAGGGCCTGAAGGCCATCAGGCAAATGCACCTCCGGGCCCTGGAAGAATCACATCTGAGTGCCGCTGATGAAATGCTCTATCCTGGGAATTATCCCTATCTTGCCGATCTGCTTTCGTATGTGGCAGTGGGAGCGCGGTCAGTGGAAAATCAGCAGCACCGGCTTACGGTCAGTGGACTTGATGTTCCGGTAGGGATGAAAAATCCAACCTCGGGTGACCTTAAGGTAATGCTTGATTCAGTTTTTGCCGCCCAGATTTCCCATCGCTTTATCTACAATGACTGGGAGGTTTCTACCAGCGGCAACAGTCTGACCCATGCGGTTATCAGGGGCTCTGTTGATCGAGCCGGGAACCATCTGCCCAACTATCACTACGAAGACCTGATACGCTTGGCGGCCATTTATGAAGAGCGGAAGCTTGAGAACCCAACTATTATTGTTGATCTGAACCATTCCAATTCGGGTAAAAAGTATAAGGAACAGCCGCGGATTGCCGCTGAAGTGATGCACAGCCGTCGCCAGGCAAAACATCTGGCAGGTATGATTCGTGGATTGATGATCGAGAGCTATCTTTTGCCAGGGTCACAGGGAGCATCAGGCACGGAGTTTGGCCGTTCGATTACTGATTCTTGTCTTGGTTGGGATGAGAGTGAAACGTTGGTGCTGAAACTGGCGGAAAGTATAGGGTAAGGAGGCTTTTTCAGCCGCCCAGGTAGACTTTTTGTACTTCTGTGGTGGCCATCAGTTCCTCTGAGGTCCCGGAAATGGCGATGGTACCCGCGTATCCTGCAGATAGCCCCGGTGGGCGCACTGCAAGGCTACATGGGCATTCTGCTCAATAAGCAGGATGGTCATGCCTTCTTCGTTGAGTTTTTTTAAGGCCCGGAACATATCATACATCAGCAACGGGGCCAGATCGCGAATTTCCCGCTCACGTCGTTGGTAATGGCGGGTGCGGAAAAAAAGATCCTTCATGCCGTAGTTGAGTGTTGGCTGATAGGAAATTGCTTTTCTGAGGGTAATGCTTATTTCACCAAGAACATCCTTCCTCTGGATGTTGCAGTTCCCCACACGAGAGCAATTTTATCACCGAGGGAACCTTCAGGTAACCATCCTGATATTTCCGTACGCAATTCAGACACCTTTGTCAATTGCATGCTGATTAATACCGGTTGGCCTCACCGATAATGGGTTAATAACACAAAAAGCCCCTATACCACGATTACCAAGTTGCAGTAAGCGGCTCTTCATACCCCGGCCAGCCATCATCGAAAGGTTCGTAAATGAGAGCAGGATGCTGATCAGCATCATTGATGGTCTCCAGACCAGCCTTGCCGGGCGGTGGTCGCTCCCAGAGTTTAAGATGTAAAAGAATTTTACGGATGGTGGGGGAATCAGTGATGAAACTGATGATCTTCATCTCCCCATGGCACTTTGGACATTCCAACGGGTCCACTTCCCATATCTTCTTAATACATTCCCGCCAGGTTGGCGAAGGTATGGTGCACGGTCGATAATCTGCAACATCGATTATTTCAATCCCCTCGACCAGTGCGACAATTTCCTCCGCCTGGCCCGCCTGCTCCTTCCTGCAGATCTCCGCATCTGAGATATTGACCAACAACATCAGGGATTACCCGTCGATAAAAGCCATATCGTCCGGTAAACCGCTCTTCATAGTCCTGCTCAAAATCGGCAAAATGACCGTCGATCAAACACCAGAGCGGTGAGTCTTTTGGCTTTCTAGGGTGATAAACGGCAGCAGCAGCCGGCCAGAATTCTGCGTGTCCCATGAAACAAGCGACAAGCAGAAAATATGCCGACGACAACTATGAAAAAACATGATGATCTACGCCAACAAAGGCAACGCCTCTGCAAATGATGGTCGGTCAAACACCTGAGCGGCGAGTCTGTTGGTTTGCAGGGATGAAAGCCATTGAAGGTAAGTCTTTTCGGCCATCAGGGCCGTGATCATCAAACACCCTACTTTCTTTTCTTGGCCGTTGATTTATCAGTGTCATTGCCCGGTCAACTCAGGAAACCATGATCTTTGATAGCCCCTGATTTTTGGGAAAATATTGATGAACCAAACCATTGGTATTTTCATTTGTTCCGCATTCGCAGGAGGAATATGGATAGGCAAAATAAATTTGGGTATTGACTTCCTGCAAAAATGTAATTACAATGTGCCAACGTGTTGTTTAGTGGAGGTCAAATATGAGAGCACGAATAGTAAAAATAGGTAATTCCCAAGGTATAAGAATTCCAAAACCTCTCCTCGAACAAACGGGAATCATTGACGATATTGAGTTAAAGGTGGAAAAAAGTAAGATAATTATATGCCCTGTATCAAATCCGAGAGCCGGATGGGATGATGCTTTTAAGGCTATGGCTGATAGAGGTGATGATACAATTATAGATGAGGCTGAAAATATTTCACATTCCTGGGATGACGACGAATGGCGATGGTAGCAAATCGATTTGATGTATATTTGGCAAATCTCGATCCTACAGTTGGTTCAGA
>CAYZIS010000029.1:0-29636 GCA_964478545.1 uncultured Thermodesulfobacteriota bacterium
TCTGCCAGCAATTCACAGACCTTCCTTTCATGCCAGCAGCCAGATGGTACTTGATCTATGAATCCGCAGTGCCCCCCATAGCGTTGGATAAGCAGCTCCAGGCAGTCAATATCCGGCAAGTCATAAAAATCTTCGACCGGAACCAGAGGATCATCGGCAGCAGTGATAATAGTTACCGGTACAGTTAAATCCTCCAACACCCCGCCGGTTAAGGTGTACTGCTCAAAATATTCCTCATAACCGCTCATATCAGTATATTGCTCGATCATTAACCGGGTCATTTCTAGGCAATTATGACCGGCAAATACACGACTGAAGTCATACAACTCCGGAAAAATACTTTCCTTTTTCATCAATGATCGGCGCCATTTACGCAGGAAATACCAGCGATAGAAGGCTTGTCGATCAAGGGCACAGGTGGTTTTATAAGGATCCATGCAAGGGCTGATGCCGATAATCCGCTGAAGATTACCAACTGAAGCCACCTCAGCATGCAGGCCAAAACGCAACGCAAAATTACCTCCCAGGGAAAAGCCGATGAGGAAACAGTTTGGGGGTGCTGCCATAGCGGCAATATTTTTGACCGCTTGAAAAAATTCTTCCGAGAGGGTCCCGTTAAACAACCCCGGGTTCAGGTGATGGCTGGAACCGTGGTCCCGCATATTCAGCCGGAACACATCATAGCCCTGCTGGAAAACTACCTTGCCCAGTGCCTTGATATAGGTTGATTCCGCACTCCCTTCCCAGCCATGAACCAGGATGGCCAGTCCTTTTCCACCATTTTCGAGATGAAAGGAGTGGAACCCCTGCAAGCGGATATCGTTTCCGGCATCAATCACCGTTTCCAAGGCTACGGAAGCCATGAGATTAGATCCTAAACTGCGGATTTTTCGATTAGCGATAATGGTTTGAAAATGAGGATTGCGAGCCCAGCCGGGTGGCTGAAACAGCTCAAATTGATCAATCATCAGATTCGCTCTTTCAGTTGAATAATATTTTCCCTTTTAATCTCATCAACTATCCAGGCACAACCGGCAAAAGCCTGCTTCCTCGTAGCAGCGGATGCCATCACCAGCAGCACATCATCACCCCGACCAATAGCACCCAACCGATGAGCAATAAATACCTGAAACAGGTCATACTCTATAGCTGCCTGCCTCCCGACCTCAGCCAGGGCGGCGTCGGGATCCGCAATCATTGGGGATAAAACCACTTGGCGAAATTCCGCTACCTGTTTCCCCGGATATTTTACTTTACCATGATGGATAACCACCGTCCCCGTGGCATCCGTTTCCTGCTGCTGAAAAACATGATAACAGGAAGCAAAATCAAATGGTTGCTCGGTGGTAGAAGCTCTGATGATCGCCGACATTATTCTCCCCGCATTTCCATCCACTGATATCCACCTAAGTTAAGCGATCAGCGTTTAGCTTTAAAAAATCAAGGCATTACGTTTATGAGCAATAAAACCTGACAGGTGACAGTTTGCAATAGTAAACATGCTGTAATCATTGAACTAATAGCTAATGGCTAAAAGCTAACCGGTCATGACAATCACCGGGATATCAGCAGTTTCTTCCTTCATCTCCGAGAGCAACATTTCACCACTCATCATCGGCATATTCAGATCCAGGAGGATGATATCCGAATTCTGCTCACGAATAATTGTCTGCCCCTGTCGACCGTTTTCAGCCAACAGGACCCGGACTCCATGCCGGGCAAGTAAATCATGAAGGCTGTCTCGCACATCTTCTTCATCTTCAATGACCAGAATAGTCTTGCCTTCAAACTGGACCGTCACCTCCAGCTTAGCATCATCGCTTACCCTGCTCATTGAACCATCAACACAGGGTAAAAATATGCTAAAGGTTGTACCCTGCCCTTTTTTACTGTCTATCAAGACCGTTCCTTCATAATTATGGATAACCGTATAAACGATGGATAGACCTATGCCAGTTCCCTTACTGTCAGACCATTCTTTGGTACTGAAAAATGGATCAAAAACCCGGTCAATAAGATTTTTTGGAATGCCCGGACCATTATCTCTTATGCTTATCTCCACATAACGACCTGCCGTTTTCAGATTCAAGCGGTCAGCAGCCAATTTACCCAAATCCCTCTGTTTGCTGACAATCTTAATATGCCCATCCGGATCGGAACCAATGGCATCCCTGGCATTGATCAAAATATTCATCAGCACCTGCATAATCTGGGCTTTTTCTACCTGGACAATGCTCCCTTCAGCATCATTGTCAAAAGATATGTTCACATTCTTGGGCAATGAGTGGGAAGCCAGTTCAACCGATTCCCGAATAATCTGGCCGATGGAATTATTAACAACAACGCCTTGGTCTTTCCGGGAAAACTCGAGTATTTGGCACACCAGTTCCGCCGCCCGGTTGGAAATATCCTTGAGCTTGGAAACATATTTCCGGCTTTTTTCACTTTCTTTGGCCGTCGAAAGCTCCAGCAGCTGAATATTGCCGTAAATCCCGGCCAGCAGATTATTAAAATCATGGGCAAACCCGGCAGCCAGCAAACCCACAGTTTCCATCTTCTGTGACTGAACCAGCGCCCGGGTTTTATTTTTGACTTCGTCTTCAAGCTGCTGGGAATAGATTTCCAGCTGCTGTTTCATCTGTTGTTCTTCGGTAATATCATGCTGGCTGCAGGCATATCCGACGATCTTCTGAGACTGGATAATAGGCCAGATGCTCTGGCTCAACTCCATAACCTTTCGATCCTGACTCTTCAGACGCACAATACCACGCCATCGCTTCCCACTGCCAATCGCTTCATTGACCGCTTTTTGAATATTCTCCGGGCTAGCATCCTGCTGGATTTCACTTATCTTTTTACCCACCAGTTCAGCCGGGTCATAACCGGCAAGCTCACCGTAAGCTTGATTGGCGTAGATACATAAACCATCAAGGTCGGCGATGTAAATCCCATCGCCGCTATTCTCCGTAGCCCGCTTAAAAACCGTTAATCCCTGCCAGTAAATATTGGTCTGGCGAAATAACCAGAAGGTTACCAGCCCAATCACCAAAACCAAGCCCAGCATTCCCCAGAAAAGCGGGAAAAAAACCTGATTAATGGCAGCATACGGCCCCGGCAAAGGGGACCCTACCATCACCGTCCAAGTAGTCCCCCCCAAATTAACCGGGCTGAAAAAACCTTCATAACATTTACCATTTTCGCTATCATCCAAAGCAAAACGACAATGGAAGGGCTGAAGTTTTTTCAATTTTTCAATCACAGTAGAAAGAGCTTCAGCCTCAACAAGTGAGCATTGTTTCTGGCGTTGTTCTTTTGATAACCGGGGAGAGAAGGCAGGAAGAAGCTGGCTATAACGAATTTTACCGATGGTGGAATAGAGTACAAGCCCCTGGTCACTGATGAGTGCTACCGGCCGTTCCCCCTCAGATTCCATTGATTGTAAAAAGTTGTTTACCATGAATTCCAATTGGTAAGGAATGAGAATAGTCCCATAATACAGTTTATTAATTATCACTTTTTTGGCAAAAAGAACCGCCGGCAGATGGACAACCCTATCCACCTCAGGGACAAACTGAAACAACTCCATCACTGTTGCCTCTGATTGTCCTTCCCGCACCTGCCACCAGAACTTTTGTTTCAGCTGCGACCACTCATAAACGGCACTCACAGGCATACCTACCGACTGCAATAAACCTTTTTTATCACTGAAAAAAATCTTATTTTCGGTAGCCAAAGCCAGTTTGCCGATCTCCGGATACATAGTTTGCAGAAGATGAAAGCGATCAGCAATAGCCAAGCGAATAGTAGCGTTTCCATGATCATGAAAAGTCAGGATAGAGTCTATGCTGCGACCAACCCGTTCCAGATGCGATTCCACCTTATCCTTGATTCGCTCAGCAACCAGAACATGCTCATACTGCAGATTACCGGCAATATTTTTTACCAGCTTCTGATAAAAAAGGCTGCCGCCGACCAGGCAGAATCCCAAGCAAAGAGAGATAAAGAGAAAGAATTGGAGGTAGAATTTATGTTTCACAGACTTTCAGCCAGATCCATGGTACAGCATCAGAATCATCACCAGGGGTTTTCAAAAAGGTATTATTTTTCGGCATCATAAACAATATCAGCACTCAAGAGAATTTCAAGGGGAATTTTAATCCCCAAACGTTCTGCCACTGAAATGTTCAGTACCACTGTCCCTTTTGGCGGCCGGTCCATGGGAATCTCCCCGGCGGATACTCCCCCAAGGATCTGTTTGACTTTCAAGCCGGCATAATAGCCCTGAGTTCTGCCGCTGACCACCACACCACACAATCCAGCTCCCTTTTTCAGGTAATACTCATTAAAAGCAACCGCCGGCATTGCAAGATGTTTACTGGTCCAAGCCACAGCTTCCATATCAGGGATATAGTGGCCGGCAGCATCCTTGAGCGTCTCCAGATCATAGATAAATGCCGCATGACCCGTTTGGTTTACTCCCAGAATCTGCTCTTTATATTGGGTGAATGTTTTGGCATGGGACAAAAAAACCAACTCCCAGGGAGTTTCCCAAGTTGCATCCTCCAAGCATTTGAACAGAGTGGCGGAAGTAGAGGAATCATCCGTAAGAATATCAAGCTTTTTCACTTTCAGATTATTGGCCAGCAGGATAGTCTGGAGCAAAACAGCAGCATCCCGGTAATAATGCCGCTCCAGAACCCCGGTTATATTTGTTCCCGGATGCTGACGCTTTCCAGGTTCAACCAGACCATAGGATTCCGGTTCCCCATTCAACCCCAGAAAAACCACCGGCATTTTCTGCTTGAAAAAGGTTTTGCCAATGGTTTTGGTGGCATTATCATCGCAGGTAATAATCACGTCCGGCTGAAACACCTCGATTTTCTCCAGACATATTTTCACCTGCTGATCCAGCCACTCCTGGGCCTGATGTTTCTTGCTGTCAAGACAATAGCTGCCAAAAATAACCTCCATCCCGTTCAGGGCTTTCTTGATTCCCTGATCTTCATCCTGTTGCCAGAAATAATCAGAATGATAGCTGTAAACGATAAAAACCCGCTGACCAGCGACAACCATACCTGGCATCAGAACCAATAAAACAAAACAAAGAATCCGGATAGAAGATTTATTGACCATCACAGGGATTTCACGGCCTCCAATGCCTCATAATAGTGTGGATGTTCCTTTACTTCCGGACAAATTTCCAGATACCTGATGACATTTTCTTTATCAACCAGAAAGATAGCCCGAGTCAAGAGCATCATTTCTTTGATCATGACGCCATAGGAGTAACCAAATGATCGGTATTTATAATCAGAAAAAACCTGCACCCGATTGATGTTTTTGGCCCCGCAAAAACGGTTCTGAGCAAATGGCAAATCCATACTGATGGTCAGTACGACCACATCTTTCGGCAATTGTTCCACCTCCTGGTTAAAACGCTGGGTCTGCAACTCACAAATGGGAGTATCCAATGAAGGAACAACGCTGATTATTTTATTCTTACCCCGGAAATTATTCAGAGAAACCGGATTAAAATCACCATCGACAACCTTGAAATCAGGAGCATGATCCCCAACTTTCAGCTCCGGACCCAACAGGGTCACCGGATTTCCACCCATGGTCACTAAACCGTTTTTTTCCATCATAGTCATCACCTCCATTAATTATTTTGTTGAAAAAAACATTAGTCGTGCTCCATAATACCAAAATCAGCCCAAAAAACAAAAATACCATAGCCTCCTTACCAGACACTGATGAACCACTTGGAAAATAATCTTTTTTCCACCGACAAAAAATGATAAGATATGTTATCATTTTTCACCCTTTCTATCAAACTAAAACTTGGCCTGTAAACCATCATAATAGATGCATCAATCTTATCTCACTTTAAATAAAATCAGTAAAACATATGGGGCCAAAGTGCCGGTTGCGGCCTTAAAAGATATTTCCCTGGACATTCCTATGGGTCGACGCCTGGCTATTCTCGGCAAAAGTGGCTCAGGAAAATCCACACTACTCAACCTGCTTTCCCTGATTGACAACCCGACCAGTGGCCGGCTGCTGATTGACGGCCGGGATGCCACAACCTTCAGCGAAGCGGAAACCACCCGTTTCCGGCGCTACGATATGGGTTTTGTTTTTCAGTTTTTCAACCTGATTCCCACTCTTACCATACGTGACAATATCATGCTGCCATTGGAATTGATCGGCCAGGAAAAACAACTGGAACTTTTCCACCATCTGGTGAATGAAACCGACATCAGCGAACAATTAGACCGCTACCCTGAAGAGGTTTCAGGCGGGCAGCAACAGCGGGCAGCAGTGGTCCGGGCCCTGGTAAAAAAACCACGCCTGCTCCTGGCTGATGAGCCCACCGGAAACCTGGACTTTGCCACCGGCTGCCAGGTGGTCGAGCTGATGAACCACATCTGCCGGCAGGAAAATATCACCCTGGTCATGGTAACCCACAGCCTGGATGCGGCAGACATCTGCGAACAGACCATCCGGCTGAGGGATGGACATATTATCAGACAACCATGAAAACGCTTGCCAAGGCTTTAATCCACTACCACCTGAAAAAACCGCTCTTAACCGGTATTTGCATTATTGGGGTAGCCCTGGGAGTAGCAGTAGTTGCCGGCATTCAACTGGCAAACCGCAGCACTCTTGATGCTTTCCGACAGGCTACCGCCACCCTGAATGGCAAGGCCAGCCACAATATCAGCTCACCGGGAGGAATCATCCAGGAATGTTTTTACACGGACCTGATTCACCGCTTTCCAACTCTGCCGGCAGCTCCGGTCATCAGCACCTCAATTCCCGTGGGCGAAGAAACCGCAACCCTGATGGGTATTGACCCTTTGGCCGAGATCCACCTCCGGCCGGATTTTCTCCCCCATTTTTCCGGCAAAAAGCTGCTGGATTTCCTGACCATAAAACAGGCAGTCATTATCAATAACCCCACCAGAAAATTCATGGATAGCAAAGGAGTCATCACCCTCACCCTGCCCCAAAAGACCGGGGAAAGCCTCTCCCTACAGGTTATCGGCATACTGGACGATTCCCGCTATGCCGCCATTGAACCCCTGATCCTTGGGGATCTTTCCTGGGTCCAGGCTATCTATCCCGGCAACGGCAAACTCAGCCGCATTGACCTGATGCTGGAAAATCCCTCACAGATAAAGTCAATCACAAGTTTTCTCCCTCCTCATCTGCAGCTCCAGTCTTCCCGAAAACGGCAGCAGACCCTGACCGCCATGCTCCGTTCCTTCGAACTCAACATAACCGCCCTGAGCCTGCTTTCCCTCTTTGTCGGCTTCTTTCTCATCTATAATACCATTACTTTCATGGTTCTCCAACGCCGCCGGGAGATGGGCATTTTACAGGCCCTGGGGTTTTCCCGTTTTCAGCTCATGAGCGCCCTGGTGGTTGAAGTGATGTGCCTGGCAGCCCTGGGCTCCATGATCGGAATTGTCTGGGGTTACTTTCTGGCCAAATACAGCATGATCATCATCAGCCGGACCATTACCGACCTTTATTTCTTTTTACCGCCGGCAAAAATTGACTGCCGGTTATCCTTCATCTGCCGCTGTCTGGCAATCGGCATTGGCGCCGGATTCTGTGGCGTTATTCTGCCACTACTAGAAATTCGCCAATCGAGCATCGCCCGCCTTCTTTCCCGTCGCATCGTGGAAGATCGCGCCCGCTCCAACTGCAGGCGTTTTGCTCTCGCCGGCCTGCTCTTGGTCCTTTTTTCCCTGGCTTTGAGCCGGATGCCGGGTCGAGATCCTTATTTCGGTTTTGTGGCCGCCTTTGGCATTTGCCTTGGGTTTGCCCTCATAACTCCACTGGTGGTTGACCGGTTGACGACTCTTTTCCTGCGCCTGTCCGCTCCCTGGCTGGGAATTCGGACTAAGCTGGGAATCGGGTCCATTTCCCGACATCTCAGCCGTACGGCACCGGCCATCAGCGCCCTGATGGTCGCCCTGGCCATGTCCATGGGTATTTCCCTGATGATCAGCTCTTTTCGCGGCACCCTCAAGGACTGGTTTCACACTAACATCCAGGGAGATTTTTATATCAGTGGCAGTGATCGGGATTATGATGCCAATACCCTGAACCGGGACATATACTACCAGCTGCAACAGCTGCCCGGGGTTGAAGCCATCAACCGCTATCGAAATATCAGCTATCAATATAACAATGGCATCATCCGCCTTACCGGCATGGATGCCATGGTGATGAAAAACCATTCCCACTACCAGTTCATTGCCGCCCACGGCTCCCCCTGGGATGAACTGCAACAGGGAAAAATCATGGTCAGCGAAAGTTTTGCCAACAAATACCTGGTCAAACCGGGCGACCACATTACCCTACGGAGCATGAGGGAGAAAAAAAGCTTCATGGTCACCGCAGTTTACCGCGACTATCTCACCGAACACGGCGTTATCATCATGGATTATTCTACTTTCAGCCGTTTCATGGATGACCGGGAGGTGAACTCCCTGGCGATATTTCTGCCATCCGGAATCACGACGCAGGGATTCCGCCACCGGCTGCTTGCCCTGTTGCAGCCCTACCCGCATATCATCTATACCAATGCCAGCTTGAAAAAGAGGATTATGGAAATTTTTGACCGCAGTTTTACTATTACCATCAGTACCCGTTTCATTGCCGTGGTTGTTGCTTTTTTTGGCATTATCAGCGCCCTTCTATCCATTTACCTTGAATCCGAGCGGGAATATGGTATTTTGCGCGCCCTGGGATTATCCCGTGGGGACATTTTTCGACTCAGCCTGCTGCAGTCTCTGACCATGGGTCTACTGGCCGGCATCATGGCCTGGGCTTGTGGACCCGTACTGGCCTGGGTGCTGATCAAAGTCATCAACCTGAAATCATTCGGCTGGACCATTGATATGCACCTGACCCCGCTGGTTTTTCTGTCCACCCTGGCAATCGCCGCCGGTGCCTCCCTGATTTCCGGTCTCTATCCAGCCTGGCGTATTGCCGGCAGCAACCCGTATTTCCAGATGCAGGACAACTAATTTATGACGCGGAAAAATCTGCTCTATAAATCCGTCATCATGCCCATCCTGACACTGCTTTTTCTGCTGCTGTCAGCTGGACACGTTTCCAGTCTGGCACTGGCCTGGCAGCAGGCTGTCAAAGCACGACCTTTCAGCTTTCCCCGCGATCACGGCCAACACGAAAACTTTCAGACCGAATGGTGGTATATTACCGGCAATCTGGTTGCTGATAATGGACAGTCTTTCGGCTTTCAATCTACTATTTTCCGCCGGGGGATCAGAAAAAATAAAACCACCAACAACCCCTGGGAAGTTCGCGATCTTTACCTCCTGCATACAAGCCTGAGCGATTTCAGTCATCAGCAATTTTACCACTACCAGGATGCCAGCCGCACCGGCCCCGGACTGGCAGGTGCCGACAGCAAGACTCTCAATACCTGGTTCAAGGGAAATTTTATTCGCCAGGAAGAGAACAAGAGAATCACCCTCCACTGCCAGGCCAGCGATTACACCCTGGAGCTGAGCTTAACCCCCAGCTATCCCCGGCCCATACTGCATGGCAACCGGGGCCTGAGCCACAAGGGAGCAGAGGCCGGACAGGCATCCTACTATTATTCTCTCCCCCGGCTCCTGACCCGGGGAAGCATCACCCTGGCCGACAAGCATTACCAGGTCTCCGGCCTGAGCTGGTACGATCACGAATTTGCCACTAATCAGCTGGGTAAAAACCAGCAAGGCTGGGACTGGATAAGCCTCCACCTTGATGATGGCAGCAGCCTGATGATCTATCAAATGCGGCAAAAAACCGGTGACATCTCTCCCCCATCCAGCGGCACTTTCGTCTTTCCCGATGGCCGTTCAGAGCACCTACGCCGGTCTGATTTTTCCCTGACTCCAGAAAAACGACGCTGGGAAAGCCCCGATACCGGGATCAGCTATCCCCTGTGGTGGCAGCTTACGCTTAAAAAACCACGGACCTTGGAACTGACTCTGCGACCAAAGATGGTCAACCAGGAAATGAAAACCGAAAGGACCACCCGCACCATGTACTGGGAAGGGGGAATTATGGCCGCAGGAGGCCGGGGAAATTCAAAGGCCATCAAAGGTGAGGGATATCTGGAACTAACTGGCTATGGCAAGGCTTTAGGGATGGGATCTGGAAAATCAGGAGAGCATGAATGATTGATCTAACATCTCTTAGCAGTGGTCTGGTTTTTGGCCTTACTGCCGGCATATCCCCCGGCCCCCTGCTGGCCCTGGTCATCAGTGAGACGATCAGGGATGGATTCCGGGCTGGATTGCAGGTGGCCTTGGCGCCCCTAATTACCGACCTGCCGATCATCCTGATCACTATCCTGATTCTAAGCAAACTTTCCCGGTCTGCACCAGTTCTGGGGATCATCACTCTGGCGGGGGCTGTCTTTATTGCTTACCTGGCCTATGAATGCTTTCAGACAACCACAATAAGCGACCAGCCGGAAGAAAATAATGCCGGTTCCTTAATCAGGGGGATCATCAGCAACCTGCTCAATCCCTATCCCTATATCTTCTGGCTGACCATCGGCGGCCCGATCCTGTTGACCCCCGGGAAAAACCATTGGAGCACCAGCGGCTTATTCCTGGTATCATTTTATTTCTGCCTGGTGGGGGCTAAAATCGGCATTGCAGCGCTGGTTGCCGGATGCCGATTAGGATTTTCAGTAACCATCTACCGAAGAATCAATTATATTCTCGGAGCAATCCTGGTGATCTTTGCCCTGATTTTTTTACATAATGGGCTGCAATATCTCAAAATAATGTAAGGAGAAAAACCATGAAAATTCTGCTCCACTGCTGCTGCGGCCCCTGCACCATCTATCCGCTGGAAACATTACGGGCTGCCGGCCACCAGGTACATGGATACTATTATAACCATATTCACCCCTATACGGAATGGCAGCAGCGCCGGGAAACCCTGGCTGACTATGCCGAAGAGGCAGTCCTGCCGATGATCTACGATGAACAGTACCGGCTGGTGGAATTTCTGCGGCAAAATGTTTATCGGGAAAGCCGGCGCTGCCTTTTCTGTTACCATGACCGCTTGGAACATACGGCCAAAATAGCCCGCCGGGGAAAGTTTGATGCCTTCACCTCAACCCTGCTGTACAGTAAATTTCAACAACATGAACAGATCAGAAAAATTGGAGAATCGGTGGGGAAAACGGTGGGAGTCCCCCTGTTTTATGAAGATTTTCGTTCCGGCTGGAAAGAGGGCATTGAAGCCTCCAAGGAACGAGGCATGTACCGCCAGCAATACTGCGGTTGCATTTACAGCGAGGGGGAACGTTACCTGGGAAAAGGCTGGCTGTCCGACAAATAAAGTAAACAGTTATTTACGGAAAAGATAAAACAGCAATGATAACAAAACGCTGATAATCAGGCAGGTGGTCAGGGGAAAGAAAAAACTGAAGTTATCCTTTTTTAAAAAGATATCCCCGGGTAAACGGCCCAAAAATGGGATTTTATCGACCAACAAGAACAAAAGGCCGACAGCCACCAAACAAATACCAATCACTATCAGGATTTTACCGGGGTTATAAAATGAAGACATAGAGAAAATATGGAACTGGTTTAAAAATTTTGAACAATGGAATAATGCCGGAGTAGACCTGTAAGCCGAATTCTGTTCTCCCCGTAAGGGAAGCGATGACCATTCATCTAGGGTTGCAGTCACCCACAACCTCCAGCGACCTACCCGCTCTACCCGGCAACTGCCTTCAGACGAGCCATCTTATATCCGCTAACGGATGAGTAGAGCCTATTTGGTCTTGCACCGGGTGGGGTTTACCAAGCCACCGATGTCACCACCGGTACTGGTGAGCTCTTACCTCACCTTTTCACCCTTACCCCGTAAAAACCGGGGCGGTATATTTTCTGTGGCACTTTCCTGCCTGTCACCAGGACTTCGCGTTACGAAGCACCCTGCCCTGCGGTGTTCGGACTTTCCTCCCGCACCTTCATAAAGAAGGATGCCGACGGCCATCCGGTCTACTCCGACACCTTATGATGCAATATCTTCAGCACAAATGCAAACTTTTTATTTTCCCTTTAATGCCTCGTCAATAGCCTGGTTAGCCAGCTTGTCAGCCCGGGCATTTTCAGCCCGGGGGACATGATGATAACTAACCCGTCCAAAAGCTGCCGCCACTTTTTTCACTTCCAGCACCAAAGGAATGAGCCGTTTATTTTTAACCCGATACTGCCCGGTCAACTGTCTGACCATCAATTGCGAATCAGCCCGCACTTCTACTTCCAGACAGCCTAAACCCCGGGCCAGCTTCAGACCGGCAATCAGGGCATCATATTCCGCCTCATTATTGGTCCGCTCACCAAGAAAGGTTCGCCCCTCATCCAGCAGCGCATCATTTTCATCCAGCACCAGAAACCCAGCACCGGCCAGACCGGGATTCCCCCGGGAGGCCCCATCAGTATAGAGAATAGCCTTTTTGCCAACTCCGGACGCTGGCACAACATTAGGAACAGGTTCCAGTCGCTGGCCACAGTTTTTTTTATCTTCAGCTTCGTTACTGATGGACTTTTGTGGTAGAAAAGCCCGCAGCAAATCAACCAGCTGATCCTCGGTTAAACCGGGAACCACCTCTGTTACCGCTGAAAAACTACGGGTATCCAATAAAATCTGCAGGGCTTTTTGAGCTTCACTCAGGGTGCAGGGATAATCACTCACTATCGGTTTCCGGTTCACTATACATAATCCGCTGACAATTGGGGCAGTTGAGAATTTCTTCCCCTTTAAGTAAATTAATATAAACCTGGGGAGGCACATTGACATGACAACCCATACAGGTTCCCCGTTTGACATTGACCACAGCATTGGGGAAACGCCGGCGGATACGATCATAGCGAGCCAGCAACCGTTTATCCAGAAGCTTAATGATTTTTTTCCGTTTTCTTTGGGAGGAAGATGACTTTTTAGTCAGTTTTTTTACCTGACTTGAGGTTTCAGCTTTCCGAGTGCTAATTTCCTCATCTTTTTCAGTCAACAGGGTCTGTTGATCACTTATCTGTGATTGCAGCGCCTCCACTTCTTCCAGCAATTCCAACAAGCCGGTTTCAAACGCACTCATTTCCTTTTCGCTGGACTCAATCTCTTTCAGGACGGCAAAGTACTCCTTATTGTTTGTTATCTGGGCCAGTTTAATTTTTGATTGTTCAACCATCCCTTTGAGTCGCTCAATTTCAGCCCAAATATTTTGCCGCTCACCATTTTTGGCAGCCAATTGTTCCTCTAATCCGGTTAGTACACCAGCAAGCTCATCTTCATCCTTTTTCAATCGGTCAATCTCACTATCAAACTGCTGTTCCTGCCCCTCCATTGCACTCAGATCGAGGTCTACCCCCTGCAACTGCCATAAAAACTGAATCTGATTCTCCAAAACATTTCCTCCCTGCCGGCTTTTTCCGGCTTTTCATTACCACCCCTGGAAGGGGTCTGTTTCTTGTTCATATATGTGAACCTCTACCTGTTCACCGTTATGGTGATGGAGATAAAGGAGAAACTCATCCCTAAGAGCTGCCAAGATTGGAACTTCCGTGGCAAAATGACCAGCATCAACCACCGGCAACCCCGTCGCTTCCACCAGCCTGGCATCATGATATTTAAGATCTCCGGTCAGGAAAAGATCAGCCCCCGCATCGACTGCATCCCTGTAGAGAGAAAATCCACTGCCACCACAAAGGGCAAGGCGCTTAACCTGGGTTGATTTCTTCCCATCAGCCCGCGTCCCGGCACCAACAACCCGAACCCGGGAGAGGGATAATTTATCTTTAACCAGATCCACAACTGCGCCTAAGTTTAATCCGTCAGGTAATTCTCCCACTCGACCCAGTCCGAACGGTCGGCCACCATTTTCCAATGGATAGATATCGAATGCGGGAATTTCATAAGGGTGGACATCCATAAGGGCATCGATCACCGAACCCAGCTGAGCTGCTTCAACCCTGACTTCCAGTTTGAATTCATCCACATCATTAAGCTCACCCACAGAACCATAATAAGGAACCGCTTCACTCGAAGGACAAAAGGTACCAGTACCTGAAATGGAAAAAGAACAGTTACTGTAATGATCAATTTTGCCGGCCCCGGCCGCAAACATGGCATCAATTACTTCTTCACGGCTGTCAGCCGGAACAAATACGGCCAATTTATAAAGCGCAATTTCACCGTTCCGGCTCAGAACTTTACAGTTTCTCAAACCCAGACGTTCTGCCAGCACATCGTTTACCCCCCCGGAAACCACATCCAGGTTTGTATGGGCCGCATAGATGCTGATTTCATCAACCAGAGCCGCCCGGACAACCGTAGCAGGATATTGATCAACCCTGACATTGCTCAAAGGCGTAAATAAAAGGGGATGATGGGCAAAAATAAAATTCGCGCCCTTTTCCCTGGAAGCAGCTACCACTTCTGCAGTCACATCCAGGCAAAGAAATATTCCTTTCAAAGGCCAGTTCGGGTCCCCAAGCTGAAATCCGCAATTATCCCAATCCTCACTGTATGCAAGGGGAATACGCTCTTCAATAAAACGGATAAAGTCCCTCTGGCTGATCATTTGGCTACCATAAAAACTAAAAAAAGTGCACCCTTTTTGCGGGTGCACTTTTAATTCAGACCATTTCCTCCTGCCTGGAGGAAAAATCACCTCCCGCAGTTCGAAAAATATATTTCATCAATGTCAATTTCCGCTCCAAAAAAATCCGATGGGCCCACCTGGGATCGAACCAGGGACCTACCGGTTATGAGCCGGTGGCTCTGCCAGCTGAGCTATGGGCCCGAACAAGAAATTCAGAAACTAAACTCATTTTTTTTGTTTGTCAAGGAAAAAGTAGACAACCTGGAATTCCGGTATAAGGTCCTATGTTTTGTCAGATGTCGCGCCGGAAGTAACTTCAATTGAACATCCTGCAAAAGTTCCCTTATATCGGAATTACAGTAGACAACTAATTCTTGATTTCCCTGCGCACCATAAGTATGATGGGATGAAATAAAGAGATATAATCAGGCTGAATACTGAAAGCTCCGCGGAATATACAGATTCCCGGATAAACATAATTGAAAACCACCATATCCACAATCAAAAAAAAACGACAGCATCAGACTTGAGACCATATCTTCAGACCACTTATTTTATTGATTGCGACCATCCCCGGATCAAAAAGGCCGCCCAACAGCTGACCGGATCCCTGTCTGAACCAAAAATGATGGTCAAAGCTATCTTTCTCTTTGTCCGTGATGAAATCCGCTACAACCCTTACAGCTTTTCCACCAGCAGAGAAGATTACCAGACCCACACTATCCTCGCGCGAGGCAAGGGTTACTGCATCCAGAAAGCTGTCCTGCTGAGCGCCCTCTACCGGGCCGCCGGCATCCCCTCACGCCTGCGGCTGGCGAACATCAAAAACTACCAGGTACCGGCCAAACTGGCAGAAATGATGCAAACCGATATCTTTTACTGCCACGGCTATAATGAAATATATCTTGATGGCCGCTGGCTGAAAGCCACCCCAACCTTTGATCGTTTCATGTGCGAGCGACTGGAGATTAATCCCGTCAATTTCGATGGCACCAAAGATGCTGTTTTCAATCCCCGCAACCTGGATGGCCGCAAGCATATTGAATATCTTGAACAATGGGGACCATTTTCAGACCTCCCCTTTACAAAAATTATGGGCACCTTTAATGACAACTATGGCAAAGATATGATCCAGCGCTGGATCAACGCGGGAGAACAACATTATGACTGACAGAGAGCTTATGCGCCGTGCCGGCGAAGCCGTTGAACGGGAACCTTTCGCCCGCAAACTGGGGATCCACCTGGTTGACTGTGCCCCCGGATACGCCCGGGTGGAAATGACGCCAACTGAAGAGATGAGCAATCTGTTTCAGATGGTCCATGGCGGAGCTATTTTTTCACTCATTGATGAGGCTTTCCAGGTGGCCTGCAACACCCATGGAACCCTGGCGGTGGCCCTGGGCTTAAGTATTTCCTATGTGAAAGCCCCGACCATGGGGGTACCACTTCAGGCAGAAGCCCGGGAAGTATCCCGCAGTCCACGCATTGCCACCTATGAAACCACCGTTAAGGACGGAAACGGCAACCTGATTGCCACCGCCTCGGCAACCGCCTACCGTAAAAAAGAAAATAATCTTTTCCATGAATCCTAAAACCATTAAACAGTCCATTCGTACAGCACTGGGGCAGGAACCTGCTGACCTGATCATCACCAATGGCACCCTGGTCAATGTATTCACTGCCGAGTTAATCCCAGGCAGCGACGTGGCTATCAAAGGTGAACGGATTGCCGCAGTTGGCAATATCAAGGAGGGAGCTTATGGCCCGGCAACCACGCTCATCGACGCCAAAGGCACGTTCCTGCTGCCGGGGTTTGTGGAAACCCATACCCACATTGCCAATAGTTTTCCGCTTCCACAATTTTGTCCGTAATTACATCGGTGGCCATGAAGACTATTTCAGCTACGCCGGCGAGGTTACGGTAGATGGCTAAGTGAACAAAACTTTCCAGAACATCCTCTGCTATGGTCCCGGTGTCGGGCATTTAGGCGTCAGCGTCGGCTGTTTCCAGCTTAACAAGTACGGCCCCATTGAAATCAAGGTTGCCGACTGGGGCCGGGCGGCCCGGAACTTGGCCTTTGTTTTTGACACGGAGAGCGAAAGAGAAAAAACCAGGAAACTGATCAAAGACCACTTGGAGAGGATCATCGAATTGATGACGGAAAATTTTCTGAAGCCCTTTGCCGGGGAAGTGTACAATGTTGACTTCCTGGACAAACAGCATAACGGCGACCGGAATAGCTGGAGAAAAACCCTGGTTTTGCTTAAAACCTATCTAAAACCAACGGCCTGATTTTTTTCAGGCACTGATTTTTGCCTGCAGATTTTGCAGGAAAGCATCCCGCTCATCCTTGAAATTCAGCGCCCCTACCGGACAGATATCTACACAAGCCCGACAATTCCGACAATAATCACCTACACCTTCTTCTTGGCTGCCGAAAAAAGAAATGGTGGTATTAAATCCCCGATTGGCAAAATCCAGGGCAAAATCATAGTTCTGCTTAGAGCAGACATAAACACAGCGGCCGCAGAGTACACATTTATTCGGCTCGTAGACGATGCATGGATGCTCTTCAATAACTTCCGGCATATTCTTGGAAATGTGCCGCAGTTTTTTGGTTCTCAAAGGCATGTGCAGAAACTTGGCAATCCTTTGCATTGCACAGTGTTTATTAGCCATGCACCAACGACATTTACCATCATTGGTGCTCACCAGGAGACGAAAAGCGGTCTTTTGCAGCAACCGCACTTCATCTGTTTCCGCATGCACGACCATACCATCTTCCACATCCTGGCTACAGGACGGCAATGGCCCCGGTCGGCCCTCGATTTCGACCAGGCATAAGCGGCAGGAAGCCGGTGGATGATTCATATCATCAAGATAGCAGAGGTTGGGAATATAAATACCATTATCCAGGCAGGCCTTCAGCAGTTTTGTCCCCCGGGGAACGCTGATCTCCAGGCCGTCTACCGTCAGGGTTACCATTACATCTTTACTCATTGCTTTCCTCTTTCTTCCCATCCAGTGGTTTGATACCCTGGTCAGGAATCAATTCTGGAGGTGACACTTTACGGACAGCATCGTATTCCGGTGGGCAGGCATAAACACATTCACCACATTTCACACATTTTTCCTGATCAATAGCCTTTTTACGGTTACTGGTGGTAAAAATCGACTCGGTAGGGCAGCAGGCAACACAGGCATCACAACCCCGGGCGCAGGCATCAAGATCAATGTAATAGGCAATCAATTCACGGCACATGAGCGCCGGACAGCGATGGTCACGATAATGAGCCAGATATTCATCCTTAAAAAAACGCAGGGTGGTTAATACCGGGTTGGGGGCCGTTTTCCCCAAGCTGCACAGGGACCCTTTAATAATTTCTTCACTGAGGGTCTGTAGTTCAGCTATATCATCGTCGCTACCTTCACCTTTGGTTAAACCCTTAAGGATCTCCAATAAATGCCGGGTACCAATACGGCAAAAAGTACATTTACCGCATGATTCGTGCTGAGTAAAATCAACAAAATAGCGGGCTACTTCCACCATGCAGGCATCGGTATTCATCACCACCATGCCACCAGAGCCCATCATGGCACCGACCTGCCTTAAAGAATCAAAATCGATGGGGGTCGATAGTTCACTCTCCGGCAGGCAGCCACCGGATGGACCGCCAATCTGCACGGCTTTAAACGGTTTGCCATCCTTAATCCCGCCGCAAATCTCAAAAATCAGATGTTCCAGGCTAACCCCCATGGGCACTTCCACCAGGCCGGGGTATTCGACATCACCAACCACCGAAAAAATTGCCGTCCCCGGAGTTTTTTCAGTTCCGATGGACTTAAACCAATGGCTGCCTTTGAGAACTATGGAAGGAACCGTCGACAGAGTTTTGACATTATTAATGACCGTCGGCAAGCCATCCAGGCCTTCAACCGCCGGGTATGGCGGCCGATACCGGGGCATCCCCCGATTACCCTGGAGGGACTGAATGAGAGCCGTTTCTTCCCCGCAGACAAAAGCCCCGGAACCCTGAAATACCGAAACCTCAAGACTGAAATCTGCACCCAGAATCCGGTCACCAAGCAGGTTGCGCTCTTTTGCCGCGGCAATGGCCTGTTCTATGGTGTTAACCGCCAGGGGGTATTCCGCCCGGATATAGAGAATTGCCCGGGAGGCACCCACTGCCAGGGCGGCGATGGCCAGCCCTTCAAGTACCTGGTGGGGATTACTTTCCATCAGCGTCCGGTCCATATAGGCCCCCGGATCACCTTCATCCCCATTGCAGATAACCACCTTTGGGGTTTTCTCAGCCTGGCGGGCAAAATCCCACTTAATGCCAGCCGGAAAACCGGCACCACCCCGACCACGCAAATGCGCCGACTTAATCTCCTCAACAACCCATTGGCCACCCTTTTCCAAAACCTTTGCCAGAGCCTGATAGCCACCCACGGCCAGATAATGGTCGAGGTTATACGGATCAATCAGGCCACATTGATTCATAATCACCCGCTTTTCATAAAGATAGCGAGGATAATCCATCAGAGTAGGAAAGGTATCATTGGGTTCAAGGGCCCCCAGCAGATATTCAAAACAAGGATCTTCTCCTCCCTGGAGGAAGGAATTCACCAGCACCCGGGCCTCGCCGGCTCCGACTTTCTGGTACATAAGCGGAGGAAATCCAGGGTAATGGATGGTCACCAGGGGTTCAGCATAACAATGGCCCAGACAACCAACGGTAATAATTTCAGCCTCTATACCCTTTTCAGCCAGAGCCTCTTTAAATCCATCAATGGTTTCCTGGGATCCTGCAGCTCGTCCACAGGTCGCGTGACCGACGTAAATGATCGGAACAGCCGGGTTATGCAAAGATTCCCACTGTTTAGCCGCTGTCTGCGTCAGCTCACGTAATAATTCACTCGGAGTCGGATTGCTGTTCATCTTGTGCTTTTGCCCTTTCAGCTATCTCATTTTGAACTTGAATTTCGGTAACCACGCCTTCAACCTTGCTGGGAGTCACATAAGACTCAATTTTTTCCCCCACCACCACCACCGGGGCCAAAGCGCAACAACCAACACAGGCAACCCTTTCCAGGCTATACTCCCGATCCTTCGTGGTTTCTCCCTCTTCTATCCCTAAGCGCCGGGTAAAATTTTCGAGGATGATTTCTCCGCCCTTGACATGGCATGCAGTCCCGAGGCAAACTTTAATCGGATGACGACCAGGAGGATTAAAACGAAACTGGTTGTAGAAAGTGGCAATGCCAAAAACTTTTGCCGCCGTAATAGCAAAATGGGCGGCAACCATCCCCATGCTGTCCCGGGGTAGATAGCCATGGATATGCTGGATTTTTTGCAGGACGGGAATCAGCTGATGCACATCGCGGGAAATACCCGGTAACTCAGCAGCGATGGCATCCAATATCCGCTCTTCTTCGAGATCAACTTCCTGGTCCTGTTCTAGATTATCAACCATTAAAAACATCTCCTAACATATATCTGGTTTCAAAGAGGGACACTCCCCCTTTTTCATTTCCCAACCAGTGGTGTCCCCCAAACCCGGACTAGTTGAAATTAAATCAAGATGGATCAAATTGCACATCCACTCGTTAAGTATGGTTCCTGACCATCATCAACTATACAAAAAATGTCGAAAAGTGAATCGGCAGAGTCTGAGCTAATATATTTTTCACAGGAACAGTTAAGCATCTCCAACCGTCTGCTAAAATCTTCAAGGCTGCTTTTGACTTCATCAATGGACCCGGCACCAATTACTGACAATAGTTGATAAATCCCGAGGAAATCATGTTCAGGCCCCAAAAGATCCTCATCATCACCGGTTACCTTCAGCAGATCGCTGCGAATGGGAGGACAAATAAAATTAATGCACAAAGGTCCTTTCAGATCACCCAGACGACAGCCACAAGCTCCAAAATAACGGCAATGCTCACCGGTTATCCGCTCACCAGTGTGACAATTTTTCAACTCATAGATCAAATTATAATTAGCCAATTTATCCATTTTATCACTCCGAGCTTTCTGGAGCAACCCAAGAATGCCGTCAGACAGTCGGGGCTCTCCACCAACCCCCTCGAGCCTGAAGATATCTCCGGCCCCCCGGTGACAGCAACCGGGGAAAACCCCGGAAACCAGTTCATGTTGCTCAGAACCGTCGGGTAATCTTCGCAATACCTGCTGGCAATTACGACAATATGCGGCAATATGCCGGCTGAAAAAACCATTTATTTGACGGCACAAACCACGATAACGGGAAAAACGATCGGCATCATTCATTTCCATCTCCATTTCCGCCAACCTGTGCCTGGTCGCTGATACGAACCAGCAAATCCTTGAACATCCGCAGTTCATCGTCTGTCAGGTCGCGAGTCACCCACCCCATAAAACAACGACCAACTTCATTGATCTGCTGCCGGATTCCTTCGCCCTTTTCCGTCAGAGAAATAAGAGAGGATCGCCGGTCATGGGGAACCACCTGACGGACCACAAAACCTTTCTCCGCCAGGCGGTCAATAGTTCTGGTAACCGTGGAGTTTTCCAGCACCAGGATTTCTGACAGCTGTTTCTGGGTCAGCGGACCATTTTCAGCCAAAGCCATCATAGCGCACCAAGTAGCCGCAGTCAAACCATGGGACTCAAGTCGGCGGTCAAAGGCCCACTTCAAGGTCCTGGTCAGACGGTTTGCCAGAAAATAGATACAGTCTCGAAGTTTCACCAATACACCAAAATAAAATATACAAAAGAACAATAGTTAGTTAGCTAAATATCTTTCCCGTGTCAAGCTTTTTTCTTCAACTTTTTTCTACTGGTTTCGCCAGGGATGTTCCGGCATGGCTCTCGCTCATTCTCGCCGACCGTCCATGGCCGGCTTCCGAGGCGTCCGCCGCGAATCACCATCCAGGTGATTCGTTCGACGGCCAAAACCACCTGCCTGTCGCCGTGCCTGCCGGCAGGCTGGGCAGACACGGCTATGAGCCAAGCCCGAACATCCTGTAATGTACCTGGCAATGCAAGTCAGAAAGTTGAGTAAAAAATAAATAAAAAATAACTTGCCAATCATGATAGCATCCATTTATAGTATTTTTCATCATGTGATGCATTCGTAAAAAGTCACAAAACCGATGGCACAGTAAAAGCTTCATAACAGTAAAAGCTTCATATTAGAGGCAGGCAAAACCTGATTCATGAGGCGTGCTGACAGTACGTTGTAATGACGAAGGTTGCAGCATAACGAAGAAGCAGGAAAGGCCTATCCACGTGGGGGGGAAAGTCCGGCATCTACGGGAGAAACAAAGGCTAACACTTGATGACCTGGCTCTTAAAACTGGATTTGATGTTGACATGCTGGATAAAATCGAAAAGGAAACCATTACTCCGCCACTGGGTCCAGGATATACTGAAAGATTCTCATCACTCTGTTTTCCTGACGGCGAAAAAAGCTGTTTCTTCTGTTGCCCGCCAATCAGGGAGCCGGAGGCTGACAGCCTTGATCTGCTTTCGGAAAAAATACAACTTTTTCGTCTTAACCGCAGGAATTTATCCAAAAACAGGCAGGGTGCCGGCGAAATCCATGGTGAATCCTGCTGGGGACTTGGCTTTCTCGATCCCCGGGAAAAGCTGGTCGGCTGCCTGCTTCATCCCTGTCAGAATCAGGGAACAGACCAGCGGAACTTAACCGGCTACCGAAGCAAATGCGCCGGTACTCTTTGTCAGGAAGCAATACTTTTTTCACGCCTGAACCCGGTCAGACAACGGTTTTACCTGAACCTGACTGAGGGAATGGATTCTTTTCATTATTCCAGCCGCCGGGCAAATCCACTGATGAAAATCCTTCCCTGGGGTGTTCCTGTTCTGGACGCCATTTTTTTGTTGGAGCAAGGGAAGACACCTGCCCGGATGGAATTTATTAGCCGTTATGGTTTTTTCTGGCACGAGCTTGACTGCCGGCTGGATAGCTGGCTGGTTGGTGAGATCATCAAACACCGTGGCCTTGAAGAAATAATGACCCACCCAGAGAAATATCTTACATTCCGACAGCAACTTCTTTGCCGTTTGCGGCAAATGAAAGGTCAGCCAGCAGCCCGATCGCCGGCAGTTCCGGTTCATCAATTATCAATTCCCCTGGAGCTCTCACGACTCTTGAAATTTGGTTTGAACCTCTGGGAGGCAACGGCCACTGAAGTTAGCCGCCTGCAGGCTATCATGCTCCAGAAAATTGAACAGTTCACCCACCCATAGTCATCATCGGAGATAATCATGTTGGAAATCATTGTTCGCTCCAGCCATATCGACCTCTTTGCACACGTCAATAATGCCAAGTACGTTGAGTTTCTGGAATGGGGGCGGGTACAGATGGCGGAAGACTATGGCATTGATTTTATGGGCATGGTGGCACAAGGCATCGGACCAGCCGTGGTCCATCTTGAAATCAATTACCGTAAAGAAGCTTCAATGGGTGACATCCTTATTATTGATACTCAGGCGGTTGAGCTCAAAAACGATAAAGTAGGAATCCTCAAGCAAACCATTGCCAATAAAAAAAGTGGCGAACTTATCTGTGACGCGCTCGTCACTTTTGTCATGTTTGATCTCCGGCAGCGAAAAAGTATTACCATGCCAGATTCAATGAAAAAGTTTTTTCCGCAGAAATCTCCTGATCATGCGTAAATCATATTTATTACTCCTCTGCGATTATGGCCGCCGGCTGATAACCGACCGGCTGACTACCGGTACCGGCGGCAACGTAAGCATCTATGACCGCGACCGGCACCTGATCGCCATTACTCCCAGCGGCAAACCTTACGACCAGCTGACCCCCGATGAAATCAGTATCATAAACCCAAAAGGCAAACATATTGACGGACAGCCACCTTCCAGCGAATGGCCTTTGCATACTGCCGTCTATCTTAATCGTCCTGACATCAACGCCATTGTTCACACTCACTCCCGTTTTGCCACCACTTTTGCCATCCTGCGCGAACCAATTCCGGCCTGTCACTACCTGATTGCCGTTTCCGGTGCCAACCAAGTCAGAGTAGCTCCTTATGCTACCTTCGGCAGCGATGAACTGGCCCAACAGACAGTAGCCAGCCTGGAAAAAGACAACTGTATTCTGATGGCCAACCATGGATTACTGGCAGTGGGAACTGATATTCACAAAACATACAATATCGCCCTCTACATTGAGGAAGTTGCAGAACTCTACTATCGCGCCCGGGCCATTGGCACCCCGAAGCTGCTGACCGGGGAAGAAATGGACGCAGCCCATAAACGATTTAAAACCTACGGCAACAGCAATTCATCATCAAAATAATACATCCGCAGCCACAGTTGTCCGGCAAGATTATGACGTTCCTGCGCAAAGTTATGGTAATGTTTATCCGGCAAAACCGGTTAGCATTTGCCGGTAGATGATTTTGTCGGCTTTCTTGATCAACGTTTCCCGTTCCCCGGCGGGCAAAAAAGCATGGCTGAATGCCTGTTTAATCATTGCCAACGTATCCCAAAGAGACAAACCGCCCGGAGTCAGTCTGGAAGCTTCCAGGTATTCACCGGTCAGAGTCGTACGGCTAATACCAGGGTTATCCGTGCAAAGCGTTAATGGCAAGCCTTTATCCCACAGTTCTTTCAAAGGATACACATCCAGCGGGTCATCATTATCATCACATTTCTTTTCAGGAATTGTAAAACCAACCACTTCCATATTGCTGGTAGGGCACATCTCCAAACAAATATTACGATCACGGAAACGGTTCGCCAACGCCGGATTCTCCACCAGTGAAAGTCCATGACCTATCCGATCCGCATTCAACTGATAAGCGGCTTTCCATATTTTGTCAGCTTTGGTTGTCTCCCCGGCATGGATGGTAACTGGCAGACATTCAGCAAAGGCAGGCTCATATAAACGCTTAATCTTATCAAACTGCCCAATTTTTTCATCACCTGCCAGGTCCAGACCAACAACAAAGTTTTTCAATTGTTCATCTTTTCTGGCCATGACCGCGAGATCAACCCCTTTCCTGATATTTTCCTCACCAGCTGGAGTTGCATCCCGTCGATCAGTAATAATCACAAACCTGATGCTGGGCAGCCATTCAGCATCGATGTTCAAATTCTTGGCTGCCATTTTCAAGCCATGACAAAACAGGCGTAAAAACTCCAGACCATTTCCCCCAAGGTATTTTATCGGACTACCCCTAAGTTCACAGTATAACAACCGCTGCCGGCTGACTTCCCTGAAAACTTCCTGTGCATATCGCAAAACACCTTCAGGGCGACCTAAAATAGCTGAGCCTGTCAGTTCTCCCGGTCGTTCATAGGCGGCAAAACCATGCTCATTTTTTTTCACCAGGGCAAAGCGCGGCTGAGTACCAGCATACAGGATTTTTTTCAATTTATCCGGTTCAAGATTGGTCAACAGGGCGGCGGTGTTGGCGCTCCGGTCTCCTTCACGTAAAAAATCAGGCCATTCCCAGGGCCAATCATCAGTCTTGAGAAGTTTCGAAACCTGCCTTAAAGCAGCAGCTTTTTCGCCAGAGGACAATGCATTCCAAACTTCCAGCCCTACCCGGATCTGGGCATCAAGACCCAAAATACCCCCCAAATGACAATGAATATCAGCTTTAGGAACCTGATAAAGAATATCTTTTAAACCCTCATTGACCACCGTATTGCGCAAATGTTCAATAATTCTCGGTGGCAATCGGTAAAGACTCCGCCAATTTTCATGGTGTTCATCACGGCTCACTGCTGCCAGATAATTACCCAACAATTGTTGTCCTTCTTTTTCCCGGGCTTCTATCTCGTCAACCAACTTGATGTCGGAATTACCCACCAAGCAGGACAAACACCGGATTTTTTCATCAGACAACAGCGAATCCACACCCGGCAAAGGAAAGCGCCCAGCCGTCACCGGACCCCGGTCATTCCAGTCAACATCCAGAAAATCACTATGATAACCCCGTCCGACAACCAGGGGGGTCACCACACCAACACAAGCTTTACCATTAATTTCTATCGGCAGCGGACCAGTCATAAACCCTGGTGTGGGCAACCTCAATTCTTTCGGGAAATCACCATTATCAACCACATGTAACAGGGCATGGCAGCCGAAAATGCTACCGGCCCATTGAAGGTCGGCACTCATGGTTTTTCGACCACCGGCCAGGGAAAGCAATACCTGCCCCTTTCCACCAGCTACGGCCACAGCATGCAGACATGTCCGCAACGTCAGTTCTCTTATTCTCTTACACTCTTCTTCACCCGCCAGCTCATTGGTACCGGATGCCTGCCAAACCCGCAGTGGAACAGGACCGCCCAGCAACTGCCACCAGGAAAATAAAGCCTCCAGGCTTTTGATTGTTTTTGCGCCCTCAGTAGTCACGACCCAAATCTCATCCGGGGCTAGCAGCTGCCATTGTCGACGCAAGGCATCCAGTCGCTTTTTTTCCGGATGCTTTTCAAATAATGGCAGTCTTTCAGGAGCCAGGAAACCATATATCTCCGGAATCACTGCCCACGAAGCACCCAAAGTGCATAAAAGAATAGTTTTACTCACAGAACATAATACTCCTCTTCATCCTCATCACAAAATTCCTCCGGGCCATATTTCAGTTTTTTCTGCCAGCATTTCTGACAAAGGTCAAAATAAACCACAAAATCATCATCCTCGATAATCTTGGATATCTGTCGACGCAAGTCAGCGATCACACTTACGGGCGCTTCCACCTCAAAAACAGATTTCTGTACCCTGAGGCCGTAGCCTTCAAGTTTTTTTGCCACCTGCCGCAGTCGTTTCACATCACAAATATCGTAAATTACCAGCCAATGTTTCATCACAAAATTTCAAATGATTCCAGCCGGATCAACTCACCTTTTCCATCGGTCAATGCTTTTCGGCTGCAATCCTCACATAAAGGATAGACAAAAAAATAATCTTTTTCCGTATCAATGACTCTCAGTACCCGGTCACGGAGGATTTCCATCCTTTTTTTCTCCATCTCACACTGAAAAAATGACTTCTGAATCCGAAGACCAAAATTCTCCAATGTTTTTGCCGTCTTGCGCAACCTTTTGGGGTTACTGATATCATAGCAAACCAGATATAGCATATTACTTCATTTAATCTGCAAAGGACGATACGCCGTTTCTTCACCTGACAACACCCGGCGGAAATGCCGTGCTTGTTCAAAAAATAATTTTTTATACGTCATCCTGACCCCTAATTCCTGATGAAAAAACAACGTATCCAGTTTTTTCTCCAGCTGGGGAATAACTTTTTTCAGCCCGTCCTTGTTCAGCAATATTCCCTTTTTATCCGGCGGGGAATTTTCTTCCGGCAGAGGATTATCACTTTCTACCGGATACTCAACATCTTCACTGGTTACCGGTTCAAAATCATCTGCGGAAAGAATGCCAAGATTAAACAAAGCAACCGTCAACGTATCAGCCAATGGGGTTCGATATTCTTCCAACAGGTCAAAAGCCAGGGCCGGCTTGCCGTAATTCAGGGCATGCAGATAACCGACATAAGGATCCAGTCCAACGGTTTCCAGAGCCGCATCAACCCGATAGAACAACAAGGTATAGAGAAAACTGAGAACAGCATTAACATTATCCTGCGGCGGATTCATACTCCGTCCATTAAAAACAGCCCAGCAGGGTTTGATAGACCGGCGAAAAACAGAGAAATAGTAACGCGCGCCTATCCCTTCAAAACCTCGAATACTCTTCAGATTATCCGCTTTTTCCAAAGAAACAAGGATTTGCTTCAAGCCAGATATGGCTTTTTTGCCCTCACTACCAAGCTCCTTGGTACGCAAAATTCTCTGCATGAAAGTTAATTGGTTTCGCAGTTTTCCCCGCACTACTGCCTTGACAAATGCAAGAGCAAACCGCTCATCTTCCAGAGATTGGAATTGACGTTGCCGCAAAAAAACATTTTTCCCCTGGGGGAATGTCAGCCGGCCATTAAAACGACCATTACGATGGAGAAAAACAGTATTGATCCGGTGACGCATGAGTAAATTGATTGCCGCGCTGGTAATTTCTATACGACCAATAATCAACAGTTGCTCGGTTTTGAAGGGGAAAATGGTTTTTAAGATATCGTCACCCTTTTTCAGCTGCAGGACATCACCCTTTTTCATCAGGCGGCCATAATCTGAAATAATATAGATGATTGACATATGAATCCGTTAAAGGGCTTTTATGATCTCAGATCTCCAAAGCCACAACCAGAGTTATACACTTTATGTCGTTTCCCGGTAACTGATATAAGCTGAAACTGCCAAGCGACTCCACAATTCAAACTGTTCGTCAGTACAAATATCAGCAGGAGCTTTAAAACCCAGGGGCGCAAGTCCTTCTCCAGGCGATACTTCCGGAAGACAAAGAGACTTCCAAACAGCGGTAAAAACCAAGCCAAGATGAACCAAACCAACTTCACTTTCATTTTCGTAAAGCCAGCATAAAGGTCGCAATGATTCAATCGATGGAGATTGTATCTCCTCTTTTAATTCACGCCACAAACAATTTTCAGCTACTGACGCCAATGTTGGAGACCGATCGCCCCATTCAACATGGCCACCAACCCCACAACTACACTGCTGCAATAATCTTTTCTCATGGCCACCAATTCTGGAATAACACCATATCCCGTCCGGAGATATCTGAGCCCCACTTTCCAGCAACAGATACGGAATAATTTGCAGGTAATCAGGATTAGATTCAGCTTTATGACGAGCTAACCATACCGGTTCACCTGGCCAGTCAAAAATATCAGCAGGAACCGTACCGGTTTGGGTTAAATGGCCACAAGCTGCTTTTGGTACCGTTAAAACCCGGGAATCAGCAAACATAAAAGCACTTTCAATCCACAACAAACATGTTGATATATGGCGACTTATTGCTAAGGGCTGCCCAAGGAGTTCCGGTTCATAACCATTAATTTCTTCGCAAGCACATGAAGCCCGTACTTTTTCCCAATTTCTATTATTCTTTCATGTGCATCCTGTCCCAGAATTGAACCAGATATTATGACAACGTTCGGATATACATTTGACAAGCTGAAAATTGCTTTCTTTGTATCTTCCAGAGAATAAACCTCTGATAAAAAAGACTGATATTGTTTTCTATACACTGCCGTACCCCTCTAAATTTCACCAACTATATCGGGCATAATTCTGACAAGTTAAAGGGATAATACGAACGAGAAAAAAACGGGGTCTCAATCCTTTTTTCCATAAGGCTCATTCATTCATACACAAAGCCATTGAAACGCAATTAACACAAGATTGAGTCTCAATCCTTTTTTCCATAAGGCTCATTCATTCCTGAAAAAGTAGTCTCGATGAGAAAACAGGATAGAGCGTCTCAATCCTTTTTTCCATAAGGCTCATTCATTCAAAGCTGAAACTAGGTTTGAAGAGTGGGTTGAATTTTAGTCTCAATCCTTTTTTCCATAAGGCTCATTCATTCTTACGGGATATGAGCGTAAGAGGAAGCATGGTAACAGAGTCTCAATCCTTTTTTCCATAAGGCTCATTCATTCGCAAGCTGTGTTTTGTGACATCACAGCTTATACAAGTGGGTCTCAATCCTTTTTTCCATAAGGCTCATTCATTCGGGGACGCAATGAACACGGAAAAACAGACTGTTACACCGTCTCAATCCTTTTTTCCATAAGGCTCATTCATTCGATACCAGAGCCGTTAGCATTGTGTATATTGCATGAAAGGTCTCAATCCTTTTTTCCATAAGGCTCATTCATTCTAAACGATGGAGTCTTTACAGAGGAGACAGTCCATTAAGGTCTCAATCCTTTTTTCCATAAGGCTCATTCATTCGGCCTTGCATAGCTGTTGTATTGCACTTTATTCTGAAAAATACCGGCTCTTTTGTGTCGCAATATGCCAGCGGTGAAACACCGAAGAAGTTACATTAATCCGCAAAATAGATGA
>CAYZIS010000030.1:0-29513 GCA_964478545.1 uncultured Thermodesulfobacteriota bacterium
CCAACCCATGACCAGGACGCTTTCCCGGATTCCAAGTCTTTCATCAAATACAAAATTCAGCTCCCAGCCGCAGCCAGGCTGGCAGCCATCAATTCACGCGGGAAAAATGATACCCGGGTGGAAGTAATGTACCTGCCCATGAAATTTCCTTCACTAGTAACGCTTTACATTAATAACGACATACGCCGTTATATTAATTATGATAAAATCATTCAAATGCAAAGAGACGCAAAAAATTTAACAGGTCATTTTCAAAAAAATTGCCACAGAATATTCAACTTAAAGCAAGACAAAAACTTGTTCTGATTGATGCTGCGACAGAAGTAATTGACTTGAAAATTCCCCCAGGAAATCGTCTGGAAGAATTAAAAGATGATAGAATAGGCCAACATAGTATTCGAATTAATGACCAATGGAGAATTTGTTTCATATGGAAAAGCGGTAATGCATTTAATGTTGAAATTGCAGATTACCATTAGGAGAAACAGTTATGGCTAAGAAAATGCCCCCCATTCACCCAGGACAAATATTATTAGAAGAGTTTTTGAAACCAATGAGCATTAGTCAATATCGCATATCCAAAGATATAACTGTGCCAGCTCGGCGCATTAATGAAATTGTGCATGGTAAGCACTCAATTACAGCTGATACAGCTCTACGCCTCGGGAAATTTTTTGACATGTCAGCACAATTCTGGCTCAATCTTCAAAGTCGTTATGATCTAGAAGTTGCAGAAGATAATCTAAAAACTCGACTAAAAACAGAAGTACATGTCTACCAAGTACACGCTGTTTGATATCCTCTGATAACCGCAAGGCTTAACCAGGCGCGCAACGAGGACAGCATGAGACCAAGCGTTTGGGATAGTAAAACTCTACCAACAGCTGCTTATTATTTAATCGTTGGTGCGACACGAAGTCGCATTTTTTATGTGTGATTACAGATAGTTACAATACTGGAAATGTAAATATTCGGTATTGTTTTCAAACTACCGGGATTGGGATCATTTCTTGACGAAGGCGTATCGTGATATTTTCTTTTATTGGTGATTTTCAATAGCCTTTGTCAAGATGTGACCCCTCGCGAAGCAGGGCGAAGCGAACCAACTTAATTACCCGCTGTGAGATAGTGTTTTTTTACGTAGCCAAATATTTACCTGGGAATCACCCGTCATGTCCCCGTTGGCATCCCATGAGGCTGTCCGAAAATGCCCAGCGGCATACACAATGGGTACCTAAATATAGGTTTCGGGTACTAGTAGGACTGAACAGCCGAGACTGTTCTAAATTAATAAAAGGGAGTTCTCAAAACCGGCCCCTCAGGAGCCGGTTTTTTGTTCTCAATCGTGGTAATGTATTTCAACCTTGAGGCTGTCTTGAGCTAACTCAAGGTTTACAAATCAAGATAAATCGGTTAAACTGCAAATATAATAAGCAGAGGGGGAGTAAAATCTGGAAGTGAAGGAGATAAAATTATGCTGATTAAAAAAGTCCTTACGTTAACTGATGGTTCTGAATTAAGCCGGGTCGCCCTGCGCTACGCGGTGGAAATATGTCGCCAGTTCAACGCCGAACTCTACCTGCTGACAGTCATGGATAAGGTCCCTTCCTACCTTGATGCCGAAATCAGCCATGAAATTTTTGATCGAATGGAAGACATTCTGGAAAACGAAGTAGCCAACTGTTCCGGCTACTGTGAAACCGCCGGCATTGAGTGCAAGAGTGAGGTCAGAACCGGACTGCCTTATGAGGAAATCATCAAATACACTAAAGAAATCAATGCTGATCTGATTGTCCTATCCACCCACGGGCGCAGTGGCATTTCTCATATATTGCTTGGCAGCGTAGCTGAAAAAGTTGTCCGCCATGCTCCCTGCCCGGTTCTGACTGTCAAACCAACAGCAAAAGACTGGGAAATCTGCAAGCCAGGGAGCTGTGAAGTCTGGTCATTAAGCACATGATTGATACCTGAATCGAGCAGTTAGCTTTTAGCCGTTAGCTATTAGCTCAATGATTACAAGATGTTTGCAATTACAAGCTGTCACCTGTTAGGTTTTATTGCTAGTGAATATAATTCCTTATTTTTTAAAGTTAAACGCTGATCGCTAACAGTTGATTGTTTAACTTAAGTGATGGAAAAGCACAAAAGCCCCTGCAATCACAGGGGCTTTTAGATAAAAGAAGTATTTCAATGCACTTGAAAGAAAAAATACTTCAAACCGGTATCAGTGAGGAACAAGTGCTGGATACCCCTGAAGCCCTGCTTTGCTATGGCTATGATGCCACCCGGCAAATGGCCCAGCCACAACTGGCGGTTTTAGCAGAAACCACCGACCAGGTGGCCGCGGTGATGTCCATCGCCCAAAAATTACAGATTCCTGTTTTTCCCCGGGGAGCCGGCAGCGGCATGTCCGGCGGCTCGGTACCAGTCAGCAACGGTATTGTTATCTCCCTGACTCGAATGAAAAAAATCCTGGAAATTGATCTTGGAAACCTGATGGCAGTCGTGGAGCCTGGTGTTATTACTGGTGAACTGCAGGAAGAGGTATCAAAACATGGCCTGTTATATCCGCCGGATCCGGCCAGTCTGGCATTTTCCACCATCGGCGGCAATGTAGCAGAAAATGCCGGCGGGCCCCGGGCGGTAAAATATGGAGTAACCGGAAATTATGTCAGCGGCCTCAAAGTAGTATTGCCTGACGGCTCCATTATTAATACTGGCAATAAATGTATCAAATCCGTATCCGGATATGATCTCACCCATCTCTTTGTGGGTTCTGAGGGCACCTTGGGGATCATCACCAAAATCCTCCTGCGACTGGTTCCGGCACCGGCGGTCACCCACACCTTGCTACTGGCTTTCGCCGACATGGAAAATGCCGCTCTGGCAATTACCAATATGGTCCGCCAGCATATTATTCCCTCAACCACCGAATTTCTTGATCACCACTCCATTAACGCCATTCGTGATTCCCTGCCCTTCACCCTGCCTGAAGAAGCCCGGACTTTACTGCTGGTAGAAGTGGATGGCGATGATGAAAACGTCAAACGTGAATCTACCGCGATTCAAAAACTGGTTGAATCCAGCACGGTGATGATTCTCACCGCCAACGATAAAACAGAACGTGATACTCTCTGGCAAGCCCGCCGCTCCTTGTCACCGGCCATCGCCAAAATTGCCCCGGACAAACTAAATGAGGATATAGCTGTGCCCCGAACGGCAATCCCTGAGGTCCTCAAACAGATTGAGTCCATAGCCAAGAAAACAGATCTCCCCATTGTCTGTTTCGGCCATGCCGGCGATGGCAATATTCACGTCAACGTCATGCTGGATAAAAGTGATAACCGGCAGGCCCGGATGGGTGAAAAAGCAGTGAAAGAGATTTTTGCCGCCACGATTGAATTAGGGGGCACTCTTTCAGGTGAGCACGGAATCGGCAATACCAAGGCAAAATTTTTCCCTCTGGAATGGAACCCGGCAACTATCGCCGCCATGCAGGCGGTAAAACGGGCTTTTGATCCAAATAATATTCTTAATCCAGGGAAAATTTTCCCCGCTTAGGGTTCGCTCAAAAATAAAACATAAATTCATGACTGCAACTATAATACAACAAGAACTAAGCAAATGTGTTAAGTGCGGTTCCTGCATGTCGGTGTGCCCCATTTATCGGCAAACCGGCCGCGAAGAAATGGTCGCCCGGGGCAAGTTGGTCCTCATCGAACACCTCTTGCAAAAAAACGGCGGTGGCCAGGAAAGATTATCGGACTTTTATCGCCAGGCGGTTGATTACTGCCTGCTCTGTCACTCCTGTGAAGAAAACTGCCCAAAGAATGTCAAAATTACGGAAATCATCAAGGCTGCCCGCCGGGAAATCACTGCGGAAACCGGCCTGCACCCGGTTAAGAAGTTTCTCTTTACCCTCCTCACCGGCAAAACCGGTCGACTTAAGACCTTGCTGAAAGTCGGCTCCTGGTTACAATTGCTCGCCTGGCAACGCCTGCCGACTGGCAGCGGACTGCGACGACGCTTACCCATGCCACTCATTGATAATCAGACGGTTATTCCAAGTCTGCCGAAAAAAAATCTTGACGATCATCTCAGAAAACGACGGCCAGCACCAGGCAAGCGACCCCGGCTGCTCTATTTTCCCGGTTGCGCCACCCGTTACCTGATTCCCGAAATCGGCCTGCAAACCATTATGGTATTGGAAAAACTTGGTTTTGAAACGGTAGTACCAGAATCCTGGACGTGCTGCGGAGCAGTCACCGAAGCCGCCGGCGATCAAAAATCTGCTGATCAGCTACAAGAAAAAAATCTTCAGGTTATGGCCGCGGCCGATGATGATCTCACCTTGGTAGTAACCAGTTGCGCCACCTGCGGCCACACTTTAAAAAGCTATTCCCTGCCGGCCGGCATCAAGGTCATGGATATCAGCGAATTTCTCTATGAACAACGGGAGAAACTGGCCAAACTGCTTCAGGGAAAAAATATCGGCAAAAAAATAACCTACCACGACCCCTGCCACCTGCGCAAAGGCCAGGGGATTACGGCGCAACCACGTTGGTTGCTGCGTCTCATCGCCGGAGATAATTTTGTCGAACTCTGCCACCCTGAACGCTGCTGTGGTTCCGGTGGTTCCTTCGGTGTTACCCATAAATCCCTTTCCCGAAAGATTTTAGGGGAAAAAATCGCTGACCTACGGAATTCCGAAGCCCAGATCATTGCCAGCGGCTGCCCTGGCTGCCTGATCCAACTCAATGAAGGCATCCAGATCGCCGAAATGAATGTTACCACCGCTCACCCCATCACCTTGCTGGCCCAACTTCTCTCTTAAATAGGGGGACATAATATCTATTTCCGTTATTATCTTGATTTTATCACTGGTTCTGATTACATCATCATTTGCCATGAGTCAAAAATAAGATAAAAAAGCTATTGTCCTGGCAGGTTTTGGCACCAGCTATCCCTCAGCCCTGGTGGCCATCACCAACATCCAGAACACCGTACAAAAGGCATTTCCCGAAATCAAAATCAAGATAGCCTTCACCTCCGATATTATCCGAAAAATCTGGCATAAAAGGCAGAATGACCAGAAATTTCTGGCAGAAAACCCAAACATCTCCAAAGATATTCTCTACGTCAAAGGGCCCTTGGTCACTATTGCGGACTTGCAGGATGAAGATTATAACATTATCATTCTCCAACCCACCCATATTTATTTTGGCGATGAATACAATGAAGATGGTTATCTGGAACAAGGGAATCAAGGTTATTCCGGTAACCAAAGGTATTGGTGAAAATCCGGCTATTGCCACTATTTATGTAAACCACATCAAAGATGTTGCCAGAGATAATGCTATCGAACTATAGGCTACCTTGAAAAATAAGAATTTTTAAAAAAAGTCCATGATGATATTACTGAAAAGGTTTGGTTCCTACCAAGGAGCTAAACCTTTTTTTCATAACAACCCGCAATTATTACCGTTTTAACCGGCGTGATATTCACTCCAGAACATTTCTTCTGATACTTTCATATTTTTTTCAATTTTTTCTTGACATACACAATATATTGTGCCTTTATGCTCTCGCACACACTACATATAGTGTATCATAACTTTCAATAATTACAACGATTTATACAGCTCAGGAGGATTAGATGGCCAAAAAGAAACTGCCGGTTAAGGCAAAGCTGCCTGCCGGTGCAATCATTCCAGAATTTGCCGAGAACGCAAAAACAGTACTTGAAAGGCGTTATCTGAAAAAAGATGATCAGGGAAAAGTTCTGGAAAAACCTGAAGATATGTTCTGGCGGGTAGCAAAAACTCTGGCTGCCGGTGAACTAAACTTTGATCAAAAGGCTGATGTTGAGCAACTAGCTTTTGATTTCTACCAAATGATGGCCCAGCTTGATTTTCTCCCCAACTCCCCGACCCTGATGAATGCCGGCCGTGAACTGGGTCAGCTCTCCGCCTGCTTTGTCCTGCCGGTGGGTGATTCCATGGAAAGTATTTTTGAAGCGGTTAAAAATACCGCTCTCATTCACAAAAGTGGCGGCGGCACCGGATTTTCTTTTTCCCAAATCCGGCCACGCAACGATACCGTTCATTCAACCAGTGGCATTTCCAGCGGGCCCATTTCGTTCATGACGGTTTTTGACAGCGCCACGGAAACCATCAAACAGGGGGGGACCCGCCGAGGAGCCAACATGGCAATTCTTCGGGTTGATCACCCGGACATCATGGATTTCATCAAGATCAAAGGTGACCTTTCCCTGCTGCATAATTTCAACCTTTCGGTAGGCATTACCGAAAAATTTATGAGGGCGGTGGAGACCGATAGCGATTATGACCTGATAAACCCCCGCAACGGTGAAGTAGTCAAAAAACAAAGTGCCCTGAAGATTTTCCGACAGCTGGTCAAACAGGCCTGGCTTTCCGGAGAACCAGGGATTGTTTTCCTTGACCGCATGAATGCTGACAACCCGACCCCGAAAGTAGGCAAGATAGAAAGCACCAACCCCTGTGGCGAGCAGCCCCTCCTACCCTATGAATCATGCAACTTAGGTTCCATCAACCTGTCCCATATGGTTGCAGGCAAAATAATTGATTATGATAAACTGGGTAAAACGGTGGAGCTAGCGGTCCATTTCCTTGACAATGTGGTTGATATCAATCGCTACCCCCTGCCGGAAATCGAAAAAAACACCCAGGCAAACCGAAAAATCGGCCTGGGAGTCATGGGTTTTGCCGACCTGCTGTTACAGCTGAAAATCCCCTACTCATCTACGGAAGCTAGAGAGATTGCCGAACAAGTGATGGGGTTCATTGATCAACGAGCCTTGGAAGCATCCATCCAACTGGGGAAAAAACGAGGTGCCTTTCCAAACTTTCCTGAGAGTATTTATGGCCAGAAAAATCCCGATGCTCCGGTTCGCAATGCCACCAGAACCACCATTGCTCCCACCGGCACCATCAGTATCATCGCTAGCTGTTCCAGCGGGGTTGAACCACTGTTTGCGGTGGCATTTATTCGGCGGGTCATGGACGATGATGAATTTTTTGAAGTAAATCCTATTTTTGAAAAGATTGCCAAAGAAAATGGTTTCTACAAGCAAGAGATTCTTAAAAAAATTGCCTACAACGGCAGTATCCAGGGCATTGATGAAATTCCGGCTAAATACCGGAAGATTTTTGAGACTGCCCATGATATCAGTCCCATAGATCATATCTCTATCCAGGCTTCATTTCAAAAACACACCAACAATGCTGTCAGTAAGACCATAAATTTCTCCCATGATGCCACAGTTGAAGAGGTGCAGGAAGCCTTTATCCAAGCATACAAACTAGGGTGCAAGGGAGTGACCATCTACCGTGATGGTTGCCGTGAAGATCAGGTGTTGAACATTGGCAAAACAGACCGCAAACAACCCGCGGCAACGGAAAACCCCATTAAGCGTGATCGTCCCCGCACCCTGACCGGCCAGACATTCCAGATGACCACCGGCTGCGGCCCCCTTTACGTCACCATCAATGTTGATGAACAGGGAAGGCCGTTTGAATTATTCAATACCATTGGCAAAGCCGGGGGTTGCGCCGCCAGCCAGAATGAAGCCATTGGCCGACTGGTTTCCCTGGCCTGGCGCAGTGGCCTGCCGGCCGAACCGATAGTTAAGCAATTGATTGGCATCAGTTGTCACAAACCTTTTGGTTTTGGTGACAACAAGGTGACTTCCTGCGCCGACGCCATCGCCCAGGCTATTCGTCTCCAACTGGAACGGACTAACGGCTATCAGGATAAATCTTTAAAAGAAAACAACAATGCTTTCGGTGCCTGCCCGGAATGTGGTGGGGTTATTGAACATGAAGGCGGCTGTTTTGTCTGCCATGCCTGTGGCTATTCGGAATGCGCCTAAGAGGCTGTCCGAAAATGCCCTTTTTCCCCAACTCTTCGTTATGCTCAAAAAATTATCCTCAGAATATCATATATATGCCTGCGGTAATTTTTTTTACATGCCTCGATTTGAGAAAAAATTTCTATTCTCGGACAGCCTCTTAGATTAAATGCAAAAGGGCATGAAGATATTTTCATCTTCATGCCCTTCCATGCTACTCAAAATTCATCTTTTTTCGGCTACTTCATCATCAATCAGGCCTTGGTATTTTCAACCCGCTTTTCTGCTTCTTTGACCTCCAATCCCAAACCTTCCCACCCTGGAACCCTAATCAGAATCAACCTTATCCCCCAATCACCTTTACTTGGAAACAGTGGAAGAAGCAAACATAACCCCTAAGAGTGCCCCAACTATAGCCCCTGACCAGGGGCTCGCTGTCAGGCCTCAGGTACTTCCGGAACATTTACCAAAATAACCGATGATCCCGCCGATTGCCGCCCCGGCAACCGCACCAATAGCATATCACACAAACATTACCATCACCTTATTTCAATGTTTTCAACAACTTCAGGGCATTTTCCCTACCATTAAACTCTTCTTTACTGCTGACCGACTTCGTTAGCCACTCCTTAGCCTGCTGGCGATCATCCAATTTCAAACAGGCCATACCTAAATGATACTGGCCAATGGGAATTTTGTCGAGTTTTTCTTTTACCCCCAGCAGCAAATCACGCGCCGGGGCATAATCGCCCAACTGGTAATAAACCCAGGCGGCCGAATCAACGACCACCGACTCTTGCGGAAAACGCTCAATCAGTGGGGCGATCAACCGGAGCGCCTCTTTCAGATTTTCCGGGCTGGGATCATATTCCGCGTAATAAAAAGCCAGGTTGTTCGCCGCCACCGTCGACTGTGGATTTTTTGACAGTATTTCACGATAAATGGCTCCGGCCTTTTCAGGTTTCCCCTGCTTTTCATACAACGAGGCGGTAATCATGGCCAGGCCGGGATGGTCCGGATTTTTCTCCCGCAGGCCCTGGTAACGAGCAATGGCAACATCCAAAGAGCCTTCCAATTGTTCCAGACGGGCCAGAGCAAAAATCGCCGGCTGATTTTCCGGGTCCAGATCCAACGCCGTCTGCAAGCTCTGCCGGGCCTCATCAGGCTCGCGGGAAACGATAAAAAATCTGCCCAGCAACACCTGGTACAAAGGATTTTTCGGCCGTTTCGCCACCTGCCGCTTAATCCTGGCCAGGATTTTATCACCAGTCTTTTTTTCCCGGATCATAATATCAACAATCTGTTCCATGGCCGGCACCGCATCGGGGTTAACCTCCAACACCTTTTCCAGCTGCCCCAACGCCAGCTGATTTTTCCCCTCCTGCCGGTAGATTGAAGCCAACCCCATACCTGCCTGTATGATCTGGGGATTAAGTTCCAGGGTTTTTTTCAAAACATCCTTGGCCAGGTTTGGTTCCTTATTGGCCAAGTGGACCCGTGCCAGTTTTAACCGTGCCTGGTAATTATCCGGAGCCTGATCCAACACTGCCCGATATTCACCGGTAGCGCCGGTAAAATCCTTCTTTGCCGCCAGCATATCACCCTTCAATTCATGGGCCTTGATATCGGCCGGATTCTCACTCAACACTTCTTCCACCAGCTTGAGTGCATTGCCCAGCTGCTGGTCCTGAAAATCAACCGCCGCCAGTAAGAGTTTGGCTTTGAGAAAATCAGGGCCGGTGCGCACCGTATCCATATACTCAGTCAACAGTTTCACTGCCTGATCAACCTGGCGGTGAATCACATAATAGCGAGCCAGCATTTCGCAGACCCCGTAAACCATCGGCAGATCGGCACGCGCCTTTTTTAGCACCATCACCATTTTCTCTTCCTGTCGTTTATCAGCATAAAACTTGGCCAACTGCAGGCGATACTCACTCTGGTCCGGATGAACCTCAACCAGGCCATTCAAAACATTTTCCGCCTCTTTTTCCCTGCCATGCTGATTATAAAATTTAGCCAACAGCAGCCTGACCTTCTCAGGTTCAGGATCGCGGGTAACCATAGTCTTCAATTCCTGCTCAGCAGCGTCCAGTTCCTGCTGCTGCTCCAGGATACCAACCAAAAGCAGGCGGGCCTGTCGATATTTGGGGTTAAAGGCAAGCAGCTGCTCAAGCAATTTTTTAGCCCCGATAAAATCCTTTTGATTAAGTCGCAATTTTGCCAGCATCAGGTAGGGATCAGTCAGCCGGGTTTCTTTTTGCACCAGTGATTCAAAAATTTTCCGGGCCTCAGCTACCTGTTTTCCAGCCAGCAAGCAGGCCGCTTTCAGAACTAGCCCCTCTTGATTATTTGGTTCTTTAGCCAAAACCAGTTCGGCTTTTTCCAGGGCTTCCTGTGGTTTCCGCCCCAGCATCAACAGCTTCCCCAGGGCAACCTGAGCTTCAAGGAGACCGGCATCCAATTCAACCGCTTTTTGCAGCGTTCCATAGGCATGAGGGAAATCATTTTGTTTCAGGTAGGCCATCCCCAGCTTCTGGTAAGCTTTGGCAAACTTCCGGTCTACCTGGAGCGCGTTTTTAAATTCCAAAATCGCTTTAACATAGTCCCCTTGATCATATAAGGACACTCCGCGATTGTAAAACTTCATTTTCTTCTCTTCCGGCCCGCCGCCACAGGCGGAAACCAGCAGCAGGGAAAACAACACCAGGAATACGCATGACACTTTCAATCTTTTACTCATTCAGACCACCTCTATAGCTGTAATTATCGGTAAATAAATAATTGTTTAACAGTCACTGATATGGATATTCGGCATTTTCAGCTATTTTTCAACTTTTTCGAACATTTACAAAGCACTTCATCAATATTTGCTGATCGCTGATAGCTGAAGGCTGCTTACCCTATAAAGGCCCTGAGGCAACTGATAAGCAGCATCCCCCCGGTAGCCACCACCGCCAGGTTGTATTCACCCCGCAACTCCTCCAATAACACTTCAAAGCTGTAAAACAGGGCAATAATCTGGGAAGCAACCACTCCCATATGCTGAACACCAATGCCTACGGTGGATATATTGGGAACCACCAGGGCAATAAACAGGATAAGAAAATCAAGGGGCGTACTTTTGTAGCCGGACCGACGGCTCAGCCGGACCACCATCATGACAAAAAACACCATAACCCCATAACCGGCTAAATGTATTTTTGGTAACAGTTTTGCCGCTTCGGGAAAAAAATTATTCTGTTGCTGGGAACTAAGAAAAATAAGCACCGGGGTAACAACATAAATCGACAGCCGCAGGACCATTGCCAGTAATTTTTTCAGTAGAAACCGGCTAAGCAGCAACCCGATGAGCATGCTGAAGCCAGCATATCCCAACCACGAAGGAACCGCAGCAGGTAGCAGGCAGGAAAACAGCAAAACCAATGCAATAAACAGCTGCAGGCCAATAAACGACACCCTTATAAACACCTGCTGTTCCTTTAATCGTCTCAGTTTTCCCTTAACCAGCAGGTCAAAGAAACTGGCACCGCGGTGAAATTTCCACTGGTAACGGCTGGTCAGATAAAAAATCAGCACCACCAGAACAGCAAAGAAGATAAAACCGCCGAGCAACCACCAGTCGGAATAATAACGAAAGATATAGGCGGCGCAGACAAGTAAAGCCTGAATGATATAAATAATTAGCACCGCTTCACTATGGTAAAATCCCAGGCGCATCATTTTATGATGAAAGTGATTCGTATCCGCCTTGAAAGGAGACTTGCCGTGATAGATACGACCCAACATCACGGTCAAAGTATCCAGCACAGGAAAGCCCAGGAGCAGCAACAGCAATAAAGGACTGTAGGGAATATTTTTCTGAGTCAGAGACAACGAGAGGGTAATAGCCAGAAAGCCGAGAAACTGACTGCCGGCATCCCCCATAAACACAGTAGCCGGAAAAGTATTGAAGCGCAGAAAGCCAAAAATTGCCCCGGCCAGGGAGGCGGCTATCAGGGCAATAACCAGGTCCCCACATTTGTAAGCCAGCAGGCCTATACAGAAAAAAATCAGCAGAGAGATGCCTCCGGCCAGCCCATCCAGACCGTCAGCAAGATTGATGGCATTGGTCACCCCGATAATCACAAAAACCGTTAGGGGAACGGATATATAACCGGGCAGCAGGAGGCCGTCAGGCAGCAGGGCTCCCAGCGACGTAATCTTCACCCCACCATAAAGAACCACAATCAGGGCGGCAAAAAACTGGGCCACGAATTTTGCCTTGAATCCCAAGTCAATAACATCATCAAGAAAACCAAAGGCGATGATCACCGCTGAACTCAGCAGCAACGGCCGCAGCAGGAAATTTGGCGGAACCCAGAGGATAATCGGAATCAGTGATCCTGCAGCCATCGCCAGACCGCCGGTTTTCGGCATCGGCTGCTGATGCATTTTGCGCGCGTCAGGGATATCAACCGCCCGCAGTTTAACCGCCAGCCCCCGAAACAAAGGTACGAGGCTGAGGGTAATAAAAAGGGAAAGGAGTAAAGTTGCAAGAATAAGCATCAAGGACCCATCAATATTATTCCCGCTGGGCTCCGGCGGCAACAGCCATCACCCCGGGAATGTATCTATCTAGCGCCGGTAGCAACAGGCCCATAAACCCCTGGAGCCTGGCATCGGCATCGGCTACCGTTTCCCCGGCCACAATCGGAGTTATCAGGCGCACCAAGGCTCCGTCAGTCCGCTGCTTGGTCAGCGCATCCCAGAAAGCAAAAATCTTCAACTGATAAGCATTGGTTAGAATCCGCCCCCGCTGGGGAAACCAGTAATATGTCAGTTGCTTAAAACCGGCTTTCTGCATCAGCGCCCGGTTCACCCGGGTGTGACCTTGGCCATATCCAAGAACCTGAAACGCAGCCGTCCCGGCATTTTTAAAATCCCATCCACTGCCCGGCAGGCAGGTTGCGGGAGAGTGAATCGACTCCCCCTTGCGCTGGCTTTCATAATAGGCAACATAGAAATTGATTGCCCGCCCCTGCTGATCACGGTAATCAACGATGGCATAATCACTCAGGTCAAAGGTGTCAATAAAACGCTGCTCCATCTTTTCCCGCTGTCCGCTCCAGTTTCCCAGCTGCAGGGGAAAATGACTGAATGACTGCTTTGCCGGTACCTTCTCACGGAAATTGACTCCCTGGGAAACGGCTAGCGTCACCAGCAACAACAAAACCGCCAGCGTGAATTTCGTCCAGACCGGCGACTGGCCGACCGGCTCTTTCATTGATGATAACTTTGTCTCAACCGGCGACTGGCCAAAGGGAATTTTTTTCAGCAGCCACATCTCCGGCAGCAGGACTGCCAGGGCAACCATGAAAGTAAACCAGCCGGCAAAATCATGGAGAAAACCTTCGGCGATCTTCGGGCCGAAAGGTTCATAGAGAATGCCGGTGAGAGCGATCCGCACTCCGTTGGCAAAAATAATCAAAGGTATGGTTGAAAGCACCAACACTACCCGCTTCCACCAGTGGGCACGGAAAAACCAGGCCAGCAGCAGCCCGAGGATGATAATGGGAAAGAGATAACGGATACCACTACAGGCATCCACCACCTGCAGGCGGGTAAAACCCAGATCGATGACATTCCCCTCCCAGTGCGCGGTCATGCCCCAAAGCCGCATCAGGAATACGCCGATCTGCGACGAAATCAGCTTCAGCTTCAAGGAAAGGCGGGAAGTAAGGAAATTTGGCGGCGGAAACATGGCCAGCAGCAGGAACAGCGGAAAGCCAATAATCCTGATTTTTCTACCGCCCAGGTGCAGCCAGCACAGGCCGACGATCATCAGCCACAAAGAAATGAAAAGGGCGGTATATTCCCCTCCCAGCTCGCCCAGCCAGAAAAAAACAATGCCGAAACTGATAAAAACCAGGCCACTCCAGGAAGAGGAGGTCCGCACGGCGGCCAACCACGACCTTTGCTCCCAGACGAGGTACAAAACCACCAGCGGCACCAGGTAGCAGTAGTTATAATCATCCCGCTGCCACATACGCATAAGGTAGCCAAAACTGGAATAATACAGGCCCGCCAGCAGGAAAAAATAAACCAAAAAAAAGGGAACAGATTTATTTTTCAGGTTCATCCACTCCCCCGGACTACTGCCCAGATTCTTTCCGCCGCTTTGCCGTCCCACAAAGGCGGCACCTGACCGCGGCGGCACTCACCAACCAACGTTTGTTCAAAAGCGGCAATAATATCCGCCGGTCGGTTACCAGCCAGGACATTACTGCCCATCTCCACCGTAATCGGCCTTTCGGTATTATGCCGCAGAGTAATGCAGGGAATCCTCAAGGCGGTGGTCTCTTCCTGCAGCCCGCCGCTGTCGGTCAACACCATCACCGCGTCCCGCCACCAGAAAAGAGATTCCCGGAACCCGAGCGGCGGCAGTTGGTGAATAGTATCAGCTAACTGCAAATCATACAAATCAAGCATTTTCCGGGTCCGCGGATGCACCGGAAAAATTATCGGCAAACGGGCAGAAATTTCATTCAGGGTTGCAACTATGCCGGCCAACACTTCACGGTCATCGACATTCGAGGGCCGGTGCAAGGTCAGGAAAAGGTAATCCCCCAGCATTTTTTTCAGGGAACCGGTGGGAAAAGCATCCGATCCGCAGTTGTCCAGCAGCTGCTCCTGACGCAGCAGATTATCAATCATCACGTGCCCGACCAAGTAAATGCTCTCTTTCGGCTTCCCCTCATGCAGCAGATTATCCACCCCACTCTGTTCAGTCACAAAAAAATAATCACTGATGGCATCGGTGACCATGCGGTTGATCTCCTCCGGCATCTCCAAATCAAAACTCCGCAGACCGGCCTCCACATGGGCAACCCCGATCAGCATTTTTTTGGCAACAATGCTGCAGGCCAGGGTAGAATTTACATCTCCCACCACCATCACCAGGTCAGGTTTCTGCCCCTCGCAGACTTTTTCAAAGGCAATCATGATTTTACCCGTCTGCCCGGCATGGCTCCCGGAGCCGGCCTCAAGAAAAAAATCAGGCTTGGGAAGTTCCAAATCATCAAAAAAAGCCTGGGACATTTCATAATCATAATGCTGCCCGGTATGGACGATCAGGCATTCAATATCATCAAGCCCTGCTGCCGCGTGAAAAATCGGCGCAATCTTCATAAAGTTGGGCCGGGCCCCGGCCACCAGCATTACCCGCACAATCATTCTCCTGCAATCAATTAGTTTCCTGGCTGAACACTTACTCTACACTCGACAAAGACTGCCGTTTTCTTTACCTCTGATCAACCTTTTCATACAATTACGAAGGAAATAAGGAACTCCTTTTTCTCTTTTTCTTTCAGACTATTCCCCCGAGGTTGAACAGCGGGCTGACGATCACATCACCATTTGAAACATTACTTCCCCAAGTCACAAGCACCGGTTTTTCGGCATCCGAGTCCGTACAAGGGGACGTTCTTCAGATTATAAGTTTCCTCTTATCGAAAAAGGGAGTAACCCTCTTTTTCAACAAGTTTGCTACCACGTTCAACTGCCGAACTGATAGCCGGTTGCGATAGTTCAAGCCTCCGGGCCAACCAGACCTGGCTCAATCCCAACTCTCTTGATACCCAGAAGCATAATAAACTCCGGGCTGCAACGGTTTGCCTTCTTTTGCTTTTAGCCAGCACCTCGGCAGGTGATATTTTCAAAAGGCCAGCTACTCTGTCCACAATCCTGTCAAAATCAAAGCCCTCAATTTCAAGTCGAAATTTTCTTTCGAGTTGTTCCTCGGATTTTCGCAGAACTTTCTCTACAAAATCACCATCACCAAGAATTCGTTCATCTCCCTTTTGATACGCTTTGGTCTTGCGTAGTTCCTTCACTGCTGTCCAGCCACCATGACTGCGAATTACTCCTCCGCCAACAAGATCTTTTCGCCTGCCCATAGCAATTCCGTCCCGGACATATGAATGGTAACCTTCCCGGGCTGCTGCCACCTCAGCTGCAAACAAACGAAGTACATAATTCGAATTCTGCCATGTCCGGTCCAATCTGCCCATAATGACACTGTGACCACAAAACGGATAGCCTTGCAACGCATTGTAGTCTTTGATCAGTTTGGCGCGTAGCGGATTAAGGTGAATATAGCGAACCAGCTCAAGAAGATACGTATCTTCCTGACAGAGTATGGATTTATAACGATTCTGAAAAAGGTGGCCACTGCGACGATAACGCCGGTTAAAGTATATGGCATATCCCGTCAACAACCGGCGCATGACGGATGAGATTGAGGTGGTACCGGTTCGCAAAAGAAGATGGAAATGATTTGGGATAAGGGCCCAGGCAAAACAGTCTGTTTCTGTATCAGAGAGAATAACCCCAAGACGTTCAAGAAGCTTGACCCGGTCGGTATCATCTTTGAAAATTGTTTTTCTCTCTATACCCCTGACAATAATATGATGAAGAGCCCCAGGTGCATCGATTCTTGATTTACGTGGCATGCGCTTTTATTATCAAAAAGTCACATAAAATACAAGAAACTTATAATATGAAGAACGTCCCCATTACCCCTATAAAATATTGCTTGAAATTTTCAAAATAAGCCGTATGTTTGTTGTAATGACAATATCAATACACAAATCGGCAAAAACAGGAGAAAGCTATGGCAAAAACAGCAACAATTCAAACCCGTGTAGATCCAAAGATAAAACAAAATGCCCAAATGATACTGAAAACATTAAATATATCAATGTCAGAGGCTATTTCAATGTACCTTTCACAAATAGCCCTACATAAGGGAATCCCTTTTGAAATAAAAATTCCTAATGAGATTACAGCTAAAACACTTAAAGATACTGAAAATGGAAAGGAACTTCATAAAGTTGACTCTGTTGATGAATTATTTCAGGAGCTTGAGGGTTGAACCTACATTATACAACTCAATTTAAAAAAGACTATAAAAGGATCAAAAAACAAAATAAAAATCTTGCTAAATTAAGGAATGTCATCGAAAAATTGGTTGCAGGAAAATTGATGGAACCAAAGTCTAAAGACCACCAATTAGCTGGAAACTGAAAAGGACACCGCGATTGCCACATTGAACCCGGTGTTTGTCAAATCAATAAGTGTGTCCACTTTTTCCATATGTTAACGGGCAAGTTTCACACTAATAATTCTATTTAAACTTACTCTGGATTCAGCGGCTTCAACTGCAAGACGGTGATGTGTTTCCGGTGGAACTCTAACCATAAATTTCCCACTGTATCGCCAGGTAGAAATTGGTGCAGGAATATCTTCATTATTTTGAACCATATCCTGGATACATTCGTTGACAACAGAACGAATACCTTTTAATGAGGCTTCAGGAGTAGTAGCAAGCCAACTAAGGCTGGGAAACTCGGTACATAAGCCGATAAATTCCTCGTCTTCCTCAGACCACATTACTCGATAGATATATTTGTCGACTTCAAGAACCATGACTCACCTCATATTTTTCAATGGCAAGCAATCTCTGCTTAACTTGACAGGGTTTAGCCTTACCTTTATAGCCCTTGTATGTTTACACGGGGATCACCTAACCAGGGGGTTTTATAAATACAATGGCTGGTACCACTTTGGCGGGGTTTCCCGAAATAATATTCGCAAACCTTCTGAAGTTCAGTGAACCGAACTCCTTTGGGATTGGTTTTCATTTCTTTCAAGATTTGTCCTATGCCACTCATTAATTCGTAGTATCATTATCAATACTAATATCGAGCTTATTTTTTTCAAAAAAAGCAAGAAAAGGGGACAGATTTATTTTTTATCGGGAAACTGCACGGAAAACGGGATAGATTTTTTGTTATTTATTTTTTTGGCCGGCCAGGACTACCCCGCTGAATAACATGGTGTGGACAATGCGGCAGGATTATACGGGAGTGACAGGTTATGCAGGGAAAAAAGCAAAGTCAAAAAAATAAATCTGTCCCCTTTTTTCTTGATAAAGGCGATAAATACCAAAAATATTCATTTATACAAGAAATTTTTATCATAAACAAGTATTATACAATCTATACTGAAAACTTAGTCGGATAAAAAGGAATATATCATGCATAACAGAAAGTTATACATGGAGCACATAAAGCCTTTCATCAATAAACCCGTAGTTAAAGTCATTACCGGCTTGCGTCGGGTCGGAAAAAGTTATTTCATGCGGCTGATCATCAAATATCTGCAACAGCAAAATATAAATGACCAACAGATAATCTACCTTGACATGGAATCAATTGATTTCGACTTCATCCGCACTTATCAGCAACTTCATGACTACATTAAAAATCAACCAAACCTAGCGCCTGGGAGAAAAATCTATCTTTTCATTGATGAAGTGCAGAAAATTGACGGGTGGGAAAAATGCATTGCCTCTTACCTGGGAGACGGCAATTACGACATTTACCTGACCGGTTCCAATGCCAGCATGCTTTCATCCAAGTTTGCCTCACTTTTATCCGGCCGCTACATCGAGTTTCCCATTTATTCCCTGAGTTTCAGTGAATTCCTGGACTTTATGGGCAAAAAAGAGACGGACAGCCTCAGCCAGTTTCCCCTCTATCTGCAATTCGGAGGCTTTCCAGCATTGTCCCACTTTAACCTCAACAAAGAAATTGTTTATCAATACATCAGCGCCATCTATGATACCATCCTGCTGAAAGATATCGTGAAACGCTACCGGGTGCGCAACATCACCCTGCTGGAAAACATCACCAAATATTCCTTTGACAACATCGGCAATATTTTTTCAGCCAAAAAAATTTCCGACTACCTGAAATCCCAAAAAATCTCCGTCGGTGTTGAAACAGTACAAAACTATCTCTCGTATCTTTGTTCCACCTTTGCCCTGCACAAGGTCCAACGGTATGACATCAAGGGAAAACGGCTGCTCGAACTCCACGAAAAATACTATCTCGGCGACATTGGCCTGCGACATGCGCTGTTCGGCTATCGCGAAGCAGGAATTGCCGGAATGCTTGAAAACCTGATTTTTCTAGAGCTGAAACGGCGAGGCTACAACATATCCATCGGCAAATACGGTACCAAGGAAATTGATTTTATCGCCACGACTGCCGACGACAAGATCTATATACAGGTCTGCTACCTTCTGTCCTCAGAGCAAACCATTGAACGCGAGTTTTCCCCCCTGCTGGCAATCAGGGACAACTACCCCAAGTATGTCCTCAGCATGGACACGATTTTCGGTTCCGACTATGCCGGCATCAAACGCTTCAACCTGATTGATTTCCTGCTGCAGCCACTTTAGCTCTCAACCATCTTTTTCCCTTATCCCGAAGATCATCTGGCAAAACCGGCATGTCACTACCGCAGTCCGCCTTTTCCAGCGACCGCTCATAAACCAGAAAGGCGGAAGCCCGAAAAACCCCCGCCAGCAAGGCAACAACAATAATAACCAGAAAAGTCTTCAGCATCCAGATGTGTTCCTGCAAAGAAAAGGGGATGATCCCCTTTCTCCAAACAATCAGAAAACCGAGGTCTGACCCCTATTTTCACTGCTATTTTCACTCTTGATCCTTTGCGGCAAGAAAGTACTGAAACCTCATGGAGTTCCAGATACCATCACGCGGGAAGACGTTTCACACAAGCACGGAGCCTTGCTTGAATGAAGACAATATCTCCTTTAAACTGATTTTCCGTCCCTCCTCTGTTTGCCAACTGACAATTTGCTCTCTAATTATCTGTCAGACCGTATCCGCTTGCCGGCTGCTGTTGTTCTATCCATAAAAAAACGGTGATCCCTCAGCTCCAATAACTTTTTTCCAGTTACTTACCCCTTTACATTAATTTGTAAAACGCTCTGAACGGCTCCTGTGACATCATAGCGTTCTTATAACCCTATCGCACTATTTAAACCTGAGATTATGTCGAACATCCAGTTTATTATCAAATAAGTTGCACAAAATACAAAAAACTTATAATCTGAAGAACGTCCCCTCGTCCTCTTCACTTCACTAGCCAAGCACCCGTTTATCAGGCCTGACCCTAAATCCAATATTTAATTTTACTCTGACCCCAGTTATTAGAAAAACCATACCACTTTCCATAAAAAGATGATTATTATCTTGACGTAGCACCGCATAGCGTCTAACCTTGACTATAGGTATCTAAAAATCATTATTGCAGTTCTGGTAAATCGTAAGCATTAAACAGAGACCCTCTCCAGGGAGTGTTAACAATGACTTCACATGATTATACACCAAGTGAGTTTATACGCGAGATAGAACAGGTTCCGACCCAATATCTACCTCAGTTATTTCAAATTGTACATATATACAAAGAATCAATCATAAGAAAAAATTTAGTCGACAGTTTTGAAAAAAGCTGGGATCAGGCCCTCAAGAAAGAGATCTCCCCTATTACTGAATTATGGAAAAATATTGATGCGACATAGGGTAAAAGTCTCATTTACCAATGAGTTCAAAAAAAACTTAAAATCTCTTGCCAAGAAGTATAATAAAATCAAAACAGACCTCACACCTTACATTTCAAAATTGGAAGCCGGTGAAACACCAGGCGACCAAATAAAAGGTACGGAACATAAAGTTTTCAAAGTCAGACTCCCAAACAGCTCGGCAAACAAAGGCAAAAGAAGTGGCTTTAGATTAATCTACTACCTGAAACTTCCAAATGAAATTATACTCTTATCAATTTACTCAAAAAACACTCAACAAGATATCAGTAGCAGTGAGATTCTTAACATAATCGAAAACCACACGATATAGCCAAACCCAAGCTCGAACACCATGAAGTCCCCCCATCCACCTTTGTCCGTGTGGGTCTGTGGCAATAAACAAAAAAACCACTCCGCCCCCGGCCCGACCAACTCTCACAAACCAACATCGCGAGTTACCGCATATTCACTTCCCCCGCCAATCACCCGCTTGTCAGGCCCCAAAGCATCCCTTGATAGATTCTATGCCAAATGGCACCTTTTAAAGTAGTTATTCTAACCTTTTAGCCAAGGAGTAACCATGCAGCCTGTGACTCTGGTAACAGACGGACAGCATGATAGCCAGTACGTCGCGCTTAAATCTTTTCAAGATAACACTGTGGTAGCATCTGAAATGTGACCTTGTAACCATCCGGTTGCCAAAATGGATGATCGAACAAATCAAAAGCAAAGGTGAAATTAACTATGTAATTGAATATCAGTTGGGTAAAATGATTTCTTAGACTTACCAGACGACTACGATATCGGTAGTTAGAATTAATTAACACACAACATAATCGTTAAAAAGGAAGCTTTTATCTTCTAATCAGGGTGGTCAATTTTCCGTAATCACAGGTGGTCAATTTTCGGTTGTCACAACTAAGCACGCATATCTTTTAAACTATCAAGCCATTTAACAAATTTATCAGTTTCACGAATTTCCATCACAATTAAAACGCGTCCTAAAGGCTACACATTGTCAACATGTTTTTCATGGCCGGAATCAGCAGGGTGTCGTCCAACCTCCCTGGCAAAGTATGGATTTATAACGATTCTGAAAAAGGTCGCCGCTGAGACGGTAACGCCGGTTAAAATATATGGCATATCCCGTCAACAACCGGCGCATGACAGATGAGATTGAGGTGGTACCGATTCACAAAAGGAGATGGAAATACTTCGGGATAAGGACCCAGGCAAAACAATCTGTTTCTGAAAATAACTCCAAGGCGTTCAAGAAGCTTGACCCGGTCGGTGTCATCTTTGAAAATTTTCTTCTCTCTATGCCCCTGACAATAATATGATGAAGAACTCCAGGTGCATCGATTCTTGATTTACGTGGCATGAACTTTTATTATCGGAAAATCACACAAAATACAAGAAACTTATAATCTGAAGAACGTCCCCTCGTCCTTAGTAATGGTAACGACCCTGCACAAAATCGATTCTGCTCTGTCCCACTACATAAACCAACCGGTGCTCTTGTGTAATTCGACGAGACCAAACACCCGATCCGAGAAACTTCAAAGGTTCTGGTTTTCCGGTACCCTGAAAAGGATCCCGTAGTACCGCTTCTATTAATTTAAAAATTCGAAGCGCTGTCTTACGGTCCGTCTCAACCCAGTAACGTAAATCCTCTCTAAACTCAGGTTGAAATATGGCTTCTCGATATTCAGTCTTTCGGGGTCTCCTACTCAAGGCCAACCTCGTTACGAAGTCCATCGATGGTTTGTGGTGTTCCCCTCCCTTTCCGAACTCTTTCAAGGGTGGAGAGAAGTCTCTCTGCATTGGCTGGGGATCGAAGCAAATGAGCCGTCTCAAGAATACCGGCTAACTCATCCGCTGCTATCATGGCCACATCTTCACTATTACGCCGCTTAATTATTACCACTTCTCTGTTTTTTGCTACCTCATCAATTAATGAAGCTAAATGTGCGCGGGCATGAGTATAGGTTGTTTGAATTGCCATATATATCTCCTTTAATTATGTACAGATGTACTGTACAATATATAGACATAGAGGTCAACCTCTGAAATTATTTTCTGAAAGATACCTCCCCTATTTCCCCCTCTTCCCCCTCACACAAACCATGAATAGGCCAGAAACCAAACAATCTTCAGATATTCACCGGCGACATACTACCGGCAGCCGCGGATTTGACAACAACACCTAATTCTGTTATACAAAGTTATACGCACACTGTGGAGGAAATAATGTTAGCTATTCGTCTGAACAAGGAACTCGAGCAAGAACTTGATCTGCTGGCTAAGGCTAAGGGCAGCAATCGCAGCGCTGTCGTACGTGAAGCCATAATTCACTATCTGGAAGACAATGAAGACTTGAAATTGGCACACCGAGCACTTAGTGAATCAGGACATCGAAAATCACTCAAGGAGATAAAAATAGACCTTGGCCTGGACAGTTGAAATTGACAGCTTTGCTGAAAAGCAACTCCACAAACTGGATCGATCTGTGCAAAAACGCCTTCTCGATTGGCTTTCAGAGCGTATCGACGGGTGTAAAAACCCAAGACATTTCGGTGAACCTTTACGTGGTAACCTGACTGGTTTATGGCGCTACCGTGTTGGCAACTATCGCATAATATGCGAAATACAGGATGAAAAATTAATTGTCATAGCTCTCGCCATAGGACATCGCCGAAAAATCTACCTACACAAAAATTAAAACCCCTACACCAATAATATCTGCCAAATTCTTTCTACTCTGCAGCGCAGACTGAAAACCGTGCAGGCATATATCCCCGGTTCTCCGTCCGCCCTTGTCCCGTGTGGGTCTGAGGCAAAAAAAACGCCTTAACCAAACTTTTCCGGAGCCCCATAAAGCAGATATTACATCCTAATTTTTTTCAACTTGTATTGCATAAATTCTGCCTGAATGATTGACAATATATATAATAATAGATATACTATTGACATGATTTTAATATATACTCAATCTGAAAGGGGCTGATTATGGGTACTGTAAAAAAACTTTTTGCTCTGGATGAAGGCATTGCCAGAGAGTTAGATATTGTTGCTAAGGCCATCAATAAGACCCAGAAAGAAGTGGTTGAAACAGCGTTAGACTTCTATTTTGACTATACCGATGGGATAATCGCCGACAAGATAACCGAAGAGATTAAAAACGGCAAAATGAAGGTACACAACAGTGATGAAGTATATAATAAATTAGGCATAGAGCTGTGAAAGTTACATACTCGAATCAAGCCGTCAATGATCTTGAGCAATTCAATGCCGCCGATCGAACCCTTATTGCAAAAAAAATCCATTACCTTGCAGAAAACTTTGAACAACTCAAACAATCTAAAAAAGTGAGCGAACTGAAAGGAACCAGGTTTACAGGTCAATACCGTTACACGATAGCTCGAAAGATAAGAGCTATTTTCCGCATTGAAGATCATGCCATTGTCATGCTGATTTTACGTATTGGACGCAGAAAGGATATCTATTCATAGTCTCAGAGCTGATTTTTCCGCAGCAGAATCTTTAAACCACACCAATTAAATAGGCTTTATATCCCCGGTTCTCCGTCCGCCCTTGTCCGTATACTCCGCCCACTGCCAGACTAACTCACACAAACTAACATCCCGGGTTGCCGCCTATTCACTGTATCAGACAAGCGCCCGTTTGTCAGTCAGGCTTGACCCCAAATCCATATCCATCCCCGACAGCCTGTTCCATAGCAGTAAGTTCTCCCTCACACAAACCACGAATAGACCAAAAACCAGGCGATCTTCAGATATTCACCGGCGACATACTTCCGGCAGCGATCCAACTGCAGACAGGTCAGCGGCCGGTACAATTTCAAGGAAGTGGATTTCAGGCCGATATCATAATCGCCGTCGGCAAACACCTGGCCGACAATCACCTGTATCCGGCGCATATGGCGGGGAGAGCTGACCACCACCGCCGATTTCAAACCCAGCTTTTCCATCATTTCCCGAGCCAGCAACAACTCCAGGTGGGTATTTTCATACAGGTCGAAACGCCGGCCAAAAAGCCTGACACTCACCTGGGGCCGAGCGGCCACCGCCACCGTCTTTTTCTCCAGCGCCTTCAGGTTCCAATCCCCGTAGCGGCTCACCTGCCGCCAGGCCGGAACCAACAGAGTGTCAGAAACCCCTTTTTCAATCAGCGACACGGCCTCCCGCTTCCGGGCCTCAAATTCCGAACCAAGCATAACCATAACGCAGTCCGCCTTTTCCAGCGGCCGCTCACAGACCAGAAAGGCGGGAGCCCGAAAAAACCCCGCCAGCAAGGCAGCCACGATAATCGTCAGAAAAAGTTTCATCAACCGGCTATATTACCCTCACTCAGAATCTCTATTTTAGAAACAACTCTCTTCACCATGTTCTTGCCTCCCATTTATACAAACTATTTTTCCTACAGGGAATGAACTTTATGGGTAAAAAATTTCCTGTTCCATAAACTCAAACTGCGTTGTTGGGACGAATCGAGGAAACATTCGACGTCCGCCGCCGCAGCCTGCCAGTCGATAACCTCAATTTTCTCTAAAAAACGCTGCTGCAGCCAGTTGAGATCTATAGTCAAATTTTGGTTTTCCCAGGGACTATACTGATGCAAGGCAGCCTGCAAGTGACTGTAATTGGGCTGAATTTTTCTGCTTATGTACCAGCTAAAATCGTACCAGTCGCGGCCTTTCAGGTAAGGACGGCACAAAAGTGCATGGATTTTCAAAGCAAAGTTACTGGGCAGATCCTGATGACAAACTTCAAAGTCCAGGGGAAAATCAAGATAACTCCAGGCATAACCGGAGTTCCCCGGCGGAGATATATCAATTTCCAGCTTGATTTTAAGTGCTGCCCGCCGACTATAGTGTGGAAATGAAATGCTCATCTGGTTGACAATTGCGTCATTTTTCAAGATGGCTTGCCTGATTCTCCTGTCCATACTGCTTTTATCCAGAATATTTACTCCCAGACCACACTCCGTAAAGATGTCGGCAAGTTGATCAATATATTTCTGCCAAGAAAAGAGTGGCTCTGGCTTTTTGAGTATAAAATCAAGATCTTCCGAGAAGCGTGGCAAAGAATATAAAATACGCAGGCTGGTACCACCTTGAAAAGCCGCAACGTCAAAAAAACCAGCACGCCACAGGCCGTAAAGAGCAATTTACTGCAAAATTTCTTTGAGCGCCTGTTCTTCGGCCAACTTGTTTTTCGCCTGATAACGATCCAGGCGCTGCTGGATGATCTCAATCATTCATTCCCCTTACATCTGAAAGCTGCTTCGCCAGTGCGGCAATGAAATGCTGTGTTCTCCGGTGTTTGTAAACAGATTTCAACGCTTCGCAAGCCATACTATTCACACTGTACAGGGCATGCTCTTCAATACGAAGCCCCCGGGTCAACTGAGAGATACCGGACCATTCCATTTTACGCAGGCAGACCAGATCAAACAGTGCCCGTAAAGGGCCAGCCAGCAGAAATGTCTGCTTATCGACCTGCTGACGGGTTACTCCTTCAAGAAAATAGCTTTTCTCAAGAGCCAGGGGATGAAAAGTAAAGGTGTCAAAATCCGGGGACTCACAATGTCCTTTTTTACGACCGGGGACCACGCTGGCAACCACCTGCACCGCTTCGGGAATCCAGCCATGCCACCCCAGCGCCGCCTCAAAAGAAATATAGCTGAATGGAGCCAAAGCCTGGGCAATGGCAAAAGGGTGGCAGGGAACATCACGCAGGGTATTGTTGAGGGCATACAAGCCTCGCCGGATACGCTGAATTTCACCCGCCTTCAAAGCTCGGTAAACCAGTCCGTAGCGGCTTTGACTGCTGCCGGACAACCTTTGTTTAAGTTGCGCTTCTGTAAAAATACGGTTTTTTAAATCACTGTAGAAAATTATTTCAGTCAGGGTTTGCATAGAGGAAAAATACTAGATACTTCCAAAAAATACAAGTTAATAGTTTTTTATTCACACAAACCACGAATAGACTAAAAACCAGGCGATTTTCAGGTATTCACCGGCAACATGCTTCCGGCAGCGGCCTGACTGCAGACAGGTTAGCGGCTGGGCGGCAAATTTTTGCCCCAGCATGTCACTGCCGCAGTCCGCCTTTTCCAGCAACCGCTGAAAAAGGCGGAAGCCCGAAAAACCCCCGCCAGCAAGGCAACAACAATAATAACCAGAAAAGTCTTCATCATCCGGATGTGTTCCCGCAAAGAAAAGGGGATAATCCCTTTTCTCCAAACAATCAGAAAACCGGGGTCTGTCCCCTATTTTGCCAAACTTGCGCTCGCTCAGGCGTATTTCCTGGATGCGCTCTTACGGAACTGCACCGCTCGTTCGGAATTGACCTTATAGCCGACGGCGATAATGGCCGAGAGATTGTAGTGATTCGTATTGTAGTTCTTGCCATCAGCGGCAGTTATTCGAAAATTTCGAATAACTGAATCTTCCTCCAGCTCACTATCAGAAAACACCTTTTTCAAGTGATAGTTGATGGTGTGGGTTTCCACATCATAGAGAACGCCCATCATTTTCTGGGTCAACCAAATATTTTCATCCGCGTAGGCCACCTCAACGCCTCCTTCACCGGTAGCGGCCACAAAGGTCAGATATTCCGCCGCTGAAGAGCGGATGAGAGAAGTATCCTTTTTACCGGATTTCCGCAGTTTTTTATTTTTATCCTTTTTCATTCAATCCCTCCCCAGTTTTGATACCTGTCCCGGGACCAGCGCAGGTATTTCATCAATTCCCAGTTAACGGCATCGGCATCAAAACGTTCACTGTCGTAATCACCACCGGACCATTCCATGTAACTTTCGTGCTCTTCATGATTCGGGTCCTTCAGAGCCTTGCAAAATTCAAAATAACCGGGCACACCCCCCACATCTTCAGGCGGACAGGCACGTTCGCCTTCAAGGCAGGCAAGTTCCGTTCTCAGCTCCGGATTGAAATAGCGGCTTTCTTCGAGAACAAGCTCATGTTCCCAGCTGTCGCCGAAGTCGTAAAGATAACGGAAGGCGCGGCCTTTTTGCTTGAGCAGATCCCCGAGACGGTATCTGCCGCACACCAGCCCGTCTTCTTTCGATTCCGGATACTCGGTGTATCGTTTATTCCCGATGGTGAATTCGTGCAGATGGCTGTTAGTCCAGCCCATGACAATCTGGATGACATCGTGCAGCCGGTCCAGTGTGATGCTGGCGGGTACCACAAAACGCCGCCAGATAGCTGGTTCGATATCAAACAGTTGTATTTTCAGCAAATAAAATCGTTCGTTCATTTCTTCACCTCATATTTCGACCAGAAACTATGTTTACGGCCATGATCCTGATAAATTCGGCCCTTGAAAACTTCGTGGTGGTTAAAATCTTTCCAGTCAGGAATGGCTGCCGCCAGTTTATCCAGTTTCTTCAGATAGCGGATACCATGGGGATACGCCTTGGTGTATCCGCGTTCCAGAATTGAGATCAGCAGGCTGCGATAGATCAGGCTGGCAGCAAGATGCCGGTTTTCCAGTTCCATCGCTTCTGCCAAAGAGAGCAGGCTTCCGTAATAGTTGCCATCAAGCTGGTCGGCGCGTTTGAGCAGGTATGCTTCAGCTTCATCAATCTTTCCGATTGTAATCAGGAACTCGGCATCCGACTCTCGAAGTATGCTACTTCCCAGAATTAAAGTGACCTCCTCTCGAATGACTTCATCTAGCTTGTCATTACCGATCACATCCAGAAGCGCCTGCAGTGTGTCGGAGGAGTGATAAGATCTGAATTTCTGGTATAGAAGATCCGTCAGTTTTTCGGAGTCATCCTGTTTTTGATAAATTTCTAACAGCAGCTTATCTCGTTCGTAAGCCTGAAAGGTTTCACCTTCAGGAATTTTTTTAAGCCATGAATGAGCCGTTTCAATATCACCGCTTTCCAGATACACCCGGGCAATATCGACAAGTGCCGCCGTGGACAGCTCGCCCCATGAAGCGATGCGGGTCTTTTCAAATAGCTCGGCATCCTTAATCTGCCGGGCCAATGATTCGATCAGCATCAAATGATGCCGCTTGCCGTATTCATCTTTTTCTTTATCAGCCCATTTCTGAAGCATGGCAATCATAGTGCGGATAACCGGTTCAGGCAGACATTCTCCGGCACAATCAATCAGTGTATCCCGGATACCGTAGTTATCCTTTTGATTCAGCTTCAGAATGATATCCGCAATTTTTTCTTTCTCAGCACAGCGAGTGGCATATTCCACAAACAGCTCTTTGGCATCATAGCGGAATACATCACCAATATTACCACTTGAGTCATCGCACATCTCAAAAACGGTGTTATCGGATTCATAAAACGCCGCAACAAGTTCAACTCCTGTACGCGAATCATTAACACCGGCTTTCACATCCTGCAGCAGCATTTCAAGTTCCCGGGCAAATCCGGCAGCACCTCTCCAGTCAATAAAGCGCCTTGAATTCTTCAGACTGGCAAGCTTCTTTTTAAACCTCTGAACATTCTCCTTCGGTGTGGCAATCAGCCGTTCAATCAGATCGTCGACTTCATCAGAGTGCATGGCAATCTCCAACAGAGCATCCGCAAGAGTTTCCGGCCCCAGATCGATTAGCTTTTGTTTGCGAGGATCACCCATTTTTTTGCCCTCCCACCTTTGTACAGCCCGGGCCAGATAGGAACTGCGTCCTCCGGAGACAGGTGTTATGTTTATCTGTATGCTGATTCTTTCCCTCAATGCAGATACATGGGAGATGATTCCGATCAGCTTGCCGTCCTGCTGAAGCCCAGACAATGTTTCCAGAGCGATTTCCAGCGCTTCTTCATCCAAGGTACCGAAGCCCTCATCGAAAAACAGGGAATCCACCCGGACTTTCCGGCTGGCCATTTTTGAAAGCCCCAATGCCAGTGTAAGACTGACAATAAAACTTTCACCGCCCGAAAGGTTCTTGGTCGACCTGATAATTATCAACGACGTTCAGCTCCAGAGGCTTTTTGTCATCACGAATAAGCAGTCCGCCTTTTCCAACGGCCGCTATCCACGGAAACGCCGGCCGGCTTTACATGGAATGCGTGGCCGATTTCACTGGAATATGCACCCAGCCATCTGCCTGATTTTTCCTAAACAAGGAACTCGAACAAGAACTTGATCTGCTGGCCAAGGCTAAGGGCAGC
>CAYZIS010000031.1:0-28277 GCA_964478545.1 uncultured Thermodesulfobacteriota bacterium
CCGGCCTACGGATTCGAAGTCCGGCGCTCTATCCAGCTGAGCTACGGGCGCGTAAAAGCGGAAAAGAAGGTCGTAGAAATGAACACCAGAGTAAATGGGGTGGGTAGAGGGATTCGAACCCTCGACCTCAGGAGCCACAATCCTGCACTCTAACCAACTGAGCTATACCCACCAGAAAAACCCCGATTACAGACTGGGGATGAAAGGTTGTATTTCATAGATGAAAAGTATGTTTCTGTCAATAACAATTTCCCCACCATAATGCCAATTCCTGTGAGTATTTTCAGCGGAGCCTACCACCACAACTCATAACCCAACCTTAGCGTGACAAAAAGCAGAATAATCCCGATGACCAACTTCCGCGATCGCAAAGAGATTATCAGATTAATCCGCATGCCAATCAAGGAGGACAAAATCGACCCCATAGCCATCAGGAGGGAATAGTCAGCATGAATCAGGCCAACACGGGGAAAGTGAATAGCTCCATGGAACATATAGGATAATGTCCCCGCCAGTGAAGTAAAAATCATCACTGCATTGGCAGTAGGCGCTGCCGTCTGGTTTTCCACCAGACCGGTCACCAACATCAGGGGGGTGGTAATACCGCCGCCGCCGATCCCGGTAAAACCAGCCACCGTACCACTGGCAGCGCCTATTCCAAAAGGCATCAACCGGGCACCCTGTTTTTTGGGATTATGCGGTTTGATAGTTTTTAACATCAGGGTACGAATGGCGATGTAAAACAGGAAAGCCATCATAATCATGATCAACCAGGATTCGGGAAGATGGGGGGCAATCCGCGCCGCCGTATAAGAACAAAGCGCCGCCCCAAAAGCAATCCAGAAAACCACCGACCAGCGGACCAGCCCTTTGCTGGAGTACATGATAGTATTCCATGAGGTCAGAATGAAAATGGCTCCCATGCTGCTAGCCATGGCTTCCAGGTGGGAAATACCCACCACGGTCAAGCCGGGAACCATTACTATGCCGCCTGCGAGACCAAAAACCGTCGACAGAATGCCAACCATCATCCCCAGCCCGACAACAAAAACATATTCCATGACTACCTAATAACTTTCCTTTATTCATAGCATCTGGATGATGATTAAAAACGTTTATCGAAAAATAATGGTTCCCGGATTAACACTCAGTGGTGTCCGGTTAGGCTCTTGCAACGTTAACTGATGCTGTTCTCAGCGCTTTTTGGCTCTCGTTTGCCTGCATTTCCAACGGCTCATGGCGCTAAAATTGTCAAACTCGCCCTTTTATAGGGCTCAAACAAGGCAATTTTTTACGCTCTATTCGCCGGGAAAAGCAACGGCAACTCACGATGTCGCGCTGAAACAACGTCAGTTAGCAACGTTGCAGACAACGCAAAAAGCATACCGGACAATGCTGATCAACACTATATAAAATGTGCCAAAAGTTCCAGCGGCTTATTGATCGTGGCAATGGCCGGCAATCCATCCGGATGGCCGTATCCATACTTACAGAAACAGGAAGGAACTCCGGCTGCCGCCGCCGAGCGCAAATCGGTATGATGATCGCCGATCATCACTGTCTGTCCGGGCTCAAGGGAAAAATGTGCCAAGGCCTGCACTATCCCGGCAGGATCGGGTTTCTTACGCGGCACGTCCTCAGGACCAATAATCAGCTGAAAACGATCGATAATATTCAACCCGGCCAGCACCCGTTCAGCCAGAGCTTTCGGTTTATTGGTTATGCAGGCCAGCATCTTTTCCCCATAAAAATCCAATACCGTTTCAATACCATCATACAGAACTGATTCACCAAGCAGATCCCGATCATAAAGATCCAGAAAACGCTGAAACCAAACATCATTTTCACTACCCATAGCCCCTAAAACCAGTTTCCTGGCCCCATCACCAACAATGGCCTGTACCTGTTCCCGGCTCAGTGGAGATAGTCCATTTTCCCGGCGCAACCGGTTAACCGCCCGGGCAATATCCGGCAATGTATCCACCAGAGTTCCATCAAGATCAAAAAAAAGTGCCGTTACTGAATACATCAATGCTCCCATAATTTGCAAATATTTACCAGCGGGTTTCATCCTCAGGAGTGAGGATAATCCCTACATCCACGACGTTTAGCCCATCTTCATAGGCTATCACCGGATTCAAATCCATTTCCTGAATCTCAGGATAAGAACCAATAATTTCAGACACAGCCAGCAGCAAATGCTGAATAGCTTTTTTATCTACCAGCGGCCGGCCCCGAAAACCATTCAGCAGGGTAGCTGATTTAATTTCATCAATCATCCGTCTGGCTGAACGGGCGGAGATGGAAAGCACCCGAAATGCCACGTCTTTCAACACTTCCACCATCACCCCACGCGGCGGCAAATTAATCCCCAAGTCAGTCAATTCATCCGCAGCAATGGTGGCATGACCACCACCATCCGCCAATAATCACCACACCGGCAACCCCTTTTTTCCCACAATCTTCAAGGATATCCGGGATGGTGGCCGCCGGGGTCGTAATCAAGGCCATTTCCACCGGGGCTTCGATAGCTGAAACTTTTTGGTAGCAGGGCAAGCCCAAAATACTTTCTTCTCTGGGATTAACTGGATAGATTTTTCCCTCATACTTCTCATCCAGAAGAATCTTGATCGCCTGGTAGCCCCGCTTGGTTTCGTTTTTTGACGCCCCGACAACCACCAACGAACTAGCATTCAATACATGTTCCAGTCCCATGCTTTATCTCCCTTTGTAGTCAGGCTGTCTTTTTTCGGTAAAAGATCGAACCCCTTCATGCCAGTCTTCGGTATTCATGCAGGCCAAGATGGCTTCCGCCTCAACCAGCAATACTGTTTCCAGATCCCACAGTGGCGCTTTATGAATAAGTTTCTTGGCAAATGCCGTGGAAACCAGGACTTTAGCAGCCGGCAGATGGGCCAGCTTGAGTGCTTCCGGCAACAGTTGTTCAAGAGGAACTGATTTGAGAGCCAAGCCCAGATCCACCGCCGCCAGCCCGTCAAGTGTCCGGCCGGTATAAACCAGTTCCTTGGCTTTCATCATTCCCACCAATTTTACCAAGTGGGAAGTCACCCCTCCACCAACGAAGGTTGCCAAGCCTGTTTCGGGAAAACCAATGGTTGCCGTATCGGCCATGAACAGCAGATCGCCATTTAACGCCATTTCACTGCCAGCACCCCGAGCCGGACCGTTAACCGCTACAATAACCGGTTTGGGAAATTCATGTAGCTGACTGGTCGTCTCATGGGCAAGGAAAATATATTCACGCTTCTGCCAGGGAGTCCGCTCCCCGGCCGAATGCTTTTTCAGATCGGCACCGGCACAAAAAGCCTCTTTATCACCCTTGGGCCGCTGTCAGGTGCTACCAGTCAGAATCAACACCCTGACCCCATCATTCTCCCGGGCATCATTGAGCACTGTCTGAAGATCCAAGTACATTTGTTCAATCACTGCATTCATCCGTTCGGGCGGTTCAACCTGATAATCCCAACTTTCCCATCTCGGTCATAAAGGACCGTTTCCAGCTTCATTTTCCTACCCTTTCAGTTTACAAGGTTGGTAGCTAATATAAAAATACCCTGTGCGAAGCAAGCTCCCGCACAGGGTACAAATACATCAAAATGATATTGCAGCAAAAACCGACGGCAAAAACCGTCCAGTGGAAACATCAGGAAATCCTTGACATGTGAGCTGCCAGCTTAAAAAATGCCGTTAACTGAGCGTGCCCTAACACCATTGCTGCAATTATTCAACTACTTTTTTCAGCTCCTGACAACCACAAAAAAAGGGGAGGGCTACCGCGCCCTTTGGGGTACAATCAACTGCAATAAAAAATATAATTCTGGCAAAAAAGAAGGGTTGCCTCTGCCTTAACTATCATCAAGGGCATGGCAACCCACTCATATCATTGGCGCGCCAGGGAGGACTCGAACCCCCGACCTACGGATTAGAAGTCCGTTGCTCTATCCAGCTGAGCTACTGGCGCTTGATGTTTAAGTACCACCAAAATTAATGGGCCGATGGTATAATATCGGCCCTGTTTTGTCAATCAGCAAGCAAAAAAACCATCCATTGCTGACGCTTAAGACTTTCTCTCCCAATATACCCGGGTCAGTTTTTGATCATCGGCAAATTTGATCTCAAAACCCCCTTTAAAAGCACTATTGAGTGCCTTGCCCAGCCTCACTGCCAGATGATCACTGGTTGTCGTAATTTCCCACTTCGGCAATAATTTTTCCCAAGTCATAATACGCTGCAGGGGATGCTCTGATTTCGCCTGAGCAGCCTCGTTGCGAATCAAATGCTCAATCTCTTTTTCATGGCCCCGCACAAACTCAGAATCAGTTACATAGAGATAACCAGCCGGATTTTTATCCATGATTCGGCGACAAGCTGGACAAACCACTCGATGCAGCTCTTTGTCTTTTGGTAGCTGCTGCTGATCAAAATTATCCCACCACATACCTTTATGATAAATGATGCCACATTGAGTGCAGATCGTTGGTTCAGGATGCTGTTTATCATCAAGATAGGGATCGGATCGTTTAGAATGCATATCTTTTCGGTACACTTCACTGACGTTCCTGCTTTTCATTATAGCCTCCTTATGCCGGTTAAAATGCAACGCCCCGTCAATAAAAATATAAACGGGAAAAAATACGTTGTCAAATAGCCCAAGCTGAAAAAAGCAGCTATTCTTTTTCAGGAAGATCGGCAGAGTAGGAACATTCTTTCTGCGGACACTGCAAGTAATGCCCCCGGGATTTTGAGGTTTTCTCTACCAGAAAAGGATGTCCGCAATCCGGGCAGGTCATGGGATAGGGTTTATTCCACAAGGCATATTTACAATCCGGATACCGTGAACACGAATAAAAGATTTTTCCTTTACGCGATTTTTTTTCTACAATTTCACCGCTACAGCCCTCGACCGGGCAGTCAATACCGGTGCCAATAGAACGAGTATATTTGCATTCAGGGTAATGGGAACAGGCGATAAAGCGGCCAAATCGACCATTTTTCATGGCTAAATCACTGCCACATTCAGGGCACTTCCCCAACTGTTCAATCTCTTCAGGACTCAACTCCGGATCTGCGGGGGCTTCTTTGGAAGCCAGATTCCGGGTATTCTTACATTCAGGATAATTGGGACAGGCAAGAAATTTACCATTGCGACCCCATTTAATCACCATTTGGGCTCCGCATTTCTCACAAATTTCATCCGTAACCTCTTCCTGCTTTCTAACCTCTTTCATGGTACCTACCGCTGCTTCCAGCCGTTTTTCAAACGGTTGATAAAAATTCTTCAGCAGTTGCTGCCAGTCATATTTTCCTTCTTCAACCCGATCAAGATTATCCTCCATCTGGGCAGTAAAACTGGCATCAAGAATATCAGGAAAACTCTTCTTCAACAACTCGGTAACCAATTCCCCCAGATCGGTGGGGAAAAATCTTTTTTCCTTTAGCTCAGTATATTCACGTTCCTGAATGGTTGACAGAATGGCCGCATAAGTGGAAGGCCTGCCGATGCCCTTTTCTTCCAGTTCTTTCACCAGGGTACTTTCGCTAAATCGTGGAGGCGGCTGGGTAAAATGCTGCGATGGTTCAAGCTTTTCCAACTTTAATACGTCACCAACCGCTAGTGGCGGCAACTCACTATCCTGTTCCTTGCCATTACCGTTTCCACTAACATTATCTTTGCCCACTTCATACAGAGCGAGGAAACCGGCAAACGTCTGGCGACGACCAACTGCCCGAAACAGATATTTTTCACTCACCTGGATATCAACCACCGTCTGAAAATACTCAGCCGGTGCCATCTGGCTGGCAGCAAAACGATTCCAGATCAAGCGGTACAACTTCAACTGTTCAGCGGTCAAAAAATTGGCAATCTGATCCGGATCATACTCCATGGATGTAGGCCGTATAGCTTCATGGGCATCCTGAGCATTATTCTTATTTTTATAATGAATGGCTCTGGCAGGGAGATAATCAGAGCCAAAACGGGTTTTGATATAAGCCCGGCAATCCTTCAACGCACCTTCAGATACCCGCACAGAATCGGTACGCATATAGGTAATAAGACCAGTGGGTCCGGCAGTTCCCAATTCCACCCCTTCATAGAGCTGCTGGGCGACCATCATCGTCTTTTTAGCACTGAAGTTAAGTTTACGGGAGCCTTCCTGCTGCAGTTTGCTGGTAATAAACGGCGGCAGAGGGTTTCTCTTCCTCTTTTTCTGCTCACACTTGGTCACCGTAAAAGGAGCGGTGGAAACCTCTTTGACAATGCCATCCGCCTGTTCCTGGTTGCCAACCACCGCTTTTTTCCCGCTTATGGCATGCAGGCGGGCAGAAAATACCGGCGGCTGCGGTCCGGCAAGGGTGGCGTCAATATGCCAGTATTCTTCCGGTTTGAAAGCTCGAATTTCAGCTTCCCGATCACAGACCAGGCGCACGGCTACCGATTGCACCCGGCCGGCACTAAGCCCCCGACGCACGGCTTTCCATAAGAGCGGGCTGATTTTATAACCCACCAGCCGATCAAGAATCCGCCGTGACTGCTGAGCATTAACCCGGTCCTCATCAATGGCCAGCGGTTTTTTCAAGGCCTCCTTGATTGCCTGGGGAGTGATTTCATGGAAAAGAACCCGGTAGACCCCCTCTTTACGTCCCAGCTCTTGGGCAATATGCCAGGCGATAGCCTCCCCTTCACGGTCGGGGTCAGGGGCCAAGTAAACGGCATCAGCTGATTTAGCCGCCTTTTTCAATTCACTGATCACTTTACCTTTGCCACGAATGGTAACATAATGTGGGACAAAATCACCCTCATCAGAAATATCAATACCCAGTTCTTTCTTGGGCAAATCTTTCACATGTCCTACAGATGCCTTAACATCAAAACCCTTGCCCAAATATTTTTTGATGGTCCTGGCTTTTGCCGGAGATTCAACAATTAAGAGCGATTTTCCCATATGATTTCACTTCCATCCATACAGTTTTCTGATTTTCCGGTAACAGGCAAACAAATCTGCATTGTGTCACCATCATTAAAAAATAAAGAGGCGCATAACCTGCACCTCTTACACCTGAAACCTCAAAAGACAGCGCTACAACCCACTCCTCCTGATCTTTAATGGTACATCACTTCAGCATCTGCTTCGACAAAACGTAAAAAACGGGTTTTGGCATCAGCAGCGCTTTGACTAAACATGACCACCATGGTGGAAATCATCTTAATTTCCTCCACCCCCACTGCCGGGGTATCCAGCAATATTGCCTGGTCAATAATTTCTTCCAGCAAAGGAGCATTAACAAGATCAAGATTATGCAGCTTCATCAGGTAGCCGCGAGCAGGGTTGGTCAATAAACGTTTTTCCTCAGCCGTAAAAATTCTCACATACTGCCCCAGTTCCTCGGCGTCCAGGGCTTCGTCTCCCCGCTTGATCCCCTGGGAAAGATTGGCTATCCAGTTAAAGGCAGCTTCAATTTCACCGGTTTCAAAGCCCAGGGACATGAGGTCCTCGACAATTTCCATTTCCTGATCGAATACATCTATATCTTCAATAAGATACTGCGATATCATACTGATGATTGCTATGACCCGCTCAAACATTCAAATCCCTCCTTAAAACCGGGAATCGGAAAAATTAAATTACTAACTTACTCCTGAATTGCTGTCACTCTTTTAAGTACCCCCTTGAGGGGTATAAAAAAACAAGAAAATTTTATATCCCGACACAATCCTCGTTAATGGCCAGATTTTGGTTTACACTAGCCACTAGGTTGCGGGCGCAGCCCGCATTAGACATGATAAAACCCTTAAAATATAATTCACTCTATCTGTCAAGGAAAACACCTCAGACAAGCTTTGGGTCTAACTGAAATTTACCGTTTGCGGTCCGCCAGATCATCCCGGCAATTTCCATTTCCAGCAAAATACTGCTTATTCGATCATGCGACCACCCTGAAATCTCCATCAACTGGTCAAGAGAATATTCCGTGGAATCCAGCTTACCGATCAATTCTTCCTGTTCTTGAGAAACTGACTTGAGCGGCCGAGCATTGGATTCCTGTTTCTTTTCCCCAGGAGGTACTGGCAGCAAACGGGGCAAAGCGCAAAAAATATCATCGATACTTTCCACCAGCTGGGCGCCCTCTTTGATCAGCCAGTTGCTGCCCTGGCTGGCCGGACTTCCGGGCAGACCGGGAACGGCAAAGACCTCGCGTCCTTGTTCCAGAGCGCAGCGGGCAGTAATCAAAGAACCACTCTGCAAGGTTGCTTCAACCACCATAATGCCTTCCGACAAACCGCTGATAATCCGGTTTCGACGGGGGAAATTATGCTTTTCCGGCTGGCTGCCCAGAGAAAACTCACTGAGCAAAAGCCCCTCTGCCGCAATTTTCCCAGCCAAGTGCCGATGGCGGGCCGGATAGCAGACATCAAGCCCGGAACCCCATACCGCAATGGTCTTCCCGCCGGCATCCAGACATCCCGCGTGGGCAGCGCCATCAATACCGAGAGCCATACCACTGATAACGCTGATTCCCTTTCGCGCCAGATCTCCAGCCAGATCAAAAGCAAAATGACGGCCATGAACCGATGACTTTCGCGAACCGACAATGGCGATCGCCGGGGAGTCAAGAATTGCAAAATCTCCCTTTGCATAAAGTATCGGCGGTGGATCGTAGATATTAAGTAACTTTTTTGGATAGCGTTCATCCACCCGGGAAATGATTTGAATCCCCAGATGTTTTGCCTTTTTCCGCTCCTCAGCTACCCGCTCCCAGCCGGAGAAAGAAGCGACTGCCGCGGCTATCCCCCGGCGGAGGCCGCAACGGCCAGTCAGCTCCGCCGCCGGAAGAGCAAAGATCCGTTCCGGATCACCATAGGCACGAAGCAGGCTGTTGATGCCTTTCAACCCCAACCCATCAATCATGGTTATAGCCAGCCAGTAATCAAGCTGTTCCCGCGCCATCTTTGCCTTGTCTGCTACAGCCATTCAAGAAAAAGTGAAAAACTCATGCCCTGGCGAAAATTCGATACCTATAAATGAGCCGTACTAAACAGAATGATCCCGGTTAGTCAAGTTAATTTTTTATTAGCTCAATTTTTTCGGATATCTGCCGAAGTTAGCAACCTGAGGATACGGACAGAAATAGACAGGCCAGGGGAAATGAACGGGCAGCCGGCAAAACGAAAGTGATTTGCTGGAATATGAATTGCATGTTTTCCCCATGGAAAGGTGTTTTATGGCTGACAGGCCCCAGAATATGACAATTTTGTAATTACAATAACTATTATGTAATAAGATTATTATGTCAAAACTCATGCACCAACAAAATTTAATGCTGAAATCCACCGGCTTTACCTTGGTTGAGTTGATGGTCACCGTAGCCATTATGGCGATTATCGCCGGGTTTACCTTCGGCAACATGAATACGGCAAGTTATAAACTTAAAACTACGGCAAAGACCTTCAAAGGAAACATGCAGAAAGCACGACTGCTGGCCGTTAAAGAAAACTGTCCGGTCTATGTGGATTTTGACCTTGATGACGATGGCGGAAGTGATGGCACAATAAACCGCTATTATAGTCTTTGGCGTGACTCAGACGGTAATGGTCTTTTTTTAATGGAAGATGAAGCGGGCAATTCGGTTGCCGACAAACTTGACTCGGCTGAATTTATCGAGGAAACAGCTTTATCCTCCGGCATCTCAACCGGAGTTGTCAGCAGCAGTGACGGCGGGCCGGCAACCGGACCGGGAGCAGTTGTCTTGCCGGCAGGCGGCGTTTCCTATGGCGGCAATCGTGTCAAGTTCAACCCGCAAGGAACCAGCAGCGACGGTTGGTCTTACCTGTATGCCCCGGCAAACGATGAAGCTGGCAGCCACGCAGTCGGCACCAACAAAATCGGTCGGGTTCACTCATTCTATTATGCCACTGAGGGAGGCGGTTGGAATTGACGTACATGAACCGTAAAGGATTTAGCCTGGTTGAACTCATGGTGGTACTGGCCATCCTCGGAATTATCATGGTTGGCGTTTTAAGCTTGGTTACCCGGCAAAACAAAGTCTACCACAGCGAAGAAGCAATCATTGATTTACAGATGAACGGTCGCCTGGTAATCAATCACATCAGCCGTTATGTCAGAATGGGCGGTTTTGGTTGTTATGGCAATATTACCCCTGACAACCCGTTAGAGGTTGACGATGATAAGGAATTCGGAGAGGTTATCAATGCAGTAGATGGTGATCCAAACGATGCTAGTAAGCCTGACGAATTGACTATCGTAACCGCAGCCCGTAAAGTCGGAATCGTTGATAACAACAATGGAACTGCCGATGAAAGCTTCCAGTCAATTTCGGTCATTCCAGTTTTTGGACTTGTTGACAGTATAACCAATCTTTTCAACAACACCTCAAAACAATATATTTATCTGGCTCCGTGCGAAAACTCCGATTTTCTTTCCATTCAAAACGTTGTCTCGACAGGCGATACAACTCTCACCCTGACTAAATCTATCAGAGTTGATGAGGGCGCGGAAATCTATGTTGTCAAAGCCTACACTTTTTCAATCAAACAGCCTTCAGAATACGGCAACCCAAAACCACCAGGACCCAATCTGGTTATAAATGAAAATACCGGAGACAACCGGCAAACGCTGGCCGAGAACATTGAAAACCTGCAGTTTCAGTATGGCTGGGATCAGAACGGCGACGGCCGCTTCGACCCCACTGACAACAATGATTGGAACAACGATCCCTCAGGTAACGAAGCTGACATTAAAGCGGTACGCATTTTTGTTTTAGCGCGTTCAGCCCAACTGGATCGTGATTACGACGACATAAAACAATATAAAATCAACGAAGCCACAGCTTCAACAGCAGCTGTTTTTGTCGGCCCATTCGATGATAGCCCTGGAGGCAAAGGTGACTACCATCGCTTTCTCCTGCGAACAGTTATAATGGTTCGCAACCTCAGTCTTTAAACTTTAAGTAACCTATCTTTTGATGGACTCGTAAAAAGTCAGAATTCGCAAAATTGACCACCATACGTAGGTAAGCTGGAACATTAAACCACTGCATGTTGTGGTCAAAAATCCAGGTCTGGACTTTTTACGAAACCATCATCTTTTAACTCATGAAATGAAAACTACTATTTAAGAATATGAAAAAAATATTCAATAATCAAGGATTCACAATAATTGAGCTAATGGTTGCAATGGCGGTTATGGCTTTCGGTCTCTTAGGCTTCATGTTTATGCAGGGACAGGCGGCTCAAGGTCGAACAGCCGGTCGAGAAATGGGACGAGCAACGGTTGTTGCACAAAACTACAACGAAACTCTGCGAGCGCTTAAATATAATAATAGTCTTTTATCTATAGGCTCCCACCCCTCAGCAAGCGAAGACACCAGCGATGGTACCGTTGATAGTAAGCTGAGCACGAAATACGGAAACTTTATCTACGACACAACTTGGACTGTAACCAACAACAAAACCAACAACCTTAAAACCATAGTGGTCAACACAAAGTGGCAGTTGAAAGACAACCAATTAGGCATCCAAACCAAAAACCTTAATTTTACTTTACTGAAAAGTAAATAGATAAGATTATGCTGAAAAAATATCGGATAAATGATGAGAGCGGTATGGCGCTGGTAACCTGCCTGTTGATAATGGTAGTTCTCGCCATGATCGGAGTCGGCGTAACCACAGATTCAACCATAGAAATCAAAATTGCCGGCAACGAAAAGAATAAAGCAGTGTCGTTTCAACATGCGGATACCGGAACCACAGCCGCCCCGGAAATCATTGAAGACAACCTCGATAACCCCCGAGCCAGTGCCCCGTATATCTATTCCGATAATGGCGCTGACCCGGTTATCACTGTTGACACAAAAGATCTTTCCATCGAGACCGAAGGTACATCCAGCGACCCTCACCCCAAGATTACTATTATCGGCACTGACATTACCGGAGATGTCAGCCAACCAATTAGAGCTACAATCACTGTCAGCAAAACCGCAAAACTGGCAGCTGGCAGCGCCATCCAGATGGCTGCTGGTTATGAAGGTAAGGGCAAAAGCTCCGCTTCAGGCGGCACTCACGCTTATTTTCTTTGCACCAGCAAGGATGAGCAGGGTGGAACCATCAGTACGACAGAGATATATTATCGTCATGTTCCTTAAATCTCAAGAGGAGTTTCATTTAAATGAACAGAGATAAAATATACCGTACCTGCCGGATCGTACTATTGGCCCTGCTGACAAACCTGCTCCTGGCAACCTCGGTCATGGCAGACACACATTGGGTGCAAGGAATTGTCACCAAAGCCCCATGGCAAGAACGCTACCGCCACATAATGATCGACAATAAATTATACACATTTATGCCGGAAGCAACTTTTACTATAATCACAAAAAACCGCCATGGAGACTATGATCAAGCATATATTCGCTGGCAACAGATCAAAAAGGGCCAGAATGTCTCAATAGATATCCAGGGACGTAGAATTTACCAACTCACCATACAAAAATAAACTCTTCGCAAACCATCGCTACTTGAACTATTGGAGCAGTAATCATGTATAGAAAAATTATTTTCCTGCTCGTCGGCCTGCTGTCCGTCACTTTATTGTCGGGCCAAAATCCGCTTGCCCACGCCGCCAATAAAGCTGATTACACCCTGATCCCACCTTTTGTTTCCGCTGGTGTTCCCCCTCTGGTCATGCTCGTCATGGGGCGTAACCATAAACTCTATTACGAAGCCTACAACGATGCTTCAGATCTCAATGAGGACGGCATTCTCGATGTCGGTTATAATCCGGCAATCGATTATTACGGTTATTTCGACTCCTATAAAGTCTATACCTACGACACCTCAGCCCACCGTTTTGAACCCGCAGCCTTTACCAGCGACAAAAAAGTTACATCCGTCAACCAATGGAGCGGTGATTTCTTAAATTATCTGACGATGTCACGAATGGACTGCATACGCAAAGTTCTTTACGGCGGCTATCGCAGCACCGACACCGCAACCGAAACGGTTCTCCAGCGGGTTTATATACCCCAAGATGCTCACAGTTGGGGCAAAGAGTATGAAAGTATCGCTCGGGATGGCTACGACATCAGCGAATACACACCCCTGGCCCTGCCGGGTGCAAACCTGAGGCATCTTTTCGCATCGACCACGCTATCCGACAACGGCGATCCGCTTTTGCGGGTTCTGCCCGACAACACGCATCGCATCTGGGAATGGGTCGCTAAAGAAGCACTGGTATGTGACAATTCACTGGAATCGACCGGCAGCAACTATACCGGTAGTCCAAGTGACCACAATGCCTATGAAGATATGGTTTTACAGTTCGCCAACGCCTCTCATCTACAAGGCTCAGGAGCACCGGTAAACGGCCGGATCGACGGTTCCGGCAACCCTTTCGGCAGCGACGATTATTATTTAACCATTTTTGAAGGATCCCTTAACATATCCAACCCCGGCACCTACACTTTTGCGGTTGACGGCGACGACGCCGTTGAAGTCATTATTGACGGCACGGTTGTCGCGGGCTGGTACGGTGGGCATGGCAAATGTAATTGCACCACACACAATGGCACTATCACTCTTACTTCAGGCATGCATGACCTTGAATGCAGACACCAGGAAGCCACGGGTGACGACAACTATTATCTCCACTGGAATGGCCCTGACAGCGGCAACGTCTGGGAGACTGTCCCGGCTTCGGCATACGACGGACTTACACAAACCGTCTATGATGTCAAAACCCCAAGCTCATTGATTACCGACTACCAAGTCAGGGTTCAGGTCGGCGTTGCCGGATTATTGGAGAGCAACTGCAAACAATATCCCAATGGCGCCAATAAACCGATCGGCCTTCTACAACGAAATGGTGAGTCAGAACGGATGATGTTCGGATTAATAACCGGGTCATACGCCAAGAACACTTCCGGGGGAGTATTACGCAAGAATATCAGTTCTTTTACAGATGAAATCGATCCGACCACCGGTGAATTCACCGCCGTCAACGGTATTATCAAAACCATCAACAATTTTCGCATTGTCTGTTTTGATTACGGCGCCAAAAATTACAATTGTAATTGCGGCTGGATCACCACTCACCCCCTGGCTGAAGGTGAATGCCGGATGTGGGGCAACCCCATTGCTGAAATGATGTATGAAGGGCTGCGTTATTTTGCCGGCAAGGCAACCCCGACCACGGCTTTCACCTACAGCGGCACGACCGACGACTCGACCCTAGGTCTCCCTTTACCCACCTGGAACGACCCTTATGATACAACCACCGGCTTCAGTTACTGCGCGAAACCCTTCATGCTGGTCATCAGTGACATAAACCCCACCTACGATTCGGATCAGCTACCCGGCGTTGACAACAATTTCGGCTCTTTCACCGGAGATGTCTCGGGGTTGGATGTCAGCAGTGAAGCGGATACCATTTCCACTGAAGAAGGCATCAGCGGCTCGTACTATATTGGCCAGGTGGGAAGTAACTACGACGGTTCACCCAGCGCCAAAACCGTCACCAGCTTAGGAGATATCCGGGGCCTGGCACCGGAAGAACCAACCAAAGAAGGAAGCTACTACTCAGCCTCCATCGCCCATTATGGCCGGATTACGGATGTCAGCAGTGCCGACAGTGATCAAAATATCATCACTTATTCAGTCGGGCTTGCATCCCCCTTACCCCGGATTGAGATTCCAATTGGTAACCAGGTTATAACTCTGGTACCTTTTGCCAAATCGGTTGGTGGTTACAGTATCGTCGCAAATCAAGGAGCTTTTCAACCGACCAATACGATTGTTGATTTTTTTGTTGAAGAGATCACCCCAAGCTCCGGAACTTTTCGCATCAATTACGAAGACGTCGAACAGGGCGCCGACCATGACATGGATGCCATTGTTAAGTACGAATACGTGGTCAATGCCGACAACACCGTCACCATCACCCTGACCTCCACATATGCAGCCGGCTCCATTATTCAACATTGCGGCTATGTCATTTCCGGCACCACGGCTGACGGCACCTATTTGGAAGTAAGAGATTTTGATACCGGAACCGGAACTGATCCCGACTATTTTCTTGACACGCCCCCCGGAGAGTTGCCCGGCGGCACTTGGAACGACGGCGCAGAACTACCTCTATTAACCTCCAGAACTTTCACTCCCGGCACCAACCCCAGTGCTTCACTTCTGGAGAACCCTCTCTGGTATGCCGCCAAATGGGGGGCTTTTGAAGAGGCTGACGGAGAAGAGAACTACCTGCCCGATCTGGATAAAGAGTGGGACAAAGACGGCAACGATATCCCCGACACCTACTTCTACGTTACCAATCCTTTGAAACTTGAAGAGCAACTTAATAAATCTTTTGCCGATATCCTGCGCCGGACAGCTTCCGGAACGGCAGCTTCAGTAATTTCCAGCTCCCGATCCGGAGAGGGCGCCATCTACCAAGCCATTTTCTATCCCGAATTTAAGGGTGACTCTGGCAATACCGTCAACTGGGTGGGAAATGTAAACACTTATTTCATCGATGCCTACGGCAATATGCGGGAAGACAGTAACGGCAACCGTACACTTGATCTTGACAATGATAAAATCATCAAATTTGATGGTACTACGGTCTATAAATACCTTGACAGCAATGCTAACGGCCAGCTGGAGAGTAGCGAGGAGACCAGTCCAATCGTAACCAATATTACCGGTATTGACTTTCTCTGGTCCGCCGGAGACTGGCTCAATACCATAAGTAATACCGACATCCTGACGCAGAGAAGTTATACCGGCACCAATAAGCAACGTTACATCTTTACTTTTCTCGATCTTGATGGTAATATGGTTGTTGATGATACGACCATTGACAACAGCGGCGAACTCTTAAGTTTTATCTCCAGCCAAAGTGACCTGTATCCCTATGTCCATGTAATCCCGGATCCTTTTGACGCGGTCGACAGCCCCCCTTATCTGACCGGCATTATAGATGTTGGGGTAGTAAATGATACCACAGCCTACAACACCTTTGCCGACACCCAAGCCGAACGGGTGATAAAATTCATTCGCGGTCAGGATCAGGAAGAGGACAGCTCAACCTACAGCTATACAATTCCGGCGATGCGCAGTCGCCAAGTCAATTACCCCCTATCCGCCACAGAGACCACCATAGATACCTGGCGTCTGGGAGATATTGTCTACTCCACCCCGACGGTTGTCGGGCGGCCAGCCGAACGTTATAATCTGCTCTACGATGATGCAAGTTATACGGAGTTATACCAAACATACCAAAACCGTCGCCAAATGATCTATGTCGGCGGTAACGACGGCATGTTACATGCCTTTAACGGTGGTTTTTATGATGCTGAAACTAAAAAATTCTGGCTCGGCTGCAGCTACAATTCAGGCACCGATACCTACACTTTCAACGATACCGGTTTGCCCCTAGGGGCTGAAATGTGGGCCTATGTTCCTTACAACCTGCTCTCCCATTTAAGCTGGTTGACCGAAAGCGACTACAACACCGACTACCATGTCGCCTATGTCGACCTTAAGCCAAGAATTTTTGATGCCAAAATATTCACCAACGACACCGATCATCCCGAAGGTTGGGGTGCGGTTATGGTGGTTGGCATGCGCTTTGGCGGCGGCCTCATTGCGGCCGATACCGACCGGGATAACACCCTCACGGATGCTTCAGGAATAGATGCTGAACCCAGCTTTACTTCAGCCTACATCATCATGGATATCACCAACCCGGAAGCTGAACCCAAAGTGCTGGCGGAGCTGACCCTGCCAGACTTAGGCTACACTACCTGCTATCCCACGGTAATCCCCATGAAAGACAAAGACAGTACAATAGATGGTAATTGCTGGTACCTAATGTTCGGTTCAGGGCCGGCTCCGGCCGTCGGCCATTCCGTCGCTGACACCTTGGCACAAGCAACCAGCACCCAAACCGGGAAAAGCTATGTTCTTGACCTGAAATGGCTGGTTGAACACAATGAGATTAAAATGCTCAACTCTTCAGGAATAGCAACCGCTGGTATTCAAACCTTTGCCACCCTCGATAACAACTCCTTTATTTCCGACCCAATAACAGTCGATTACGAACTTGATTTCAAAGCAGATGCTGTCTACTTTGGTACAATCGCCGGAGATTTTACCAGTGGCTGGGGTGGTAAACTGCGACGCATAATCATCGACAATGATGATGACACAACTCAATGGACGGGTGATTCGGTACTTATTGACTTAAGCGGTGTCCACGACGGCCAACCAATTGTCGCGGCTCCCGCGGTTGCGGTTGACGACCAAATGAACCGTTGGCTATTTTTTGGCACCGGACGTTTTTATAATCGACTTGATGTAACGAATTCAACTACCGCCAGTGATCAGCAATCTTTCTATGGCATCAAAGAAAACCGTACCTACAATACTACAACCAACAAATTCGAGTGGGACTGGGCTACAATAGATGCAGCCGATCTGCTGGATGTTTCCGGCGTCGGCGTCATCGAGGGAGGAACCACAGTTTTCGATACTAACTCAATCGTTACTGCGACTAACTTCGATGATTTGATTACTGCCGTTGAAGTTAAAGACGGATGGTTACTTGACTTTGTCGAACCCACGGAGAGAAATCTGGGACAGGCGGCTCTATTGGGAGGACTCATCACATTTACAACCTATGACCCATCTGATGATGCCTGTACAATCGAAGGCTTCAGTTCTCTCTATGCCCTCTTTTATAAAACAGGAACGGCCTTCAAGGAATCCGTCATTGGTACAGTATCAGGTACCGATGAAGTTATAAAAACTATAGATCTCGGTATAGGTCTCACAATCACACCTAACATCCACACCGGTAAAGGTGGTGATGGTGATCATGAAGGAACTGCTTTCGTCCAAACCAGTACCGGAGCGATTATCGGCATCAAGGAAATCCATCCCTTACCATCTGAAAGTGGAGGGGTCTACTGGATGGAAAAAATGGAAGAATGAAAAAGAGGATGACTCACACGCATTCCCCCCAAAGCGGGACCTACTGGCGGGAAGTTTTACAATAAAAACCATACCAATATGATTTCTAAAAACATGAAAGGCCCTTTCGGATGAAAGGGCCTTTCATATGTCGTCAATCTACAAGCAGTAATTGTTTATCTCTTCACCCGCCGCAATTCCACTTTCACTCTATTATTAGGATTTGGACACTCCCAAACCATGACGTCCTTGTCCGGAAACAGGGGGAAAGAACCGTCAAACTGCAGCAGATTCACCCAGTGAAAAATATTGTGGTAAAAATAGCCACAGAAATCACCGCATTGGTGGATACCCAGATCAAACTCGTCACCAACCTGCATACCGATAGAACATTTATCTTTCATTTCAATAACTTTTGCCACTACCTTATTGCCGATTGGCGGATATTGTACGGACATAGGGCACCTCCTTGCTTTGGGTTATTGCCTAAGTTTTCCCCCGGAAACTGTCATTTTCGACCACTGATTGAGGCAAAAGACTAGCACACTACCATGAATATGACAAATAATTTCAGCAATTAATAGGAAGCAAACCTGTATCTTTGACAACCTTCTTTCAATGCGTATAGATAGATGTTTTTGCAATTATTCGTACCACTGAAGGATTTCTTTCTGCACCGCCCGACTGGTCTTGAACTGATTTTCCGGTGCCTCCCGATCTGCATATCCAAGGGCGATGGCAAACACAATCAACAGCTCCCCTTTTCCCCCCACCGTCAAACGCCCGCATTTTTCCACCACCTCTGCACCTTTCACCTGCAGGTGCAAACGCTCCACCATTTCCCGCCGCCGACTGACATTGGCAATAATCTTCGGAGAAAATCAAGAAAAACTACCCTGTTTTGGAATTCCGATATAAGGAAACTTTTGCAGCATGTCTAATTGAAGTTACTTCCAGCGCAACATCGTGAGATACCGTTGTTTTTTCCGGCGAATGGAGCGCAGAAATTGGCCTGTCTTAGCCCGAGAGGGCGAGTTTGGCAATTTCAGTGTAATGAGTCGTTGAAAAAACAGGTGATCGAGCGCAAAAAAGCGCCGGAAGTAACTTCAGTTGACAAAATATAGGTCCTTATATCGGAATTCCAGACCCTATTAAAAAAAGGGGAGCTCCACCAGTATAACTGGTGGAGCTCCCGCAGCATCTCGCAAGAAACACAATTCCACATGGCATTTTCCATTGACATGTACCAAGGCAGAAAATCAGATGAACCACCATCGGGAGCATGAACCATGCTTGGAACCTACCTGACCGAAGATGGCCAGATCGGAGCTGATAGCCAGATCGTTGGCCATGCCGATTTCCTGGCCACCGGCTACCCGCATGCCGTTTACCCGGCAGATGGTCGGTTTTTTACAGTTCAGGATAGCATCAACCATACCATTGAACAGATCCATGTAATCGCCGTATTCCTGGGGCCACATGGAATAGTATTCAGCATATTCTTTGGTATTTCCACCGGTACAAAAAGCCATATTGCCCACGCCGCTAAATATACTGGCCGCCATCCACCTTAATAACCTCTCCGGTAATATGTCCGGCGGCGTCAGATGCCAGGAAAGCTACCAGGTTCGACACATCTTCTGGTTTCCCTGCTTTTTTCAAGACTCCTTCATTGATGGCAATCTGTTTGAAATCATCAGGCATGGCCTCACCCATCTCAGTGAGAATAAAACCGGGAGCAACCGAATTACTGGTAACCTGATATTTCCCTAAATCCTTGGCTGCGGCTTTGGTCAATCCGATCACGCCACCCTTGGCGGCCGAATAATTGGTCTGGCCGAATTTACCGCGCAGGCCGTTGATGGAAGTAATGGTAACTATCCGTCCGTATTTCTGTTCCCGGAAAGTTGGGGCGGCAGCCCGAATAAAATTGAATGTGCCGGTCAGATCCACATCGATCACCTTCTGCCACTGTTCCGGACTCATCTTCCAGATGACCCCATCCCAGTTCATTCCGGCACTGGTGACGATAATATGCACTGTTCCCCAGGTTTCCTTGACTTTTTCCACCATCTTTTCAGCATCGGCAAAATTGGAAACATCCGCCTGGAAAGCTAAAGCATCGCTGCCAGCGTTTTTAATGGCCGCTACTACTTCTTCAGCCTTATCAGCACTTTTATTGTAATTGACTGCTACCTTTGCACCCTGGCATCCAAGAAGCCTGGCAATATCAGCACCTATCCCCCGGCTGCCACCGGTAACAATCGCTACTTTCCCCGTCAAATCAATCATGTTTCACCCCTCTTCGTAAAAAGTCATATAACCAATAGCACAATAAAAGCTTCATATTCGAAGCATGCAAAACCTTAGTCATGAGACGTACTGATAGTACGCTGCAATGGCGAAGGTTGCAGCATAACAAAGAAGATGGAGTTTTTACAAAACCATTTTATGATTCTCTTTTGATGATAACTGCCATGGTCGCACCACCACCACCACAAATTGACGCCACCCCAAGTTCTTTACCCAAACGCTTCAAAGCATAGTAAAGGGTAACGATAATCCGGGCGCCACTGCAACCGGTCGGATGCCCCAGGGCAATGGCACCACCATGAACATTGAGACAATCCAGGTCCAGGTTCATCTTGGCCACATTCCCAAGCACCTGGGAAGCAAAGGCTTCATTAATTTCAAACAAATCAATGTCACCAGTTTCCATCCCGGCCCTCTTGAGCACTTTAGGAATGGCAATCCCGGGACCCTCACCCATGAACGTACCGTCAACGGCAGCCTGGGTAAAATCCACCACGGAGAACAGGGGTTTCACTCCCCGTTTATCCGCCTCTTCCCGGGTCATGGCCACCAGCATCGCCGAACCATCGGTTAAACCACAGGCATTCCCGGCAGTTACTTTGCCATCCTTTTTAAAAACAGTCCGCAACTTGGCCAGCTTTTCCACCGTAGTCTCGGCCTTGATGGACTCATCAACCGCGAACTGAAATTCCGGTTTCTTCCGGGTTCCGGGCACCGTCACCGGAGTTATTTCCTCATCAAACCAACCGTTGGCCCGGGCCTGGTCAGCCCGTTTATGGGAATTGACCGCGTAAATATCCATATCCTCCCGGCTGATGCCATACTTATCGGCTACATTCTCAGCCGTCATCCCCATGCTGACCTTGGCAATAGGATCATAGCTGTCTCCCCAACCATCTTCCAGAGTCCGGTCACCCATTTTAAAACCGCCAAATCTGGCACCCTTTAGCAAGTAGGGGATGCTACTCATGGATTCCATCCCGCCACACAATACAATATTATCCTGTTCCATCACAATCTGCTGGACAGCCATGGATATAGCCTTCATCCCGGCGGGACAGGCTTTATTAATCGTAACTCCGGGAAGATTATGGGGACAACCGGCTTTCAGGGCAACGGTTCGTCCCGGATTGACATGGTTTCCGGCCTGCCGGCAATTGCCGATGATTGCCTCATCAACTTCGTCACCGTTAACATTGGCCCGTTTCAGCGCCTCACGGGCCGGGAATGACCCCAGATTATAGACAATAATATCTTTCAAGGTACCACCAAAACTACCCATGGGGGTGCGAACAGCACTAACAAAAACCACATCACTCATTTTACGCATTAAATTTCTCCTGAAAATAAACTTGGGTAAAATCCTATTGTATTTTCCGGCTGAAAATAACCTTTAAACCACTGATATCGCCAACACTGCAATGGCCACACTCCTGTTCCCCATCGGCCGCTGGCACATCATCCGCGAGATCCAGCAGGCATACCTCATGCCCCATTTCCTCAAATGATTCAACCCCAAGGCTCAATCGCTCTCCGATTACACTAAATCTCCGGAACCAACCTTCCTGAACCAGCCGTTCTCCCTTGGTCATCAAACTCTCCTAAGCAGCAGGCCTCGGTGGCCCCTGCCCGGTCATTAAATAACATCCACCCTTTCTCAAGCTGAATTATGCGGGTGGGGACTAAGCAGAAACTTGAAAAAAAGCAATAAGCATGTCATTTTGCGGTTCCGACAAGCCCTCCATTAATAATGGTAATTCTGCTTGCTGAGTTGTTCTAAAAAACAGACCTGCCTATCGGCGGACACGGCTATGAGCCAAGCCCGAACACCCTGTAATGTATCCTTAGGCAACGCAAGTCAGAAAGTTGAGACGGTAAATAATAACGTGATCTATCAACGTCAGTAACTCATCTTGAGGTAATCTCCTGCAATCAGGAATATATTGATTAAAACATGGCCCGATCAACGATCAATTTTCACCATCCCAAGTGAATTTCTGCTAAAGAATTTCCCTCCCAGATCACAGAAAATGATCCACTTTTTTCAACCATAAGACCAACAAAAACTATTCATAGCTCCTGAATACGGGCAAACAATCCCCCGAAGTCTCCGGTACTCATGATGGCAACCAATTGCGGCTCATTCGGCCGACCGGTAATCCGGGTAAAAATATCTTCCACATCAGCAGCCACCATGGCGGGAATTCCCCTGGCGGAAATGTCCGCAGCCAGCCGGGCTGTATCCAGCCGCTGATCTTTCTCGATGCTCTCGCCGCGGTAAACGGGAGCAATAATAACTTCATCGGCCGCCCCAAAGGCCGCAGCTAATTCATCCTGGAATAAAGCTTGGCGGCTGGTTGCCGTACGGGGCTCAAAAACCGCAACCAGTTTTCGCTTGGGATAATGTTCTGCCAGCGCCTGCAGGGTTTTATCAATAGCCGTTGGATGATGGGCAAAATCGCTGATGTAAATGGTCTGCGCAGTACGGGCAATAATCTCCTGACGCCGCTTCACCCCGGAAAATGAGATTAAGGCTTTTTCAATCATTTCCCGGGCAACCCCCAGTTGCCGGGCCAGGAGATAGACGGCCATCACATTTTCAGCGTTATGTCGACCCATGGTTGCCGTTGATAAGCTGAAAGACCGGTTGTCGTTCCCCTGAATAGTCAAGCATGAACCGGTTTTAGTAGGCTCAAATCCAACCAGTTGATAGTCAGCAGACGCCACACTACCATAAGTAACCACCGGGCAGGGACTGTCTAGAAGCAATCGGGCAAGACGTTGGCTGTCGGCAGCGGCAATGATGACCCCATCTGTTGGCATCCCGGAAATTAATTGAGAAAATTCCGCTTCAATTTCCCCGATATCATCAAAGATATCAACATGATCCATTTCCAGCCCGGTAAGCAGCAAATGACTTGGATGATAATGATGAAATTTAGCCCGGCGATCAAAAAAAGCCGCGTTATATTCATCCCCCTCCAAGACAAAAAGAGACTTCGAGCCTAACTGAAAGTTGGCGGAAAAATTGTTTACCAGACCGCCAATCAGAAAAGACGGTTCCAGGCCGGCAACCTGCAAAACCCAGGCAGCCAGTGCGGAGGTGGTGGTTTTCCCGTGAGTTCCGGCAGCGACTACCCTGGCCGACGCTTCCTGCAGAAACTCAGACCATAAAATTTCCGGCAGGGAGCGGCAGTTCAAGCCCAGTGATAATGCCTGTTGTACTTCAGGATTTTCCCGGGCAGCAACGTTCCCGACCACCACCAGTTGCAAGTCAGGCGTAATGCGTTCGGCCTGGTATCCGGCCATTATACCGATGTGATGATGAGCCAGAACACCATTCATGGGCGGATAATTTCCCGCATCAGAACCACTTACCAGCCAATCCCGCTGCTGCAGCATGCAGGCCAACGCGGCCATGGCTGTCCCACAGATGCCGATAAAATGAACCCTGCCCTTTTTGCTACAGTCCCGCATAAGCCTTTACCCCTTTCACAATTCATGCCCCATGTGGAACAGTTTTAAAACTATCCTGACAGGCAAGTTTGGTAATTTTAGCGCAATGAGCCGCTGAAAACACAGGCAATCGAGCGCCAAAAAGCGCTGAAATCAGCTCCAGTTAACAGTTGCAAGAACCTAACCGAACACCACTGGAAAATTCAGGTTTTATTGATTCTCAAACAAAAGAAATGGGATCAATATCCACCGTTATCGATACTTTGCGGGAAGAGGGGGAAGAGCCGCGCCACTCGGTAACCAACTGATGCAGACGAGGCCGATGGTTGCTCTTCAGCAACAACTGCCAGCGATACATTTTCTTTATCCTGACAACAGCGCTGGGAACTGGACCCATGACCATAATATTTTTAGACCAGTCATGGGTTTTGATCACATTTTGCAAAATTCCTTTTATGCTGACTAGCACCTTCCGCACGCGATCTTCGTCCAGCGCCTGTCCCCGGATCAAGACCAAATAACTGAAGGGAGGAAAACCCAGTTCTCTCCGGATAGCCAGCTCCTGGCGGAAAAAACCTTGATAATCATGGCGGGTGGCATGCAAAATGCTGTAATGGCGCGGTTGCAGGGTCTGAAGAATAACCTCTCCCCGGCTCGTTCCCCGACCCGCCCGACCTGCCACCTGAGTAAGAAGTTGAAAGGTTCTTTCCGCCGCCGTAAACTCAGGAAAGTTCAGGGAGAGGTCAGCAAAAATCACCCCCACCAGATCAACATTCGGGAAATTCAAGCCCTTGGCCAACATCTGGGTCCCCAAAAGGATCTGATAATCGCCACGGCAAAATGCACTGATCAACGCCGCCAGCTGCCCCTTTTTCCGGGTGCTGTCCCGATCAAGCCGGGCCACTTTGACCCCGGGAAAATACTCCTGCAAACCCTCATTAAGCTTCTGAATCCCAACCCCCAAAGGGAAAAAATTGGTTTTATGACACTGGGGACAACTGGATGGTACCGGCAGGCTTAGCCCACAATAGTGGCAAACCAGCCGGTTGATTTCTTTGTGATATGTCAACCTGACTGAGCAGGAACTGCAGCTTGGCATATAACCACAATCCAGGCAGTAAAGCGTCCGGGAAAAACCCCGCTTATTTAAAAAAAGCATCACCTGCCGGCCAGCAGTCAAGACCTCGGTCATACTCTGCAGTAACCGGGGGCTGAAACCATCCCAGTCGAACATTTTCTGTTTGCCGGCTGACAAATCAACCACTTCCACCTTGGGCAGCAGCTTGTTTCCCGGCCTTTCCGCTAATTCAAGCAACTGATAATGTTTGCTGGTACTGCGGTAATAGGTAATAACCGACGGGGTTGCCGAACCCAGTACCACCGGGCAACCGGCCATCTGTCCTTTCATCAACGCCAAGTCACGACCATGATAGGGAAAAGATGATTCCTGCTTATAGGAAGGTTCGTGTTCTTCGTCAACGATGATCAATCCCAAGCGGGGCAGTGGGGCAAAAACCGCAGAGCGGGCACCTAAGACCACGTTCGCGTCTCCACGACAAATCCGCCGCCATTGATCGTAGCGCTCACCAGCCCCTAGCGAACTATGCAACACCGCCACATGGTCCCCGAATTCACGAATAAACCGATCCAGTAATTGAATCGTCAGGGCAATTTCAGGAACAAGATACAATGATCCACGACCAAGTTGGCGGGCTTTCTTAATCAATTGCAGGTAAATCTCAGTTTTTCCACTACCGGTAACTCCATGGATTAAAAAAGGGGCAAACACAGCCCGCTCCAGAGTTACCGCCACCTGCCGGCAAATCTTTTCCTGGTCTGAGGTCAGAGTGATCACCGGTGGTGGCTCCGGCCCATTTCCCTGATCAGGAATATTTCTAAGCCAGGGGGCCTGCCGGGACCTGAGCCAATTTCTCTGCTGCCAGCGGCGCAAAAGAGCACTGCTACCCGGGAAAAGACTCAGGAACTGCCGGCGACTGAAGAAATCAGCTGATTGTAAAAAAGCCTGCATGCCCTCTTTTCGTGTCGCTGAAATCCTGGAGGCAGCGATACCATCATCCAGAGTGGGAAAATCCACTATCTCATAGATGGTTTCATGGCGTGCCCGTACCACCGGAGGCAGCAGACGATTGCTCACCGATAACCAGCGCTGGCGCACACCACTTTTGAGCACCACGTTAAGCTGCTCTGCCGGCAGCAAAACCGCTCTTGCCAGTTCTGCCGCCAGCATGCCCTGTTTACCGGCCAGAGTTTCCTGCAACTTTTCCGCAATTTTCCGGCGGCTGGGATCCTTCATTTCCGGCGGTGGCTCCCCGGTCAAACGGTACTCTCGGCATGAACGATAGGCCAGGCCACCAGGAAGCATGGAATGCAAGGCAACCCCAAAGGGGGTATGGTAGTAATGGGCTGCCCGACGATAGAATTCCAACTCGACAGGGGAGAAAAGTGGATGATCATCAACAATGTCCCCCAACGGCAACATCCGGCGATCTTTTTCCCCAAGCGCAAGTTTATGGCGCCAGCCGACCAGATAACCACTGAGTTGCCGCCCCCGAAACGGGACTAAAACCCGTTTCCCCACCTCCAGCTGGGATAGCAACCGCTCATCATCCACCACATAGGTAAAGAGATTATCCAGGGGAATATTGATGGCGACATCAGCGTAGCAAACCATTTCTGTTAACTATCCTTGCAATTAGATAAATTATTCGTTATCTTGCCTAGGAGGCTGTCCGAAAATGCCCTTTTCCCTCAACTCATCGTTATGATCAAAAAATTATCCTCGGAATATTAACCATATGCCTCCGGTAATTTTTTTCGCATGCCTCGATTTGAGAAAAAATTGCTATTCTCAGACAATCTCCTAGCAGAATGTCCAGGGCAAAGAATGCGATTAGTATCCTAACAAAATACCCGACAAGAAAAAAGGAGAAACTAGATTATGTCAGAAGTTGAACATACCTTGGCAGTCTTTATTGATTTTGAAAATCTGGCCCTTGGCTTCAAAGGAAAACAGAAAAACCTTTTTAATGTTGAAACCATCCTGGCCCGGCTGGTGGAAAAAGGCAAAGTCATCGCCAAAAAAGCCTATGCCGACTGGAGTGCCTACAGCCAGTATAAACAGCAATTACACGCAGCAGCCATTGAAATGATCGAAATTCCCAAAAGGGGCATGACCGGCAAAAATTCGGCTGATATCAGGCTTTGCGTTGATGCCATGGACATGTCTTACTCCAAAGAGCACATTGACTCCTTTGTTATCGTTTCGGGAGACAGTGACTTTTCCCCCCTGGTTTCCAAACTCAAGGAAAACGGCAAACATGTCATCGGCATCGGCATGCATGAGAGCACCTCACCATTATTGAGTAACAACTGCGATGAATTTATCTTTTATGAAGATCTGCTGCAGGCTTCAGAAGTGAATCCTCCCCAAATTTCCGACAACATATCAACCAATAAAAAGGAAGCATTCACCCTGTTATTTGACTCCATTACCGCCCTGATGCGTGAAAATAAAGAAATTCTCTGGTCTTCAATGATCAAACAGACGATGCAACGAAAAAAACCATCATTTAATGAGTCATCTCTCGGCTATCGCTCTTTCAGTGAAATGCTAAAAGATACGGAAAAGCAGGGTTATCTGCAGCTTACAAAAGATTCAAAAAGCGGCACATTAATTGTTGAAGGTTTCGCCAAGTAAAATATATTGAAAGTGTTATTACCATAAAGAGCAGGAAGAACAGGAAGAAATGAAGATCACAGAGTCCACAGAGAAACAGCCGGACAGTTTCCTTTCGTATTCTTCGTGTCCTCAAGTGAGCATCGCGAACGGGTGGTTTAGATTTTCTTGTTTTTTATACCCCTCAAGGGGGTACTGAAAAGAGTGGCAGAAATTCAAGAGTGAGTTACTAACGGCTAAAAGCTAGCCGCTCAATTCAGGTTTTATGTTTATGGGCTGTTTTGAAAAATGAGAATTTTTGTTTGAGTACAAGACAGCAATTGGGAAAAAAGGCAATTTTTCAAGGTACCCTATAACCAGGCGGAAAGCCTTTTTTCTCGATAGCCTAAGGAAAGGAGGTCATCCAGATGGAAGGAAGACTGTCTCTCAAAGGGCAGATTGCCGGGTATGCCGGACAATGCGCTTGTGAGCCCTTAGAAATTATTTACTGGGACGGCGACCGAAAAATCTGTGGACCAGAAACAAATGATGCCGTCACAAATCCTGCCTGCGCCCTGCATTTCAAAAGCAAAAAAGCTGCCCAGCAGGCTATATTCAGGGGATCCCTCGGTTTTGGCGAAGCCTATATGGACGGTGAAATTGAGGTAAACGGCGATCTGCAGCAAATAATCCGTCTGAGCCTCCATCCGATCTTTGACAGCTGTCAGGCTCCCATCGTCAGTAAACTGTTGCCCCTGGCCGGACTCTTTTATAATTAGTGCTTGACCGAAAAGCTTGAAAGCCCTCACGATACAGCGCTTTCTTTCAAAT